>JANWYJ010000071.1 GCA_025055115.1 Gemmata sp.
TGATGCCCGCCTTTACCCCCGTGCAAAAGCTGGTGCGGGCTGATGCCGTCATCGTCGGCAAGATCACAGCCATTGAGAAGGACACCGTCAGCGCCAGCCAGTACCCCGGTGATCCGAATAAAGTGGACTACAAAGTGGCCGTGATCAAAGTGGACGTTCCGATCCTGGGAGCCGACAACCTGACCCATATCAAACTCGGTTTCATCCCTCCGCCGCCCGCAGCGCCCGGCGATCCTGCGGTTCCACCAGTGCGGCCTGGTCGCGGCGGCCTCCCCCCTGTGAACATCGCCGAGGGGGTCGAGGGCTTGTTCTACCTCACCAAGCACCACAGCGGCTCGTTCTACATCATCAACCCCATCATGGCTCCGACCGAAGCCAAGGCGGAAAACTACAAAAAAGAACTCGAATTGGCCAAGAAAGGCGCCGCTGCCCTGGCCGACCCCATCAAGGCCCTCAAAAGCACCCAAGCCGACGATCGCCTCTTCGCCGCCACCGTGCTCATCAACAAATACCGCACTTACCCCGAAGCCGCGCAGGAGGTTGAGAACGTCAAAATCCCCGTAGAAGAAAGCCAACTGCTGCTGCGGGCGATCGCCGAAGGGAACTGGAAAACCGACACGATCGACCCCAACGCCCCCAACGCCTTCATGGCCTTCAGCTTGCTGGGGCTGAACGAAAAGGATGGCTGGCGGTATCCGATGGTCAAACCCGGGGAAGACTTCGTCGAGAAGACCAAGGAAGCCTTCACCCAATGGCTGGCCGACGCCGGCAAAAACTATCAAATCACCAAAATCGTCAAGAAAAAGTGAGCAACGCTTCCTGCGGTCGGAAACGAACGGCACGCCCCAATCGTCGGTTGGGGCGTGTTTGTTCGCGAAGGTTGGAACCGCAGCGATAGCCCATCGTTGGGCACACTCCGGCCATGACAGCCGGCCATGACAGTATGCTGACACAGTACACAGTATGCTGACACAGTCTGCTGACGTGGATCGATCCATGGCTGTGGCCATCAGGCCCACGCTGGCCACGCGCCCAAGTTGCTCAGAGCATGGCCGTGGCCACTGTCCGCATCACGAAGGCCTTGGGTCGGTGGCAACAATCCATCACGAGGCACACCGGCCATGTTGCCAGCAGAGCTATTCCGCTTCTGTCCGCGTTGTGGTGCTCCCCGCAACGAATCGCATCGGGGGCAAAATCCGCTGCGTTGCAGCGCCTGCGCGTTGACCTACTACTTCAACCCCACGGTAGCCGCAGCGGCCTGGGTGGTGGCTCCTGATGGCCGCGTGTTACTGATCCGCCGGGCCTACGAGCCGGCGGCGGGGAAATTCGCCATTCCTGGTGGTTTCATCGATATCGGCGAAAGTGCCGAAAATGGCCTGCGCCGTGAAATTCGTGAAGAAGTGGGGCTTGATATCGACCACCTGACGTTTGTTCTATCGCACCCCAATCAGTATTTCTACCGCGACGTGACCTATCCTGTGGTCGATCTCATCTTCCTGGCCTATACCCGGCAAGCCGATTGTGCGAAACCCCTCGATGGCGTCGCGGGTATTGTCTGGAAGTTCCCAGCGGAAATCGACCCCGCGGAACTGGCCTTCCCGTCGATGCAAGTTTCGTACGCGGAAATTCAACGGTTGTTACAATCCCCAAGTTCATCTTGCCCTCGTAGCCACGAAACTCGATGATGACGGGGGCGGTACGCTTACCTTCACAGGAGCATCACTCATGCGGACATTCTCCCTGCTTGTCGCGGCGTTGGTCGCCACTGGTACCACGCCCATTCTCAGCCATGCCGCCGATGAGGTCTATGATCTGCGCGGCCCGGCTCCCAAAGAAAAGCAAATTTTCATCAGTAAATCGGTGCTGAAAATTGAAGATGCCGACACCACCATGAAAATCATGGGGCAAAACATTGCCATGAAGCTCGATTTGGTGGTCACCAGTGAAGAGGAAGCCACAGTGCTAGCCGTGGATGGCCGCAACGTGACCAAATGCAAAATCAAAATCATCACCGAACGCGCCGATGTGACGGCCAACTTCATGGGCGAGAAATTGGAGCAAACCGAACCCACCGCCCTCGAAAAAGAAACCATCATCAGTGAACGCGACGGCAAGAAATGGAAACATACGCTGCTCGATACCAAACCCACCGACAAACAGAAAAAAGAACTCAATAACCGCTTGGGTATCGAAAACGACGACGATCTGTACCCGGCGGAAAAGGTCCCCGTCGGTCACACCTGGACCGTCGATGCCACCGCACTGAACAAATTATTAGGCAATTCCTTCACGGATGTCAAGGGCAAAGTGAAACAAAAGTTCACAAAAGTGGAAGAATACAACAACGAGAAAGTCGCGGTCATCACCTCCGAGGCCAAAATCACCGCCAAAATGAAAGAAGATGGCGAACCCACCGTCGATGTGGAAATGGACATGAAGATCACCACCTGGAAATCCCTGACCACCGGCGTGGCGGTCAAAGAAGAGTTCACCGGCAAGATTAAAATGGCCGGCACCGTCAAAATGGACGACATTGACGTGGAAATGACGCTCGCTGGCCCCATTCGTGGCAGCGCCAGCACGAAACTCAAATAGGCCCCACGTCCACAGTGTCGCCGGATTGATCGCTTGCGGGCCGTCGTCTCGGTTGACGCCCGCAAGCAGCTCGTGCCCGGTCCGCGAGCCGACCCATTCACTCCCCGGGGGTGACGCCCAGAATAATCACAAAATGGGCGTTCCACTCCGCCAACTTCGATCCCTTCACCGGCGTGAAATCGACCGTCACCGCGTTGCGCTGCTTCTCGTCGCGAATACCGCGCCAAATGCCGTCCTTCTCATTACCAGGATGGCCCTTGATGTACAACTGTGTGGTGAGCAATTCCTGGCGCCCTTGTTTGATCTTGAAGTGAATGTGTGGCGTCCGCCCCGGATAGGGCACGGGTTTGATGGTGCGGAAATAATACTCACCGCTTTTGCCCGTGATGAAACGGCCAAAGCCTTGGAAATTCTTGTCTTGTTTGTCTTTCTTGAGGCCGCTATCATTGGTGTGCAGATAAACACCATTGGCATCACATTGCCAAATTTCCACCACGGCGTTGTTCAAGGGCCGGCCTTTGGCATCGAGAACCTGGCCGGTCAGATGGGTGATCTCACCCACTGCTGGGGTGATGGCGTCGTTGATGATGAGCAAATCGTTGTCGGTGTCGAGGGGAAGTTTGTTGGGGTAGAAAGGCCCTTCGGTTTGCGCGGGGGTGCGTGTCAGTTCTTCCGCATAAGCCCCACGAATCGTCCAAAACGGGCTAGTCAGTGCGATGGCAGTGGATGTCAGAAACAGGCGACGGTCCGGCGGTTGCGATCGGCGTTTCATGAGCACTTCTCCGGGTAGGATGGACGGCGGATGACGGCCGCATGTCCTGCGCAGTGTAGTTACCAAACGGGTTTGAGGAAAGCGGTGGTCCTCAGGGTGGAAAACGGTAACTCCCCCCGATGGAGACATCGCCCTGATTGTTCTTGACGTATCGGCGTGGTAAGTTCACATGTCGGCGTGATAAGGTAGAAATGCCCTACCTCAGGAGAAGGACGTGCCCCGATTGATCGTCGTTCGCGGTGTCGATGAAGGGAAGCAGTTCGACATCAATAGTCCGGTGATTACGATTGGTCGACATTCGACCAACGCGGTTTCCCTACACGACACGCAAGTATCGCGGCGGCATCTGGAACTGCGTGCCACCGCCAGCGGCTATGAGTTGCACGATTTGGGCAGCGGCAATGGCACGCTCCTCAACGGCCGCCCGGTGCAATCGGCCCCGATCCGCAGCGGCGATAGCATCACCATCGGCCAAACCGTACTGATGTTCATTGTGGGCCGGCCCGAATCCCCCGGTCCGGCCAACGATCTGACCGAACGGGTCCGCCTGCACACCCGCCCAGAGCAAGACCTGGCGTCGGCGATTGTCCGCACCGTGGCGGCCGATGCCGGTAGCCAGATTCTTGCCCGGCCAGCCGCGGCCACCGATTGGCTCCGCAGCCGCCTGGCCAGCCTCGCCGCCCTTTATGAAACCGCCGAAGCGGTCAGCCACATCCTCGATGTTGACCAACTCTTGAACACCGTCATGGACCTTGTGTTCAAGTCCATCGAAGCCGATCACGGCTGTTTCATGCTCCGCGACGACGACGGCCAACTGATCCCCAAAGCCGTACGCTACCGCGATGGTATCAACCGGCAGGAGGAACTCGCCGTCAGCCGGACTGTCGTGGAGTATGTGCTGCACGAAAAGCAAGGGGTGTTATTATCCGACATTGCCTCCGATAACCGTTTTCGCCAGGTCGATAGCCTATATCGGCACAACATTCGCGAGGTGATCTGTGTGCCGATGAAGGGTCGCCGCGAAGTGGTGGGGGTGTTGTTTCTTGATACGCAATCGACTCTCAAACAAGTGGTCAGCCGGGGATTGGAGAACGGCAAGTTCAGCGAGGATCATCTGCATCTGGCCAGTGCCATCGCCCACCAGGCCGCCATCGCCGTGGAAGAAAGCCGTTACCATCAGGCGTTGGTGAACGCCGAACGCCTGGCCGCTGTGGGTCAGACCATCGCAGCTCTTTCGCATCATATCAAGAACATTATGCAAGCAGTCCGCTTTGGGTCCGACATGGTTCGCAGCGCCCTCAAAAACAACGACCAGGAACTGTTGCTCAAAGGCTGGAAGCTGGTGGAACGCAATCAAGCCCGCATCGACGAACTGATTCTCGACATGCTCAGTTACTCGAAGGAACGAGAACCCGCCCTTGAGCCGACAGACCTCAACCAGTTGTGCGAAGAGATTCTGGAGATGGTCCGCGGGCGTGCGACCGAGCAGGGGATCACGGTTGAATGGCACCCCGGAACGGGGGTCGCCGCCGTCCCGTGCGACCCCGAGGGAATTCATCGCGCTGTGTTGAATCTGGTGACCAATGCCCTCGATGCCCTCGAAGGCCGTCCGCAGGCCAAACTCGCAGTGCAAACACTTCTGGAAGCCGACGGGGCGTGGGTGAAGATCATCGTTCTCGATAACGGCCCCGGTATCGCTCCGGAAAATCTCGACGACATTTTCAAGCCGTTTGTCAGCACCAAGGGCAGCCGCGGCACAGGTTTGGGATTACCGGTCAGCCGCAAGATTGTCCGCGAACACGGTGGCGATATTCTCGTCCAAAGCATTCCGGAGAAGGGCAGCAAGTTCATCATTCGCTTGCCGATGAAAAACGCCTTTGCCCCCGACACCACGGGTCTTCACGCCTCCCTGGCCCCCCCTGAAGCCTCAGCCCCTGCGACGCCCTAGCCGAAAGCTCGGCCCTTGGGAATAGCACACCCAACCTTTGGGAATATCACACCTAACCCTTCGGAATATCACACCTGTCAGTTTGCAAACGTTCCATAACGGCCTGTGTAGCGTCCTCGCCGAAAGCCCGGCCTCTGGGGTGTGCGCGCCGAAAGCCCGACCCTTGGGAATAGGGTGCGAAATGGCGTGCGCGATCCCGCCGCGAACCCCCTCGTTCTGCCCCCAGCGCTTTTACAGTTATCCCGATCCCAGCGCCGACCAATATTGACGTTTTTCGAGTCGATGTTGCGTGCCAATCGGGGGGAAAAACGATGAAAACGGGATGAGTGTTCTTATGTTCATAAACTCTTAGCACTTCGGCGCGACATTCTCACAATCGCCGACGTTCCACAGGCACGATTGGACCCAAAAATCGACATCCGCACCACCCCACGACGCCAACACCGGGGCAAACGGCCCCGCCGCGTGGACCGACGATTTCGAAGTCTACTCTGAGGTCTGCCATCGCTCAGCCCACAACGCCAACACTAGGACAAACGGCCCCAAAACCGTTACGAACTACGGCTGCTGGGGCAGCCGGCGGGCCAAACTGCCCCAGCCACTCGAACTTCCCCAGCCGCCCACGGCCATCGTCCGAGAGCGAAATTCAAGCGAAATTCATACACGCACTACCACTAAATCCTCACGAACCGCGGTCGTATTCAACCTCACGAACGGCGGCCGTCTCTGGGTGAGGGGCTGCCCTGGGATGTCCGCAGTCCGTGGATGGTCGTTGCCCTGGGGGCGAGATGGCGATGATTGTTGGCGGCCACCAGTGCGGGTGTTTATTTCGAGAGTCCGCGGCTGTCGATCTGCACGGTTCGCACCGGTCGGTTCGAGCCACTGGATTTTTGGAACTCCGCGAAGCTATTGAAGGGCATTGGCAGGCCGATCAATGTACACTTGTTTTCTTCTTTGGCGTGCGGCAGCGCGTACCAGAAGTGGTTTGGGCCGCCGAAGTACAAGCCGGTGGTTGGAACTTGCGTGACCACCAGCGGCACGAATCTGCCCTCGTGGTCGTCAAACCAGAGGACGGCATTTTCGGTGGCGACGCCGCCGAACGCTTCACTGGCCCAGAAGGTGGATTTCGCTTCTCCGGCCATCCCGGACGGGAAGCGGTAGGTTACGGGTTGGGTGGCCTCGCCCAGGGGCAACCCAGGATCACCACATCGTGTCGGTTCGTTTTGTCGTCGATGGTGGTGAAGACATACAGCAGCCGTCCTGGGCTACCGCTGACGGCTAACGCTTTCGACTCGTGCACATCGCCGCCCAGGTCATACTTTCGTAGCAAGCGCAAATCGGGTTGGGCGGCGATTTGGTACAGCACCCCGGCGACCGCGACCACCACCGATTCGCCATCGGGGGCTTTGGCGATGGAACGATTCAGGGCGACCATTCCCGGCAAACTGTGGGGAGGGAGGAAATCCCGGAGGGGTTTACTGGTCTCGAGGTCGTACAACAGCACGCCGCCGGCGGTGGATACGAGAACCACGTGTTTGGGATTGGCGGCAAAAAACGCCGCGGCCACACCCGCTTTGGCATGTTCGGGTTTCTCGGCATAGGGGCTGAGGCCGTCGGCAATTTTGGCCGGTTTGTCGCCCAATGACCAGACGTGGAGCTTCCCGCGGACGGAAGCGAGGAAGAAGGTTCCGGCGGCGGAGCTGTGTACGTCGGCAATGGGTTGGGGCGATCCATCGCCGTGATACTCGATGCGGGCTTCAGCCAAGCGATTCCCGGCTGGCCCGTAGGTATCGAGTGCGAGTTTTTCGCCACCGTCGCCAACGGCCGCAGCGGTTTGCGACAGAACAAAGGTATCGCCGGTGACTGGATCGGCGGGGGGAAAGATACGTTTGATGGTTGGCAGTGGTGTTTCGAGGTGACGAATCAGTTCGGGGGTCGGTTTGTCGTCGAGGCGGAGGTTGGCCGGCAGCGGGCTGAGGGTGAGGGTATTGAGTCGTGTGAAGACGACGGCAGGTCGTGTGCCGGGGGTTGGTGGCTTCGGTGGGGGGGTGGGTTCAGGTTCTTTCTTTTTGGGGGGCGGTGGCGGCTCGGGGTCTTTGGGCACCGGCGGCGGGTTGGGTTCATTCGGGGCCGGCGCGGGTTGTTCAGCCTCTTTGTTCGGCTTGGCTTGTTCGGGGGGGTGGCGATGCTGCTGGAAGATGATGATCGCGGTAATTCCCAGGGCCAGGGCAGCGATGGCGAATACGCCGCTGAGCACCAAAGCCACGATGGTGCCGCGTTTGCCTTCGGGACGCTGGTAGCGCGGCGTGGGGGGGGCTTCGGCATCAGCCGCCGAGGTGTTGTCCTGGCGTTGCTCCTTGTGTTTGTTGCTCTTCTCCGCCTGTTTGTTGCTCTTCTCCGGCGGGTGTGGCGGTACCGGTGGTGTGGTGAGGCTAAAATCGGCGAAAGGGTTGTCGGTTGCGTCGGCGGCGGAATCAGCCCCGGCGGGGGACGATGAATGTGTTGCCGGTGGCGACAAGGGGGCTTCGCGGTGCGGTTCGGGGGAAGCCGACGCAGGATTTTTCGGCAGCGGCAACGGGTCGTAATCGTCGTCCAACGACAATGGCTGCGCGGGCGTGGCGGGGCGCGATTTCCCGGGCTTCGACCGGGTGATCGGGGAGGGCGACGCCGGCTTGGATGGGGCAGGTGGGGAAGCCGCGGAAGCGGCCGTGGGGGCCGCCGCCGGTTTGGTCGGCGCGGGAACTGGAGCTTTCACCGGGCCAAAATCGAACGGATGGGCGGACGGCGGCGACGAGAGACCTTCAGCCGGTGGTGTGGGCCAGAGGGTGGTTTTGTCGTCGTCCACGGGTAGGGCCATCATGATCTCGGTTTTGCCGTCGTCCGTAGGACCCGGCGGCGGCGTGGCAGCGCTGGGGGGCGGTATGGTCGCCGAGTTGGGGATGCGGAACGATATCTGGCACTTTTTACACTTGGCCTTTTTCCCGATCATGGTTTCGGGGGCTTTTAACTTCACCCCACAGCCCGGACAAGTCACTTCCACCACCGGCATATTGGCCTCGCGGAGATGATGAGAGCGAATGGAACGCGCCTTTCAAGCTATCAAGCCCCACCGTCGGATGCAACTATCCTGGCGCTGGTTGGGATGGTTTGTCACCTGTCCGTCCCCTGCATTCACGATGGGCACGGAAGCGGCAACCACCCCGGTGCTGGTTGGGATGGTTCGCCACGGCCAGAGCGTGGGAATGCCCTCATCTGGGCCTTGCGCGTCGTCGGCATGGCGGTGGCGGTTGTTCCGTTCTCGGTCGGGGGGTAAGGCCGTAGAATGTCCGTTCGGACTCTCCCTCTTCACCGCTATCCGCCTGTGCGGGAGTTGTCGATGGCCGAACCGTACAAAATTGTGATCGGGTTGGAAGTTCATGTCCAACTGTTGACCAAGACCAAACTCTTTTGCGGTTGCAAAAACCAGTTCGGGCTGCCGCCCAACTCCGCTACCTGTCCGGTGTGTTTGGGGTTGCCGGGTTCGCTGCCGGTGATGAACCAACAAGCCTTCGAACTCGCCTTGCGGGCGGCGCTGGCGCTGAACTGTCAGATCGCCACGCATCCGGGTTATCCCCCCGGCTTCACCAAATGGGACCGCAAGAATTACTACTATCCGGACCTGCCCAAGAATTACCAGATTTCCCAATACGATCTGCCCTTCAGTCACAACGGCTGGCTAGAAATCAATGTCGCCAAAGACCCGAAAAAGGAGTACGTTCCCAAAAAGATTGGCATCATTCGGGCGCACCTGGAAGAAGACGCCGGCAAAAACCTGCACGACGAAAGCGGCCGCGGCGGGGATACCCTGGTTGATCTCAACCGCGCGGGGACTCCTCTTTTGGAAATCGTTTCCGCCCCCGACATGAACAGCCCCGAAGAGGCCATCGCCTATCTCGAAGAAATTCGCCTGATGCTTCGCGAAATCGGTGTTTCCGATTGCGAAATGCAAGAAGGTTCCCTCCGCTGCGATGCCAACGTCAACATTCATGTACCGGTCATTGGGACGCAGCATGCCACTGAACACAGTGATTTCCACGCCACCCCACTGGTCGAGATCAAAAACCTCAACAGCTTTCGCGCGGTGGGGCGGGCTATCGCCTACGAGGCCAAACGCCATTATGAACAGTACCTCCAAGACCGCGCAGGGCGTTTCCGCTTCGGCAAGATGCTCAAAACCACGGCGGGTTGGGACGATGCCCGGGGCATCACCGTGGTGCAGCGCCACAAAGAAGAAGCTGCGGACTACCGCTATTTCCCCGAACCGGACCTGGTGCCGGTGGTGGTCACGGCCGAACAGATCGCTGCCGCCCGGGCGGCCATGGGCGAACTTCCCCAAGCGCAGCGGCAACGCCTCATGGCCCAATACGGTCTGAGTGCCTACGATGCCCAAGTGTTGGTGGCCAAGGGGCGAGCGACCGTCGCTTACTTTGAAGCCGTCGCCCAAGCTCTTGGTGATGGCAAGACCGCCGCCAACCGGATGAGCGACCTCATTTATCCTGCGCTGGCCGAACGCAAAGAGGCGATCACCACCTTTCCGATCAGCCCCGCCACTTTTGCCGACTTCATCAAAAATGGCCCGGCGAATTCGCAAGACCGGCGTGATGTGTTCCAACTGATGCTCACCCAAGGGCTGGACCTGGCTGCCGCCAAGGCCCAAGCGGGGATCAAGGACTTGGACGAAACCGCACTGCGGGCCGCCGTGTTAGCGGCCATCGCCGCCAACCCGAAAGCGGTAGCCGACTTCCGCAGCGGCAAGGAAGCAGCCAAAATGGCCATTGTTGGGGCGGTAATGAAGGCCAACAAGGGGGCACCCAACGAGGTGGTCCGCCGCCTGGTCGATGAGGAACTCACGAAAGGATAGCGGAGCAGCCGCTCGCGGGGGGCTATTGTGGTCCGTGGCGGCCTGAACCTGGCGCGGCATTGCCGAACGGATCGGTGGTTGCGGTCCTCGGATAGCGGCTCAGGGTTGTTTCAAAACACCGGTGATGCTGCGGACAACCCCCGGGTTATCCGGTTTCTCTCGGATTTTGGAATGGCCTTGAGGATCGGTCCGCTCTCCATCCCCATGGTCGCCTGGCGCGGGCGGCTGCCAAGTGGGCGTGATAGGGCCGAGCGCGGGCGTTCCCCCCGGCGTATTGGCTCTGCGTTCAGCCGTGGGCGATGGCGGCGAGGCTTTCAGCGGCTGCCTGAAGGGTTTGGTCGATGTGGTCGTCGGTCATCGCACCGCAGGTGAACGCGGCTTCAAATTGACTGCAGGGCAAGTAGACGCCGCGATCCATCATTTCCCAGAAGAAGCGTGCGAAGCGCTGGGTATCACTGGTTTGGGCGGTGTCGAGATCGCGAACGGGCGTGGCGGTAAAAAAGAGCGTCCACATGCTGCCCACGCGGTTGAATTGCACTGGAATGCCCACGTCCGCCGCGGCTTGGGTGAAACCAACTCCCAGGCGGCGGCTCTGCTCATCGAGCCGGGCGTAGGGCGGATGGGCCTTCAGTTCTGTGAGTGTGGCAATACCCGCGGCCATCGCGACCGGATTGCCGGAGAGTGTGCCGGCCTGGAACACGGGACCAGCAGGCATCACCTGGCGCATGATCTCGGCCCGACCGCCATAAGCCCCCACCGGATAACCCCCGCCGAGAATTTTGCCAAAGCAGCTGAGGTCTGGGGAATCGCCCAACAGCCCCTGAGCGCCAGCGTAGCTGAGCCGGAAACCGGTCATCACTTCGTCGTAGATGAGAACGGCGCCGTAGTGGTGCGTCAGGGCGCGCAGTTCGCGGCGGAATTCGTCGGTTGGTGGGACAAGTCCCATGTTGCCGACGACCGGCTCAAGGATGACGCCGGCGATCGTATCGCCCTGAGCGCGAAACAGTTCCACAAGGGCTGTGGTGTCGTTATACCGTAGCACGACGGTATCTTGGGTGCAGCCGAGGGGCACCCCCGGGCTGTTGGGAACGCCGTGGGTCAACGCACTCGAACCGGCCGAGACCAATAGCGCATCGACATGCCCGTGATAACATCCGGCGAACTTCACAATCCGCTGGCGGCCCGTATACCCGCGGGCCAAACGGATGGCGCTCATCGTCGCCTCCGTACCGCTGGACACAAACCGCACCATCTCCACACTCGGTACAGCGTCGATCACCAGTTCCGCTAACTGCGTTTCCAATTCGCACGGGGCGCCGTAGCTGGAACCATTCTTCATGGCGGCGATGGTGGCTTCGATCACCTTCGGGTGGGCGTGGCCAAGGATCATCGGCCCCCACGAGCCGATGAAGTCGAGGTAACGGTGGCCATCGAGGTCATAGAGAAACGGTCCTTCGGCCCGCGCGATAAAAAGCGGGCTGCCACCGACAGCCCCGAACGCGCGGGCCGGGCTGTTGACCCCGCCGGGAATGACCTGTTTGGCCCGCTCGAAGGCCGCCCCACTTTTGGGGCGCTGAACTCGGGTGTGCGACATCGGAATAGGATTGCTTCGAGGGTGTGCAGACATGGTGTTATTGTACAGCTTGGGGCCAATGTGTCGCTGGTTGCACCGAACTTCGCACGCCTACAGACTGTCTTCACCGGCGTGGACATGCTAGCGTAGAACACAAGGCCAACGAGCGTCGCTCGTTGGGGATTCCGCCGTTTCTGAGGTTGCCTCTTGTCCTACTTTCCGCTGTGGGCCGTGGACCTGTCGGATGTCGCGGCCGTTGTTGTTCTGGGTGCGTTGTTGGTGATTCTGCTGGCCGTTCTCGCGGTCTATCAGATGTCGCTGGGGCGGATGATTCACTGGCACCTGGGCACCAGTTGGAAGAAAGCGACGATCCTGACGCGCAAAGTGCCGAATTGGGAACGCGTCAATCTGTTCTTAGCTCTCGAGACCTTGCGGCAAATAACCCCGCGGCCCCGGCGGATTTATAGTTTTGGCTACTACGAAGACCTGGCCTCCGGCCTGAACGCGAAGCTGTCGCGGAACCTGCCGGTGGAGTATGCGGTGAAAGCGACCTCGCTGACAGGTGATGTGCGCGTGGTCGTCTGCGGCTTGTATTTCCTCCGTCCGCCGGGAATGCCGCCGTTTGTTGTGCTGTTGTCACGCTCGGCGATGGAAGTGATGGCCGCAACCGCCGAGGATGCCCGGTGCGCGCTGGATCGCATTCTGGCCGAAGCGGCCCAGCGGAACGTCTACCGCGGCCAGGTCTTGGTGGTCGAACAGGCCCCGTATGTCAACGAAGAGATCGGCCACGACTTCCAAATTCAATTCCACGATCTGCCCGTCGTTGCCCGCGAGGAAATCATTCTCCCCGAGGACGTGCTGCAAGTGGTGGAGCGGAATGTCATCGGGTTGCTAGCGCATGCGGAGCTGCTACGCCAAGCCGGGCGTTCAACCCGGCATGGCATCCTCTTGCACGGCCCCCCGGGCGTGGGCAAAACACTGGTGACGAAGTATTTGGCCCGGGCTTGCCCGAACTACACGGTGATCCTGCTGACAGGGCGGCAAATCCGCTTTGTCCGCGAATCGTGTGCCCTGGCCCGGTTGCTCCAACCGGCCCTCATTATCATCGAAGATGTCGATCTGATCGCGGTGGATCGCAGCCAAAGCTTCGATACCACGCTGCTCCACGACCTGATGGACGAAATGGACGGTTTGGGGCCGAAAGCCGATGTCATTTTCATCCTGACGACGAACCGGCCGCGGGTGTTGGAAAGTGCCTTGGCCGCGCGGCCGGGGCGTGTCGATCAGGCGGTGTACTTCCCCCTGCCAGACCGCGACTGCCGCCGCCGCTTGTTCGCTCACTTCGGCCGGGGGCTGGATCTGTCGGCGGTCGATCAGGAGCCGCTGTTGGAGCGGACCGAGGGGGCTAGCCCCGCGTTCATCAGCGAATTGTTCCGCAAAGCGGCCCTCATGGCCGCCGAACGCGGCGAAACCACCATCCCCTTGAAGGTGACCAACGCGGACTTCACCGCGGCTATCCGTGAACTGATCGAGTTCGGCGGCGTTCTGACGCAACAGTTGCTCG
Source organism: Gemmata sp. (assembly GCA_025055115.1). GTDB lineage: Bacteria > Planctomycetota > Planctomycetia > Gemmatales > Gemmataceae > Gemmata. Next base: position 13,353 of record JANWYJ010000071.1, read on the forward strand.
GCTACCGCAGCGACCCCGACGCGGGTCGCGGCCCCCTCGGCTTCGGCCAACGATAATAGGCCGCTTCTCATCCGAGCCGGCGCCAGCCAACAGAAACCCTCAAGGGAAGCGTCCGCACACGGCCATATTCCGCTCGTACATCATCCGAGCCAGCGGTCGCGCCACAGAAACCGCCTATTCACCCCACAGCACGGAAGCTGAAAAGGATGGAAAGATACTTCCAAAAGAAGTAGCGCCACAGAAACCGCCTATTCACCCCACAACACCCTCAGGGCATCAGGAAACGACACGTTCGGCCGCCACCGGCTCATCCCACGCGGCCGCCACTGGCTCATCCCAGGCGGCCGGTGATGGACACCGTGGCGGTCGTTGCTTTCGCGAATCGGCCTGTGCTGTCCACAGAGGTAGCAGCCCATACAAGACCGCGGCGACGAACAAGCCACTGCCCAGCAGTGTGCCCACGGTGCCGCAACCGATCGCGTAGTCGCTATCGATCCACACGCCCACCGCCGTTCCGGCCAACGAGCCGACCAAAGCGCCCCCCATCGCCGCGATCGTCAGGACCCGATCCTCCATTGTGGCGGGGATTGTGGCTGGCCCCCTCCGCTCCACCTGGGATAAGTTCGCTCGGGGTTTGACGCGTTCCATCCGTTACCTCCTTTCTGCCATCACGGCGGATTTGTCCGCACGCCGCACCTCCCGTCATCTCAGTCTCGTTCGGTCATTGATGCCGGTAGCATCGTGCTCAGGGCGAAGGCCATTGTGAGGAATAAATCTACCGCAATTTATCTTATTTTCTTCACAAAATCTACATAAATTTTGTTTTCCGCAAGTGTATATGGATCATGTCTTTATGTCAATTTCCAAGAGGTCGACGAGGGATGAAGGGACATTTTGCCGCTCGGGAGTGGCACTCGGGTGCTAGCCGTTGCGGCGGGCTATCGACGCTGGGAGAGGAGCCACTGGGCCGGGGTGTGGACCCCGGCCAAAGAATTCCCAGTTGCGCTAGGCTAAGAACGCTTCCCAGTTGCGCTAGGCTAGGGACGCTGGGAAAGAAGCCACCCGGCATCCGCGGTGTATGGTTCTGTACAAAAATTTAACAACTACGCCGTTCCATCCGCGGTGTATGGCTGTGTACAAAAATTTAACAACTACGCCATTCTTGGGGGGCGTTGTGGGAATTTCCTGCTGCATTGCGGCGTGCGCTTCGACATAATGAACGGGTAGAACCACCTGGGTGAGGTGGTCCTCCCGGAACGACTTTCCGCCGTTGGCACAGGTGTTGGTGATGCGCTTGGCAATCCGGCAATCGTTGGGCTTTGCGCGCGTTGTTGGGGGCTTTGTCGTCGTTGTGGCGGGGCTGATGGCGCCTGGCCGTGTGGCCGCGGCCGAAGAGCCGAAACCGCTAACGCCGCAGGACGTCGAGTTTTTCGAGAAGAAGATTCGCCCGGTGCTGACGGAACACTGCTACGGTTGCCATTCGGCAGAAGCCCAGAAAAACAACAAGCTCAAGGGCAGCCTGCGGCTTGATTCCCGCGCGGAGATGCTGCGCGGGGGCGATAGCGGGCCGGCTCTCGTACCGGGTCGGCCGGAGGAGAGTTTGTTGCTCCAGTCGTTGCGTTACGACGGCGACCTGCGCATGCCACCCAAAGGCCCACTGCCCGCGGCGGTGATCCAAGATTTCGAGAAGTGGATTGCCATGGGGGCACCCGATCCCCGCCGCCCGGCCAACACCGGGGTGAAAAGACAAGTCGGGTTGACGATTGAAGAAGGCCGGAAGTTTTGGGCCTATCAACGGCCGCAAGCGCCCGTGGTTCCGGAAGTGAGCCGTCATCCGGCACGCATCGCCAACGACATCGACCGCTTCATTGTGGCGAAACTGGAAGCGGCTGGGCTTTCTCCGGCCCCACCGGCGGATCGGGCCACTCTCATCCGTCGGCTGTACTACGACCTGATCGGTCTGCCACCGTCTCCCGAAGCGGTCGATGAATTTGTCCACAATCGCGACCCGAACGCCTACGAAAAACTCGTTGACCAATTGTTGGCCTCGCCCCATTTTGGCGAGCGCTGGGGGCGCCATTGGCTCGACGTTGCCCGCTACGCGGAATCGGTCACGCTCCGTGGCTTCATCTTTAAGGAAGCGTGGCGCTATCGCGATTATGTCATTGCTGTTTTCAACGACGATGTCCCGTTCGACCGTTTCATCCGCGAACAAATCGCGGGTGATCTGCTTCCGGCGGCCACCCCAGCCGATCGGCGACGCCAACTGATCGCAACCACCTTCTTGCAGTTGGGCAACACCAACTTGGAGGAGCAGGATAAGAAGATGTTGCGCATGGATGTGGTCGATGAGCAACTCGATGTCATCAGCAAAGGTTTTTTGGCGCAGACGGTCAGTTGTGCCCGCTGCCACGATCACAAGTTCGACCCCATTCCGACGCGCGATTATTATGCGTTGGCAGGTATTCTTCGCAACGCCAAAGCGCTGGAACACGCCAACGTCTCCAAGTGGGTGGAGGTGCCGCTGCCCATGGAGCCGGCGCAGGAAGCGGCGGTGAAAAAGCATGAGGCGGAAGTGGCGGCCCTGCAAGCAAAGATCGCGGCGGCCAAGAAAGCCGCCGGACCAGCGGCACCTTCCGCCGGCGTGTTGGCGATCCGGGATGTGCCGGGGATCGTGGTGGACGATACGCAAGCCAAAAAAGTGGGCCAGTGGATGCCTTCGGTCCACTCGGGAACCTACATTGGTACTGGTTATGTCCACGATCTGAACGCGGGTAAAGGCGAGAAGACTCTCACTTTTCAGCCGGACACCCTACCGCCGGGGCGCTACGAAGTGCGGTTGGCGTATTCCTCAGGAAATAGCCGGGCTGACAATGTCGGCATCGTTGTGGCCAGTGCCGATGGCGAAACCGAAGTTACCGTGAATATGAAGAAGGCCCCTCCGATCGATGGCCGCTATGTTTCGCTGGGGGAATATCGTTTCGAGAAAAATGGCCTGGCTTATGTGCTGATTTCCAACGCCGGCACCACGGGGCATGTCACGGCGGATGCGGTCGTTTTCCTGCCCCTGGAGAAGAACGAAGCGGCCGCCGCCCCCTCGCCAACATCCACCGCCACGGTTGCAGCTCTCGAAGCGGAATTGAAGAAACTGCAAGCCAACGGCCCCCAACGCGACATGGTGATGTCGGTGGTGGAGGAGAAGATTATTGAAGACGCGCGCATCCATATTCGCGGCAGTGTCCATAACTTGGGTGCGGTGGTGCCCCGCGGTGTTCTGACAGTTGCCCTGCATGGTCCGCCGCCGCAGATGCCCAACGATCAGAGTGGCCGGGTGCAACTGGCCGAGTGGATCGCCAGCCCCCACAATCCGCTGACCGCCCGTGTCATGGCCAATCGTATCTGGTATTGGCTGATGGGGGCGGGGATTGTCCGCACGGTTGATAATTTCGGAACCACCGGCGAGCGGCCGACGCACCCGGAATTGCTCGATCATCTGGCCATTCGTTTCCAAAGTGATTGGAGCGTCAAGAAACTCGTGCGCTATATTGTGCTGAGCCAGACGTATCAGCAAAGTGCCAACGGCGCGCCGGCGACGGTCGCGGCCGACCCCGAGAACAAACTCTTTGGGCGTGCCTTCCGCCGCCGCCTGGAAGCCGAGTGTATTCGCGATAGCGTGTTGGCCATCAGCGGGCAGCTCGATCTCACCCGCGGCGGGCCGACCTTTCCTCCCACCCTCACCACCGACTATGGCTACCAAGCGCATTCCCAGCGCCGCAGCATCTACTTGCCGCAGTTCCGCAATGCCCTGCCCGAGATGCTCGAAGTGTTCGATGCTGCCGATCCGAGCATGGTCACCGGCCAGCGCAACAGTGCAACGGTCGCCCCGCAGGCCCTGTTCATGATGAATCATCCCTTTGTGATCGAACAGGCCCAGTTCGCGGCCAAACGCTTACTGGCCGAAAAACACCCCGACGATGACGCCCGCCTCACCCGCGCCTACCGGCTGACGCTGGGCCGCGCACCCACAGCCGGCGAGCGGACTGTCGCCCAACGCTACCTGCGCGGCCAAACCGAACAAGCCGCCACCGAGGCCTGGACCGCCATTTTCCATGCGTTGTTCGCCTCGGCTGAGTTTCGCTATGTGAACTGAACCCCAGACCTGGGAATCCACCATCCCCCCGACCTTCCAACCCCACACGAGAACCGACTATGCTTCCGTTACTGTCGCGTCGTCAATGGTTGTCGCAAACCGCGTGTGGTTTTGGGGCATTGGCGCTGGCCGGTTTGGCGGCCCGTGCTGCTGCGCCCCGAGTGAATCCGCTGGCCGCCAAACCGGGCCATCATCCGGCCAAGGCCAAACGTATCATCTTCCTGTTCATGCAAGGTGGTGTCAGCCATGTCGATTCCTACGACTATAAACCGCGGCTGATCGCTGACGACGGCAAACAGTTGAAGTTCGACGATGCCCGCATTATCGCCAACACCGGCATGCGTGGAACGCCGCAGCGCGTCATGAAGCCGCTGTGGAAGTTCGCCCAACACGGCCAGAGCGGCCGATGGGCCAGTGAACTGTTTCCCGAAGTGAACAAAGTCATTGACGAATTGTGCTTCATCCACTCGATGAAAACGGAAGGGGTCGCGCATGGTCCAGCGACGCTCTTTCTCCACTGTGGGGCCACCAACTTTGTGCGCCCCAGCATGGGCAGTTGGGTGTTGTACGGCCTGGGTAGCGAAAATGAGAATTTGCCGGGTTTCATCAGTATCGCGCCATCCACCGGCAACGGCGGTGCCCGTAACTATGGCAATGCCTTCTTGCCGGCGATTTATCAAGGCACACCGGTGGGCCGGGCGGGTGCTCCCGCCAGCGAAGCGACTATCCGCAACCTCGCCCCGCACTTGCCGCCCCGGCTCCGGCAAGAGCACTTCGAGCTACTCCGCGACATCCACGCGGAACAGCTCCGTGCCCGACCGGGGGATGCCGAACTCGAAGCCGTCGTGGCCTCGTACGAACTCGCCTGGCGGATGCAACAGAATGCCCCCGATGTTATGGACATTTCCCGCGAAACCGCAGAAACGCTCGCTCTCTATGGCATCGGTGAGAAGGCCACGGACAACTTCGGCAAGCAATGCCTCATGGCACGGCGGCTCAGCGAGGCCGGTGTCCGCTACGTCCAGGTGACCTATGGCGACAACTCCGCCAACCCGGCGTGGGATCAACACTCCAACATGCCCAAACACGCCGACCATGCCAAAGCGGTCGATAAGCCCATCGCAGGGCTAATCACCGACCTCAAACGCCGCGGATTGCTCGACGAAACCATCGTGTGGTGGGGTGGGGAATTCGGCCGCACACCCTATGCCCAACAAAACGGCACCGGGCGAGACCACAACCCGGGGGGCTTCACCGTGTGGCTGGCCGGCGGCGGTTTCAAACCCGGCTTTTCCTTCGGTGCCACCGATGAATTCGGGGCCGCCGCGGTCGAAAACGTCGTCCACATGCACGACCTGCACGCGACTATCCTCCACCAACTGGGCCTCGACCATGAGAAGCTGACCTTCCGCTACGCGGGCCGCGATTTCCGGCTCACCGATGTCCACGGCCGGGTCGTTCAGGACATTATCAACTAGCGGCGGTTCTTTACCCGTCGGCGATCTTGGCCCGATCCTCTGTCACCGACCATAGTCCCCCGTCGGGCGGACACTTTCACGAGCTGCCACAGCCTGTGACGGGGATCGACCACGGGAGCTTGCAGCGGTATCAAGTCGGGGGGACACTTTCACGAGCCGCCACGGCCTGGGAGCTGGGGCTTGTGCGGACCTAGTTGCAGCCTGTTCCGGCCTGTTGAGGTTGGGGAGGTGATCCGTGTCGGGCGCGCAACGATCGTTGCTGCGCAAACAAGCGGCCCCTCCAGAAACCATGCCGCCCCCTGGTGGTGATCCGTGTCGGGCGCGCAACGATCGTTGCTGCAAAGGGTCCCGCGTTACCGACCTACTCTGGCGGGCTGTCTGCGCGGGTGTGGTTCACACACCTAATCCCAATTCCGGTTGCCGGTTTGGGCGTTGTCGTCGAGCTTTTTCTTTTGCTCGTCGGTTTCTTCGTAGCGGAACTCGCGTTTGAGCAGATCAATCACCGACGACCGGGAGCGTTTGATCACTTCGTCGCGGTGCAGCGCGAGAATCTGTTGGGCATTGCCGGTGCGGGAATAGACGTTGTCTTTGAAATCGCTGGGGGTTTTGAGGGTGCGTTCGATCAGTGTGGCCACATAGAAGGTATCTTGGGGGGCATCGGGCAGCACGAGGACCGTTTTGGCGGGTTTGTCGCGGTTGTCGAGTAGGGCTTGCCGCATCTGGGGGGTGGGGTAGGGGATGTTTTCCGATTCGGGCAACTCGAAGGGCCGCAGTCCGCCGAGGAAGGGGCGGCTGACCCACGGGGCAACGTCGCTGATGCGGAACTTCCGCGCTCGTTGCAGGGCTTTGGGGTGGGTGATGTCGCGTTGGAAGGCGAAGGCTTTGTCGGCGAGGAATTGTCCGAGGAAGTAGGGGTCGGACTTCTCGTAGGCCCGGATGGCATCAGCCAGTTGGTGGGCGTATTGTCGGGCCAGTTTGCGTGCTTCCATCCGTTTCCAGGCCGCGATGACGGCGTCGCGGGCGGTGGTCACGTTCATTTTCTTGGGGGCAATGTCTTCGGTCCGCCAGACGACATAGCGAGGGTCGCCGTCGCGGTCGTCGCGAGCGCGCGGGGGGAACGTCTCGGCCAGATAGAGGCCGCTGGTGGGGCTGCGGAGCGTTCCGCCAAGCGAGAATTCCGTTTTCCAGAAGAACGACTGGCCGAAGGGGAAGTAAGGCTCCACGCCGCCGTGGGCGGCTTGTAATTTCGCGAGTACTACACTTTTGCGGTGGGCTTCCACCAATTCTTGCAAGCCGGGATCGTCTTCGAGGCTCCATTCATCGCGTGGTTCGGTCGAAGCGCCGAAGCGGGTCAGCCCGCGGGTGGTGATGAATTGGCGGATGTAGTTTTCAGCGGCTTGTTTGTCATTGTCTTTGGGTCGGCCGTCGTTGGCGAGTTTTTTCAGCTCGTCGATGAAGCGGGCGATGTCACCTTTCTCGCGGGGTCGGGTCGAGTTGAACTCGCCGGGCCGGGGTTCTTCGCCGAAGGCCAAAGCCCGGGCGCGGGCGTCGATGGTTTCTTGCAGTAATTCGGCGCGTTTGGATTCGATGGGCAGAGGTTGGGGCAACAGGGCCTGTGCCGTCACAGCACCACTGAGCGTGGTGCCCAAAGCTCCGGGGCTGGGGATGGTACCCAAAACCAGCGGCATGCCCACTTTGACGCGGTCGCGAATTTCGTAACCGATCGGAGCGGCTAGAGAAACCGCCAGGGCCGTTATCGGGTTGCCGGCACCGGCTGTTTGGCCCACCCAGCCACCCACTGTTGCGGCCAACACCCCGGGCCGCACCACACTGGATGGCAACAGGTCGCGCACCAGCACTTGTTCATCGTGATAGGCGTTGCGCAGTTGGAAGTTGAACTGCTCCCGGTAACGGTTGTAGGCCGCCGTGATGGCCGGTTCCTTCAGGGATAACGGGGCCACCGCGGCCAAGGCCCAGGTATCCAGCGCTCCAGGCACCGGCACGGTCAGCATCCCCGATGCTTTTGCCATCACTTCACCGATACGAATCTGCTCGGTGGCGAGCGTCTTGTAGTAGGGTTCGTCGCCGGTGATACCCAACCAGGCCACGCGAATCTTCCGCGGTTCTTTGAAGCCGGGAGTCTCGTTGCGGGGGTTGGGTTCGTCGTTTTCGTATTTGCGGAAAAGATCGCGGATTTCGTTGTCGCTGGGAGTTCCGGTCACTTTGTCGAGAAACGCGCTGGCGGGAACGGGAATCACTTCGTACACCGTGGGGCTGCATTGGTCGCGGTAGAACTCGAAGGCTTCGTAGGGGGTCGGATACGCCGGCGCGCTATGAAAACGACCCGAGTAACCCAGCACCGCCGTTTGCGCGGTGCGGACCTGAAATTCCCGAGCCAGCGCCTCCATGCACTTCTCCATCGTGAAGCCAGGCATGGTTTGTTGCAGCAAGCGGCGAACATCGACATCCGATTTGAAAAAGCCATAGAATTCCCGCTGGATGAGCCGATCGACATCGGCCCGGGTGTAGCGAATACCCAGCTGTTCGGCTTTGTTCAGCCACAGCAAAAACTCGATCTGATCGCGGCGGTGGCGATTGGGGGCATTGATGAAGTAGTGTTCCCGCTCTTGGCCCGATTGCTGCAGTTGGCGGCGCAGGTTGAAGATCGTGCGGTAAACCCGGGCGACGTCCTTATCTTCGCTTTTGGTGGCGGGGGAATCGAGAGTCGTATCAATCAATTGTTCGGCCTGTTGGACCTGTTGCAGCAACTGCGGCAAAATCAGTTGCATCAGTTGCGGGTTGTTGCGGAATTCGGGGCTACTCATCTGTTCGAGGCTCGTTAAGGCCCGGCGGGCGGCGGTGGCCATCATTTTGCCGGGTTCGCTGAGCCGGGAACTTTGGGAGTTGGCATATTCCAGAAGGGCACTGGTGGTTTGCAAAGCAGCGTTGAACATGAAGCGGTTGGCCATCAGCCGCTGGGTTTGCAGAGTGCGGTCGAGATCGCTTTCATAGATGGTTCGTCCGTCGATCCGGCAGACGGCCTCGCCACGCGTGCCTCGGGAACCCAGCCAGCGAGCAAACGATTCAAAAAAGTCGCCGCCGGCCACCCCGCTGGAGAGCGTAAAGACAATCATCACGAAGACGGTCAGCACGGCAAACAGCGCTTTTTGGTTGCGGCGAAAAATATTGAAAGGATTGTAGGCCATTGTCGTTCCTCAAGTTACGGCCACCGCGCCGACCACAAAAACCCATCGGGGGGGTTGACAGTTCGCGTACCGCTGTACTAAGGGTGATGAACGATAGCGATTGTAGTGATTGTAGTGACCCGAACAATTGGAATCAGCGCGACTCGGCAGCAGGTGCCGGAAAACCTCTCCCCCCCGACGCCTCGCCGTCGGCGGCTCGCTTCCCTATGGTGTGCCGACAAGAGCGCTGAGGATGCCCACCCCCGACAGGCCGACATTCGGAACTCACTAGCTGACGGAGTTGATGGAGTGCCAACGCCACGGAAGAAACCGGCGACCGACACGCCCGCGTCCCGACGATCCTCCCCGGCTTCCGCCCGGTCGAAGCGCACCAAGCGTGCTGCGACGCCCAAAACGAAAAAAACAGCGTCCGCGACGGCCAACGGGGCTGCGCGACGGGCGGGCGGCGGCTACGATCTGGTGATCGTCGAATCCCCCGCCAAAGCCAAGACGATCAACAAGTATTTAGGGCCTGGCTACCGCGTGCTGGCCAGCTATGGCCACGTTCGCGATCTGGATACGTCGAAAAAGAAAGGCGAAGCCGTCGCTGGCATCGACATCGCCGGCGGCTGGAAGCTCCGCTATGTCGTCGACGATGGCCGCGGCGAGGACGACCGGCCCGGGCGTCGCCGTCGCAGCCCCAAACAGATTCTCGAAGAAATTGGCCAGGCCGCCCAAGAAGCCAACCGCATCCTCCTGGCCAGCGACCCCGATCGTGAAGGCGAATCGATCGCTTGGCACATCGCCGATGAACTGAAACTGCCCGCCTCGAAAACCTTCCGCATTCGCTTCAACGAAATTACCAAAAAAGCGATCACCGAGGCTGTCAATTCCCCCGAAAAGATCAATGAATTGAAGGTCGCGGCCCAAGAAGCCCGCCGGGCGATGGATCGTGTGGTCGGTTTTCCCTTGTCGAACCTGTTGGGCAAGAAGGTGGCCAGTCGCCTCAGCGCCGGCCGCGTCCAATCGGTGGCCGTCAAGCTGATCGTGGATCGCGAGCGGGAAATCGAGGCCTTCAGACCCGAAGAGTATTGGAAGATCACCGCGCTGTTGGCCCCGCAGGGTGTGACGGTGCCGTGGACGGCGAATCCGGCCCAATCCAAGATTTTCGCCAAAAAGAAAGAAGCACCGAAGAAAGTCGAGTGGCACAAACCCTCCGAAGACGACACCTTGGGGGACGACGAACCGGTCGTCGATGTCGAAACCAGCGATACCCCCAGTGAAGATGGCGACTCCCAAGCAGCGGCCGCACCCCTGCTCACCGGTCTGCCCACCCCGCCCGAACAGACGTTTTTGGCCGAACTGACCAAATGGGACGGCACCGAACCGCGACTGCCCAACGAACAAGCTGCGGACGACGTGGTCAAAGCGCTGGCAGGGGTGCCGTTTGTCGTGGCCAAAGTGGAGAAGAAAAATCGCCTCGATCGGCCACTGCCGCCGTTTACCACCAGCACCCTGCAACAGCAAGCGAACGTTCGCCTACGCTTCAGCGCCAGCCGCACGATGCAAACCGCGCAGAAGCTCTACGAGGGCGTCGAATTGGAAGGCTTGGGCCAAACGGCCCTCATCACCTACATGCGCACCGACAGTACCCGCGTATCGAACGATGCCCTGGAAGCGGTGCGCGAATTCATTCGCACCGATAGCCGCTTGGGGCCGCGGTATTTGCCCGCTACGCCCCACGTCTATAAGTCGGGCAAAAGTGCCCAAGAAGGTCACGAGGCCATCCGCCCCACGGATGTCACGCTCACACCCGCCCGCGCCCAAGCCGCCGGCTTGGGCGGAGATCAGTACCGCCTCTACGAACTGATCTGGCGGCGATTTGTCGCCAGCCAATGCAACCCCGCGGAACTGGAAGTGACCACCTACGAGATCGCCGCCGGGCGGGGGGTGTTCCGAGCCAGTGGCCGCGTCGTCCGCTTCGACGGCTACCGCCGGGTGCTACCGCCCATCGGCCGGTCCGACGAACCCGAGCTACCCCCCGTGCAGGTCCACGACACACTGCAGCGGCTCGATCTGTTTGAAACACAACACTTCACCCAGCCGCCGCCACGCTACAATGAGGGTTCGTTGGTCAAAGCCCTCGAAAAAGAAGGCATCGGCCGGCCCAGCACCTACGCCACCATCATCAGCACCATCCAAAAACGCGGTTATGTGACCCAGGAAAAAGGCCGCTTCTACGCCACCGAAATTGGCAAAGTCGTCACCGATCTGTTGGTGAAGCATTTCCCCAAAATCATGGATCTGAAGTTCACCAGCCATTTTGAGGATGAGCTGGATGAAATCGAAACGGGGAAATATCAGTATGTTGATGTTTTGAATGAATTTTGGGAACCCTTCTCCGCGGACCTCAAGAAAGCCGACAAGGAGATGGAATCGCCACGGACCGTCACCGACGAGGTCTGCCCCAAATGCGGTCGCTTCTTGGAGAAACGCTATACCGCCAAAACCGGCGGTTACTTCCTCGGTTGCACGGGCTGGAAAGATAAACACAACCCCTGCACCTATAAAGTCGGCTCCGATGGCAAACCCATCGAAGGGCCGACGGTGACCACAATCGTGTGCCCCGCTTGTGGCAAGTTCATGGTCAAAAAAGAAGGCCGTTTCGGAACCTTCTTCACCTGTGAAGGTGCTCCGGAGTGCCCCACCACCATGAATCTCGGGGCCGATGGCCAACCGGTTGTCACCGCGTTGCCGACCGCTCATCTGTGCCCACGCTGCCAGAAGCACAACCTATTGCTGAAAGCCAGCAAAGCCGGAAAGAAGTACGTGCAATGCCCCGATAGCAAGTGCAAGTTCATCTCCGATTGTGATGAACACGGCCAGCCGGTCCGTCCGCCCGAAACCGGCATCCACTGCACGAAATGCGGTGCGCCGATGATTGTGAAAAGTTCGTGGCGCGGACCTTTTCTGGCCTGCAGCGGCTATCCCCAATGCCGGGCGACGCAGTCGATCAACGCGGAGCTACGCGAAAAGCTCAAGGACCTCTTGCCTCCGCCGCCCGCGAAAACCGATAAGAAGAAATCCGTCATTCCGTCGGTGGAAATCACCGAGGAATGCACGGAATGCGGCGCTCCGCTCAAGTTGATGAAGTCGCGCTTCGGCCCGGGCTTCTATCTGGCGTGTTCCAAATATCCCGATTGCAAAGGGAAAGGGAAGATCACTCCCGAACTGCAAGCCCGCATCGATGCAGCCCTGGCCCACCAGACCGCCCCGCCCTCGTAAGCTCGGGTGTCCGCGCGGCCTGCCGTGGCCACCGGGCCATCACGACATAACTTGATGATAAATAATACCTTCAGTCCGATTACCGACGCATCTGGCAGAAAGGGATTACGGATGGGGCAACCGTCAGGACCAGTCATTGCGCGGCCCTTGGTGGCCCGGGCCTGTGGCTGCTTACGGGAATTCCAACACTACGCGGTCGATCGCTACCGGGCCCAGCGTCTGGCCAAATTTCAGAAAACCCGCTGCGAAGTGTGCGTGGCCAAGCTCCACGAAGCACAACGGCAAGCCGCGGCAGCCATTCCCAAAAAAGGGGAAGCCTTCCGGCAACTGCCCCCGGGCACGCAGATGACCATCACCCGCCGGGCCAATGGGACATGGACCGGTTCCCTCACCGCCGAAGGCACAACCGTCCACGCCGACGGTGAAGGGCCACACGGGGTCACGTTGGCGCTGGCGCGGGCCTGGTTAGCGGCTACTGGGAAAATCCCCGCTGTCGCCCCGGCCGCGCCCCCCGCCCCTGCGGGTTGAGCCGGCCACCCCCGCCGCATCCGCCGTCCGCCGGGACGGCGCTGATCCCACAGGCAGATGCCGAAATCTCATCGGGGCGATGAGCTGCCACATCCGCTACCCGCCGGGGCGGTATGCTGATCCGGCGGGTGTCTTTGTGGCTGGCACCGTCAGGAGGCTTCGTCGGCATCATCGGCAGGCAATCTAACGGAATCAACACGGGGGTTGTCTTTGTGGTTGGCTCCGTCAGGGGGCTTCGTCGGGGTCTTCGAGTTTGCCCGAGTGTTGAATGGCCCGCAATAAGCGATAGGCCGAGATGGCGCTGATAATGAAACCGACCGCCCCAACGATGGAAATGTCGTTCCACAACGGCGGGGCTTTCGCTGCCCAGAGCATGGCAGAACCGACAAACAAGGCACTGATAATCCAACCGAAGACCAAGCGATTCACCGACGGTTCCAGGTGTCGGTGGCTCAGCTGCACCACCAATTCTTGTCGTTGCAGGCGTCGCAAAAGGTGCCCCACATGCCGGGGGAGTGTGCGCAGTACGTCGTCCCAATCTTGCAGGGTGCTGAGGAGGCGGTACACGGTGCGTCGGGGCGAGAGGCGTTTCCAAGCGCCGCAACGGCTGTAATCTTCGAGCAGTTCGACCAGGTTGAAATCGGGGGCCAGCCGCCGACCTGTCCCTTCCAGCATCACCAGCACCCGCAGCAACAACGCCAAGGGTGTTGGCAGCAGGATGTGGTAGCGGCGAATGGCTTCCGTCAGTTCATTGAGGGCGGTTCCGAGTTGGAACTGTTCCAAAGGCATCCCGTGATAGAACGCGATTTGTTCGGCGACTTCGCACTCCAAGGCCGCAACATCGAAGCGAAGCGGCACGTCGCCCACTTGGACGATCAATTCTGTCACGGTGGCCGAATCCTTGCGTAGCACCGCGGTGACGGCGCGGTCGATACGTTCGCGCATCTGGTCGTCGATGCGGCCGACCATGCCGACGTCGATCAGGCCAATCGCCCCGCCGGGGTATTGGGAGCAGGGGCGGAGGTAGAAGACGTTGCCCGGGTGGGGGTCGGCATGGAACAAGCCGTCGCGGAAGATCATGTCGAGGAAGGCTTTAGCACCACGGCGTGCCAGTTCACCCAGATTGCCGCCGGCGGCCGTGATCGCCTCCGCTTGACTGAAGGGGATACCGTCGAACCATTCCATCGTCAACACGCGACGACTCGAAAGGTGCGGATGCGGCTCGGGGAAGCGGATACTTGGGTTCTCTTTGAAAGTATTGCGGAACAGTTGCAAATGCCGCAATTCGCGGCAGAAATCGAGTTCACGCCATAAGACCCGTTCAAACTCAGCCACAACCGCCACCGGCCGGTAGGGGCGAAATTCCGGCAGATAGTGTTCGGCGAGGAAAGCCAATTCGTGGAGAATGGCCAAATCATCTTCGATCCGTCGCGCAATGTCGGGGTGTTGGACCTTCACCGCCACCTTGCGACCATCGGGGAGGATGGCCCGATGCACCTGCCCGATACTGGCCGAGGCCACGGGTTGGGGTTCGAAGTGTTTGAAGAGTTGCTCCAGCGGGCGGCCGAGTTCGGCCTCGATCGTGGCTCGAGTAGCCTCGAAGGGGTCGGCCGGAACGTGGGATTGTAGCTGCGCCAATTCATCGCCCAAGGCTGGGCCAACGAGGTCGCGTCGGGTGCTAAGGACTTGCCCGAATTTGATGAACGTTGTGCCCAGTTCGGTCAGCACCAGGCGAATCCGGGTTTCGCGGGAACCTTCGGCGAGTTTCGCCAGCCCCGTGAAGGCCGTCACGCGGCGGACAAAGCGTGAGTCCAAGCGAGCGAGGGTATCGGCCAGCCCGTATTTCGCTAGGGTGCGGGTAATCTCAATAAGCCGACTGAGGCTGCGGGCCAGTCGGGGAATATCGGTGAGATTGATCACAGGCACCAACAGTTGAGGGAACGTGCTTCCAGTTAAGGGAACGTGCTGCCGAGGGGTTGGCCCCGAGCTTATCGTAGCCGTTCCACAAGACTACGCGAAACGGTCGAGGTCACGGAGGCGGCGGTCGGCAGCGAAGGTGGGCGCTGGCAGCGTTTCGGCCAGCGCGACAGCTTCGGCCGCGCTGTACTCGCGGCGGGCGAAGGCTACGGCGCGGAAAACCGGCAGTTTTTTCTGCAGGGCGATGATTTCCCGGCGGGTACGGCCCTGCGGAGCATCGGGCCAACGTCCGGGCTGCTCCGCGAAGTCAAAAAAGACCGGTACCACCGCGCGGATGTACTGCCAATAACCGGGGTTATCGGTTTGGATGACGAACAGGCCCCCAGGAACCAGCGCGCGATGCACCAACGCGAGAAACGATGGGGTGATCAGGCGGCGGTGAATCTGGGCCGGATCATAGTACGGTTGCGGATGATAACAGTGAATTTCTGCGACGGAGTGGGGGGGGACATGTTTTTCGAGCAGTTCGTGGCCGCCCAACACCGCGAATTTCAAGTTGGTACAACCGCGTTGATTGCCGCGTTTGCGGGCATAGCGAATGACCACCGGGAGAATATCCACCCCCAGATGGTCGTGATCGGGCCGGGCGAGGGCCGAACTGATCAGATACCGGCCATTACCGCAGCCAATATCCAGGACCACCGGCGCCAAGCGGCCAAATAATTCCGGCCAGTGCAGCTGCCCTGCGGGCATGGCCTTGAGCGCGGTTTGGGTCCAGCGGGCCGGCTCGAGAATCACCCCGGGAAACGGCACACCGAATTCATGTTCAATGGCGGACAGCTTCTTCATAGGCCCTGGCCGCGGTTCTTTCGTCACACCTGTGACCTCTGGAGGAATGGATTGTGCATCCGACAGAGCCACCGGCTTGTGGACCGCGTGGCCCCAGCCGTGACCCTCCCGCGTCGGGCTGGCGGATCACCACGGCGGCCCTTTGACACGCTTTTGCAAGACAGCTCGCTCGCCACCGCCGGTTCGGTTACTACGATATCCGCGAACCGGCGTGCTGGGCAGTGCGTATCATGAATGTCGCGATTCTAGGTAGGTAGGCTTGCGCCTGCGCGCCGCTGGCTGGAGACTGCCCCATGGCTGAAGACCTCATCGTCGAGACCCGCAGTCTGACGAAGATTTACCGCGACTTCTGGGGCCGTAAGAAGAAAACGGCCCTCAACGCCCTCGATTTGAAGATTTACCGGGGCGAAATCTTCGGCCTGCTCGGGCCTAATGGCTCCGGCAAAACCACCACCATCAAGTTGCTCCTGGGGCTGTTGTTTCCCACCAGTGGGGATGCGTTTGTCTTTGGCGAACCGGCCGCCAAGGTTGAGAAGAACGAACGGATTGGCTACCTGCCGGAGGAATCGTACCTGTACCGCTTCTTGAATGCCGAAGAAACCCTGGATTTCTACGGGCGGCTGTTCAATATCGACCCGGAAGTCCGCAAAAAACGAGCCGCGGAACTGATTGAGCGCGTCGGCTTGGCCAACGACAAAAAACGCATTCTCAAGGAGTATTCCAAAGGGATGCGGCAGCGGATCGGCCTGGCCCAAGCCCTTATCAACGACCCAGAACTGGTTATTCTCGACGAACCCACCTCGGGTCTGGACCCCCTGGGCACCCGTTGGATGAAGGACCTGATTCTTGATCTGCGGGCACGCGGCAAAACTGTGTTGATGTGCTCACACCGGCTGGAAGACGTTCAAGATGTCTGCGACCGGATCGCCATTCTGTACAACGGCGACCTCCAAACCTTGGGCAAAGTATCCACTTTGGTGGAAGACGCGGTCCGTGTCGAGGTCCGCGCCCGCGGGGTCAAAGAATCGGCCGAATTGCGCGCCGATTTAGAAGCCGTTTTCCGCAAACACGGCGGCACGTTGGAAACCATCGGCCACCCGTCCAGTACGCTCGAAGAATTGTTCCTGCGGGTTATTGAAGAATCGAAAGCCCGGCCCGGGCGTCGCTATCTGCCGCCCGAGGAGAGTAATGCGGCCGCCCTGCCTGCCGCCACGGCGCGGTCGTAAAACTGGCAACTTCCGAGCTAAGCTGTCAAAGGAATCCCCCGATGTCGGCGCTGTTTGGCATTCTCCAACTCGATCGCGGCGAACCGTGGGGTTACGGTCAAATCCCCGGTTTGATCCAAGCCTGGCTGCAAGACGCCGGCGGGTTCGCCGCCGTGGGGCTGGCGATTTACTTGGTTTATGCCCTGTCGATTCCCACCGATAAATCGCAATCGGAACGCCTTCGGGTTCCGGTGTCGCGGTGGATGCTCCTGATGGGGTCTTTGAGCCTGGTCTGTTATGCTCTGACGTTGGTCACGTTCTTTTTGCCGCAAGTGGTGAAACTGGCGGGCCGCGATATCGTGGTCTTCACCCCCCCGCCACCGCCGCCGCCGCCGGGCGAAACGGCTAAACCGATCCCCCCTGCGCTGCACACCGAGCTACAACCTCTCTTGCTCTCGGTGGCCGGACTGTTAGCCATCCTGGGCTTGGGCGAACCATTTGCCCGCGACGGGTTCCGCATTCTCCGCCGCAACCTTTCCTTTAACTTCACCGGGCTGGCCCGCTTCCTGAATACCCTCCGCGGCTATGCCGCCGATCTGCTGACGCCGCGGCGCGTCGTCGCGTTGCTGATCGCGTTGGGCGTGTATGTGGCGCTTGGCGCGGTCCTGTGGGCCGTCGGTGATGAACGGCTGACCAATATTTGGACAGGTATATTGCTTGTGTCGGTGGGGGTCTTCGTTGGTGCCCTGCTGCTGTTGATGCTGTTTGAGGCGGAAGGGCCGATTTGGGCGATTGCCAAACTTAGCTTCAAGGAAGCGATCCGCAGCCAAATTCTGTGGATTTTCTTGATCATTTTCCTGCCGTTTTTGTTCCCCCTGCAACTGTTCGCTGGGGCCGACTCGAAAGCTTCCGACGAACTGCGGTCGATGACCACCGTGGTGACCGTCATTCTCAGCTTCCTGGTCTTGGTGCCCGCCATCATTATTGCCTCGTTTGGCATTCCCAACGACATCAAGAATCTGAACATTTTCACCGTGGTCTCCAAACCGATAGAACGCTTCGAGATGGTGCTGGGCCGGTTTGTTGGTTATGTCGCGCTGATGACCTTGCTGCTGTTGGCATTAACGGGGGTCAGTCTGGTGCTGATCACCACCAGCAACTTTTCCGAGGCGGCGAAAAACGAAACCTACACGGCCCGGGTGCCCTATCGTGGCAAACTGGAGTTCAAAAGCCTTGTCGCCAAGGACCGGCAGGAGAAGAAGGAGTTTGAAGGCACGAATGTGGGCCGGGAATTCGACTATCGCCGCTACATCGCTGGGGCCGAGAATTCCCCGCAACGGGCGATTTGGCACTTCGCCACGGTCCCGGCGGAATTGGCCACGGTCCGCGATCCCAAAAGCGATCGGGTGCGTGTCGAATTCACCTTCGACATCTTCAAAATGACCAAAGGGGAGCAGAACCGCGGTGCATTTGTCAAATTCCAATTTGTGACTCACAATGCCCCCCTGCTGCAACCCGACAAACAGGCCTTCCAACTGCGCAACGGTGAGTGGGACTGGGCCAATCCGCAACTCAAAGCCCAATACGAAGCCCGGGCCAAAGAACTGCGCCAACAAGGGATGGGACCGTTGCAAAAAGACGACAACGCCCGCCCCGGTACCCCCAATTGGGAAGGAGCCAACAGGATCACCGAAGAATTCGGCTACTACGAAATCGCCGGCAAGGAAGTATTCGATTATAAACCGATGAGTGTCGAAATTCCCGCCGGCTTGATTCGCAATGCCCTGGCCACCCCCGCCGACAAGCTGCCCAAAGATGCTAACGGCCAGCCCCTGCCGCGCTTGAGCATTTATGTGAAATGCGAAAGCCCCGGCCAGCTCATTGGGGTCGCTGAACCCGATCTATACTTGCTGCTCAATGAACGGCCGTATTGGTACAACTTTCTCAAGTCGATGATCGGCCTGTGGTGCCGCTTGTGCATGGTTGTGGGGATTGCTGTGGCCCTAAGTACTTATCTGAGCGGCATTTTGGCACTGCTGGGCACTGGCTGCATCTATATCATCGGCTTCTTTACCGATCACCTGAACGATTTGGCCACCAACCGCAATATTGGCGGTCCGTTCCAGAGCCTGTCGCAACTGGTGAAAGCCGAGCAGCCAACAACGCCGATCTCCGACACGGTGGGCACCAAGGCTCTGCTGTTTGGCGATAAAGGGGCCGCGTGGGTGATTCGCCGCGTCCAGAACATGATCCCCGATGTGGAATCGTTCAGCTGGGGGCATTTCGTCGCCGAAGGTTACAACGTCAACGCAGAATACCTGGTGGTGAACGTGATCGTGACGTTCGGTTACTTACTGCCCTGGGCGGTCTTGGGGTACTATTTGATGAAATCCCGGGAAGTTGCGGCCTAGAGCCGACCGTCGGCGGCCCCGGAGCGCTTCCGGTGACCAGCCTAGCGGGTGAGAAGTCGTAACTTCTTATTTTGTAATAATTTCGCGCCATTTTCCCGACCACTGACGACGGGGAAACTGCCATGAATCCGCTTCAACGCGCTGCCTCCATCCGCAAGGCCAGTTATCTGGCGGCGATTGTGGTGCTGTTTACCGTCAGTATGGTTTGGCGGGGAACGATTCCCGTGCCCCTGGGCACTTCCACGGCCAGTGCCGCGCAACCTTTCCGCTGGCTGGCCCAGCACACCATTCAAAGCCAGGCTCAACGGCTCGAATTGTGGGACCTCGACCCCAACGAAACCGAAGTCGAGGTCAGCGGCAGTGCCGTCCGCTTGGCTTTGACCGGTTCGCGTGGCTTTGTGGTCACCGCCTTGTGGTTGTCGGCGATTGAGAAGCAAAAACGCAACGATTTCCACGAGTTCCAAGACCGCGTCCGCTGGGTCACCAAGCTGCAACCCAACTTCGTGACGCCGTGGATTTTCCAAAGCTGGAACATTGCTTATAACGTCTCGGTGGAAATGCAAGGCAGCGGCGACATGTACTACTACATCGTTCGCGGCATTCAGCTGTTGGCCGAAGGGGAACGGCGCAACAAACGCTCGCCCGATATGCGCTATCAGATCGCGTTCTACTACCAAAACAAATTCGGCGTGGCGGATAATGTTGAAACCCTCCGCTGCCTGTTTGACCTCAGTTGCATGCCCCCCAGCGAACGTAACCCGGATAACCTCCGCCGCCCCAGTGACGACAATCCGGCCATCAAAGTCGTGGACCGCGACGCCTTCCGCCGCTTCTGCGAGAAGCATCCGCACTTTGTCCGCCGTGTCCGCGGCAAAGATAACGTCAGCATGGATGCCCGCCAGGCCGCTGAAAAGCTCCGCGCGCCCACCCCAGAGGATGTCATTCAGTTCCTCGAAGCCAACTACAAAGAACTCCCCTGCCGCTATCGCAAAGATGCCAAAGGCAACTGGACCGACGAACTGGCCGACCCCGAACCCGATAAGTATTTCCCCGTTCTCCCGCCGCGCTTCAACGAAGGCCCCGACGAAGCCCACCCCGAAATCGCCACCCTCGACGATGCCTCCTCCCCCGGCGGCTATTTCTCCGCCTTCAAAGTCGCCCGGGCCTGGTTCACCTACTCCTTGGTGCTGTTGCCGCCGCCACTTAAGGACGAACGCGGCGAACCGATCCCCGGCCCCACCCCACCGCCGGGCGTCGGCGGCCACGATCCCTCCAAACACCGCATCCCGCGGCTGCCCATGATGATCATTTTCCGCCAAGGAGCACCCCGCGCCCAAAGCTATGCGGCTGAAGTGGAACAAAAAGAAGGCTGGTTCGATAATGAAGGCTGGCGCATCGACGATCCCCTCGAACGGCCCGATGAATGGTGGTTCCCCGATGCCACCCGCTCCCGCCCCTTGGATGTCGTCGTTGGGACCGAACGGCAATGGTCGTATGAAGAGTGGCAACGCGCCGCCGAAATGTGGACACGCCACGGCAAAGCCAATGCCATGTCGTTGGATGCCGAACAATTGCAACGCTTGCGCGAACTGGCCGGCGACCAAAGCCCGCTGCCACCCACCATGAGCTTCGAACAGATCAGCGATCCCAACCTGCGCCGCCGCGTCATGGCCGCGACCGCCTTGCAGTATTACCAAACCAACCGCAGTGTGACGAACTTCGGCTACTTCCTCCACGCCGCCGAAGCCGAAGCCTACACCGTCAACGGCCGACCCATCACCGTGCAGGCCCGCAAACTCCTCTGGCAAGCCGAACGGGCCAAAACCGAACCGATTAAGGCCCTCCGCCTCTACCAAGAAGGGCTGAAATTGTGGAAGGAAGTTCTCGACAAAAACCCGAAATTCCACCGCCTGCCGCCGCCCGACCGCGGCGACCGCACCGAAGAAGAAACCTACGAATACGAACTCGGCTACTTCCGTTTGCTTGTCCAACACGATCCGCGCGTCCTGGAACGGGCCAATCAGATCGCCCACACCGCCAGCGGCCTGATTCCGTTCCTCACCGAACCGTTTGTGAAAGACAACGCCGATCAGATCGACCCCTTGTGGCCCTCAGCCAATAAAGAAGAAATCAAATGGTTCGTCGTCGAAAATGTCGGCGATGCCGACTTCTCCTCACCCTTTGTCGGCTCGCTGACCCGCGACGGCACCCCGTGGATTCGCGAGGAGATTAAGGAGATGGTGCGGTCGCGGCAAGGCGTGGGGCGCGCTGGCCGCACACTCACCCCCGCCGACAGCCAAGAACAGCCGAATCGCTAACCCCAAGCCGCACCATCGTGCCCCCGGCAATGCCCCCACCAGCGCCCCCGGGCACCGACACCAATAGAAACAGTACCAGAGAAACAGTACCAGCCCGCGTCCCGGGGAGTACCCCCCCCGGAGGGCCTCCGGGCAGCGACACCCCCGCCGCAGCGGTTACCACCAACGCCGGAGTAACTTCTGGTTCGATGGTCAGGACTTGCTCGGGTCGCGACCCCCCGCCCCAGCGGTTACCAGCAACCAACCTTTCACCCCGTCAGCACACCAGTATCTTCGAACCATTGCCAGGAACCATCATGACACGCGTTGCCATCGCGATTCTCGCCCACCCCGATGATGCCGAATTCCTCTGCGCCGGCACCCTCATTCGTCTGCACCAGGAGCACGGCTGGACCATCCATGTGGCCTCGATGACCCCCGGGGATTGCGGTTCCGCTGAACACAACCCGGAGGAAATTTCTCGCATTCGCCGCGGCGAAGGCAAAGCTGCCGCGCAAACGATCGGGGCCACCTACCACTGCCTCGAAGAACGCGATTTGCGCGTCATCTACAACGAACCGGCTTTGGAAAAAGTTGTCCGTCTGCTCAATGCCGTTCGCCCCGAAGTCGTCTTCACCCACAGCCCCGACGATTACCACCTCGACCACGAACAAACCAGTAAAATTGTCCGTGCTGCGACCTTCGCGGCTCCGATCCCGAACTTTCTGTATGGCCGCCATGTTCACCCGCCGCTCGATCACATCCCGCACCTATACTATTGTGATCCGCTCGAAGGTGTGGATGCCTTCGGCCAACCGATTGCTCCCGGCTTCCGCATCGACATCAGCGCGGTGATCGCCACCAAAGCCCGGATGTTGGAATGTCATGAAAGCCAGCGGGCGTGGTTACGCAAACACCACGGGGTCGATAATTTGGTGGAGTCGATGCAACAGTGGGCGGCAACCCAAGGCCGCGCTGCTGGTGTGGCATTCGCCGAAGGCTTCCGCCAACACCTCGGCCATAGCTATCCGAAAAACAACCTTCTCACGGAACTGCTCGGCCACGCCGGGGCATAACGGGCGACCATCGGTACAGCGACAAACCGGCACTCAACCTTTCACTCACACCGG
Source organism: Gemmata sp. (assembly GCA_025055115.1). GTDB lineage: Bacteria > Planctomycetota > Planctomycetia > Gemmatales > Gemmataceae > Gemmata. The sequence continues at coordinate 35,788 of JANWYJ010000071.1, forward strand.
ACAAACAGCCCCACGCCGCGGTAGCGGCCGGCCCCGACGACCAGAGGCCCACCGACTGGCTGCTGAAATGTCACACGAACATGGTAGCGCGGGTAGTTGATCTTTGACAGCTGATACTCTCGGGCCAACGCCAAGCCGGGGTACCAACCCACGCCGCGATACTCCCACACCGCCTGGGCCATAATCGCCGACGGCCACCCGGCTTGGGCAAAGGCTCTGTGCAGCAGAGCCTCGAGACGCTCGTTGAGGCGCTCCAGTAAATACCGCTGGTGTGCGGCTGATGCGGTCCCTTCCGCGAGGCGCTTCTGGTACCTCCGCCGCAGCCGGTCGGGGTCGTCGTAACCGGGCAGAATCACCGGTGTGACGGTGGTCCACGTTCGGTGGGGCCGAAGAAATTCCTGAATTTGTGGGTCGGTGGTGGCCAGTTGCGCCAGCACTGCGACAGGTTGACCGTTTCGCTCGTCGATCAATTCCGCACCATTGAGGCGCCGCCGCAGGTCCGCAAACCCGTTCCAACCCGCCCAGCCCACGATCAGCACACGGCGAATGCTACTGACCCCTTGCGGCGTGATACTGGGTAGCGGCAGGAACATCAGTCGTTCGTTGGTCGTCGCCTGGCCATTTTTGTCATCGCCATGACCGAGGATGTGTTGGTCGATCCAGAGGCGGTTGTAGCCCATCTGTTCGGCCACACTGGCACAGGCATGACGCACCATCCCGGCAACGGAGGCGACACGGTGAACATGGTGAAAAGGTCGGAACCGGCTCCGGCTGGGGTTGCGCTCGCGGTCGTCGAGTGTGCGCTGAATTTCAAACGCGGCCAGCGGTGGCCGTGGCGGTGCACCACCCCCGACAGTGGGTGAGTAATAGCAGGCCACCTCGAAATACGTCAGCGGCGGAACCGGTCGAAAAACATCCGTACTCATGCGCTCCAAAAACGCGGCGTGCTTGTGCATGAGTGCGTCCAGCGTACCAGACCGCGGCACACGCAGCGGCAAGCCCCCGTGGGGTACTTCATACCAGCGATGACCGGGCAATTGGTCGGCATCGCGTGCCGCCAGAAGAACAGCGTCGGCTGCAACCATGTCGATGCCCCAGCCCAAGTGGGTGATACTCCGGGCAGCGGCTTTCAGCACTTCGAAGTGGGAACAACCTTCCGCTGGCAGCGGATACAGGTAATGCACCGCATCCCCCGCCAGATGGGTGGGCCGAACGATCTTCTCCGTGCGTTTCACGGCGGCATCCACGATCCCTTTTTTGAACTGCGGTACCAGCAAATCCGCGGTGTTATCGGGAACGTACAACTGGTACGGGGCCGATGAGACGGTCCCTGAGGCCGCCACGATGGCTGGCCGCGGTTGGACTTCCAGCCACTTTAGCGCGGGGACGGCATACGTGAGCCGATGCCGCTCATTCCAGCGCGCAGCCGCGGCCGCGACCAGCGCTTGAAAGAGCCGCAGCGGCGACGGCGGCCACTCCGGTTCATCACCATCACCGCGGCCATGACACAGCGGCTGCAGAAAGCGGACGGTGAAACACAAATGATTCGACATGACCGTTCTCCGTCTACGCTTTGTTCTTGCTAGCCTTTTTGGTCTTGCCTTTGTCGCTACCACTTTCGGTCACGTCCGCTTGGGCTTTCTCTTTCTCGAACGATATTTCGGCGTTGTTACCGACGCCGAACTTTTGCGCGGCTTCCGTCGCATATTGGAGAGCCTGTTCGTGGGTGATGGTGCACTCGCGGCGCGAGCCATCGGGATACACTTCCGCGAATTCCCGTGGTTTTTCGGGGTCGAGAACGAGCAGGCATCCTTGCCGCAAATAGCCCGACGGTCGGTAAGTGAATGCGACCAACGCCAGCCCTAGAATGTAGCGCTGCAGGGCCTGTGTTTTTTCGTTGGCGAGTTTCTCTTCGTTGACTGACTCCTTTTTTTCCTTTTGCTTTTCCTTCTTGTCTGGGCTTTTCTCCTCGCTGGCTTTGGCGCGCAGTAATCGCAGGGCGGCCAGGCTGAGGGTGGCATCGCGACGGATACCGCCTGTGGCGATCACGCCGCCGTGGGTCCATGTGGCCGGGACATGAATGAAGCCGCGCACCGCGTAAGCGTCTTTCGTTTTGGTGTCGGGGGGTTCATCCAGAAGCTTTTCTTGCACGTAATCGATCGCGGGGACGTACTGTGCCGACCGGTGGAGGGGTTGAACGTTGAAAGCCCGGATGGTTGAAGCGACTAACCGCGGCAGCTTCGCCTGGGTATTGCGGGAATCCCACACACCAAAAACTAGCGATGTCGGGGCGATTTTCGCCAGCGGTTCCGCATTCCCCGTCAGCACATCATGAAAGGCCTCTTGGAGCTTTTCCTGCAGCGACGAACAACGCACAATGGCATCGCCGGCGCGGTGGCCGGCGTCGAGCAGGTGGATGGTTTTATCACCCGCTTTGATAACGATTTGCGGAACCAGATGGCGATACTGTGGTTCCTTGAAAATTGGCTCGATGCGGTTGGCTTGCGAACCCACGCTATCAATCAGGGCGACGCTGTTACCGTGGGCGTCGGTATCGATGTTGTACCCGCCCGGGAAGCCATCGCCGGCGGCAAAGGTGGCTGGAAATACCACACCATCGCGGCCTTCGACCGGCATGAGATATTCGCGAATGACCAGGGCCGTGGGGCCATCGGGTGACAAATAGTGGTCGAACTGAGCCAGATCAGCCATGAGTCAATCTCCACGCAAAGGAAGGGGAATGGCGGGACGGAAAGCTTTGTGTTTTTTCTGACCTGTCCGGAACCAATTCTCGAAGCGGTAGCCACGGCGGCCCGGGACTGCCAAGGCCCCACAGGAGGCGGCCAGGAGCAAGTTGGTCGGTAAGGGGATCGACCAGGTGAAGTAGTCGTAGACTCGGGCTTCTTTGGTGGGTACGGGTCGAGCCACTTGCAGGCCAATAAGGCACAACAACTCAACTGCGGGGTAGGCGGTTGTGGTCAGGCCCAGGTCGTTGGCTGAAAACCCCGTATCGCGCGAATGAGCGTTGGGCGCACGGCGGGCGTCGTAGTAGTAAGGTTCCTTTTTCTTGTCGGGTTCGTCCGCATTCATGACGACCAAACCCACATCGAAGAGATCGGGTTGACAGAATCGTTCATCATCCAGGGCGTGCTGCATGGCCTTAGCGATGCCGTAGCTTTCCATGGTGCCGGCCCACACTTTGAGGTCTTTGGCGCCGGTGCGGTCGGTTTCCCACCAATCGATGGACAAGGGACGAAACGGTTGACCGATAACAAATGGCGTGGCCAATGGATCGTCGCTGCGGGTGGGTGTCAATTGGGCGGTGGCGATGGCTCGGACAAGTTCCGCAAGAGTTCCCGGACAGTGGAGGTGAAATTGGCGGTCGTTTTCGGCGAATCCGCCTTCGGCTCCGGCCCAAAGTCGATCGGCCAGTTCCAACAGGCCGCAACAGGCGAAGAATTGACCCGGGTTGGTGGGGTCCACGTTCACACGGATCGCAGGATTCGCGGCAGTCATGACCGATTCGTCCTCGGGGCCGTTGGGGCGAGGCGGCACTCCTCATCGTTGCCGCTGACCAACAGCTATCAGTTGCAACCTTGTGTTGAGCGGTAGGTGCAGGGGCAGCTCTCAGGATCGTTCCCCATTCCCACCGCCCTCCGTGATCGTTGCCATCGTTGCCCATTCCCACCACCCCCCGGCATTTCGGTTGGCAAGAATCCGCCCTCCAGTCAGTAGACACCGGCAGTCGACACCGGCGGATAGCCCGGCAATGCTCCTCTCGGCGGCCACTGGGGCCAGACCAGGGGGAATCACCGGCGTTCGCGCGCATCATCCGCCCCAGGTTTTGTGCAGGTTGACCGCGTTGTCGCGGATCAGCGGCGTTTGCCGGCGTTATCTTCATCATCGTCTGTTGTTACACGAAAAAGCCCTCATCGGTGGTTGCGGATCAGCGGCGTTCACGGGTGTCATCCTTCGTCGTCGACGAATTGGGAGGGGTTGGCGCTGGCGGCCCAATCGGCAGCCCGCAACAGCGATTCGAGGTAGGCCAAACCCCATCGGCCGTATTGCCGTTGCAAGCGGGCGAAGCGACGCGGAACTTCGGCGGCCATCCGTTCCGCCAGCGCTTGTGGTCGGTCCGGGTCGAAGACTTCCTCCTGTGGAAAATGCGGCCGGGCTCGGCCGTGGTGAGCCGCGATCAGATGCAGTACAAGGTCGCGGTGCTCACCGGTCAGTTCTTGGTCCACATCCAACAGCGAACCGAACTCGTGGCGGTAGGTTTCTGGCACCGGCAGGCTACGTCGGCCCGATTTGGCCAACCATCGTTGCGGGGAGTGGGCATTGCCCAGAACCTGTTGGAAGAGTTTGCGTCTCTTCCCATGATCGTGGTACTGGGCAGCCGTCCGAAGGGCCGACGCCAGGGCCGGTTCGAGTTCTAATCCCGCTACAATACGTTCCGCCTGACGCACCACATCGGCGACATGAATTTCCCACAAAACCGGGCGCTGTGCGGATTTGTCCCCCTCATTGCGCCGGGTGAACCACTCCCAACGGCGTTCTTCCGCGTCCTCATCGTCGGCGGTCGAGAAAGTGATAGTGAGCAGGGCGTGCATACCCGCCGTTTTGGCTTCGAACTGTTCATCATCGCTCCAGACTCGCACGCGCTCCCCAGGGATATCGGCGATATCGAGCGAACCTTCGGTGGGGGCTTCGGCGCTGCCATCGAGCAAGCCTTGGCTGGTGAGACCGCCGACATACGGGGGCAGCAAGACCGTTTTCCCTTCGATCCGCTCCTTATTGTCTTTGGTAGTCAGCTGTGCGAGGGTGAGAACTTCCACCGTTCCGCTGTCGTCGACCAGCCACACCGGGGCTTCGGGATACCGTTGGGCGATTGTCGCCAGGTGTTTGAACGCCCGGTAACTCGGCTCCTTGAGCCATTCATGAGGTTTGAGGGGGTAGGCATCCAGGATATCGGCTGGTTGGTACATCTGCGACACGTCGCCTTGGATGAGCGCTACTTCTTCCCGCCAGGCGACTTGCGTTTCCGGCGGTTGCCATTCGGTGGGTAAGCCGTGCAGGTACGGCTCGACGGCCGGCCGGCCGGGGAGTGGTTCGCGAATGGTCGTCAAAGCCCAGGCATCGAAGAGACTCTCGGTGACGGGCAGAATCAGCGGCGGCGGTGTAAAGGCTGCCTGGCGGCGCTGGACATCGAGGCGGTTGAGAGCCTCGGGGCTGGCCTCGCCGTTGAGGTCTGTCAGCAACTGGAGTGTTTGCTGACGCGCTTGCTCGTAAGGTGTGTCGTCGAACGCGGTGGGGTGATAGACATGAACTTCGCTCTCCGCACGCAGGCCGAAGCGATTGACCCGGCCCAACCGCTGCGCCATGCTGTCAAAGGGCGTCAGATCGCAGATGAGATCATCTGCTGAGATGTTCACCCCCACCTCACCGGCCGCGGTACAAACCAGGTACACGGTGGGTTCGTTGGAGAAACCTTCCGGGAGGAAGCGCCGGAAGATTGGTTCTTCGACCAAACGATCGCGTTCACGGCCACGCATGGTACCGGTGAGCGTCAGAACGCGCTCGGTGGGCAGTTTTTCAGCGATTTTGAGAACATCCTCAACCGTCCGTGCAAACACCACCACCGCCCGGTTCTTGTCCGCGAAGGTTTTTGCCTTTTTCGCCAGTTCCTCCGCCACCTTCTTGGGGTCTGCCAGAGCGTGCAGGTGCAGTTTTTTACAGGCTTTGATCCGTTGACGGACGACCTCATGGGTATTATCGGCGTCCGTCAGGCCGAATGCGGCGATATGGCCGCGGCTGGTGGCCGTCAGTTCCATAACATGCAACGGGCGGTAATCGGGACAGCGTCGTTGTTCATCGCGAATGGCTTCGAGGAGTTTCTGAAAAGCCGGTTCGAGATGGGCTTCATCGTGAATCAAAAGTGTATCTTGACCGAGAAACCCCGCATGCAGCGGTTTGGCCTTCCCCCCCACACCGTAACCGCTGAAAAGCAAGCGGCTGCCAATCATATCGACGGTACCGCAAATGACCGCAGGGCGTGAAGGATCGGCACTCCATTCGCGGTTGTCGGCGAACTGCCCCCGGAGTGTACTGATAGCTAAGGGAAACTCGTTGGCCTGTGGTCCAGCGACGTATAACGCGCGCAGTCGCTCGTCAAGCCCGGCTTGGCGTAAGTGAGTGCGGTAGTTTTCGACTTCGGCGGTGGTTTGGTCGACCACAGTACGGCGATTGACGACGTAAACGAGCCGCCGCGGCAGTTTCGCACCATTGGCCAGGGCAATGAGCCACACGGCGATCACCGCGGTTTTGCCCAGACCCGTAGGCAAGTTGCACGAAGGCGGGATGTTCCCCTTGGCGAACCAATCATCGTACAACGCCTGCTGCCACGGAAAAGGCGGATGGCCAGTTAATTGTTGGAAAACGTGGGCAAATGATAGTTGTCCCATGACAGCTCCTGGATGTCCGTTGATTACGAGTTTACTGTTGGCTGAGCACTGCTGCAAACTCGGTAGTTGATAAATGGAGGGCTTCCAGGCCGTGCTGAACACGACAATCCTCTGATGGATGTGATCGACCCAGCTGCTGCGGACAGATGGTCGCTAGCGTTGGGCGAAACCGTCGAACTCTGGCTCTTGGGTAACCATCATCCTTGAACTTGACAGGCACAGAGGCCGCCAGCGTTGGGCGAAAAGGTCTGTCCCTGGTTCTGGTTGCTTGGCTCTGGTCCCCTTGCTCTGGTCGCCTCGCTGTGGTCGCAGACTGTCCAAAAACAGTGCGGACATCCAGAGCGATTGTTGGACCGGCAATTACCAACAGCGTTTCTGGGACAAAACATGAGCAAAAGACATGATAGAAAGACAGACATGATCGATAGACCTGATGGAGCGGCGAAATGGCCGCGTGGAGAGATGGTAAGGCAAACGAACGTCCGTATAGCAACGAACGTCTGTATAACGAATCCCTGGATAGTGGAGGCGCGGGGAATCGAACCCCGGTCCCGAAGTACTTCCGTGTTGGCTTCTACGTGTGTAGCCTGTCGATGTCCGGCATGCCTCCCGGGTGGGGATCATGCCGCGTTCGTGGCTGTGGGTTCCGGCAGGCAGGACCCCGCAGTCACTATCGGCCAGAATCTCTTAACAGGAACCGCCGCCGAAGCGGGACAGGTCGCCCCATCCCTCAAGTTCCTGCGAGCCTGACTTGCGTCCGCACCGGCATCTCTCAGGCGAAGACACCGAAGCGGCTCATGGCACTTAGGCCGCGAGAGAATACTGCGGTTCAGCAGTTATAGTGCGACCGGCTTTTTACGTGGCCAACCGATCAACCACGACACGCCACCAAACACTTCCGCTACCCGGTCGAAACCAAATCGCCCCCTTGTGGGCGTCCTATCGTCAGATAGCTCATCCTTATTATACGATTCCGACGGCTAGGAAAAAGTTCGCGCAGCCTCGCCGCGGCGATTGGCCTGGGTCACCAGCTGCCGCGGAGGCTGGCCGCAACTGCGGCCCACGATTGGGCTTGGATCGCGATAGGGATGGCCCCCGCAGTTCCTGGGGGGGAGGTGGATGTCGACGGTTGTTGAGTTGCAGTCGCGGACCCATTCGGGAAGAAATTGTCAAAACGCCGTGATTATTCATATGTTCAATGCCCACCAGCACTTCGGCGCGACATTCGAACTGGCGTCGATGTTTCCCGGGGAACATCGCGCCTCCAATCGACAGCCCCACCGCGCAAGAGACGAGCCAAGGGGCTGTCCGCAAGTGGAACCTCCCAGCCGTCAAGCGGTCGACGCGATATTCACGGTAACGATGTGCGCCCAGGGGTTGTTCGCAAGTGGAACCTCCCAGCCGTAACCCCGAGGCTGTGGTTTTCGGAGAAGACGTTGGCCGGCGGTGGCCGAGCTATTGTGCCACGCGATATGCCGGCGAAGGCCGCCCAGGCCGTGGTTTTCGGCGCAGACCAGGCCGTGGTTTTCGGCGCAGACCAGGCCGTGGTTTTCGGAGCCGACGCTACCCGGCGGGTTCTGGTGCGGGGACAGTGCAAGTCACGAAGTCCAGCGACGCCCAACAACAGCCCACAGCTCTTCAGGCGGCCGGTTGCGGGGTGATGGTCAGCGCGGCGCGGACGGCGCTGAGAAGTTCTTGCGGTCGATAGGGTTTACTCAATAGCCCCACGGCACTATCCACTTCCTCCAATTCGTCCTGCGTATAGCCTGTGGAGAATAGGATACGGGCGTGAGGGTTCATCTCGACGATGTGGCGGAAGGCATCACGACCGGACATTCGCGGCATGGTCACGTCGAGAACGACCAACTCAATGGTGTCGCGGTGTTGAGCGTACAGTTCCACCGCTTCTTGGCCATCCTCGGCGGTGAGAACCTGAAAGCCCGCCCGGGTGAGAACAGCACGCCCCAAATCGCGGATCATGCTTTCGTCGTCGACGAGCAAAATCGTGTGCGTCGGCGCTGCACGCAGGCCGTGGTTGGAATCGCTCGGACCCAACGGCGTGCGCGTGAGCAAATCGGTTTCCAACGGCGTGATTGTGCTTTCGACGACGGGCAAATGCAGGTCGATGCGCGTACCCTCGCCGACGCGCGAGTGCACCGTGATCCACCCGTGATGCTGTTTGACGATGCCATGAACCATGGGCAAGCCCAGTCCGGTACCTTTACCAATCCCTTTGGTGGTAAAGAACGGCTCGAAGATGCGGGTCAGTACCGCTTCGCTCATACCCTCGCCGGTGTCGGCCACGGTGAAGCGGACGTAGGTGCCGGGGCTGAGATCGTCCCATCCGGCTGGCAGCGGATCGTCAGCCCTCAATTCGATGGGTTCGGCGGCGAGGGTGAGAGTGCCTCCCTGCGGCATGGCATCGCGTGAATTCAAGCACAGGTTCATGAGCGCCTGCGCAAGTAACGTCGGGTCCGCATGAACCGCGGGGCAGTTGGGGGCGACTTGCACAACCAGTTGGATCCGTGGATCGACCGTGCGGCGTAACAAGGACGCGACCTCGTTGAGGGCATCCCACGGTTCCACGGGAGCAAAGACCAATTGATTGCGGCGGGCATAGCCGAGTAATTTCCGCGTCAGATCGGCAGCGCGGGTGGCGGCTTGCTCCACCGCGGCCAGCAACGGCCGGTTGGGGTCGTCGTCGGGCAAGCGGACCAAGGAGAGATTGCCCAGAACCGCAGTCAACAGGTTGTTGAAGTCGTGGGCGACACCGCCGGCCATCTGGCCCACCGCTTCCATCTTCTGAGCCTGCCGCAGTTGTTCTTCAAGCAAGCGACGTTCGGTGACATTGACGGATACGCCCAAGCCGTATTCGTACTGCCCGGCGGCGTTGCGGATGGCGGCAAACGACAGTTCAACCCACACCGTTTCACCATCGGGGCGGATGTAGCGTTTCGGATAGGTGAAGCGATCGCGGTGGCCCGCCAGCACTTCGTCCATCAGAGCTAACTGGCCCGGGTAGTCGTCGGGGTGGGTGATGGCAGCGGGCGTGAGCCGTAACAGCTCTTCCATCGACCGGCCCACCATTGCGGCAAACGCCGGATTGCACGACATGAAGCGGCCTTCGGCATCGGTCAGCGAAACCCCCGCCGAGGTGTTCTCGAAAATGCCGCGGAACAGCTCTTCACTACGCTTCAGTTCGGCTTCGGCCTTCCGGCGTTCGGTGACATCGTTGATGAGCGCCAGTTGTACCGCCTGGCCTTCCAAATGAAAGGTGAACGACGAGACTTCAACCTCGATTTCGGTGCCACTGCGGGTACGGTGCCGCTGGGTCGCCACTGGCAAGCCCAAGGTACCGGAATCGCTGGGGGATCGGGCCTCGATGGGCACCAAGATATCGGCCATCGACCGTTCCCGAAATTCCTCGTGGGAATAGCCGTATTTCCGCACCGCGGCTTCATTGACCGACTGAATGCGCCGCGTGACGGCATCGATGACAAACACCGGGTGCGGGATGGCATTGAAAAGTTGCCGATAGCGTTCCTCACTGCGACGAAGGGCTTGTTGTGTCTGTTTGAGTGCGGAGATGTCGTGGGCCACCGTCACGACACCGCGCGGGCCGGCCGGTTCACTATCAATGCCATCGGGAATCCAAAACGGCGCTTTGGTAATCAACCACGGCTGGCCATTGGGATCGCGAAATGGATAGGTGAGTTCGTATTGTGTGGGTTGGCCGTTGTTGAGGACGTGACGGTCGCGTTGGGCGGTGAAGGCGGCCAATTCTGGCATCGTCAGCTCGGCATCGGTGCGGCCGACGGCGTGTTCGGGAGAAATGCCCCACAGGTCGGCTTGGAACTGGTTCATGACCAGATAGCGACCGTCGCGATCTTTGGCGCTGATGGGGCCGGGGAAAGCGTCGATAATAGCCCGCAAGAGTAACCCGGTTTGCCGCGCACGCCGTTCGGCGGCCTTGCGGCGGTCGATATCCCGTTGGATCATCAGCCAGTGCGTGATCTGGCCGTTGGAACCGGTGACCGGTATCGCACTCAGATCGACCCAGACTGGCCGGCCGTCTTTGCGGTAGTTGCGCAGCTCAACCCGCAGTGGCTGCCCCGCGTCCATCGCCGCGCGGAGTTTGTTCAAGGTCTCGGGGTTCGATTCCGGCCCGCGCAACAGATGCAGCGACCGGCCAACAATCTCTTCGCGCGAATAGCCCGTCAGTTGGCAAAAGGCATCATTGACAAACACGACGCGGCGGCCGATGGACTCCGCCGCAGCCGCTTCAAGAATCGCAACCGCATCGTTGGCGTGAACCACGGCCGATTCGAGCAAGCGCAAGCGGGCTTCACTCGAAGTGGGGAGGGAATCGGAAACCGCCGCAGGTTCCGTAGGGGCCGGCAGGGTTGAACGGCACAGGGGCGTTGTCCTGCGTAGCCCCCCGACGATGGCCGCCGCTGCGAACACCATTCCCCCCACGATCGGACCGGCCACCCCCGGCGGCAAGGTGAAAACACACAACGTGGCCGCACCCGCCGCGACAACCACGGCCACAAACTTCAGCCACGAACAACAGGCGAAAGGGTTCGGTACGCTCACGGTGGTTCACTTCAGGCGGGTCGCTCATCCTGGCGCACCTGCGCAAGAGGTCGCCGGCGGGCAGAAAAAACACTCCGTTACCGTACCATAAACTCCAGCTTCTCCGTCTCCAAATACTCGCAGCGGAAAATTGTGAATGAGAATTTCTACGACTGTGAAATCTTCGCACACCGACACGAACGGCTTTTTCACAGGCGCGAATTTCCGTGTCTGGCCAAAATCGGGACGTTGTACCGGCATGGCCCGTCGCGGTTAGACTTTCGAGTCGCCTCTTCCCCCCTGGCATTCGGGTATGGGTTACCGCCATCTGACAGACGCTGTTGTTGATCTGGAGCGAACCGGGCAATTGGTTCGCATAGAACACGAAGTCGATCCCCATTTGGAAGCGGCCGAGATTCATCGCCGCATCTATGCGGCCCGGGGGCCGGCCGTGTACTTTGCCCGGGTCAAGGGTACCCCGTTTCCGATGGTGTCCAACCTCTTCGGCACCCTCGAACGGGCGAAATTCCTCTTCCGCGATGCCCTTGATGATGTGCGGAAATTGGTAGAACTCAAAACCGATCCGGCCCTTTTGAAGAAACGCCCCTGGCGGTATTGGAAATTGCCGCTGATCGCGTGGCGGCTACGCCCCCGGTGGGTTCGCAATGGTCCGATCCGCCAACACACCACCACGCTTTCCCAATTGCCGCAACTGAAGTGTTGGCCGCTCGACGGTGGCGCTTTTGTGACGTTGCCGCAAGTGTACACGGAACACCCGGATCAGCCGGGGTGGATGAAATCGAATCTCGGGATGTACCGTGTGCAACTGTCGGGCAATGACTACGAACCAGATGGCGAGGTCGGTCTGCACTATCAGATTCATCGCGGGATTGGCGTTCATCATGCTGCGGCGGTGCGTCGGGGCGAACCCTTACCGGTGAACGTGATTGTCGGTGGGCCGCCCGCATTGGCTGTAGCGGCGGTGATGCCCTTGCCGGAGGGCTTGCCCGAATTGGCTTTCGCCGCGGCTCTGGGTGGCCGCCGGCTGCGCCTGACGGCCGACGAACCACTGCCATGGCCCAACTCGGGTACGCGCATGCGTTCGCTGCCTCTTTTGGCCGATGCCGATTTCATTATCACCGGGTATATCGATCCGACGCGGACCAAACCCGAAGGGCCATTTGGCGATCACCTCGGCTACTACAGCCTAACGCATGATTTCCCCGTGATGCGGGTCACGCGCGTCTACCACCGGCCCGGCGCGATTTGGCCATTCACTGTGGTCGGTCGACCACCGCAGGAAGATACCACCTTTGGTGAACTGATTCACGAACTGACCGGCCCAGTCATTCCGACGGTCATTCCAGGGGTGCATGCGGTGCATGCGGTCGATGCCGCGGGGGTTCACCCGTTGTTGCTGGCGATTGGTTCCGAACGCTACGTTCCCTATGCCGCGACACGCCGCCCCCAAGAACTGCTGACACTGGCGCAGGCGATTCTCGGCCAGGGCCAATTATCGTTGGCCAAGTACCTGTTCATCGTGGCCAAGGAAGATGCCCCCGAACTGGACATTCACGACATCGGGGCGTTTTTGCAGCATTTGTTGGAACGGTTTGACCCTGAAGCGGACTTGCACTTTCATACACGAACCACCATCGACACCCTCGACTATTCCGCGGGGCAGGGGCTGAACGCGGGCAGTAAGCTGGTGGTGGCCGCGGCGGGTCCGAAACGCCGCGTACTGGCCACCACGGTACCCGTGCCGTTACCGCTACCCGAAGGCTTTGCTGAGCCGCACGTCGTCGGCCCGGGGATTCTTGCGCTCCAGGGGCCGAAGTTCGCAACCGCGGAGACCGCCGCCGGGCTGAACCCTGATCCGCACCCCGATCTGGCGCGGCTGGCCACGGCGTTGGCCCCGGTTCGGCCGAGCCTGGCGGGTTTCCCGCTCATCGTGGTGGTGGATGATGCCGACTTCGTGGCTCGTTCGCTCCAGAACTTCCTGTGGGTTGTCTTTACGCGCAGTGATCCAGCCAGCGATGTTCATGGTGTGGAAGCTTTTATCCACCGCAAGCATTGGGGCTGCCGCGGACCGGTGCTGATCGACGCCCGGCTTAAGCCCCACATGCCGCCGCCGCTGGAAGTTGATCCCGAGGTGGCCCGACGTGTCGATGCGTTGTTTGCCCGCGGCGGCCCTTTGAGCGCGTGGGCCACCTAACAGCTTCTCCAACCGCAGTGATCCCCTGGCGAAGGTGGGGCCGCTCTCGCTTCATGCCGATGCGATGAACCTGAAGCGATCGCTGTGGTCCCGATGGGTCTCCGCCGGCCGTGGCTTGCCCGAGCAACGCAGCCGGCTCGCGGGCATAAGTCCTTCGCTGGCATAAGAAGGACAGTATCAGTGCGGGATTTGGAACCACTCGCTGCCGCTGGCTTCGTAGAGCGAGTAAGTATCGTCGGGATCGAGGGGAGCGACGCGGATACCGTGGTTGGCGAGCGCTGCGGCCACGGTTGCGGCGGCATCGGCTTGCACCATGTAGGCGCGAGAAATGCAGCCGTCGGTGGTGTCGAACTGTTTGGCCTCCGCGTAGACCGCGGCGTAGGTGTCCGGCGCGGTGCGGAGCAGATGGGTCCAAAATGCCGTCAGGCGGCCTTTGAAGGTGGCTTCGGTCTCGCCCGGGTTGGCGATCAATGTTAGGCACAGGTAGTCAGGCATGGGTGTTTGTCCCTCCGTGCGGGGGTGATGGATGGCGAGGCGGGCTGGGGAGGGTGTTGTGGCCACGGGGCTAGGCTGGGTGCGTCTGCAGGAAGGCGTCGATGTCGTGGAGTTCGGCATCGGTGAGCCGCCAGGTGGCCGCACCGATGAGTTGGCGGAGTTGGCCGGGGCGGCGGGCTCCCACAATGGCCCCAGTGACCGCCGGATGCCGCAGTACCCAGGCCACCGCGACTTCCCCCGGGCTGCGACCGTGCCGCGCACCGATGTGGTGGAGCAACTCCACCAGCTTCAGGTTGCGTGTCAGAAGCGGTTCTTGAAAATGCCGGTTTTTCTCTTTGCGCCAATCGTCAGCGGGTAATGCGGCGATCCGTTCCCGGGTCATCGCGCCGGTGAGTAAACCCGAGGCCATTGGGGAATAGGCGATCACGCCGATGTTGTGGGCCTGGCAATAGGGCAGGATGCCCTCTTCAATGTCGCGGCGGATGATGGAATAGGGGGGCTGCAAGGAGGTGATCGGCCCGAAGCGGGCGATTTGGGCCATCTGTTCGACCGAGAAGTTGGAAACGCCAATCCAGCGGACTTTCCCTTCCTTTTGCAGCTGTACCAAGGTTTGCCAGCCCTCGTCGATGTCTTCGGGCGGTTCGGGCCAATGGATTTGGTAGAGGTCGATCACATCGATCTTCAAACGGCGGAGGCTGGCTTCGCACTCGGCCCGGATGCTGGCTGCTTTCAGACACCGGCCGATGCGCCGGTTCTCATCCCAGACGCGGGCACACTTGGTGAACACATATGGCCGTTGACGCAGGCCCGCGAGGGCCTGAGCCACGACCTCTTCCGAATGGCCTAACCCGTAGACGGCAGCCGTATCGATCCAGTTGATGCCCAAGTCGAGGGCTTCGTGAATGGCGGCGATACTATCGCGGTCGTCTTGGTGTCCCCAACCGAAGGCCCAATTACCGCCGCCGATGGCCCAAGCGCCCAAGCCGATTGGGGTAATGTGCAGATCGGAGTGGCCGAGAGGTCGTGTGTACACGTCGGGTGCTCCGGACTAAACAGGGGCGAACGTCGCGTCAGGCTTGCCCGATCGGGCTTGCCCGATGGAGCGCGTTAGCGGAAATAGCGGTTGAAAATGTTTTCGAGCATTTCCTGCCGGCCCGACACGTTGGGCGCAGCATCGCCTTTTTGCAGGATGTAGGCTTCGAGGTCTTCAAAAGTCACGTGGCCATTCTCGATCTGCGCGCCGATGCCGCTATCCCACGAGGCATAGCGTTGGCGGATGAAGTCGGCCAACAGGCCGTCTTTGCGGATGGCGGCAGCGATTTTCAGGCCGTGGGCGAAGGCATCCATCCCACCGATGTGGGCGTGGAACAGATCAACCGGCTCGAAACTTTCCCGGCGTACTTTGGCATCGAAGTTCAACCCGCCGCGGCCCAGGCCGTTTTGGTTCAGCACAATCAGCATGATTTGTGTCGTTAAGTACAGATCGGTAGGGAATTGATCGGTATCCCAGCCCAAAAGCAGGTCGCCGCGGTTGGCATCGATACTGCCGAGCATGCCGTGGATGCTGGCGTACATCAGTTCGTGGACCATGGTGTGTTTGGCCAGCGTGGCGTGGTTGGTTTCCACATTGAAGCGGAATTCCTTCTCCAAGCCGTAGCCGCGGAGGAAGGCCAGGGCGTTGGCGCAGTCGAAATCGTATTGATGGCTGGTCGGTTCGTGGGGTTTGGGTTCGATGAGGAACGTGCCGGTGAAGCCGATTTTCTTTTTGTACTCCACGGCCATGTGCAGGAACTTGGCGAAGTGATCCAGTTCGCGTTTCATATCGGTGTTCAGCCATGTGACGTAGCCTTCACGCCCCCCCCAGAAGACATAGTTCTCGCCGCCCAGTTCTTGGGTCACTTCAAGGGCCTTCTTCACCTGCGCAGCGGCATACGCAAAGACATCTGCATTGCAACTGGTGCTGGCTCCGTGAACAAACCGCCTGTGGCTGAAGAGATTCGCCGTGCCCCACAGCAGCTTGATGCCCGTTCGCTGTTGCTGCTCCTTCAGCCGCCGAGCCACGATGTCGAGATTTTTGTTCGTTTCGGCAAGATTAGCTCCTTCGGGGGCAATGTCGCGGTCGTGCCAGCAGTAGTACGGTACCCCGAGTTTCTCCATGAACTCAAAGGCCACATCGACACGCTTGAGGGCCATGTCGAGCGAATCGGTACCGTCTTCCCACGGACGTATGGCACAGCCCGGGCCAAACGGATCGCCACCCATGCCGCGGAACGTGTGCCAATAGCACACCGCGAAGCGCAAATGCTCGCGCATGGTTTTACCTTCGACCACTTCCTCCGGGTTGTAGTGGCGGAAGGCGAGGGGGTTTTTGCTCTCGGGGCCTTCGTAGCTGATCTTGGGAACATCGGGGAAAAATGCCATGGCTGGCCTCGCGGTGAAGAAATTCCAGGTGGTGATGAGAGCGTAGCAGTTCACCCGCCCAGCGGGTAGACAGCCCCGGCCATGAAATACCGCGCAATAATGCCCGTCCGCTTCTCCATCGGATCAGCAATAGCACTGCGCTGCGGAGCGCTAGCCGGGGCTGGGCCAGCAGCAGGAGGAACCTGGCTGGAGGAACAACCTCCGTGTCTTCGCTTGGTCGCGGCGGGCGGCGGTGTCAGCCAGGGGGTAGCATAGCTGGCTCGCCAATGCCGCGAAATTTCCGCAGAAACACGAGGAATTGTTCCAACAAACTCGCTGGGTCGCCGGCACGGCCGTGGATGGTGACGGCGTGACGCGTCAGGTGCAGTTGGCCGCGGAAGCCCGCCAGGGTGATGATGGCTGTGCCCGCATCGCTGGCCACACGCACGTTCACTCCCGCCAGTGGCTGTTCCTCGATGCGATCGACCCATTCGGCCACATCCACCGGTACTGCGAATTCAAACACCAGTTGGTCGAAGAGTGAACCGAAGACCGTGCGAAAGGGGGGCGAATGGAACAGTTCCAGGCTGGCCATCCGTGCCAGTTCCCGCCGCCAGATGACCGCGGAGGGTTGTTCGGGGTTCAGGTCCAGCGATACGGTGTACTCAAAATCCGGGGTGCGGATAAAACCAACTCCGGCGCGGTCGGTGGACACGTCGAGTTCTTTGCGTCTGTAGCCGAAGGCTTCACGGAGACGGGCGAAGGTTGCGTCTACATCGGCTTGGATGTCGGCGGCACCAATCCGGTGGACGAACTTCCGCGCCCATTCGTTGGCGCGCTCGGGGAGCGTGTGGGTTTTGCGAAAGCCAGCCAGTTCCTTGACTCGGCCGTGGCTTTCGGCCCGCAGCACGACGCGCTTCAGACGCGCGGTATCCAACCCTTCGGCCGCGGTGCTACGTTGCTGCCGAAAATCGGCGATCACTGCGGCGCTGAACGTTTCTCCCAACAGTCGGGGTGTTTGCTCGGGGGGTGTCTCATAACTGTGCCGCAGTGTACGTGGGACGGCTTCGGTCAGGTAGTCGTGCAAGGCGGCAGCGGTGAGTGTACTGTCTGCCCGGCGGCGGCGTCCGCATTGGCCCGCCAGGGCTTGTATGACATGATGCCGCCAAATCCCGCGGCGCAGCTGCCCCGACTCGAACGACCGCTCGCCGGGTTGGCACGATAGCAGACAGGCGCTGGGATATTTCCCGGTGAAGAGAGCTTCCAGTTCGCTTCCCACCAATCCCGGCTTCAGTTCAGGGGCTTCAGCTAACGCCGGAAGAGATTCGACATCAAAAAGAAACGTCACCTCCGGGCAGCGGACGCGGCGTACGGCTGCAACCACCTCGGCGACCGTCATGGCCGTGGCGGCCGGATCGCTGGGGATCGTATCGGCACACACCAGATAACTTGTCTTCGTTTTCAGGTGGAAGCCACGGGTAGCGATGAAGACCAATAGTGCATCGACCGGCCCCAGAAGTTTCGGCAGCCGCTGCAGGTGGGACTCGATCACGGCTTTGGTGGTGCGCGTACTGGTGAGGAGCAGGCACTTGGCAGGGTTGTAGCCGGCACCGGGCAACGTGCGGAGCAACTCGGCAGCATCGCTGGTGGCATACGGTAACGGCGGGCCAAGCTCAAAAAAGTTCTCCACCGCAATCACCACCGCCGCGCGCTGACTCACCCCATGATCCTCCTTTTTCCCAACCGAAGTACCACAGCCGATACTTCCAGAATAATAATGACACGAAACCGGCGATCGGCGAAGGTCAGTAGTCGATGGCGATGTCTGGGATTTCTGACGTTCGCACCATGATCGAAAAAAAGGATTCGATGAGGTGTTCCCGATGCGGCCCCGCGATGTGATTCGCACCAAACGCGACCACGGCGAGTTGTCGCCGGAACAAATCGATGCCTTTGTGGCGGCCGCAGCGCATCTGGATGGCAGTGGCTGGGAGAGGTACCATCTCACCGCCCTGCTGATGGCGATTTATCTCAATGGCCTATCGCCAGCGGAAACCGCGTACTTGACCGTGGCTATGGCCAACTCCGGTCGGCGGCTCGATCTGAGCGATATTGCCGGTCCCAAGGTGGACAAACACAGCAGCGGCGGCGTGGGCGATAAAACCTCTCTCATTCTCGGCCCGCTGGCGGCGGCTTGCGGGGTGATTGTGCCGATGATGTCGGGCCGTGGTTTGGGGCATACGGGCGGCACACTCGACAAGCTCGAAGCCATTGCCGGTTTCCGCGTGCGGCTTTCAGAGGAAGAATTCCGTACGGCCTTGCGGCGGGTCGGCCTGGGGATGATCGGTCCGACCGCGGATATGGCCCCGGCTGACCGCACCCTTTACGCTCTGCGCGATGTCACAGCGACCGTTGAGAGTATACCGCTGATCACCGCGTCGATTCTCAGTAAGAAACTGGCTGAAGGTATCGATGGCTTGGTAATGGATGTGAAATGTGGGCGGGGGGCTTTTATGCAAACCCGGCCCGAAGCGCAGGCCTTGGCGGCGTCGCTGTTGCGCGTCGGCACGGCCAACGGGCTGAGGATGCGGGCGCTGATCACCGCTATGGATGTTCCCCTGGGGTGTGCCGTGGGCCACACGTTGGAAGTGATCGAAGCCATCGAAGTTCTGAAAAGCCGTGGCCCTCACGATGTCCGTGAATTGTCGATCCTTCTGGCCACCCGGATGGTGGAGTTGGCCGGGCTGGGTGATGCGGCTCAAGCCGAGCAGAAGGTGCGCGCGGCCCTGGCTTCGGGAGCGGGTCTGGACGTCTTCCGGCGCTGTATCGAACAGCAAGGCGGCGACGCGCGCGTGATCGACGATTACCACCGGTTGCCGACCGCGCCGTACACCGCGGCCGTGGTCGCCCCACGCCGCGGCTTCCTAACACAGATGAATGCCCAGGACGTGGGGATCGCCACACTGTTACTGGGTGGTGGGCGGCAGCGGGCAGACGACACGATCGACCCCGCCGTGGGTATTCTCTGCCGCGCCAAGCCAGGGGAGTTCGTTTCCGCCGGTGCCACCATCTACGAAGTTCACTACCGCGACGTGCAGCGCTGGCACGAAGCCCGTGAGCGGTTGGAAGGGTCCTTCACCATCGGTGAAACACCGCCGCCGGACACCCCGCTAGTGCTCGAGGAACTCGTATGACCGATCGACTTCTGGCTGCGGCCCGGGCGGCGCGGACCCAGGCGTTTGCCCCGTACTCGCAGTTCGCCGTCGGTGCGGCCCTGGAAAGCGCGGATGGCCAAATTTTCCCGGGCTGCAATGTCGAGAGTGCCAGCTATGGCTTGACGATCTGCGCTGAGCGAAACGCGCTTTTCCGCGCGATTTGTGACGGTGCCCGATCGTTTGTGCGAATCGTGGTGGTGACGGATACGGAAACACCCACGCCCCCTTGCGGTGCGTGTCGGCAGTTGCTGTGGGAATTCGCTCCGGAGGCCGAAGTCCTGTTGGTCAACCTCCGGGGCGACATGGTTCAGTACACGGTGCGCGAACTGATGCCCGGCGCCTTCGACCGCCACCAACTTCCACCGCGACGCCACTAAGAGCTGTCGGCGTAGGCTATCAACTGGAGTGATTGCGGGAGGACACTCGATGCCGGCACCCGTTGCGATTGCCACTCATCCGCTCATTCAGCATCAGTTGGCCCGATTGCGGGCGGCCGAGACCCGCCCACCGGAGTTTCGCGCACTGGTCGCGGCGATTGCTCGCGGCTTATTTTTTGAGGCGACGCGCGAATTACGGCTCGAACCGCTTTCGGTTCGAACCCCGTTGGCGGAAACAACCGGACAGCGCATCGCGGAACGATTGGGGCTGGTCCCGGTGCTTCGGGCCGGTTTAGGGATGGCCGAAGCCATGCTCGAAATGATGCCCGAGGCCGTGGTCTGGCATCTGGGACTTTACCGCGACCACACCACCCTCAAACCGGTGACCTACTATAACAAACTGCCGCCGCAACCACCGATGGACGTCGCACTCGTTTTAGACCCGATGCTGGCCACCGGTGGTAGCGCGGTGGCCGCGATTGACATTCTCAAGAAGGCCGGCACACCGCGGATCATCTTTGTGGGTTTGATCGCGGCTCCGGAGGGCGTGGCCGCCCTGCAAGCCGCTCACCCGGAGGTGCCTATCGTGCTGGCCGCGCTCGATAGCCATCTCAATGACCGCGGCTATATCGTTCCGGGTTTGGGCGATGCCGGTGATCGGCAATTCGGTACAGCCTGAACCGCCGGTTGGCCCCGCCGCAATTATTGGCCCCACCGCAATTACTTGAACGATTTGATCCACTGCTCGAATAACAGTTCTCCAGGAACGCTGCATCCAGTACGAGGCCACAACTACTTGAACGATTTGATCCACTGCTCGAACTGGGCAGCGTGTGCCCCGACCGTGATCGCTGGCCCACTGAGGCGGAAGTGGTGGGCTTCGATGATTTCCCCCTGGGCGTCTTTCTCATCCACGACGACCCAAATGACGCGCCAATCGTCGAGAATCATCAGTTTCGATTTCGGGTCGAACGGTCGTTCCTTGTAACGCCAGGTGCCGGTGATGTCGAGAACGTGGGCTTGGGCGTTGGGGAGGGTCCATTGGGCAGTTTTGCTGATGTCGTCGACGGTTTTGCCTTCAGGGGCTTCAAAGGTGGCTTTCCAAGTAGCAAAGTTCTTTTCAGCACCGGGTCGGCTTTCGCCCGAAATCGTCAGTTCGGCATCGGGGTGGTCTTTGACTCCGGGCAGTTTGAATTGGTATTTGCGGAGGCGGTTGGCGGGTTTCTCATTTTTCCAGTCCGCGGGGGCGGTGGCCGACAATTTGGCCAATTTCACGACCACCGGTTTGTCATCGGCCGTAGCCTGGGGCCAACGGGCCGATGGAGGAGCGGCCAATACCAGCCCGCCGATCGCCGCGACTACCACACCGTAACGAAAACAGGGCATTGTGCGACTCCCGACCAGGGACCACTTTCAGTTTCTTTCACCGTTCATCCTGACCGACACTTTCTTTCACCGTTCATCCTGACCGAAATTCTGGTTCCCCAAGGATTTACGTCTGACGCGATCAGGTCAGGGGGGAATGGCCGCCCGCGGGCCTGACCGCGGTCGGCTTCAGGGTGCGGCGCTGGCTGGGGTGGAGGGGGCCACTGCGGCCTCGACCGGCACCGCCGCGGCTTCGACCGGCCGTCCAGGCGTATTGGGAACATTCGCTGTCGCGGAGGGCAAGGCAGGGCTTACCCTTACCCCGCGGGCCAGCCGCCGCTTTTGCTGCCAGTGCCGCCCGCCTTTCCAGATCATTGGCAGAATCGACAGGATCACCACCACCACCACGACTTTGTCGATATGCTTGGCCCAGGTGAAATCGGGCTGCCCCAGCAGGGACCGCATCGGGGGATCGGCGATGGGAATCAGGTAGTAGCCGAAGAGCACCATACTGACGATCCAGCCGATACCCCCGAAGACGTTGTAAAAGAGGAACGTCCGGTAATCCATCTTGGCGGCTCCGGCCACCACGGGAACGAAGGTTCGCACAATTGGCACAAAGCGGGCGATGATGATCGTTTTGCCGCCGTGCCGTTCGTAGAAGGCTTTGGCTTTCTGGAGGTAGGCTTGCTTGAAAAAGCGGCTATCGGGGCGTTTGAAGATCGCCGGCCCGGTTTTATGGCCGATCCAATAGCCGACCGTATCGCCGATGATCGCTGCGGCCGACAGGGCGATCATGAATGGCCACAGGTTCCAATCGCTCAGTTGGGCCACAATCCCCAAAACCACCAATAAGGAATCGCCGGGCAGCAGAAAACCAACCAGCAGGCCGGTTTCGGTGAAGACAATGGCCGTGACCGCGACCAGGGCCGCCCAGTACACCCCGGGTTGGTTGAGGGCTTTCTGGAACAGTTCAGGATGGCTGAGGTTGCGCGGATCGACCAACGTGGCGATGATCGTTCCGACCTGTGAGAAAAACTCTTCCATGGTGCGCGGTGTCCCCGAGTGTGTCGTGACGAGGGTTCCGAGTGATGGCCGTTGGGGGGCCGTTGGGGGGCCGTTGTGGCCTCTGGGGGTGATGGTGCCCCCCTGGTCTGTCGTCCCGCGGCCCTTCCGGGTGTTGTGGACACGGGGCATTGCCGCGCTGGCCAGATCACCCGGTTCGCTTCAACCTACTGCGCGGTTGGGGGAGGAGGGAAGGCCAATTGCCCACCGGCGATTTTCCCCCCCAAGGCCCCGATGATGGGCCGCTGCGGCGCTATTTCGCTTTGCGGCGCAGCAGGATGAGAACGACATGCCCTTCACCCTTGCCTTTGAAATCTTGGGGGCGTTCGCCGCCCTCACGGGCAAAAGCGATGGTCAGCTCGGTGCCGTCGTCGGTTTCTTTCACCTGATAAATGCCGAGAATTTTGGTTTCTTTGGCCCCCGCGTCTTTGGGGCGGATGTCGATATGGCTGGGTTTCTTGGATGGATCGAGGACGAAGAGGGCGTCTTCGGAGCCAGTGCGGTTCTTGATGCGGACGCGCATTTCTCCGTCTTTGATGACGAACGATTCGACCTCGTCGCGTTTTTTATCCGGTTGGCCGTTGATCAGGATTTGAACCACTTCGTACTGGCCTTCGAGTTGCTTGGCGGCGTCGTGGGGATCAGGGGCTGCCGGAGCCATTCCGGCCATCCCAGCGACCAGGATGGCTCCGGCGATGCCGCGCAACCAGGGAACTCCGGAGAGGGTGAGGCATGGATGCTCAGCCCCGATGGGCACAAGCGGCTTTCGGCGGCAAAACATGGGAACTCCTGATAGGGTTTGGGCGGGGGCGCATGCGGGTGCTGCTGGCCGTGGGCACTTCAGGTGGCCCCCGCGGTCGTCATAACGGGGTTAGACCGCGGGCGGCCTCTGGCGGGTGGCGGCGATCACTTCTCCGCTTTCTTCAGTTGTAGTACCGTCACTTCGTTATCCGATTTGAATTCTTTGGGCCGTTCACCTTTTTCACTGAATGCTAACGTCAAGATGCCCCCTTCGATCTTGTAGATACCGGGGAAGGTTTTGCCTTTCTCGGGGCCGTCTTGCGGGGTTACATCAATAGTGGACAGTTTGTCATCGGGAGTCACTTTGATCTTGGCCACTTTTTTATCGTCGGGGCTGAACGACAGGGTGAATTCGTCGCCGTGAATCACGATGGTGACCGTTTCGAGGAGGGCTTTTTCGGCCACTTTGCCATCGCGTTCGGCGTGGATGAGTTTGTAGGTACCTTCGAGTTCCTTGAGGCCTTTGGCCGTTTTGTCGGCTTTGTCGATCTTGTCGGTTTGATTGGCTTTCTCGTCGGCCCCACCGGAGACCGTCAGGGCCGCGACGACCAGCAGCAGAAAACCACGCACAGCCATGCGGATCATCGTTCATTCTCCCAGCACGCAGAGGATGATAACGGTGCGTCGAGGTTGGTGGCCCGAAGCGAACGCATCCCAAGTTATTTCACTTGTTTTTTCAAGCGGATGATGAGGACGTTGTCACTGGCTTCAAATTTCGTAGGCCGGTCCTTCTCGGCCCCCATGTCCGTCGCACAGATGGTGAGAATGCCGTCTTTGAACTCGTAGATGCCGTAGTTGGTTTCGGTCCGGCCATTTTTGGTGGAAGTAATGGTAATATGCCGTGGGTTTTTGCTGGGATCGATCGTGAACTTGGCCGGGTCGTCTTTGCCTTTGGTCACGGCGATGATTTCGCGGCCTTGAATTTTGATCGTGCGTTCGCTGGCATCGACATCTTTGAGCATCTCTTCGGTAATCTTCAGCCCTTTGCCTTCTAACCCGATCAGCACATAGGTGCCGGCCAATTCGTGCAGGGCTTTCTCGTCGGCTTTTTCATCGGCATATGCCGCCGCCGCGACACCGCCCAGACCGGCCACGAGGGCAAGGAAGTAGAAACAGCGCATGGGATGTTCTCCGGGGAAAATCCGTTGGGGATCAGAATAGGGCTTCGGAGCCGTTTTGCGAGGCAGAAGTTCCACCGCCTAGCCCACACGACGGTGCCCGGCCAGTTGTTCCTGGATGAATTTGATGCCTTTGAGATAAACTTCTTCGGGGGAGCTAAAGAGGTCACGCCAGATTCTCGTCGCGGCGGCTAAATCCGGTAAGGCCCGACCGAAGGCTTCGATCGTCAGCCAACCGTCGTAACCCACTTCCGCCAAGGTCGTGAAGACACTATCCCAATCGACCTGTCCGGTGCCAGGAACGCCGCGATCATTCTCGCTGATGTGGACATGTGCCAACACCGGGGCGAGCGTGCGAATCGTGGCGGCCTGGTCTTTCTCCTCAATATGAGCGTGGAAGGTGTCGTACATGGCCCGGAAGTTCGGATGATCGACCATCTTCACCAGCTCCACGGCTTGCGCAGCCGTCGTGATCAGATAACACTCGAAGCGGTTGAGGTATTCAATAGCCAAGGTCAGATTCGCCTGCTGGGCGAACTCCGCAGCTTGCCGCAACACGTCGGCGGCGCGTTTCTTTTCATCGGCAGTCGGGGCAGCGCCGGAGAATGCGCCAATCGCCGAGTGGTACGGACCACAGAGGGTTTCCGACCCTAGCGTGTGGTTGATTTCCACCACGGTTTTCAACCAATCGACAGCTTTTTGCCGCGTAGCGGCCTCAGGACTGATCGCGTTGGTATCCGGGGTGAGAATTGTGACGGTTGTACAGCGGAGGCCGTGATTGTCCAGCTCAGCGCGAATGGGCTTGTAGTCGTGCGGTTGGCCACCAAAGATCGGCAGCTCCACCCCATCGAATCCCGCAGCTTTGAGTTTGCCAAACAGGGGGAAGTGTTCCGCCGTGACACCGCCGGTCCATAGCAACAAATTCATGCCCAGTTTCATGAGAAGTCTCCGGAAGGCAACGAGCGAAGCGGCGTGGGCCATTCTCGTCGCATCGTACCGTGGGGGGAAGTCGGCGGCAAGAATGGGCTGTGGCCGTAACATCATGCCCGTTTTGTAGTAGTAACCGCCACCCGGAAATGGTAGGCTCAAAGGCTAACGCGATTCCGGAGACGATTCCGCCGGCCATCATTTGATCCATGATTCTCCATGATTCCTGGTGACCAATGGTGTATAATTTTGTATAGTTAACATGGGCGACGTTGTGACCCGAATCGGGGTCAGCGGGTCACCACGCGCACGCAAGGGCCAACGAAACGAGAAGATATAGCCCGAAGATATAGCCCGTGGCCGCGGAACATTCTCGCGTGGACAGATGTTCCACCAGGAACACACAGTGCCAAGCGCTGACAGCAGCGGGGTCGAGGAGAGGGATAGCGGGCACGGCCGACACCATGGGGAATGCCTTTGTGTGTCAAGCGCTGACAGCAACGGGGTCGAGGGGGAGGGGGCCAACATGTCTGTGAATCGTATGGGCTGTGGCGAATTTCGTTCCCACCTGCGCCGTCTCGATCGCCGGGGCTTCGTCACGGCTGGTGCGCTGGGCCTGTTATCGCTGGGCGGCTTATTGCGAGCCGAGGCCGCGAAGACCCGGGTCGGGGCTACCGCGCCATCCGCCCCCCGTTCGCGGGTCCACAGTGTCATCCTGTTGTGGATGCGCGGCGGGCCGAGCCATCACGACACGTGGGACCCGAAACCCAATGCGCCGGCGGAAATTCGCGGCGAATTCGGCGTCATCCATACCAAAGTGCCGGGTATTCAGTTGTCCGATCTGCTGCCGCTGTCGGCACGGATGATGGACAAGTGGTCGATTGTGCGCAGTTTGCATCACCACGATGCCGGGCATAGTGCCGCGGATCAGATCTGTTTCACTGGCTACAATCCGGGTCCCAACCCGGACGAAAACATCTATCCGTCGATCGGTTCGATTGTCTCCAAACACTGGGGGTCTCAGTCGCTGACCGTTCCGCCGTATGTGATGATTCCGCGGATGGTGCCTGGCACGGGCAGCGCCTATTTGGGCGTGGCACATCAGCCGTTTGAAACTCAGGCCGACCCGGCCGTGCCCGGCCCGTTCCGACTGCCGAATTTCCAACTGGCCCGCGGCGTCACCCTCGACCATGTGGCCGATCGCAAAACCCTGCTGAAGCAATTCGACCGCCTACGCCGCGACATCGACACTACCGGCCAAATGGACGCCACCGACCAATTCCAACAGCGTGCCTGGGACATTCTCACCGCACCGGCCACCCGCGACGCCTTCGACCTCGACAAGGAACCGGCCAAGCTCCGCGAGCGCTACGGCCTGATGCCCGCATTCGACCCCCACGCCGCCGATCGCTGTGGCGCGCCCAACTGGGCGCAGCGGATGCTTCTGGCCCGGCGTTTGGTGGAAGCCGGTGTGCGCCTGGTGACGGTCGATCTCCGCTGGTGGGATACGCATGTGAAAGGTTTTGAGTCGTTGCGATTGGGGTTTCTCCCGCGGTGGGACCGGGCCTTCACGGCCCTGTTGGACGACCTCGATAGCCGCGGCTTGTTGGATACCACCCTCGTTCTAGCCTGGGGCGAATTTGGCCGGACCCCGAAAGTGAACAAAGACGCCGGCCGCGACCACTACCCGAATGTGTTCAGTGCCGCGATCGCCGGCGGCGCCGTCCAGGGGGGCCGCGTTGTCGGAGAATCCGACAGTCAGGGCGCCTTCCCCAAATCGAACCCCAAGACGCCACAAGACATGCTCGCGACCCTGTACCAGCATCTGGGTATCGACACGCAACAACAGTATCTCAATAATGGCCGCCCCATCCCCGTGTTGCCCAGCGGCCAGCCGATCACCGAGTTGTATTGAGCCGGTGCCGAGCGCGCGCCCACGCCCGCACAATGCGGCGACGGAAACCTCCGTTCCGGGGCGGCGGACGTGGCGAGAGTTGCCCCCGCCGATCCGCGACCGCTGCCCCCAATGCCCCCACCCTAACGCCCGCGCGGCGCAGCGACGGAAATCTCCGCTGCTTGGGTGGGGGCAGCCTGGCCCGAGTTTCCTTGCGCGGTGTGAACTGGCACAATCGAGCTGCTGAGGCAATTTCGTCGGGGTTGAACCCAGGCCCGAGTTTCCTTGCGCGGTGTGAACTGGTATCCCCTGGGGCTGCCACAGGCCCCAGGCAAGGCCTGGCGCAGACTTTATTCTGCGAGGAACTTGTCATGTGACTGCCATAGGCCGCGGGCAAAGCCGGGTGCGTGGCATCGGCGGCGATATTCCGCAACTTTTTTTCGTTTGCGCTTCAGTATTCATACAGTAGGTTCATTTCAAAGGCTCATTGAGGTTGCGGTGCAGAACTCCGCATGTTTCACGACGTATCCGGGTTGATTGCGAACAACTTTCCAGCGCTGCATTACGGTGTGGCGGTGGTGGCGCTGGAGGGATGGCGTTTGGCGTTTGTGGTGGCAGGGTTTGGCGGCCCCAACCGGTTATTGGTGTGGTCGGGTGGGCAACTGTGCGATGTCGCCCCGCCGGAATTGGCGGATGCGGAACGGCAGGCGATTGCCGTGGCTGGCGGCGACCTCGACGGCGACGGCCGGGAAGAAATCTACGTTCTCAATACCGATACCTTCGCAGGTCCCAAACGCTTTGCCGATCGGCTCTTCCACCAGCAGCCGAGCGGATGGTGGGAAGATTTGTTTGAACGACCGGAAAACCACGCGGTCCGCAATCTGGCCGCGGGGCGGAGTGTGGCGGTGATCGACCGGCGCGGGGTCGGCCGCTATGGCTTTTTTGTCGCCAATTATGGCCGACCGATGCGGTTGTATGAGCTAGGCCCGGGCGGTGCCTTGGCTGATCTGGCCCCGGCGCTGGGACTGATGCACGTTCCGGGTGGCCGCGGCGTGCTGGCCTTACCGCTGTTTTCTTCGCATCCGGATATTTTCTGTGTCAACGAACAGGGGCCGAATCTCGCTTTCCAGAATCGGGGCGATGGAACGTTTGTCGAAGTGGCAGAGGCGTTACGGCTGGCCGATCGCGACGAACACGGCCGCGGTGTCACCGCCTTCGATGCCGGCGGCACGTTCGGCCTCGCCTGGGCCAACTGGGATGGCCTGCACCGCCTGATGCTACGCAATGCCCACGGGGTCTGGACCAACCATGCCACACCCGGTTTCGCTCTACCTTCCGCCGCCCGCACCCTGATCGCCGCCGATTTCGATAACGACGGCCACGACGAACTGTTCCTCAACAACATCGGGGAACCCAACCGGCTTTTTCGCGTCGAGGTGCAAGCGCATGTGGCACGGGATGCGTCGGGGTCATTGTCCGCAGCTCGTCCACACACCGTCGGATCGGGAGCTTGTCGCTACGACGTGCAACTGCGGCTGATGGACGCCGGCGCGGCGATCGATGCCCACGGCATGGGCACGGGAGCCGCCGTGGCCGACATCGACGGCGACGGCATCCTGGAATTGCTGGTGGCGCGGGGGGAACGCGCTGCGCAACCGCTGGCTCTTTTCAAAGCCCGCACTGCGTCCCCCCATTTCATTCGCGTGCGACCGCTGACGCGCTTCGGCGCTCCGGCGCGCGGCGCTGTGGTGCGGGCCGAATACGGTGGCCGGGTGCACATCAAAGGCATCTGTGCCGGCAGCGGGTATTTGTGTCAGATGGAACCGGTTGCTCACTTCGGCCTCGGAGACTGCACCCAGGCCGAACGTATCAACGTCACCTGGCCCGACGGTGCCGCTGTCACCCTGTTAAACCCCGGCGGCAATCGCCTGATTACCGTTCCCTACCCCCGCGGGTGAGGAACTGCGCCAAGCCAGCTTGGGAAGGTGGCCCATCGCCGCACGCCCATCCGGTTCTCGGGTGCTCGCCATCAACAGTTGCAGACGAGGCCCCTGAAGACCGGTAACATGACACTATGCCACCAACAACGCTGACCGAACACACCCCAGAATCTCTCGCGGCCGCCCTGGGCCGGATTCCCAGCGGCCTGTTCATCCTGACGGCGCGCCGCGGTGACGCGGAAACCGGCATGCTGGCCAGTTGGGTGCAACAATGTTCCTTCGACCCACCCCTGATTTCCGTGGCCGTGAACAACCAACGCGGGCTGCTCGACTGGCTTGTAACGGAGTCGCCCTTTGTGGTCCACATCATTCCTGAAGGGGGGAAGGCCCTGGTGGCCCACTTTGGCAAAGGCTTCGCCCCGGACGAACCGGCCTTCAGCGGGCTGGAAGTGCAGCGCCTGCCCCAAAGTCCGCCGATTCTCCCCGCAGCGCATGCCTATTTGCTGTGCCGCGTGGAGAAGCGCATTGCGGCCGGGGATCATACGCTCATCATCGGCCGCGTCGAAAGCGGCGCTATCCTCCAGGAAGGGCAACCCACCGTGCATATCCGCAAAAACGGGCTGCGCTATTGAGAGGTACAATCACCAACACGGGCCAGCAGGGGCCAGCCGGATTCTCCGCTCGCTGAGTCATCGCGACCTGGCACCACGGCTGGTTCCGTGAGGAGAGTGACGTGATGAGGCCAGATGAACCGATCCTCAGTCCGGATACGCGACGCGCGCAGCGGCTGCCGCCACGGCAAGTGCTGACGCACAAATGGCCCGTTTTGCATGCCGGTGAAGTGCCGCCGTTCGACCCAGCCACGTGGAACTTCACCATCTTTCCGATTCCGCTGGTCGATCAGGTCAAGCAGTTCACCTGGGCTGAGTTCACCGCCTTGCCACGCGTGCAAGTTTTGGCCGACATGCACTGTGTCACGCGCTGGAGCAAACTCGATAACCTGTGGGAAGGCGTTGCGACCCGCGAACTGTTGCGGCACGTCGTGGTTTCCCCGCGGGCGCGATTCGTCATGGTGCATTGCGAATATGGCTTTACCACCAACCTGCCCATCGACGATTTCTTGGGGGACGATTGCCTTTTCGCTTTCAAACACAACGGCGACGACCTCACTCCCGAGCATGGCTACCCGGTGCGGCTGGTCGTGCCCCGATTGTATGCGTGGAAGAGTGCCAAATGGGTCCGCGGAGTCGAATTCATGGAAGAAGATCGCCCGGGCTTCTGGGAAAGCTGGGAACACGGCGGCTACCACATGCGTGGCGACCCCTGGACAGAACAACGCTTCCGCGATGATGTCCCATCGGGTGGCCGGGGTGATTTGTGACCCTGGCCCCGCAGCCGCGGCGCGGCAGGGTCGCCACGACCAGCAACGGCTTGAAGAGTCGCGGTGATTTGTGACCCCGGCCCCGCGGCTGTGGCGCTGGGTATTCCCGGTGAAAAACGGAGCGATTCACAGCGGCGATTGCAGCAAAACCCGGGCGATGTCGGACCAAACACGAAAGGGTGTGAAAGGCAGTTGCGCGCGGGTGAGGGCCTCGGCGAGATGGTCGCGGGCGAAACGGCCCGACGCGGGCACCAGCCGGGCCGCGTCGATATCGGGATAGCCATCGCCAGCGAAGGCGACGGTCCGGCCTTCGGCCAAATAACGACGGACCACCGCGGCCTTGTCGATACCCAACTGCGGCGAAAAGTACGGCGAATCGGTCGGCCATTCCAGCAGAAGCCCCTGACCTTCGACAAACCGCCCCGGATTAGCGTGAACCTCGATCGAGACGCCGGCGGCGCGCAATACCCGCTCGATGTACCACGAACAGCCAGCCGACGTCACCACGACCTCCCAGCCCGCAGCGCGCAGGGCTTGCACGGCGGCGGGCAATTGCGGATCAAGTTCCAGGCGATCGACAACCGCCAGCACCTCCGCTTCCGTAGCGCGAATAGCCGCAAAGTAGCGCCGTAGCGTTTCGAAGTGGGTCAGCCGCCCAGCACAATATTCGCTCCAGTAGTCCGGTGTGTTGGGGGGCAGCAGGGTCGCGATCACCAGGCGGTAGAAGTCGTACCGTGTCATGGTGCCGTCAAAATCGCTGACCAGCACATGGGGCTTGTCGGGGGGCGGTTCGGCCATGGAGAAACGCTCGTTCCGAAGACGACAGCAAACACCACCAACCGTATTAGAACTTGTTCTCGGGGATCAGCTCGCTGTGGCCAGCCCCAGGACGCGGCGAGTATGTTGGGCGATCATCCGTTCCTCGTCGGTGGCGATCACATGCACGCGGAATTCCCCCAACCATCGCGCCTGAGCCACAATCCGTTCCCGAATGCTCGCAGCATTTTCGCCTATACCCCCGGTGAAGACGAGAGCGTCAAGGCCGCCGAGAGCCGCTGCTAACGAACCGATTTCCCGGCTAATGCGATAGATAAAAAGGTCGATGGCCTCGGCTGCGCGCGGGTCCGAGCTGGCCAGCAGTTCGCGCATATCGCCGGAGATGCCCGATACCCCCCGTAAGCCGGATTCGTGAAGGATCAGCCGTTCGATAGCCTCCATACTCAGACCATGCTGTTGGGCCAGGTAGATGATAACGCCAGGGTCGAGGGAACCGCAGCGGGTACTCATCACCAGCCCATCGGCGGGGGTGAAACTCATGGTCGTGGCCAGGCTTCGGCCAGCGCGCAGCGCGCACAGACTGGCCCCGTGACCCAAATGGGCGACAATCGTGCGCCCGGCAGCGGCCGCCGGGTCGATCGTGGGTAAGACGGTAGCGATGAATTCATACGACAGGCCGTGGAAGCCATAACGGCGGATACCACGGGCGGTCCACTGCCGCGGTAAGCCAAACCACTGGGCGACTTCCGGCTGGCTACGGTGAAACGCGGTATCGAAACAGGCGACTTGCGGCACCGCGGGGAGCCGCGCCTGGACGGTGCGAATCCCGGCCAATGCGGGGGGTTGGTGAAGCGGAGCCAGAGGAATCAACGCGGTCAGCTCGCTCATAACAGCGTCGTCGAGGCGCACGGGGGAAGCAAACGTCATGCCCCCGTGCACCACACGGTGCCCCACCGCTACCAAGCGACCGCCCGCCAGTGTCGCCAGGCTGCGGGCCAGAATAGCATCGAGAACCTCTGGCTCGGTATTCGGCCCCGCGATCGCGACGTGCCCGCGATCGAGCTGCATGTCGCTGTCGGGGGCATAAAGAGCGAACTTCCAGCCCGACGAACCGGCGTTGAGAACGAGAATCGCATCAGGCATCGGCGTCATCCTGCAAGGCTGGGAGGGGGGCCGAGGGCGCTGACCCTCAGGACCTCATCCTGTGGGGCTGGGCGGGGGGTTCCGGGGAGGCTGACTCCCCGGGACCCCTGGCGGAGGGCCACAGGGCATCGACCGCGGCATCAGTGCTAGACACAACCAACGCGGGGGAACCGTTCAGTACGGCCAGGTCCAGTGGGCGGCTTCGGGTTTATCGATGCCGTGCTCGTGGGCGTAGTTTTGGCATTCGATTTGCATATTGCGGAATTTCTCCTTGGCATGAGCACCGGCCACTTTCAGCCGCGGTACGCGGTCGATCACGTCGATGGCCAGGCTGAAGCGATCGATCTCGTTCTGAATCGCCAGCTCCAAGGGGGTGTTGATACTGCCCTTCTCTTTATAACCGCGCACGTGCAGGTTCTTGTGGTTGGTGCGCCGGTACGACAAGCGGTGAATCAACCACGGATAGCCGTGGAAAGCAAAGATGATCGGCTTATCGACGGTGAAGATGCTGTCGAAGTCGCGATCGGTGAGGCCGTGCGGATGTTCGGTGCTGCACTGGAGTTTGAACAAATCGACGACATTGACGAAGCGCAGTTTCAGATCGGGAAAATGCTGTCGCAACAGGTCGGTCGCGGCAAGGGCCTCTTTGGTGGGAATATCGCCGGCGCAGGCCAGCACCACATCGGGTTCTTGCCCATAATCGGTACTGGCTTTCTCCCAAATACCGATCCCCTTGGTGCAGTGAATGATGGCGGCATCCATATCGAGATACTGCAGGTGCATCTGCTTATCGGAAACAATGACGTTGACATAGCCCTGGCTGCGCAAGCAATGATCGGCGACACACAGCAGGCAATTGGCATCGGGGGGGAGATAGATGCGGGTGATGGCCGCACTTTTGTTGACCACCACATCGAGAAAGCCGGGGTCTTGATGGGTAAAGCCGTTGTGGTCTTGCCGCCACACCGTGGAGGTGATGAGGATATTCAACGAAGCGATCTTATCCCGCCACGGCAGGTGATTGCAGATGGTCAGCCACTTGGCATGCTGGTTGAACATTGAGTCGATCACATGGGCAAAGGCTTCGTAGGTGCTGAAAAAGCCATGCCGGCCGGTGAGCAGGTAGCCCTCGAGCATGCCTTCGAGGGTGTGTTCGCTGAGCATTTCGATGACGCGGCCATCCGGGGCCAATTCCGTGCCTTCGGCATCTTCGGGGAAATAGTCGGCCAACCAGCGCTTCTTGGACGCTTCGTAAATGGCGTTCAGTTTGTTGGAGGTGGTTTCGTCGGGGCCGAAAACGAGGAAGTTGTGGGGGTTGTTTTTCATCACGTCGCGGAGAAAGACCCCCAAGGGGCGGCAATTCTCGGCCTGTGTACCGCCCATGTGCTCGACTGGGACCGCGTATTGACGAAAGTCGGGCATGCGGAGGTTCTTCTTGAGATGGCCGCCGTTGGCATGGGGATTGGACCCCATGCGGCGAGAACCAGTGGGGGCGATAGCCTTCAGTTCCGGACGCAGCCGACCACGGTCGTCGAACAGTTCCTCGGGCCGATAGCTGCGTAGCCAGGCTTCGAGTTGCCGCAAGCGTTCTGGATTCGTCTTGACATCGGCCATAGGCACCTGGTGCGAGCGCCACGAGCCTTCGAGCTTGCGGCCATCGACCTGGGCGGGGCACGTCCAACCCTTGGGGGTGCGGAGAACGATCATCGGCCAACGTGGACGGAAGGCCTGGCCGCTGTCGCGGGCGTGCTTTTGAGCGGTCCGAATGTCAGCGATACAGCGGTCGAGGGTGGCGGCCATCGCCTGGTGCATCGATGCCGGGTCGGAGCCTTCCACAAAATACGGTGTCCAGCCGTTGCCGCGGAAAAAAGCTTCAATCTCCTCGTGGGGTACGCGCGCCCAGATCGTGGGATTGTTGATCTTGTAACCGTTGAGGTGCAAAATCGGCAGCACCGCGCCGTCGATGATTGGGTTGAGAAATTTCGTGATGTGCCAACTGGTGGCCAGCGGGCCGGTTTCGGCTTCACCATCGCCCACAACCGCAGCCACGATCAGATCGGGGTTGTCAAACGCCGCCCCGCAGGCGTGCGACAAAACGTAGCCGAGTTCACCGCCTTCATGAATGCTGCCCGGCGTTTCCGGGGTGCAGTGCGAACCAATGCCGCCGGGGAATGAAAAACGCTTGAACAGCCGCAGCATGCCTTCGGCATCTTCGCTGCAATCAGGGTAGATTTCCGAATACGAACCTTCGAGATAACACGGACCCAACACCCCCGGGGCACCGTGGCCCGGTCCCGCCATGAACAGCACGTTCAGATCGTACTTTTTGATGACCCGGCTCAGATGGACATAGCAGAACGCCAGACCGGGGCTGGCGCCCCAGTGCCCCAACAGCCGGTCCTTGATGTGATCGGGCTGGAGCGGCTCTTTGAGAAGTGGATTGGCCTTCAAATACGTCATGCCCACGGCCAGATAATTGCTCGCCCGCCAGAAGGCGTCGAGTTGGCGCAGCTCGTCGGCACTCAGAGGCGCACCCGCGATGGTGGAACGGGCCTGGCCGAAAGCACTGATCGCAGCAGCCACCGCACCATCGACCGAGGGTCCGGGAGGGGGAGTCAGAGTTTTTTGGCTCATGTCACGCTTCCTGGGGAATGTCGAACGCGGACCGCATCGGGGAATTCCACGGCGGCAGCGTCCCGTGCGGTCCGCAATTATCAACCGGTTCTTCCTGTGCATTTCGCGTGCCAATCGTGCCAATCTTGGCGCGTGGTTGGATCGGCGACTGGTGATGGCGTTGTGGGTTGAGGGACGCTGGGCGGAAGCTGTCGGCGGGGCTGGTCGCGGATGGTCCCCGTCAACCCGGGGCTACCACCGGGGCCGGCGGTGGTTCCTCGCGATACAGCGCTTCCAGCTGTGGTTGATAGCGCGCGAAAATGACATTGCGGCGCATTTTCAAACTCACCGTCAGTTCATCGGTAGCAACGCTGAACGGTTGGGGCAGCACGAGGAACTTCTTGACTTGCTCATAAGTCGCCACATCGGCCAGGCGGGCGTCGACGCGTTGCCGCAATAGCGCGTGCACATCGGGATGGCGGGCCAATTCCTCCGCGGTCCCGGTGAGATGCAACGCGCGGCGGACATATTCCCACTGCGGCACTAATAGCGCGGTGAGGAAATGGCGGCCTTCGCCGTAGACGCAGGCCTGGTCGATGGCCGGATCGGCCACCAACAAGCTTTCAATGTGGGTGGGGATGACTTTTTTCCCGTTGGATAGCACCAGCAGTTCTTTCTTCCGCCCGGTGATAGTCAGGAAGCCGTCGGCATCGAGCGAACCCAGATCGCCGGTGTGTAGCCAGCCATCGCGGATCGCGGCGGCGGTGGCCTCGGGGTTGCGCCAATAGCCCTTCATGACGTGCGGTCCCCGGGTGAGAATCTCGCCATCGGGCGCAATCTGCACCTCGACACCCGGCAAGGCCACACCGACCGTGAACGGCTTATTTCGCCGCGACAGGTTGAAGGTGATCACCGGGGAACTTTCCGTCAGCCCATAGCCGGGATAGATCGGCAGGTGGGCGTCGCGCAAGGCTTGCTCGATGGCCGCTGGTAATGGGGCACCGCCGCAACCCAGAAAGCGAATCCGCGGGCCGAACACGCCCCGGAGTTGGGCCGCGCGGACCGCCGGATCGGGATGGGCCGTCAATGCGACCACCTTCTCATAAAACCGCGGCACACACGAGATGTGCGTGGGCTGGATTTCCGCGATGTTAGCCACAAGGGTATCGACACTTTCTGCCAGACACAGCACCAAGCCGGCCACCAGGCGTTCATAATGATCGACGGTGCGGGCGTAGATGTGGCTCAGCGGCAGCCAGCAGAGCTTCACGTCGTCGGCGGCGGGCGGTTCGGCATGTAGGCATGCCAGGACGTTGCTGAGAATGTTGCCGTGGCTGAGCATTACGCCCTTCGGTTCGCCGGTGGTGCCCGAGGTGTACATGAGGGCGGCCAGATCGTCGGGACCGAGAGCGGCCCGTCGCCGTTCCAACTCAGGGGTCAGTGCGTCGAGCAACTGCCGGCCTTGGGCGAGAAAGTCGGTCCAGGCGATGGCGTCGCGACCGGCGGCGGCAGCATCGAAGACAACGATACCTGCCAAAGCGGGCAGCTCCGAGCGCAGGGACCGCACTTTCTCCAGTTGCGCGGCGCTGGCCACGAAGAGCCAGCGCACCTGGGCGTCGGCCATTTGGTAGTGGACTTGCGCAGCACTGAGCGAGGCATGGGGGGAAACCGTAACTCCTCCCGCAGTGAGTATGCCCAGATCAGCCAGCAGCCACTCGAGGCGGTTTTCGCTCCACAGCCCGACGCGGTCGCCCGGTTGCAGGCCCTGATTCACCAGTGCCGCAGCGCAAGCCCGGGTGTGGATGTGGTACTCGGCCCAGGTGAGGTCGCGGTAGCAGCCGTCGCGCTTGTACCGCACGGCCACCGCCGCACCGCTGCGGTCGGCATGGTGAGGGAGAATGTCGGCCAAGTGACGCGGCGCGAAAAGAGGGTTCATCGGGACCATCCTTTCAGGCTTTCATGGCCCCGCACACCGGGGCCACCCACGGCAAACGCGCGTGTTCGGCCAGCAGGCGGTCGATCGCCGCCGCGATCGCTTCCGGCCAAGGCGACGAGCGGCGGATCGTGAGGTCGACATGCGTGGCCACAGTTTCGCACGTGGCTGCGATCCGCGCGGCATCGTCGAGCGTCATAAAGTGCATC
Source organism: Gemmata sp. (assembly GCA_025055115.1). Lineage (GTDB taxonomy): Bacteria > Planctomycetota > Planctomycetia > Gemmatales > Gemmataceae > Gemmata. Next base: position 72,692 of record JANWYJ010000071.1, read on the forward strand.
AGATGAATCCGCTTGGCGCTACGGCCTAAAACCCGGCTGCGGATCGTGACCTGCTGCCCGACGCGGACTTCCTTCAAGTAGCGGAGGTGTTGTTCGAGGGCAAAACTGCCAGCCTGGTGGGCCGCCCAATACGCGCGTGTCAGACCAATCAACTCGTACAAGCCGCCCGTGCCGCCACTGAAAAGATGCGTGTACCACATCACGTTCATGTGGCCCATATCGTCCAGATACGCGGCGGGCACCACCGCGCGATGCGTCAGCGGAAGCGCTGCCAGATCAAGTGCTGCAAGTTCCATAAACCGAGCCATTCCCCATCGGAACAACGAACCGAATGATGCCGGCCACGCGTTGTGGCTTAAGCGGGCGTTGCGGTGAGACTGGCGAACGTGCGACCCGCGCTTGCCAGGCGCTGCAAAAGTGGTGCTGGCGACCACCAAGCCCCATGCTGTTTCTCGAAGGCGCTGATCCGTTCGTAGACCGTCCGCAATCCCAGGGTATCGGCGTACCACAGGGGGCCACCGCGCCAGGCCGGAAAGCCGTAACCGTAAATCGAGATGATGTCGATATCGCCCGGCCGCAGGGCGATACCCTCCTCGAGAATGCGGGCCCCTTCGTTGATGAGGGCGAAGATCGTGCGTTCGACAATTTCCTGCGCGGTGATGGCTCGGGGAGTGATGCCATTGGCCCGTGCGGCTTCGGCGACAAAGCGGATCGCGTCCGGGTTGGGTGTACCCACGCGGTCGGCTCCGTAGCGATACCACCCGGCCCCCGTCTTCTGGCCGAATTGGCCATGGGCGCACAGTTGGTCTTCCGCCAGAAACGGCTTGCGCCCGGTCACGGGGGGCGGCTGCTCCTGCCGCATGCGCCAGCCGATGTCCAAACCAGCCAGATCGAGGACTGCCAAGGGACCCATGGCCAGGCCGAACTCTGTCAAGGCCCCATCCACCTGGTCGATTGTGGCGCCTTCTTCGAGGAGAAATTGTGCTTCGCGGACATACGGTTCGAACATCCGATTGCCGACGAAAGCCCGGCAGTTGCCCACCACGACACCCACTTTGCCCAGCCGCTTGGCCAAATCGATCGATGTGGCGACGACCGACAGGCTCGTTTCTTTTCCGCGAACGATCTCCAGCAGCTTCATCACGTGGGCCGGGCTGAAAAAGTGATGGCCGATCACCTGCTGGGGCCGGCGCGTGGCGGCGGCGATGGCGTCGATACTCAGCGACGATGTGTTGGTGGCCAGAATCGCCTCGGGGTGGGCCACCTGATCGAGTTCGGCAAAGACCTGCTTTTTGAGGGCCAGATTCTCGAACACCGCTTCAACCACAATATCGGCTTCCGCGAAGCGCTCGTAGCGATGCGTTGGTTCGATGCGAGCCAGGCGTTCGTCCCTCTGTTGCGGTGTGAGTTTGCCTTTCTGCACGGTGGTGGCGTAGTTTTTGCGGATCGTGGCCATGCCACGTTCCAGTGCGGCGGCGTCCACATCCTGGAGCCACACCGGGATACCGGCATTGGCGTAGACCATCGCGATACCACAGCCCATCGTCCCGGCTCCGACGATGGCGGCGCGGCGAATCGGCCGCCGCGGCGTGTCGGGACCAACTCCGGGCACTTTGGCCGCTTCCCGCTCGGCCAAGAAGACGTGGATGAGGGCTTTGGCCTGGTCAGAAAAGAGACATTCGAGAAACAGTTGCCGTTCGCGGGCGCAGCCCTCTGCGAAGGGGAGGGTGGTGGCAGCTTCGACGGCGTCGATCGCCTTGGCGGGGGCGATCAGGTGTTTAGCGCGTTTCTGAGCCTGGGCACGGGCGAAGGCCAATAGGGGGGCGTTCACCGCGGGGGTGCCGAGTTTGTCGTGGAGATCGCGGGTGCGCCGCGGGGGGGTACCGGCGGCGAGGCACTTGTGGCAATAGGCGAGTGCGGCCGGCAACAGTTCGCCTTCGGCCAGCGCATCGAGAAGGCCGCAGGCCAACGCGTCCGGGGCGCGGATCGGCTCACCGCCAGCGCACATCTCCAGGGCTTTGGCAACGCCGACCAGGCGGGGCAGCCGCTGGGTGCCACCTGCACCGGGAATCAGCCCAATCTTCACTTCAGGTTGGCCCAGTTGGGCGTCGGGCGTGGCGATGCGGTAATGGCAGGCCATCGCGGTTTCCAGCCCGCCGCCCAGGGCCGTTCCGTGGATGGCGCAGACCACGGGTTTGGGTGAATCTTCCAGCGCAGCCAGCAGCGGGTCGATGCCGGTTTCAAAGTCGCGGGTGGTCGCCGTCACTTTGGCGAATTCTTTGATGTCGGCCCCGGCGATGAAGGTCCGCCCCGCGCCGATGAGCACCAAACCCCGCACGCTCGGATCGGCGACGAACTGTTGCACCGCCTGGCGCAGCGCTTCGGCCACCGCCGGGCTGAGGGCATTGACCGGGGGGTTGTTCACCGTGATGATGCCGATATCCCCGGCCGTTGAGGTGAGAACGAGTTCGCTCATGGTTGGTCGCTCCGTGGGCGTGGAGAGAGGGCGGGTCACTGCGGCCGTCGAGACGAAGGAAGTCGCTTGCTGCTGGGGGCGGTTCACTTCGGACGGCGGCCCAGGCGGCTGATTTCGTCATCCCCCGGCAACCCGAACGAGATTATCACCCCGTGCGGTTGATGGGGGAAGAGGGTGAAATCCCCGGCTGAGCTGAACAACACGTTGCCTGTGCCCACATAGACGCGGCCGCGCGATACCGCCGGCCCCGACCACACCGGTCCGATGGCAATTTCCTTCAACAACTGGCCACGGCTGGCATCGAGAACCACCAGCTTCTGACTGATGGTGGTGGTGAAGTAGACCACCCCGTTGGCCACCGCGACGCCCGAGGCGACCGGATCGCCGCATTCTTTGACCAACAGCCGCAGTCCGCGCCCCGCGGGCACGGTTTTCGGCCGTTCGTGTCGCCAGTGTTCACAGCGCGTATCGCCGCTGAGGCACACCACGCGGCCGGCTGTGGGCGGGGCCAAACTGGCCGCTTCGGATTCTTGCGTGCCCAGAAGAATCGCATCAAGACCGTTGGTGAAGACGCAACGGCCATCGGTGGCGCAGCCAGTTTGCAATCCGCCCAAAGGGCCAGGTAACGCCAGGGTGCGGCGATCCGGGGGCGGATCAAGGGGTAGCTTCGGTGGGCCACGGTAAATCGGCGTGTGTGCGAGAATGGCCCCGGTTTTCGCATGCAACACATAGAAACCGCCGTTTTTGCAACCAGCCCCCACCACGCGCACGGCTTGGCCGTCGCGGGTGATCGTGTAAACTTTGGGGGTATCGCCGATGGATTGATCGAGATAGCGGCCCGTCTGCGGATCGTAACCGCGCATGCCGCGATGCCAGATGTCGCCGCGGTTGATGGGCGTGACCCATTTCTCCTGGCCGCTGGCGGCGTCGATGGCGATGATGGCACAGCCGTAGTCGGTATCGAGCCGCGGATTGTCTGGGGTCGGCCGGCGGGGCGAATTGTGCGTATCGGTGCCGAAGAAAAGGGTGTTGCTTTCGGCATCGTATGACGGCGTGGACCAGACGGTGCTCGTGGATGGGCCGAAGTGGAAAACGTGCTCGCCCCAGGCGTCGCGGATCGTGAGGGGGGGATCGAGTGGCTCCGGTTTCGGCCCCACATCGTACTTCCACATCACCTGACCGCTGCGCGGATCAACGGCGACCACAAAGCCACGCCCGGTGCAGCCCTTGTATCCCTTTTTGTGTGCGTACCATTGTTCGAAGGCCCCCCCGGCGAAGATGATTTTCCCATCGGCCAGAATGGGCGAGGCGAACGATCCATTGAGCGGGTGGGGATTGGGGAAGGGGGGGGCACGCGTATCGACCTTCCACTTCTCCCGGCCCGTTTGGCGATCAAGGCCATACAAATAGCCAGCCAGATCGGCACAATAGACGCCATCGTCGGTGACAAGGACCGAACCGTAGACACCAGGCGATTGCTCTTCGGCAGGTACATCGAGTTTCTTGTTGGCAGGCCGCGGTGTGAGCCGGTACGACCATTCCAACTGTCCGTCGGGCGTCAGTTTGTAGACGGTCGGCTCGGTTGCGGTGGCAAAATAGACGCAGCCAGCGACCACCACCGGCGTGCCGTGAACGACCCCGATCGTGCGCGAGGTATCGCGAGCCGGGAAACGCCATTTCTCTTCGAGCTGGGCAACATTGGCCGCGCTGAGGTGTTTCTCCGCGGTGTTGCAGCGCCAACCCGAGACCGTACCGTTGTACGACGACCAATCCGCCGGTTCGGCCGCTGGGCTAGCCAGCGCTGCCAGAGGGATCGTCACAACGGTCAGAACTAATCGTACCATACCACGAATTCCTGGTGGGTGGTGGGCCAGGCCCGTGTCGAAGGTCGTGGCTCCCGGGGTTTTATCCCAGTTTGTGCCGGTGGACCTTCGGCCCGGCCGTAGCTTGCCGGCATTCGCGGACCCGCATGGCTCGTTGACCGACATCCGCAGCGTTGGCTCCCGCCGGTCCCGGGCCGTCATCGCCTGTGGACAGGCCTCAGAGCCGTTCGAACAGCGCTGCAGCGCCTTGGCCGCCGCCCACGCACATGGTCACCACCCCATAGCGGGTTTTCCGGCGGTGCATTTCCTGGATGATCGTACCGACAAGGCGTGCGCCGGTCATGCCGAAAGGGTGGCCGAGGGCAATCGCGCCACCATTGACGTTGAGTTTCTCGGGGTCGATGCCGAGCCGATCGCGGCAGTAGAGCACTTGCACCGCGAAGGCCTCGTTCAGTTCCCACAAGCCAATATCGTCGACCGTCAGGCCGTGGTGCCGCAGCAGTTTCGGCACCGCGAAAACGGGGCCGATGCCCATTTCGTCCGGTTCACAGCCAGCAACCGCGAAGCCACGGAAGGCTGCTTTCGGGGTGATACCCAGTTGTTCGGCGCGTTGCCGCGACATGAGCAGCGCCACCGCAGCACCATCCGCCAGTTGCGAGGAATTCCCGGCGGTCACGGTCCCCTGCCCGCTCTGGGGGTCGAAATACGGTTTGAGAGCCTGCAACCCCTCCAAGGTCGTATCCGGACGGTTGCATTCATCGCGATCGACAACAACTTCTTCCCGGCCTACGATCTGTCCGGTGGACTTATCGACAATACCGCGGACAACCCGCAGCGGGGCGATTTCCGCGGTGAAAACACCCGCGTGCTGCGCCCGGGCGGTGCGTTGTTGGCTGGCCAGGGCGTATTCGTCTTGCGCGCGGCGGCTGATCTTGTAGCGCTTGGCGATCACCTCGGCCGTTTCGCCCATCACCATGTACACGCCGGGGTATTTCTCCTGCACCCATGGGTTGGGGTCGCGTTTGGCGTTGGCGCAGGCCGTGATGCTCTCCACCCCGCCGCCGAGGGCCGCTTCCGCGCCTTCGTGCACAATGGCGTAGGCGGCCATCACAATCGCTTGCAAACCGGACGCACAGAAGCGGTTGACCGTGGCCGCGGCAACCGTCACCGGCAACCCGGCGCGCAGCGCGGCGATCCGGGCCACATTATCTCCTTGCGCACCCTCGGGAAAGCCGCAGCCGAGGAAGACATCGTCGATTTCCGCGGGGTGCAATTCCGGCACTTGCCGCAGGACGTCGGCCATGCAGTGCGCCGCCAGATCGTCGGGCCGAGTCAGGTTGAAGGAACCGCGGAACGACTTGGCCAGGGGCGTTCGCGAACTCGCCACAATCACCGCTTCACGCATGGGAGAGCCTCCGCCGCGACATGTTCGAGAACGTGAGCGTGGGTCTAAGCGGCCGCGTGAGTGGACGAAGAGCCACCGCAAGGTCACTCTGTCCACTTCTCCCATCGTAACCGATACCCGGCGAATGCGAAACCCACGCGCCAAGGAATTGCCGGCAGGACCAGTCCGAATCCTGTACAGTTTCTGTACCGTGGACCACCCACGATGGGATGTTCTCCCACCGAAATGGGATGTACTCCCACCGAAGAGGTTCCTGATCTTCGGCAAACAGCCCCATCACAGCGCATGGGATGGATGAGCCAGAACGGCGGTCGCCGCTCCGACCCGAGGCGCCGGATTTTGGCACGAAGCGTGCAGCCACCCTCCTTCCGGAGGACAACCATGACCACACCTCTCACGCCCGTGGCTTCGGCGACGTCGATGGTGCCATTTTTTCGCCCCCAGGCGGTGGCGATCGTCGGGGCATCGCGTGATCCGGACAGTATTGGCCAGCGGATTCTCACCGGGCTACTGCAAGCGGGCTTTCGCGGGCCGGTGTATCCGGTCAATCCCCAGGCCCAGACCATCGCGGGGCTACCGGCTTATCCGTCGTTGCGCGCGGTCCCCGGCCCGGTTGATCTGGCGGTGATTGTGGTGCCGGCACCGCGGGTGCTGGAGGTGGTGGATGATTGCGCGGCCCATGGAGTGCGGGCGATTGTGGTCATTTCCGCCGGTTTTGCCGAAGTCGGGGGGGAGGGCGTTGCTCGGCAAGCGGCGCTAGTCGCGAAGGTGCGTGCGGCGGGTCTGCGCATGATCGGCCCCAATTGCTTGGGGCTTCTCAACACTGATCCAGCGGTGCGGTTGAATGCGTCGTTTGCGCCCTTTTTCCCGCCAGCGGGGCGGGTGGCGATGTCGTCGCAAAGTGGTGCGGTTGGGCTGGCGGCTCTGTGTGCTGCACCGCGCTACGGCATTGGCTTTTCCACCTTTGTGAGTGTGGGTAATAAAGCCGATGTCTCTGGCAACGACCTGCTCGGGTACTGGGAAACCGACCCCCACACCGACGTGATCCTGCTGTATTTGGAATCCTTCGGCAACCCCCGGCGCTTCTCGCCCATTGCTCGGCGGGTGGGGCGGAGGAAACCGATCGTGGTTTTGCACAGCGGCTTGACCCGCGCCGGTGGGCGGGCCGCGGGTTCGCACACCGCGGCGCTGGCGACCAACGCGGTCGCCGCCGACGCCCTCTTCCGACAAACGGGCGTGGTTCGCGCGGCCACACTCGAAGACATGTTCCATCTGGCCCTGGCCTTCAGCTGTCAGAAACCACCGCAAGGGCCGCGTGTGGCGATTGTGACGAATGCTGGCGGGCCGGGCATTCTCAGTGCCGATGCCTGCGAAGCGAGTGGATTGAGTGTTCCGGAAGCTTCAGCCGCGCTGCAAGCCCACTTGCGGCAACGGCTGCCCAGTGCCGCGAGTGTGCGCAATCCCATCGACCTCATCGCCGCTGCCAAGCCCGACGCCTACCACCACGCCATCGCAGCGATGTTGACCTCGGGCGAATACGATGCCCTGGTGGTGCTTCACACCGATGTCGGTTTGGCACCCGTTGCCGAGGTCGAAGGGGCGATCGCCGCCGGGCTGACGGCGGCCCGTCATGCGGGGGTGACGGAAGCGCCGGTACTGGCGTGTGTTCTCAGCCACGAGCCGCATTCGCCCCACATCGACTGTGGCCAGGAACGGATTCCGTGTTATCCATTCCCCGAAATACCAGGGCGGGTGTTGGGCCAACTGGCCGCCTACGGTCGCTGGCGGGCGCAAGCGCCGGGCGAAGACCGTTCTTTCCCCGATAGCGATTTCCTGACAGCCCAGCGCATCGGTCAACAAAATGCCCACCGCGGTGGGGGGTGGCTGGCCGCCGACGACGTCCGCACCCTTCTTCGCGCCGCTGGGCTGAAGCTGGCGCCGGATGTGTTCGCCCGCACCGCCGACGAGGCTGCTGCCGCCGCCGCCCGCTTGGGCTTCCCGGTCGCGGTCAAACTGGCGTCGCGCCGGTTTGTCCATAAAAGTGAGGTCGGCGGGGTGAAACTGGGGCTGAGCGACGAAGCCGCCGTCCGTCACGCGTTCACCGAGATTCGCCAGGCGGTGGAACGCACCGGCGCAGCCGAGGCCATGGATGGCGTTCTCGTGCAGCCCATGCTCCGCCGCGGTGTGGAGGTCATGGCCGGGGTGACGCAAGACCCGCTCTTTGGCCCCCTCATCGCCTTCGGGCTGGGCGGCATCTATGTGGAAGTGCTGGCCGACGTCGTCTTCCGTGTCGCCCCTCTCACCGATCGGGACGCCCAGGACATGGTTCGCGGCATTCGTGGCTTCCGCTTGCTCGAAGGTTATCGCGGTCATCCGCCAGCCGACCTGGCCGCCCTCGAAGAAACGTTGCTGCGCTTGTCCCGCCTGGCGGAACAGGTTCCCGAAATCACGGAGATCGACCTGAACCCGATTTTTGTCTACCCGCCAGGCGAAGGCTACTGCATCGCCGATGCCCGCGTTCGTGTCCGCAGCGCGTGGTGATGGTCACGACGGTGTGCGATTTTGACACATCGGTTGTATCCGTCGTGGCACGATGCGGCACAACCAACAGAGGCACAGGGGCCGCAACCGCGGGATCATGTACGGCGGCCACGCGGCACGACCTTTGCCCCCCGCGGAATGGTCCCTGTCCTCCCATTGACGCACTGGAGACGATGCCATGACCGCAACGCCCCCCTCGACCCCCACCACCCAAGGTTGCGATTTCGGGCCGTTAGTAGCGGAAATTCTCAATCGCTATCGATCGGATCTGCAAACTCTGACCATCGAAGCGGTGGAAGCGGGGCTGATTCTCCGTGGGGTGGCATTCAGTTACTACGGCAAGCAGATGGCCTTGCACGAAGTGAGCCGATGGTGCGACCAGCCAGTGGTGGGGAACTTTATCGAAGTTCGCTCGCGGTGGTAGGAGGGATTCCGGCTCTCGCCGTGCGATTTTCGCGCGCAGCAGAGGTGTTCGTAATATCATTATAGTGTTCGTGATATCATTACTCGGCGATGGGGGATTCGGTTTATTGCCGTTCGATTTTCACGCGCAGGAAGTGCGTCGCGCAGCTGATGCAGGGGTCGTAATTGCGAATCAAGTGCTCGCAGTGGCGGGCGATCTGAGAATCGTCCGCATGAAGTAGGCGCGGTAAGAAGGCGGCCAAGTCGTGTTCGATCTGCCGCTGATTCTGCGCGGTCGGTGGGACAATCTTCGCGGCGGCAATCAGGCCGTCGTCGCCGATGCGGAAGCGATGGTAGAGCAGCCCGCGGGGGGCTTCGGTGGCGTGGCAGCCTTCGCCTGGGCGCAGTTGCGGTTCGCTGCGCGGTGGTTGCGGCTCGACATGGTAGGTTTCCGCCAGGCGGATCGCTTCGTCAAACGCGGTGATCATCTCCAACGACCGGGCCAGGATGCTTTGGAAGCTATTGCGGCATGGCCAGGCCATCCGGGCCGCTTCCGCTTCCCGGCGCGCGGTGGGCGATAGTTGATCGAAACAGAGATTGACGCGGGCTAGCGGACCCACCAGATAGGGCGTTGCCTCCGGCAGCTTCACACTCTGCAACGCGGTGGTGTGAGGTTCGTGCCGTTCGGTGAAATGCGTTTCGTACTCTTCCGGGGCAATGTTCAAGCCGCGGCTGGAGACAATATTCCCGTGGTTCATCGGGTATTCGTCGGCATGGTGCAGGCTGACCATGTCGTAATCGATATCCAGATGGGGGAAGTCGAAGGTTGTGGCCCAGCGGAACGTTTCGACGGCGGCTTGCCGCCCCCACCGCAAATCGGGCAGAAGGGCCTGGATATCGGCAACGCGCGGTGCTCGGTAAAAGCCGCCGACGGTCACGTTGATGGGATGCACCGCCCGCCCGCCGAGAACTTCCAGAATGCGGTTGCCGATTTTCTTCATGCGCAAGCCGCGTTCCACGGCATCGCGATAGCGCGCGGCCATAGCGATACCACTGTCAAAACCCAGAAAATCCGGGGCGTGCAGCATGTAGACGTGCAGTGCGTGGCTTTCGATCCACTCGCCGCAGTATAACAACCGGCGCAGCTGCTGCACTCCGGGCGGCAGGGTCAGCCCCAGCGCCTTCTCCAGGGCATGCGCGGCACTCATCTGGTAGGCCACGGGGCAGATGCCGCAGATGCGGGCGACGATGTCGGTCACCTCCCGCACCGCTCGGCCGCGGAGAAACGCCTCGAAGAATCGCGGCGGCTCGTAGATATTCAGTTCGGCGGCGATCACCTGGCCATCGCGCACCACCACGGTGAGGGCACCTTCGCCTTCCACGCGGGTGAGGGCATCGACACGGATTGTTCGGGATTCCGCCATAGACGCGTTCCTGTGGCTCGTTATTCCGATGGTTGAGGGCTGGAGGAATGGTTATTTTTCGCCAAGACTTTCTCGACGGTGCGGAAGCCGGGGGCGTAGCCGTTGAAGCTGCGGACGAGCCGTGTCAGATGGCCGTTGTCGTGCCCATCGCGCTGATAACGGCGGCCGAGGCTGATCAAATTCGGGTATTCTTTGGGGCCGAAGCAGCCGAAGCATTCGCGGTCGTACTGAGGGCAGATCACTTCGCAACCGATCTGCGTGACGGGGCCTAAGCACGCCACCCCCTTGGCGACCGCGACACACACCACTTGCCGCCGTTTGCACTCCACGCACACACTCTGGCGCGGCACACGGGGCGTGCGCCCCCAGACCAGCGCAGCGATCAGTTCGAGGAGCTGATGTTTGTTGACCGGGCAGCCGCGCAGTTCGAAATCGACCTTCACATGATCGGCGATCGGGGTACTGGTGGCCAGCGTGCGCACGTATTCGGGCCGGGCATACACATGCTGCGCGAATTCCTCGACATCGCCCCAATTCCGCAACGCTTGAATGCCACCCGCGGTCGCACACGCTCCGATCGTCACCAGGTATCGGCACTGGGCGCGAATGGCGCGAATCCGCTCGGCATCGTGGGGTGTGGAAATCGAACCTTCCACCAAGCCGACATCGTAATAACCGCTGCTATCTGCTGGTCCGGCTTCGAGAAAGTAGGCGATCTCCACCTGCTCGGCGACGGTGAGCAGTTCGTCTTCGCAATCCAACAGCGACAATTGGCAACCGTCGCACGACGCGAATTTGAAGACCGCCAGCCGCGGCTTTTGGGGATGCATCAGAGATTCTCCACCCACAACAGCCGGCCCACGCGGTCGTAGGAGAACACGGGGCCGTCGTGACACACGAAGGAGGGGCCGAATTGGCAATGGCCGCAGAGGGCGACGGCACAGTTCATGTTCCGTTCCAGGGAAACGAAGATGCGCTCGGCGGGTACACCCCGCTGGCATGCGCCGCTGGCGACAAACCGCATCATCACTTCCGGACCACAGGTGAAGACGGCGGTCCGTGTGGGCTTCACGGGTAATTGAGCCAACAGCGTGGTGACGAAGCCGATGGCCCCGCGCCAGTTGGGCGTGGCGACATCCACGCTGATGTGTACGTCCAGCTCCGCGGCTTGCCACCAGTCGTATTCGTGGGCGTAGAGCAAATCGGCCGGCGTGCGGGCACCATAGAGTACCGCGACACGGCCGTAGTCGTGGCGGTGGCGGATGAGGTGGTAAATCACCGGTCGCAGGGGGGCCAGCCCCAAGCCACCGGCGACAATCACGACATCGTCGCCGCGGACAGTTTCAACCGGCCAAGCCGTGCCGAAAGGCCCGCGCAGGCCGAGCGTATCGCCCACCGCCAGTCGTGTCATCGCTCGTGTGACGTTGCCAACGGCGCGAATGGTGTGCCGTAGTTGGTGCGGCACTGCCGGATCGGAGCTGACCGAGATCGCCACTTCGCCTACCCCCGGCACATACAGCATGTTGAATTGCCCGGGGCGGAAGGAATAGTTGGCCCCGTGGAGGTCGAGGTCGTAGGTGCGTACCTCGGGTACTTCGGGGGTGATGGCCCGCACGGTGGCGTTGCGGGTCTGCCACGGTGAGGGAGGAAGTCCGGTCATGCGCGGCCTCCTTCCATGGCGGCCACTTCTTCGGTGATGTCGATCCCCACCGGGCACCAGGTGATGCACCGACCGCAACCGACGCAACCGGAGGTGCCGAATTGGTCGATCCAGGTGGCGAGTTTGTGCGTCAGCCACTGGCGGTAGCGGCTTTTCGTGGTCGGATGGACCGCGCCACTGGCCGTGTGCGAGTGTTCCTCGTTGAAACACGATTCCCACACGCGCTCACGCTGCGTTTGCGTTCCCAGCAAATCATTGACTTCATTAACCGTCGAACAGAAGCACGTCGGGCAGACCATCGTACAGTTGGCGCACGACAAGCAGCGCTTGGCGACCTCGGCCCAGCGCGGGTGTTCGAGATTGTTCAGAAGGGTATCGTGCACCGTCGCGGTGTTGATGCGGCGGGTTTGCTGGGCGGCGGCGCGCTGGGGAATGGCCGCGGCGGCAGCTTCTTCCTCAGCAGTCGGTGGTCGTTCACCCATACCCCCCACGTAGGAGGCGCCGCGGGCGCTGCCCACCCCCACAACAAAGCCGTTGGCCAGTTCCGTCAGAATGAGGTCGGCCCCGCCCGTGACCGCCGGTCCGGTGTTCATCGAAACGCAAAAGCAAGTGGCCGCCGACCGCGCACAATTGACCGCAATGAGGAACAGCCCTTCGCGGCGTGCGGCGTATTCGGGGTCGCGGTAAGCGCCGCCGAGGAACACGCGATCCTGAATGGCCAAGGCGTGCAGGTCGCACGCGCGGACCCCGAGGACGGCCTGCTTGGGCCGCGGCGGGTCGGGGGTCCGAAATTCCCATCCGTTCCGGACGCGCAACACCTGCAACACCGTGGTGCGTGGGGGAAAAACCAGCGGTTTGAGCGAATGCGGGCCAACGACATGATCGAAGTAGCCACCGTCGTCGGCCAGGGTCAGCCGGTAGCGGCCGGGTTGCTGCTCATCGCGCACGCCGCGGGGGAGTTCGTCCACGCTGCGCAGCGGGGCAAGGGTGATGGCCCCATCGGCCATGCGCGGACCGAGTACGTCGTAGCCGTCGGCCCGCAAGCGGTCGATGAGGGTTTGTAATGCGGGCTTGGGCATCCACAATGATGAGCCGGGAGCCGGTGGTGGGGTCACGGTTCACTCCTCGTCCGCGGTCGCCAGTGGGGCCAATTCCGCACGGTAGACATCGAGAAGCTGCAGCCGGGTGGCGTTGAGCCGGGCCGCGAGGGTGGCGACGGTTCGTTTCATGAAGTGATAACCGAAACGCGGGTCGCTTTCGCACAATGCCAATAGCCCGCGCGCGTCGATGGCTACTACGGTCACATCCGTCACGGCCCGGGCCGATGCCGTCATGGCGGATGAACCCAATAGCGGCGACCAGCCAAGCAATTCGCCGCGGCCAAGGGTCTGAAAACGCCGCGGCCGATGGTCAGGTCCGCGAATTTCCAGCGCCACCAGCCCATCGGCCACGATAAAGACGCGGTCGAGGTGATCCCCTTCGCGAAACAGCATCGTTCCAGCCGGATACTGCTCCCGCCGCACCGACGGCCGCAGCGCCTGCAGTTCGTCATCGGTGGCTGCAGTCAGGAACGCCAGCGACTTCAGCTCGTCGACCGTCACCGGTTCATGCATGGTCTCTTCTCCTCATGCATGGTTTCCTCTCCAACCGTTTCGGCTACAATCCGCGCAACCACCACTGGAATGGCCGCGGCCACCGGTTCGCTCAAAGCCCTCTCTGGCTCGGCACCCGCCACAGCCAGTTCGATCGTGAAGATGATGACCTGGGGTGGAAGCCGCCCCAGCGTAGCTGCCCAGGCCAGCGCGGCGACAAGGTCGAAACCGTGGCTAGAGGCCGTTCGCGTGGCGATCAGACGATCGTCCGGCCATGCGAAGCGTTGGATCTGACCGGGTCTTCCTCCCCCGCGACTGGCATCCACAACGATCCACCGGCGATAGTGAGAGGGAATCTCCAGCAACTGTAACGGGTCGGCCGTCGCTTGGCTCCAACAACCGGCGGGCAGCACGCTTTGTAACTGGGCAATCACCTCCCATCCGACGCGGTCGTCGCCAAAGGGTGAACCCAACCCGATAATCGCCGTGGGGCGCGGGGTTGCATCAGCATAACCCTGGGCCATCGGCGCATCCCCATTCGTCGCCCGCATCTCGTGGATAGTCCCGCTGTGGGCGAAGGTTCGCCCGGAGGGTGTGGAAGCGCCTGTCAATCGCCGACGCCCAGTTCATTGCCGCTAGTGATGGTGGTGGTCGTGGCGGCCGGGGGGGACGCTGGCGGCGGAGCTAGCCCAGCGCGGACGGTCAGCACCGGGCAGGGGGCTTTGCGCAACACTTCCTCCGCGACACTGCCCATCAACACCCGCCGCAGGCCACTGCGGCCATGCGTACCGATCACCACAAGATTACAATCGCGGGCGGCTTTCACAATTTCTTCAGCCGGTGTCCCTTCGACGACGCGGAATTCGACGACAGTTCCCCAATGTTCTGGCGTCTGCGCACGCAGGGTTTCGATGAGATGGGCTTCAAAATTTGGGTCGCGGGCACGGTCCACCGCTTCCGCGTGATTCAACGGCGGGGGATAAACATACAGCACAACAACCTTGGCGCCGTAATCGCGTGCCAGTGCGGTGGCAAACCGGAACGCCGTCTGAGAAGCCTCGGAAAGGTCACTGGCACACAAAATCGTCGGCAGTTCCGGCATCTTCAACCTCCGCGGACAGGAGGAACATCCCGCCTTCCCCCGGAATCGTGCTGGAACAATCCCGGGGGAACGACAAGCACATTATTTGTTGTTATTTGGGGGTGACCACAATCCGCTTCGGCTGGGCTTCGGCCTTCTTGGGAATAGTGATCGTCACAACCCCGTGGGTGCTGGTCGCGGTGACCTTTTCCGGATCGGCACTACTCGGCAGAGCGATTGTTCGTTGGAACGAACCGGTGAAACGTTCGATCCGGTGGTAATTCTTTTGTTTATCTTCTTTTTCTTCTTTCTTTTCACCACGGACCGTCAATAAACCATTTTCGATCGAAATCTCGATGTTCTTCGGATCAACACCCGGCAGGTCCGCCTTGACGAGGATTTCCTTTTCGGTTTCCTCGACATCAACCCGCGGCGTCCAGGCTTGGACAGCTCGGGTGGGGGTGGTAGTTTCACCGAAGAAACGTTGCAGCATTTCTTCCATTTCCTTGCGGAATGGCTCCAACATGCTGAAACCCGATTGCCACGGTGTCAACGGTGCAGTCATGGTCGTCCTCCTTTCATTGGTGCAAATGAACTTCAGCAGCGTTGATGGTCACCAGTGGAAGTCGTTCTCATGAGGGGGCGATATTTCATTCAACTCTCATCCTTCAACTCTCACTTCAACTCTCAGCGTATTCGATACCAATAGTAGACTCCCGGATTCGTGAAGTAGTAATACGTGCCCCACGGACTGACGGTGGTGGAGAAGGCCCCCGGCGTGACATAGTATCCGGCCGACCAAGTCGGGTAGTACCAAGTCGGGTAGTAGAAGGGGGCGTACGGGTATGCAGCGTAGTAGGGGTAAATGTACAGGGGAGCTAAGGACTGCGTTCCCAGGGAGGGGTATACGCTGATACTCGGAGCCAAAGGACGCGGCGGGTTATAAGGGATTGTGGGTGTAGCGACCACCCGCCGTTGCCGCCGGGCGTTGGCCTCTGCGGTCGCGGGAAGGGCCAGTAACAGGGCGAGAATGACCACTGCCAACCCGGCAAATGAGAATTTCATGAGAATCTCCTCCCGGTGAGCCATCCGAGGATTGGATAGAGGCTGGGCGGATTTCGATTCAGCGAAAATGTCCCCTGGTGTTCAACCGCCCCAGATCATCAAGTTCGCGGAGCCGGTTTTTCGCGACCTTCGTCGATTCTCGACCTGCGCCGGTCGTGCCCTGGGGTGTTAAACCGCCACGGGGGTTGGTTTGGCCGCAGGGCGGATGCGGAACTGTTTGTCGAGGCGTTCCAAGATGCTGACGATGCCGCCGTATTCCAGTTCGCTGTAAGGCAGCATGGCTGGTCCGCTGAAGCCTTGGCGGCGAATTTCCATCGCCTTAGTGGCCGCTCGGTGGCGGACTTCGTCCCAGAAGGGATGAGCGAACACGTCGACCGGCTCGGTCAATTTCCCCTCGTGAACGCAGAAACCCAGGCAACTGACGATGGGCGGGCCATCGAAGTAGCTGGTGCCGGTTTGACGTGGGACGGGCATCAGCGGTCCGATGTGGCTGCCGCGCATGAAGCCGCCGACATAATGGGCGGTAGCAAAGGGGGCAAGGACTTCGCCGGTGGCGGGGAAGTTCTTCTGCACACGCACAAGCATCACCGGATCGTCTTTGCCGGTGTATTTGCCAGCGATGTTGTGAAGACGGGTGGTGCTGACAGCGGCGGCCTGTTCGCCACTACTGCGACTGAAGATGGCTTCCACCACATAGCGATCGTTGTCGCGGAGAAGGGCAGCGATGTCGTAGAGCGATTCGGGGGCATCCAATTCGATGACGCGGTCGCCTTGGGTGTAGTTGACGTCCATAATGCGGAAGCGGAAACCTTTGGTCATTTCCGGCCCCAGCAACAATCCCGCGGTGTTCATGGGGTCGGCGAAGGCCATGTAGAGGGGCAGGTTGTAGGCTCCAGGTTCGGTTTTGTCGGCCGCGAACATCAAAAACGGCTCGGCGCTGCGTTCGTCAAACTCCATTTCTGCGACCGCCGGCCCCAAACCTTTGACGTTGCCACTGAAAGCATTCACGAGCAGGTCTTGTCCGGCGCCGTAGAGGCCTTGGTCTTTGGCGACCGCGGTACCGGCTTGGAATGCGTCCCACGCGAGGCGGTGAACGTCCGGATGAGCCACACCTTGGGTGTGCGTCATGAGAATGGCGATGTCGTCGCCAGTGGAGGAAACAAAAAAATCGAGCAGTAAACCATTGCCCTCCAAGTGGATGTGTTTCCGGACCGTGTCCAGCACCTGCGTGCTGGGCGCCACGTGGCCGCCAATACTGCCGATATCGGCCTTGATGATGCTGAGAGTCGTTTTCATGGCAAGCCCTACCGACAAGAGGGGGTGAATGTCGCAATCCTGGAGCCGAGGATGCGGGTCGTAACGCAATTGGGATGCCAGACGGGAGAGGATTTCGCCATCCACGCTCCTTTTCGCAAAGAAAGCGCGAATGTTACCCCCCTGACCGCTTGCGGGGGCCACCGCGGTGGGTGGAAGTGTGCCAATTTCCGCACATGGGCCAGCGCTGGGTACTAAGCCGCACAGGGACCGGAGGCTAACCCCAAAAACCAGCCAGAAAGTCTAGACCGACCAACCGCCAAGCGAATAAAATGGTATTTGGGCCTCTTGACGGGGGATTGTCCCTGCGGAAAGATTCCCTACATCCGTCTATCGGGGGTCATGGCGCAGTGCCAAGCGACCCTTACCATCAGAGTCAGGTGTGTTATGTCGTCCCAACCGTCGCGGAAACGGCGTGTCGAAGTCGAAGACATTGGGGACATTGCCGTCGTCAACTTCGTCGAGAAAAAAATGCTTGACGAACAAAGTATACAGATGATTGGCGACGATTTGTTCCGCTTGGTGGATGAATTGGGCCGTCGCAAGATACTGTTGAACTTCGGCAATGTCGAGTTCATGTCCAGCGCGGCTTTGGGCAAACTGATTACCCTGCATCGCAAACTGCAGGCGGTCAATGGTAAACTGGTGTTATGCAAGATTCATAAAAGCATTTTCGATGTCTTCAAGATCACGAAATTGGATAAGATTTTGACCATCGCCCCGGACGAACAAGCGGGGCTGCAATTGTTTTAACCATCATTCGCCGCAGTGGCCCCGCGCTATGGTTTCGGGGCGTTCCCCAACCCGACCTTTCCCCACGTTTGCACATGGGCGTTGCGCCGATGGCTGTCGAACTGACCATCGCCAGTGATCTGGCCGAAGCCCGACGTGTTCAGGAGACCATCGAGGAAGCTCTCCAAACCATCGGCTACTCCGAACACGATATCTTCGCCATCAAACTGGCCCTCGAAGAGGCCCTCGTCAACGCCATCAAACATGGCAACCAAATGGACCCCGACAAGCGCGTGTTCATCGCCTACAGCATCACCGCCGAGCGTTTCGATATCCGCATCACCGACGAAGGCGCTGGCTTCAACCCCGATGACGTCCCCGACCCGACAGCGATCGAAAACCTCGAACGCCCCTGCGGCCGCGGTCTGCTGCTGATGCGCGGATTCATGACGCATGTCGAGTACCACGGCAAAGGCAATATCGTCACGATGACCAAAATCCGCGAAAATTCTGGCTCCTAACCTCAGCGCCAATCCGCTCGCGGCACATCGCCCCCGGCTGCTCTCGGCACGGCGGTGGATGCGTGCGCGGCCGAGGCGGCGCCAATCCGCTCGCGGTGCATCGCCCCTTGGTGCCCCTGACCTGGCTACTGTCATTCCCATCGGCCACAAAAGTCGCTACAGTTTTCAGATGGAAAGCCGCACGCGACCCATCCGCGGCCGTGGGGAGCTATTGTCGCGAGTTGGCTAGAACGAAGACCGGGACGCAGGCATGTCACGCATGATGCAACAATACCGCGATGCCAAAGCCCAGCATCCGGGCATGATCGTGCTGTTCCGCAATGGCGATTTTTACGAATTGTTTGAAGACGATGCCGAACTCGGTTCGCGGATTTTGGGCATCACCCTGACCAAACGCGACGGGGTCATCCCCATGGCTGGGGTGCCGGTTCACAAGCTCGAACACTATCTGGGTGTGCTGCTGCGGGCGGGGCATCGCGTGGCGGTCTGCGAGCAGATGGAGGAAGCCGACGCCAAGAAAAGCAAGATCATTCACCGCGAAGTCAACCGGATTGTGACCCCGGGCACGATCACCGATGAAGGTTTGCTCGATCCCCGGGCACCCAATCACTTAGTGGCCCTCACCACCCTCAAGCCAGGAATCTTCGGTCTGGCCTGGGTCGATCTTTCGACTGGTGCCTTTGCGGCGGCTGATGTCCCGGTGGCGCGCCTGGCCGATGAACTAGCCCGCCTGAACCCCAGCGAAAGCCTTTTTGCCGAATCCCTGGCCGCAGTCGTCACCGCCGCCGCTGGAGCCGCCCTGCCCCCCAGCCGCGTTGCTCGGCCCGATTGGACCTTCGATCCCACCACCACCCGCGATACCCTCCAAAAGCATTTCTCCGTCAAGACGTTCACCGGTTTTGGCTTCGCCGACGATCAGCCGTGCCTGGTGGCTGCGGGTGCCATCATCCTCTACTTGCAAGAAACACTCAAAGCCAGTTTGCAGCACATCCGGCGTTTACGGCCACACCGCCCCGAAACCCTGTTGATCCTCGATGATGTGACGCGGCGCAGCCTCGAACTGACGCGCACCCTCCGCGACAACCACCGCGACGGCTCGCTGCTGGCGGTTCTCGATCGGACCGTCACGCCGATGGGGGCACGTCTGTTGTACGATAGCCTTCTGGCCCCCCTCACCGACATCACCGCCATCAACCACCGCCTCGATGCCGTGGAGGAACTGCTGCACGATCACACCCTGCGGCAGTCGTTGCGGGAACTGCTCCGCGAATGCGCTGACATCCAACGACTGACGACCCGCGTTTCCACTGCCAAAGCCGGGCCGCGCGACCTGGCCGCTATCGCCCGCACCCTCCGCAAACTGCCAGCGCTGAAAGCAAAAATCACCGGCCGCCGCGCGCCGCTGCTGAACGATCTGGACAAACGACTCGATCTGTGCTCGGATATTCGCGAATTACTCGACCAGGCGATCGAAGACGATCCACCCCACATCGCCAAAGAAGGCGGCGTCATTAAGCCAGGCTTCCATGCCGAATTGGACGAGTTGCGATTGCTGACCACCGATAGCAAAGCCTGGATCGCGCGCTATCAGGCCCAGGAGATCACCCGCACCGGCATTGCCAGTTTGAAAGTAGGCTACAACGAGATCGACGGTTACTATCTCGAAATCACCAATGCCAACGAGACGAAGACCCCTCCCCACTACCAACACCGCAAAACGCTCAAAAACGCTAAACGCTACACCACCGCGGAATTGGTCGAGTACGAAGAGAAAGTGATCACCTCGCAAGACAAAAGCCGGGCTTTGGAACTGCAATTGTTCGTGGCGATTCGCGATCAGGTGGCCGCGCAAACCCCCCGGTTGCTCAATACCGCCGAGGTTCTGGCCGTTCTCGATCTATTGGCCGGCCTAGCCGAGTTGGCCGCATCACGCAACTACGTTCGCCCCCGTTTGGTCGAAGAGCCGGTCCTCGATATTCGCGACGGACGCCACCCCGTCCTCGATCAATTACTGCCCCCCGGAACTTTCGTTCCCAACGATGTCGCCTTCGGCCCCGAAGCGGGCATGTTCTGGCTGGTGACGGGGCCGAACATGGCCGGCAAGAGCACCTTCTTGCGGCAAGTAGCCCTCATTACCCTCATGGCCCAAATGGGCAGCTTCGTTCCTGCGCACAGCGCCACCATCGGGATCACCGATCGCATTTTCACGCGAGTGGGTGCTAGCGATGAACTGAGTCGCGGACAATCGACCTTCATGGTCGAAATGACGGAAGCTGCCAACATTCTCAACAACGCCACACCGCGCAGCCTGGTGATTCTCGACGAAATCGGCCGCGGAACGAGCACCTACGACGGCGTTTCCCTGGCCTGGGCCATCACCGAGCATCTCCACAGCGTCATCGGCTGCCGGGCACTATTCGCCACCCACTACCACGAATTGGCCCAGTTAGCCAACGTGCTGCCGCGGTTGCGCAATTACAACGTGCTTGTGCGCGAACTGGACAACGAGATCATTTTTCTGCACAAAATCGCCCCCGGCAGTGCGGAACGCAGCTATGGGATTCATGTGGCGCGCCTGGCCGGCGTGCCTGAAGCGGTCTTGAAACGGGCGGCGGCAGTCTTGGAATCGTTGGAGAAGCAACACGAATTGCCGCTGCCTGCCCCAGTGGAACGCCACAGCATGATTACCCCGCCTGAAGCTCCGCGCCGCAAGCCCAAGCTCCGGCCGCCGCTCCGTAGCCCCAATCTCTTTGGCGATGGCGACGAAGTTCCGGTGTGAGTAACCCGGTTCGTGTGAACCTGGCGCAGACCAGCGCGTTTTCAGCCCCCCGTTTTCAGCCCCCCAGGTGACGAAGCCCTGTCGTCAGTGGCTTTCTTTGTCGCGCGGTGCCCGCAAGAGTGCGTTTCTCCTGGCAGGCAGGCCAGACGAGGTCGGCAGGCCGGCTGGCCCGCATGGAACTTCAGGGGACGAGTTTCTTCGCACGACGTAGCGATGAGTAGCGCAATTTCGGTTGTGGCCGGCAGCGATACTCCATTCAATATTCAAGTCAGGGGAGAAATTTCTTTGCACCTTTCGGGCTAGGGCCAACATCGGTGCTTTTCAACCGGCCGTTGGGGGGAAACGGGCGGTAGAGCGGATCACCAACCAAGACCATCATCCAACTGCCCAACAACGTGGTGCGGGCGTAACACTCCACCAGGGTATATTCCCCGGTGACCAGAAAGCCGAAGAACTCGGCGGGTTTGGGGAAGCCGATGGTGTACGGTTCGGCCACTGGCCCCAGGGTGGCACACACGCCCTTTTTGAGCAAATTCGGGCACCAGGCTTTGCTGTCGTTGTTGCGGAGGGTTGTCGCCTCGAAGCTGGCGAGGTGCCAGGCGATTGCCCCGGGAACATACGCGCAGCAATCCACGAACTGGCCGACGGAATACCAGCCGCAGTAGAGGGCGACCTCCTGGGCCGCGTTCGCGGGGAGCAGGGGGGCTTTGTCATCGAGTACGACCGTCAGTCCGGCTTTTTCGAGAAGGGTAGCCGTTTCGCGCATGGATTCATCATAGCCGCTGTAGCCCGTACCCCTTGGATCGGTTCGGGGGTCGAAGCGGATACCGCGGGCGTCGATCACGGCCTGGCCCTGCAAGCCTCGCTTTTCCGTTGCGATGGCATCATCGACCAGGCGTTTGGCGATCGCCGCCGTCGGTCCGTCCAACCGCGACACCAGGAGCACTGGTGGTTGCCGTTGGCGATCGGTTTCGCTCACCTGCCAATACAGCGGATTGATCACCCAGCGATCAAGCGGATACTCACCCCACCACAGCAACATCAGTTCGCTATCAACACTCGCTTGGCTTTCGGCGTGCGACAGCAACCGCTCCTGGTTCTGGAGCTGATTCAGGCGTTGTTTGGCCGTTGCCAGTTCCTGGGGATTGGCGGGCGGCGATTTTTCCCACGCCGCGACTTTCTGCCGGGTTTCCGCGAGTTGCGAGCGGATTACTTCCAGCTCTTTCTCCTCCGCAGCCGTCGGCGCTTGCCGCCCGACGCGCAGCGGCACGCCATAGGTGGTGACTAACACTTTCACCTGGTTTTTCTTCTCTTTCAGGGCCGCGCGCAGGGGTTCCACGAGTTTCTTGTTGAACTGCTCCCGGGAAATGTCTTCCCCCGGGGGTAAATCGAGTGCAACAATGTTCTCTTGGGGAATTTTCCGCTGGGCGATGTAGTGGTTGGCCACTTCACGCGACTGCGGCACATTCTGGTTGACGATAAGCCAAACGTTTTTTGGCTCCAGGGCTAACAGTGGCGCAGGCAGCATCAGCCATGCCATCACCGCGAACAGGTCACGCATAGGACGTTTCGGGGTTCGATACCAAGGACCGGGGCACGCCGAACTGCATCGTTCCGGTAGGCCGCCGCGGCCTGAGACGTTTCGGGGTTCGATACGACGGACTGGGGCACGGGCCTAGACCGCGGCATCAGCCACCGCTTGTAGGAAGAAGGCCGCGATCATCGCGGTAGCGTTCACGGCATTCGACGGTGGACCGGCGATGCGTGGGTTCCATTGGGCTTGGCCGCCGGGCCAGTGGTGCCCCAATCCTTCGATGATAACAACCTCGAACACCACCGGGCCGGGATAGCGTTCGATTCTCACATTTTTCTCATCGCGCTGCACCTGGGGAATGGGGGAACAGCCAATAGCGTTAGCCCAGCGTTCCAAGGTGGCGGTGATGGGGGGGCGGCGTACCAATCGGTTGGTCCAGGGGAGCCGCACCTCCCCGCCGCGCAGTGGCAGCAAGAAATCGGCGGTTCCTACCGTATAAAGCGTAGGTACCGGCCGGGTGGGGCGGGGATTCTCCAGCCAACAATACCCGGCCACTGGAGCGATGGCAGCGACCCGCGCGGCGCGTTCGGCGGCGTAGCGGAAGGTCATGCCGGCACCGTTGGAAAACCCGGTGAGAAACACCCGGTGCGGATCGACGTGGAAGCGGTCGATGGCGTCATCGATAACGGTGTCCAGAAACTGAACATCGTCGGGCAGAATCGGGGGCGGATCTGACTCCCAGGGTGGCGAACCGTCATTCCAGCGTGGCGGGTTGGTCAAAAACGCCGGTGGGGCGTGGGGATTGGGGGGGAGTGCTTCGGGGATAATGAGCGTAAAGCCTTTTTGGGCTGCCACTTGCGACCAACCGGTTTCCCGATTCGCCCACGTGGCGGTCCCGCCGGTGCCGCTGAGAAACACCACTAACGGTGCATCTGCTGCGGCGGGAAAGACCCACCAGTGGCGGAAAAATTCGCCGATTTTTCGCCGGATTGTCTCCATAACAACGTTTTACTTACGGTAGACGTTTTTTTCACCGCGAGCGTTTTCGCCGGACCGATCGCGGCGATCGCCCCCGTTCCGGTGAGGTTGGTTTCGGGAGTCCCAGAAGTCGAGAGGTTGGTTTCGGAGGTCCCAGAAGTCTCAAGAGGAGCCTCCGATTCGCCGCCGCCGCGCAAATGGTCGGGTATAATACATCAAGATTGCGGGGATTTCGCTCCTTTGGTGAACCTTTGACGTGCCTGTTGCGTCAAATTTCCAGTGGGAGTGGCTTCGCTCGCAGTTGTGAAGTAGGTTGTAGATTCCAGACTCGCTTGTTGGCGTCCGGAACCGTTAGCAAGCGTATTTTCCCTCAAGGCTATCCCTATTGGTACGGGATCGTCGCCCGCGGCGGAGATACTCCGTAAAAGCGGGCTATTGCCTGCAAGCACCGCGAACAGCCAGGATTTGGACCGGTTGGTTCACACCGGTTTGGCACCCCGAGATATGAAGCGGATGATGAATACTTACGGCCATACGCACGACGATCGAGACGAACGCGAGGACTTGGAAGAGGACCTCGCTGACGAAACCGATGAGTCGGACGATGATACCGCGCTGGAAGGCCGGGACGAAGCCGATGAAGTGCCCGTCGATGAGGAGGACTACGCCAGTGGCCCCGACGATGCCTTGGGATTGTACCTGCGGCAAATGGGGTCTATTCCGCTACTGACGCGGGAACAAGAATTAGCTTTGGCGAAAAAACTCGAATTCCACCGCAATCGCTTCCGGGCGGCGGCGTTGCTGTGCCCGCGATTGCTGGCCCGGGTTTTGGAGAAGTTTGAACAAATCGCCCGCGGTCAAACGCCTGTCGATCCCCATGTAGACGTGTATTCCTCGGCGGAGTTGCGGCTGAGCCGCGCCCAGATTTTGGCCCGGCTCCAGACCGATTTGCCCACCTTGCGCAGCCTGTTGCAACAAGATGCCGAAGTGTTCGCCCAAGGCATCCGCGATGAATTCCGCGGCAGCGACCGGGCTTGGCAACGCGACCGCTTCGCCCGGCTGGCCAAATGCCGCAAATTGGTCGCCGAACTATCCCCCCGCACCGAATTGCTCGAACGCTGGACCGACGAACTCAACGATCTGGCCGATGAGCTGAAGCATCTGGCGATGGCGTATCACGAAGCGGTTGGCCCAGCGGAGAAGAACCGCCAGGAAAAATTGCTCCGCGACGCGGAATGCCGGGCGTCCATGACCGCGCAGGAAATGGCCGCCTTGGTCCGCGTGTTGCGCAAACGCCGCCTCGCCTACCAATTGGTGCGCAAAGAATTGGCCGAAGCCAACCTCCGCCTGGTTGTCAGCATCGCCAAAAATTACCGCAATCGCGGCTTGCCCTTCTCGGACCTGATTCAGGAAGGCAACCGCGGACTGATGCGGGCGGTGGATAAATACGAATGGCGTCTGGATTTCAAATTCGGAACCTACGCGACATGGTGGATTCGCCAAGGCATCACCCGCGCTCTGCACGATCATGCCCGCACCGTGCGAGTTCCCTGCCATCAGATCAGCCTGATGGCCAAAACGGAAAAAGTGCGCGGTGAATTAGCCGCCGCCACTGGACGTGAACCCACTCTCGAAGAAATCGCCCAAGCCTTGGGCGTGAAAGTGGAAGACGTCCGCAGTCTGCGCATCGTCGGTCGCCATCCGGTCAGCCTCAACGACCCCATTGGCGACGATGGCGAACGGGCTTTGGAAGACTTCCTCAGTACCGAACCCGACACCAACCCCGGGGAAAACGTCGATGCCAGTCTGCTGCGGGAACGGATCTCCGAAGTGCTACGCAGCCTCGCCCCCCGGGAACGGGAAGTGATCGAACTGCGCTTCGGCCTCAAAGACGGCACGCCCAAGACGCTCGATGAGGTCGCCAAACAGTACGGCATTACCCGCGAACGGATTCGGCAGATCGAAGCACGCGGTTTACTGAAACTGCGGCAACCGACGCGCTCGGCCCGCTTGGAAGAATTCGCCGACGACGGCGAATGAGAAACCGCCTCTCTGCCCCGCGACCGGCCGGTGGCAAGCCCCTTCGGATTTGGGCTTCAGCTGGCCGGTGGCAAGCCCCTTCGGATTTGGGCTTCAGCCGCTCGCGAACACAGCGGGCGATTGAGGTTGGCTCGGCGTCGGTTGGGATAATCACAAACGCCATTCGCCACGCGCAACGCTGTCACTTCGGGCGTACTGATCGGCTCAAGCACCACAACGGCCTGCGTTACGCTGCAAGCCTAGCATCTTGGCTCAAGCACCACAACGGCTTGCGTTACGCGACAACCCCAGCCTTCGGGCAGACCGCCTGGCAGACCACGTGGGTAACATTGGCGCCAAGCGATTCGGCACAAAGGCCGAAAGCCACGACGGCTCGGCGAGGAAGCCCAAGAGGCCTTCGCGACGAGCCGTCGGCGATTGTCCGAAGAAGGTCCAGAGGTTGCGGGGCCATCAGGCGGCCAGCCGCAGTTTACCGGTGGGGGTGGGGATTTTGAGAGTCGTTTTGAAGACCCAGTGCCCGGCATCTGGGGCGCCGCTCCACTGTTGCAGTTGAATGGCGGTGACGTGTTCGCGTTCTTCATCGTCCAGCACTTCGGCGAAGGCTTCCGCATAGCCTTGGCGCACATGAGTGGATGAACGGCCCACGAACAGCAACGCTTCCGGCCGGTCGTCGAAAACGGCGATCGCCCGCCAACCTTGGGCCTTGGATTCCGAAGTAACAAGCATGGGTGACCCTCCTTGGCCACAATCTGATGGGAACTGAGTCGTGGCGGCTATCCACGACGCCTCTTAGAGTGACAAACCGACGACGTTGAGTCAAGAAAAAAGTGCTG
The DNA here is from genome assembly GCA_025055115.1 of Gemmata sp. Classification (GTDB taxonomy): domain Bacteria; phylum Planctomycetota; class Planctomycetia; order Gemmatales; family Gemmataceae; genus Gemmata. Next base: position 98,892 of record JANWYJ010000071.1, read on the forward strand.
AAATCGCCAAAATCGTCTCAAGTTCCCGGCGTGCCAAGACGATACGTTACAAGTTCGAGGGACGACGCGGCGGCGGTGGGGGTCAATTGCCGCGCCCGCGATAGGTGATGCGACCGCGCTTCAGATCGTAGGGGGAGATCTCCACTTTCACGCGATCCCCAGGAATGATCCGAATGAAGTTTTTCCGCATCTTGCCGGAAACGTGAGCAATGACTTCGCCGCCGATGTCCAATTCGACGCGGAACTGCGTGTTGGCCAACGCCTCTTTGACGCGGCCTTCTACTTCTATTGCTTCTTCTTTGGCCATAAACCCTCCTCGTTCTCACGCAAACGATAAAATGTGAACCTCCGGTGTTTTCACGATCACCGGAACCTACCGATATTATATAAGAGCCACAAGTGAGCGGAAGGGCGAAACCGGGTCAATAACGATCGCCACCACTGGCCCCGTAACCGCCGCTGTAACCGCCACTGTAACCACCGCCCCCGCCCCCACGGCGCGGCCCCCCCGAATTGCCGCGCGGCCCCCCCGCTTCGCGGGGCTTGGCAACATTCACTGTCAGCGGACGGCCATTGAGGGGTTGGTTGTTGAGAGCTGCAATAGCCGCTTGGGCTTCGTCTTCGTTTGCCATTTCGACAAAACCAAAGCCGCGGGACCGACCCGTTTCGCGATCAGTGACCACCTGCGCCCGTGTCACCACGCCGTATTGCTGGAAGATGGCGTACAGGTCGTCGGTTGTGGTGGACCACGGAAGATTACCAACGTAGATATTGATAGCCATGCGCGCGCCGCTGCCCCGAGTTGTTTTGTGCCGGGAAACCCTGGCCCTGCCGAACGCCGGAAGGGGAACTGACCGCGGGAATACCGAACACGGTACATCTCCGGCCCAACACCGGAACAAGCCTCACAATATAGGCGGTCGCGGCGGTCCCGCAAGACTTTTTCTGCGATTTGGCGTAAAGATTGAGCGCTCACACGCCAGGGTGTGCAAACCGTTATTTGTTCATCAATAGCGAGGCGATGCCAAGGTGATCAGTAACGGACACGAAGGCCAGCGCTGGCTGGGCCGGCCTTCGTTCGCGCGAGTCGGTCTTGGGCCTGCGGGTGATCAGTCGACGACCGCCAGAATATCGTCCTCGGTCATGATCAGGTATTCTTTGCCGTCGAGGGTCACTTCACTGCCAGCGTAGCTACTGAATAAGACCCGGTCGCCGGTTTTCACTTGGAATGCGGCCCGCTTCCCGTCGTCGAGCAGTTTGCCTTCCCCCAGCGCCAAAACCTTGCCTTGTTTGGGCTTTTCTTTGGCCGTGTCGGGCAGAATGATGCCGCCGGCGGTTTTGTCGTCGGCTTCTAACCGCTCTACCACGATCTTGTCGTTCAACGGGACAATCTTCATTGGTCGGTTCTCCTTGTCGTTACAAAAGCCACTGTGGCGGTTGTTACCGGAGGTCGCTGGGTTTATCCCCTTTGCGTTCCGGGCGCAGGCCATAGGCCTTCGTCAGCGCCCGTTCGAGCGTGTGCAGTACCATGTTGGCACTGACCGGTTTGGGCAGAACGCTGTACACCTGGGCCGCGAAGGCTTGGCGGATCAGGTCGGTGTTAGCATCCGCCGTCATCAGTACTGCCGGCAACATCCGGTCGAGCGTTTGCCGAATCACCGCGAACGCTTCCAAGCCCGACAGTCGCGGCATGTGCATGTCGAAGAGCACCAGATGCACGAAATCGACCTGCACCAATTCGACGGCCTCTTCGCCATCGGCGGCTAAGACAGTCCGAAAGCCGTGGGCATTGAGAATTTCGCCCAACGCTTCCCGATTGCCGCGGTCATCATCGGCGATCAGAACCGAGTACGGCCGTGGATCGGTCGGCTTCGGAAGCTCGGGGGTGTGGAAGCGCGATTCGATCACCATCGCTCATCTCCCGGCGCGCGGCCGCCGGATGTCCGAGCGGATAACGCCACTGGAAGGAACGTACCGAAAACCAATGCAAAAGCGGTGCCGCAACGGGCCATTCACCGCTACGCAGTGCTAACTCCTGAAAGATACGATAGATAGGTGCTGTTGGTCAAGGTGGACTGGAGCCTTCGCCAGCGCCAATTGGCCTGCCAAGGACCGCCGCGGCTGCCACGCTGACAGGTGCCGGGCCACCGCCACCGACTTCTTGCTTCAAGTGCTTGCAGGGTCGCTACTTCGGTCGGAGGCGGGCTGGGTCGAATGCCATTTCGGTCAAATTGGCCGGAGATCGAATGTTCTCAAAGAGGTAATATTCCACCTCCCGGCCCTTGGCATCGGTTGCGATCACCAACACCGGCAGGCCATAACCCGCTGAATTCGCTTTCCGATTGAAGAAATACTGCCGCGTGCCGCCTTGGGGTAGGAGTGGATCGTCGCCGGGGCGAAGATGATGCGTGACGCCGACCAACGGATGGGGATATTCGTTCCGCGTAACTTCGCCCTGGTAGCTGAGCACCTCGGCGGGCCACTGGCCGGCCTCCACACGAGCCACGACGGTTTCCAGGGCCTGAATCATGCGGCCAAAGCCGGCGTCTCGGAGGCTGTAGCGCATTTTCTGGGTGATTTTGGGATCATCGGGCGATAACTGCAGCACGGTTCCGGCCTTGAGAAGTTTGTTGTCGCCAGTTCCGAGTTTGATGTGCAGTTTCTCGCCGTGCTGGCTGGGGTTGTAAACCACTTCGCGACCGTGACCCGTTTCGCCCACGTTGCGGCTGTACACACTCAGTGGTTCGCGTCGCACCTGCAACAGCACCACTTCGCTATTCGATTGCCCTTGGGGGGTGATTTCTCGACGGGTGAGGGTTGTTTCGTAGGTGGTCGTGGCTTTCCAGGTCGCAGCGGCAATTGCGAGTAAGTCCTTAATAGGCTTGAGGTTGTGATTTGTTGTCGTTGCTGGGGTCGCGGCAGGAGGAGCCGCAGGAGGAGCCATTGTGGGAACGGATGGGGTTTCCGAAGAACGGGGCGGCGACGGTGGGATGGGGGCTGCGGGTGATGACGGCGGGGGCGGGGTGAGTGGCTGCGCCGCTTGCGCACGCGGTCGCCGCGGCCGCCACGGTAACGCGCTGGCGACAGCGGAGTCGGAGTGGTTCGGTTCCACGAGCGGCGGCGGAGTTTGATGAGTGGCCGGCCAGGCCGGTCGGGGTGGTATCAGCGCCGGTTCGGGTGCGACGGGCAGCGAGGATGTATCGGCGACCGTGAAAGATAAGGGCGAATGATTCGCGATCGGCTTGGCCGGGAGCGACGAAACGGCTGTACTGGCGGCCACGGGGGCGACGGACTTGGTGAGGGAGGCCTTCTCGGAGGCTTTCGTTGCCGAAACATCGCCGGTGTTGGCATCTTCGGTGGGTGGAACCGCGCCATACGGTGGTGGTAAGGGGCGTTGGGGTTGGGCGACGGGGCGTGAGAGAGGGGCGAAGTCATGCGCACAACCGATCAGTCCCCCGATCAAGACGAACAATGGGATGATGCGGCTCATGGTCGATGTCCCCGATCCACAAAGGCGCCCGGGTATAGCACTGGCCGCCACCGCTCGCAAGAGAAGCCATATGGCAGCGGGTCATCGCACCATCTCGGTCTCTCCGCCCCCGCCCCCGCCGCCACCGCTCGCAAGAGAAGCCGCCTGGGAGGGGGCCATAGCACTTAGACGAAGTTCAAAGCTCACCGCGAAATTGTCTCTGCTCGCAAGAGAAGCCGCCTGGGAGCGGGGATGGGCGCGACATCATCACAACGCCGCCAGCATCCGCCCGTCAGCCGCATGCGAGGCCGTATGTACGCGGCTGTGGGCGGCTGCGGCGGTTGTTGCTGAGGTCGGAGTTGCAACCCAGGTCGTGTAGGAGAAGCCGTGTGGGGGCGCCTGCGGGCGGAGATTCCCCTCTGGGCGACCGAGGCTATTTGTTGTCTTTGTCGTTTTTCTCTTTTTCGCCCGAGGGGTGGAATTCCGCGTCGTCGATAGTGGGGGGGAAGTCCCAGTGGGCTTCCGACCACTGTTCTTTGGGTCCGATATCCTGGACGTATTGCATTTTGGTGGGCAGGATCAGCCCGAAAGGCCCGGGTTTGTGTTCGAGCATCGTCCAGGCGCGGTGGCTGAGCCGTCCGGCTTCGGTTAATGAGTATTCGACTTGCACCAATTCATGTGTCTTGGCATTGAACGTCAGTTGGTAGAGGGGGCGGTTTTTCAGGGCCAGCACGATCGTATGCGTGGGGAAAGGTCCCCGGCCGATCTGGCTCTGCATGTTGAAGACCACAGCTTGCGGATCGACCAGCGGTTGCATGAGGGCCATCCAGATTTGCCCCAGCACATCGGCGGCCAGATTGCGACCGGGTTCGACCGGATCGGGCAAGCTGACGACTTGTCCATCGCTCAGCGGGGTGATGGTCGTACCGCGGAGGTAGACGGTCAGCACTGGGAGCTTGCCGGGGCCGTGGGTTTCATTGCGGAAGGTGAAGCGATCCGGCCAGGCGGCGGCGATGGTGCGCGTTGTATCGATCCACGTTTCCGGTGGCCCTTGGGGCGGTACCATTTTGCCTTTGAGCGTTAAGCGCACGAACTTGGTCTTGGCGACCAATTCCGGCTGGCCTTGGGTGAAGGCAGCCACCGCATCCTCAACGCATTTTTTGGCGGCCGGTTGCGAGACGGAAGGAATCTGTGGCCCTTCGTCGACGGGGTCTGGAATCTCCGGCACCTCCTTGGCCGGTTCGCACCCCGCCAGCCAGGCTGCCATAAGGAATGCCGCTGCGACCAACGCCCGCCCGCTCATGGTTCCATCCTCCGCTGCCATCGCCTCTGGGATCATGATACCGCTTGTGCGTGATACTGCGGTTTGTTGTACTGGGGCCGGTCGTGGCGTGTCTATCGCAGAAGCCGATGCAGACCGTGATGGAACGGCTGTTGAGATTAGCAATGAGATTCAGAAACCGTTGGCAGCACCCGGAAAATCGTCCAGTCTCAACCCGGGCTGCGTTGAGATCAACAATGAGATTAAGAACCCGTTGGCAGGGCGGGATCGCGGCTGGTTGCGCGGGCGGAGGTCCGTGGGGGTTCCGCGGTCGTTGTGTCGGTCGCTGGCGGCGGGATGATCCCCGAGCTACTGCCGGGCGGGGGCGTGAGGGGAAGCGTGACGCGAAAAGTCGTGCCGACGCCCACTTCGCTTTCGACCGCAATCGTGCCGTGCAGTCGGGCCAGGTATTCTTTGACGATCGACAGGCCCAAACCCGCGTGAACCCCTGTCGAGTGCCGTGAGGAATCGGCCCGGAAGAAGCGTTCGAAGATTTTGTCCCGGGATTCGGGAGGGATGCCAATCCCGGTGTCGCGGACCTCGAAGTAAGCGGCGGTGTTATCACGCCAGGCATGCAGTTCGATACGTCCGGCGGGTTTGTTGTATTCCACCGCATTGTGTAAGAGGTTCATCAGCACTTCGCGGAGTTTGCCGGCGTCGGTCTCAATCGTGAAGGGACGTTCGCAATGCACGAACACGGTGATGTCATTAGCGGCGGCCAAGGGGCGAATGACTGCGGCACAGCCGTTGACCAGTTCCGCAACCTCCACCAGGGTGAACTGGGTGTGGTCCTTACCAGCATCGAGGGACGCCAGGGTCATGATCCGTTCGACCAACTGGCCGAGTTGTTTGGAGATCAGCCGGCATTCTTCGAGGGCCGCGCGATACTGTTCGGGGGTTCGTGGTTTGCGGAGTGCCACATCAATCGTTGCCATTAAGGAGGCAATGGGGGTGCGCAGTTCGTGCGAAATATCAGCCACAGCCTGTTTCTCCCGGGCGAAGGCACGCTGGAGGAGCGTGAGGGTTTGGGTGAGGCGAGCGTGGATCGGGGCCAGCTCGCGGCTCAGCTGCCCGGGGGTCACGGGCAGCCGGAAATCCTTTTCGGAAACTTGGCTGACCGCGTCGGACAGGATCCGCAGGGGCGACAGCCCTCGGGCCACGATGAACCACCCGCCCAACACCAGCGAGACGAAGGTCACACTGCCAATAAGAATCAGACGCGAGCGGAGTTGGTCGAGTTCCCGGCGGGTTTCGTCCTGGACGTGGGCAATCTGTTCGTCGCGGGCTTGTTGATCGGCCACCAGACGTTGTTCCAATTCCGAATAGGGGCGGACCATTTGGACCGCCACGCGAAGAATCACATCGGGACGGCCAAAAACAATTCGGTAGGTTGGTCCGGGCACTGGCATCGGCAGGGGAGTGGGGGGCAGCCAAATCCAGAACACAAAGGCCCGCCCTGCATGATTGGCCACAATGCCCCGGCGGCACAAGCCGTGGCCGGGTACTTCCACATCGTCGAAGTCCGGTTCCCACTCCGCGGCCTGTGGTTCCAGCCACGCCGCGTCCAGCGGCAGGGCTTGCGGCAGATCGCGAGCGGTGACCTGGACCAGCGTTCGTTCCGACAGCATCGGCACTGTAAAGTGCAGACTGATCTGGAAGTGACGCAGCCCTTCGTCGTCTTCAAACGTCTTGCGCAGTGCTTCTTGGAAGCGACTGATCATGCGGGGAATGTCGTACGCGATCCAACCTGGCGCTCCCGGATAGATGTAGGGGGAGAACCCTTGCACCTGAGTGCGGCGCGGTTCCAGCGCCGCCACCGCCAGTGCCGTCGAGGCAGGACCGACAGGAGCCGCATAATACAAGAGTTGTGTGCGCAACCGATACTGGACTCCGGTTTCGTCGGGCGCGCGAATGGGTGGTGCTTCGGGTAAACGGAAGGTTGGTCGCCGGCCGTCCCATTGCACACCGATGAGGGCCGAGGTTTTCCATTGCACGTCTTTGGCCAGCGACTTGAGCTGCGCGGCGACTTCATCGTGGAATTTATTTTTCGCTTCCGCCGCCAAACTCCGGTAGCGTTCTTCGATCCGCTGTTTTTCGGCTTCCTCCCGTTGGGCAAAGGCGGCCTTGGCGAACCGATCGACCAACACCCCCACGGCCCCCAAGGCCACCGCCAACAGCAGTAACAGATAGCCCAGCAAGGAGCGACGAATCGATCGCATGACCCACACTACCCCAATAGCCTACCTGGGCACGTCGGGAGCAAGCCGTGCCCGAGGTTTTCGCTTCGTGTTGGTTCACCCGGCCATGAGAGGTCGTTGCCGCAGCCAATGGCCGCGGCGTTGTTCATCCGCCTCCCAGAGCACCTCGCCGTTCTTCTGCGCCGTTGTCCTGGCGCGGCGGATTTCCGCGCGGAAGTCCTGGCGGCTATCCGCCCACGGATTAGGCGTGAGGTTGTTTCCGCGCCGGCGGCGGGTCGTCGTCGCCGCGGAGCATATACCCCTCGCCCCAGCGGGTGAGAATCAACGGCGGGTCGAAGCCTTTGTCGATTTTGTTCCGCAGATAACGAATGTAGACATCGACCACGTTGGAGGTATTTTCGTCGTATTCGTCGTACAAATGCTCCCAGATCATGCTCCGGGTGACGACTTTGCCACGATGAAACGCCAGAAATTCCAAGAGGGCGTATTCGCGGGGGGTCAGGTGGATGATTTGCCCGGCCCGTCGCACGGTCCGAGCGGCGGTGTCGATTTCCAGATCGTAGCAGCGCAAAACGGGGTCTTTCTGTTGATGCCCGCGGCGGACCAAGGCGCGGATGCGGGCAAACAGTTCATCCATCTCGAAGGGTTTGGCGAGGTAATCGTCGGCACCCGCATCCAACCCAGTGACTTTATCACCGGTGGTGGTTTTCGCCGTCAGCATCAGGACATGGGTATTGATGCCCGCGGCCCGCCAGCGTTTTAACAGCGTCAAACCGTCAATCTTGGGCAGCATGATGTCGAGAATCACCACATCGTAGGCTGTACTTCGGCATTTGACATCCGCTTCTTCGCCATCCGTCGCCACATCGACCGCGAACCCTTCTTCTTCCAGACCTTGCCGGAGAGCTTTGACGAGAGGTTGCGTGTCCTCGACCAGCAGCACGCGCACGAGTATTCCTCCCAGCAGAACTTCCCTTTCCGGGAATACTTCAGTTTACCCACCGACAATGAAGTGGGTATGAGAAATGAAACGCTCCAACCGATCAGAACTCACCGCTGAAAATCTGATGAGTGCGCCCCAGCGGCCAACCGGATGGTGCCGATGGTCACGCGCGCTGCGCTGCGATTGGCCCTCGGGCTGGTTAGGCCGGCCGAATCGACGGAACTCCAAGCTCTATCAGCACTTCCTTCACTTTTTGGCCGATCAGATCACGCACCTTGCGGAACTCCTCGGCGGGCAGGTCCCGGGGATCGGGAATTTGCCAATCGTAGCGATGTTTGGCCCGCACCTGCGGGCAAACGTCGCCACAGCCCATCGTAATGGCAGCGTCCATTTCGACCCCATTGTAGGCCTCGAGGCTTTTGGAGGTGTGGGTGGTCAGATCGTAGCCCAGTTCGGCCATAGCCGCGATGGCTTTGGGATTGACTTGTCCACTGGGGCGGCTGCCCGCCGAAAAGGCTTCCACATATTCGCCCCCATAGAGGGTAGCCAAGGCTTGCGCCATCTGGCTGCGATTGGCATTCTCCACACACACAAACAGGATGCGCAAGGGTTTGCCGGTCATGGGTGGCTCCGTGGGAAGGCCAAGGGCTAGCCGAGGGGGGAAACTGACCGCGGGCCGACCGAACCAGCCGAGTCCGGCGGCGGCCGTGTCTTGATGTTAGGATAAGGGGAATATCCGACGGGGGCGAGTTGGCCGCGGTGGAGAACCGCCGATGGATTCACGGTTCGTCGTCGGGCGCAAAGCCTTCGACCCACACGCAGCAACCGTCGTCAGTGGAGAACCGCCGGTGGAGTTATGGTTCGTCGTCGGGGTGGGCGGGGCGTGACGCCGGCTGCGCAGGCACCTCGGGGCGGGTTCGCACCCCAGGTGAACTCGGCCATTGCGGCGCGGGGGTGTTGGCGGGGGGCCATGCCGCGGTGGCCTCAGCGGGCGGCCGGGAGTGGGCAGCCAACGGCGACTGGACCGGCGGGGATGAAGCAGGCAACGGGGGCGGCTCGGGCGGCCGCGGATTCGACCAGAGGGCCGCGGCCACGACCACCCCGACAACGCCGGTGAACATTCCAAGTTTGGCATCGTTGGTCATGACGGCGCTACTCCGAACGTGGCTTTTCTTCACTATTCCCGACAATTCGGGGTGGGAATGGTTGACTTCAGAAGAATTCTCGAAAACGCTCAAGTTTCGCTCGCAACGTGCTGCACAGTACGCGGATACCGCGTAGCTGCTAGAGTTTGACACGGAGACAGGAATGGAGTTGTTCCCCGTGATCGTGGCGGTGGTGGCCACAACTGGTGCTATCGCGCTGGTGGTGAAGGGTTGGGATGTGCGGGTCGTGCTGCTGGCGGCGGCTCTACTGATCGCGGCGGCCGCGGAAGTGGCGGCGCAGAGCGCCGTCGGGATGCCTGCGGCAGCGGTGGCCCGCGTGGTCCGGCAGTTCCTCGCCACGTTCTCGAACGAACGGTTTGTCGTTCCGATCTGCACGGCGATGGGCTTTGCGTATGTCCTGAAGCACACCGGGTGTGACCAACATTTGGTGTGGCTGCTCATCAACCCACTGCGACGTGTGCGGGGGCTGTTGATTCCGGGCGTCGTTGTTGTGGGTTTTTGCGTGAATATCCCCCTGATTAGCCAAACGAGTACCGCTGTCAGTTTGGGTGCGGTGGTCGTACCGCTGCTGCGTGCGGCAGGTTATTCGATGCCCACCATCGGGGCGTGCTTGCTGCTAGGAGCTTCCGTTGGGGGCGAATTGCTCAACCCGGGGGCTCCGGAGCTACTGACCGTCTTCAATAAGACGAACGTCCCGACCACCGTTCAAGCCACGCAATACCTTCCGGGCTTGGTATTCACGCAATTGGCTACGGCCACACTCATCCTGTGGCTGATGAGCCGATGGTGGGAACGGACCGCCGCAGCGCCAGAAGCCCTCCCCCAGGCCGATGCGCCCGCCGCGACTTCCGCCACGGTGGACCACCCTCGGGTGAATCTCTGGAAAGCGATCGTGCCACTGGTGCCGATTACCCTGTTGTTCGCCACCGCCTTGCCGGCACCGTACCAACTCTGGGATGTACCCGACGAATGGGTAATTCCGCGGTTAGCCAATGGGGAGCGCGATCCGGCCTACAATAGCCGGCTGATCGGCCTGGCCATGCTACTGGGCGTTGTGGTGGCAGCCGCGGTGTCGCTGGACAAAGCCCGCGATTGCGTGAAGGAATTCTTCGCGGGAGCCGGTTATGGCTTCGCCAATGTTGTCAGCCTCATTGTGGTTGCCAATTGCTTTGGCGAGGCTATCAGGATCGCCGGGTTGGCCGAACTCCTGGGCACTTGGATCGAACAAACACCGCCGTTGATGCAACCCCTGGCGGCGTTCATTCCGCTGAGTTTTGCCGCGGTCAGCGGCTCGGGAATGGCCAGTACGCAAAGCCTTTATGGCTTTTTCTATGCACCGGCGGTGGCGTTGGGGCTAGACCCGGTGGCGGTCGGTGCGATGGTTTCCCTGGGTAGCGCGGCCGGGCGGACGATGTCGCCGGTGGCCGCGGTCACCCTCATGTGCGCCACACTCACCGGTACCAATCCCTTCACCCTCGCCCAACGGGTGGCGATCCCACTGTTGGGGGGAATCACACTCGTTGTGCTGTTACGAGTGATGGGTTGGCTCTGATTTGCCATATCGATGGTGTTTTTTGCTCATGAGGATGGGCCTGATGGATGCCACGGGCCAGGAATAGATGCCACGGCCCAGGAATGGACCGCAGCACACGCCGGGTTGCTCGTTCTCCAAAAAAACTGGAGCCACCTCCGTCGCGTGCCGCCCAATGACTCACTCCCTGACCTTACATCGCATCCCTGACCTTATATCGCATTCGTGAACGACAGGATTGGGACAAGAAGCAGGGTCGAGCTGACCTTACATCCCATCCCTGACCTTACATCGCATCCCTAGCCTTCATCGCATGAAGTGGAGCATCACATGACATCAAGCGGAGGAGGGGATGAAGCCCACGAGCATGACTAGGGGGTCGATCATCTTTCATCCTCCCCGGCCGGCAGCAACATCACCCACCAACGCTACAAGCCCTGATTGCGAATATCCGTAAGGGTTTCATTGATTTGGAACAACACAATCATGTTCTCGCACAAGATACGAGTAAAAAAGGGACCAAAGATTATCAGTAAAAAACCACCAAAGGATTCTAATAAATTTATCGTTTTCTCAGCCCGAATGGGTTGTTTGGTAATTTTCAGAGGCTCATCATTATCAAATCTTCGGATATCCCGATCATCATCGAAAGACCTGTTGATGATCCGCGCTAGCCCACGTTCTTGAGGAATGAAACCATCAACGAAAAAGTACAACCCGACTGACACACTTCCGACAGCGCCAACCCAGAAGAAGATCTGAATCAGAATCGGTGAGATCATCCGCCGGAAGAACAGGTAATCCAAGAGAAGTTGTTTCCCGTACGCCTTCCTCTTCCT
>JANWYJ010000088.1 GCA_025055115.1 Gemmata sp.
TGGGACTACTTGGAGCCTGGATCGCCATGTGCGCTGACATTTGGATTCGCGGACTATTCTTCACGCTGCGGTTTGCGGGCGGGCGGTGGAAAATGATCCAAGTGTAAATAATTTCATATATTATTCCACCAGCGGATGACCGGTGGAAAGGGAACGCAACCCTGGGCCAGCACGATCACACGCAACCGGTACCAGCACGATCACACGCAACCGGTACCAGCACGATCACACGCAACCGGTACCAGCACGATCACCCGCAACCGGTACCAGCACGATCACACTGGCCCTGCCTCCGGCCTGGAGCGGGCGACCGGTGAGAGGAGAAAACGGCCGCAGGACCAAGCCGTTGGCGACCGGCGACGGATGGTTCCTTCCCTCATCATCGGAGGATAATCGTACCGGGGAGGATACCTCTCCTAGGCCGTTGATGACCTCTGGCGGATGGTTCTTGTGTTCAGATTGTAGTGCCGGGGTCACGGGTCACCGGCTCGTTGCGATGTTGCGGTTACACCTTCACCTTCTCCTCAGGCATGTAGTTGATGAAGCAGCGTTTGATGCCGAACTGGGCCGCTTTGAGGATCGGCAAGATGGTTGCGGCCAGAATGAAGGTGATGAACGCCCCGGGTTTGACGTAGAAGGCAATTTCTCCATCGGGGCCTTTTTCGTCTTTTTGTAAGAAGGTATCCGTCATCCAATCGCGCATATTCAGAAAGCAGATGACGTTGAGAGTGATCAGGCCAATGGCCAGCAGCAGGGCGAGAATGCCTGGCGCAAGATGGTGAATCCAGTCGCTGGCGTCGGGAGCCCAGACTTTTTTGGAATCGGCTCGGGTGCGGGTGAGGTTGTTGAAGCCGCAGTGAATGCAGACGATCGCTGTGGGTGGTTCGAGTTCTTTGGCACAGAAGGGGCAACGGGGAATGTCTTGCCCTTCGTCGATAACGCCCAAGGGTGTGGGTTTGGCGGTGTCTTCTTCACTGTCGTCGTCGAGGAATTTTTTGTAGCTGGGGTTGGCCGTGGCCGGAGCTGGGGGTGGCGGTGGGGGCACGGCGGCTGGGGCCTTGGGGGGGGCCGCTTGGGGTTTAGAAACGCTCACAGGTTGGGCGGGGCTTTTTTTCCGCGGCGCGGTGGTTTTGTCGTTGACAGGGATAATTTCACCGCAGTGTTTGCATTTGACTTTCTTGCCGAAGGCGGTTTCGGGCACTTTCAGTACGATTTCACACTTGGGACAAGGCAGTTCGAAAACAGTCGCCATGAGCGTGGCCTCGTTTGTACGGTCCGGGGTGGGATTGTTCCGCATCAGCAGCGGGCCAATCCCTGCGCCGGTGGGGCATAAAGTCAGCCGTGTGCGGGTCTTTCTCGTAAAAATACCGTATCGGCTTGTCTATTGCCTAGTGGCCGCTGTGGGAATTCGGGCCCCAGCGGTGTTGTATCTGCCCGCGTTGAGTCACCTGTGAACCTGTCACGCGATCTTCCAGCCGCGGCCCATCTGGCCCCCGCCGTGGGGGGTTCTGCCGCGCCTGGCGATACTCGTCAACCACGTCTGCTCGTCTCGTTGGCCACTTACAATGAAGCCGGAAACATCACCGCGTTGATTCGCGAAATTCACACCATCGTTCCTCACGCGGATATCCTGGTCATCGACGATAACTCCCCGGATGGCACCGGGGCTTTGGTCGCGGAGCTTTCCCAGAAGGATGCGCGGATTCGCCTGCTGGCCCGGCCCGGCAAGCTCGGGCTGGGTACGGCCTTGGTGGCTGCCATGCGCTATGCCATCGCCAACAACTACGACTACTTACTGAACATGGACGCCGACTTCAGCCATCCGCCGCGATACCTGCCGGGGATTCTTGCTGGCATGAGCCATCACGACATTATGATCGGTTCCCGCTATGTTCGCGGCGGTGGTACGGAGAATTGGCCCTTGGCCCGGCGGATGATCAGCCAAGCCGTCAATTGGATGGTGCGGTTGTTGCTGCGCATGCCGGTGAAGGATGCCAGCGGAGCCTATCGCTGTTATCGTGTCAGCAAGCTGCGGGAGGTCGACTTGAACCGAATTCGTTCCCGCGGCTATTCGTTTCAGCAAGAAATGCTCTTTCGTTGTTACAAAGCCGGTTGCCGACTGGGGGAATTCCCGATTCTTTTCGAGAACCGCCGTGCTGGCGCCAGTAAGGTCAACCGGATGGAAGCCCTCCGCTCGATGAGTAATCTGCTGTATCTGGGTTTGCGAAATCTCTTCGGTCTGGAAGAAGTCCGCCGCCCAAATTAAGGCTTTCCATCGCTGCTACTGTGATACACTAAAGCTGTGCTTGAGGATGGGGAAAACGGACGGGACCATAGGGAATCGGCCCCCGTGGGCATGAACCCCTCGCGGCGAGCCAGCGTAGAGGAACTAGGGCGTGCGAGAACCAAATCGCCACCTCCCTGAGACCGATGAACAGTTGCTGGAACGGCTGCGGGCCGGCGAGCGCGACTGGCTCGGCACCCTCATCCGCCGGTATGAACGGGAACTGTTCGGATACCTGCGCCGATATTTGGGAGACGACGACCTGGCCGACGATGTCTTTCAAAACACCTTCGTGCAGGTCTACTTGAAAATTCATCAGTATGAACCCGGACGGCCGGCGCGACCGTGGCTGTATGCCATCGCCACCAATCAGGCTATCGACGCCCTCCGCCGTCGGGGTCGTCGCGCCGATGCCCGGATCGATGGGGCGACCACCCTGGACGACGAAGGCCAACCACGGCCATTGTTTGAGCTGCTGCCGGCCCCCGGTGAGGAACCCCCGGAAACCGCCGAACGCGACGAACAACGCCAACGCATCCGGGCAATTGTCGATCGACTCCCGGAACTCTTGCGGCAGGTGGTGATTCTGGCGTATTTTCAAGGAATGAAATACCGGGATGTGGCCGAGGTATTGGGAATTCCTGTGGGCACTGTCAAATCGCGGTTACACGCGGCTTTGACCCGGCTCACCGAAGAATGGAAAGCCGCGGAGGAAGGATCGGAGCTATATCCGTCGGTCGCCGTGCCCGACGTGTGATCAGGGGCACCACGGCCAGCGGCTGGCCCCCATCCCCGCAGGCGATGATCGAACGGCAACCCGTTAAGGGAAGCCGGCCCAGCTATGGCGGACGTAGAACTACTCAGTTATCTGTTGAATCTCGTCGAAGAGCCGGAACGGGCGGCCATCGCGCAGCGCCTACACCAGGATCGCGACCTGGCGCAGCGTTATGAACAGCTTCGCCGTGCTTCTCTGGTAACCGCCCTGGAACAGGAACGCGACCACAGCCCCCAACCCCCGCCAGGGCTGGCCATCCGGGCGATTGAACGGGTAGCCCGCCACATTGTCGAACACGAACCACGGCCCCCTCAACCACCGACCCGCGATCCCCGCTGGGCGAGCCTGCTGTTGGAACCGGTGGACGAACCTCACACCACACATTGCCCTGCCGCTGCCCCGCTCCCATCGGCCGTCTTGACCGACTCCACCGAAACGGCACGTGGTGTCGCCTCACCGATTGTTCCCATGCCGGCCCCCCCGCCTACCGATCGGCCCGACTACCGCTCCTCCGGCCGTTTCCGGGCCGATGCCCTGGTCGCCGCCTGCATCGCACTCATCAGCCTTGGTCTAGTCGTTTCGGGCATCACCAAAGCCCGGTATCAACAGCGCCTCTCCCACTGTCAGAACAGTCTCCACACACTGCACCGCGGGCTGAACAGCTATGCCGACAGCGATCCGCACGGCCGCTACCCGCAAGTGGGCACCGAACAGTTGCCCACCGCCGATCGCTTCGCCACCGTTCTGGTTGATCTGGGGCATTTACCGGTGGGCTACCAGCCCGGCTGCCCCGCCGCTGCCGATGTGCCCCCCTACACCTACACTCTGGGTTTTCGCGGACCTCAGAACCAAATCCTCGGCCTACGCCGCCCCGGTCACAACGCTGACAGTCCTCAAGACAACACGATGATGCCGATTGCTGCGGATTTACCGAGTTTCGTCACCGCGACCGATGGCCAGGCCGTCTCGCCGCACGGCCGGATCATGAATGTACTGTTCATCGGTGGGAATGTCCGCGTGACGACCTCTCCGCATGTCGGCCCGCGTGGCGACGACATCTACCACAATGCCTTCGGGCACGTCGCCGCTGGTGTTCACGCCACCGATGCCGTGTTAGGTGGTCGCGGCGACCGCCCATGAGCGAAAAAACACGGACGATCTTCACAGCTTCACCAGCCTCCCACGGCATCAGTTCAGTACTGAAGACTTGATTCCATGAGGGAAAAAACACGGACGATCTTCGCAGCTTCGCAGCCCAGGATCAGGCGTACCCATCCCGACGCGGCCAACGACGCCGCGGAAGCCGTGGCATCCCATGATGGTGCCGGTGGCGGCTCGTCCCCTCGTGATCGTTGCTGGAAGCGTGATCGTTGCTGGAAGGTGGTCGCTGGTCGCAGCCGTTTGGAACCCCCCGGAGCACTCACGCCGGCCTCAGGTCGATCCGGCCATCACATGCAAGCAGGCGTGCGACGAGTTGAGCCGCCAGGAACACTCACGCCGGCCTCAGGTCGATCCGGCCAGCCATACCACGGCTCAGCGGGGTTTGGTGGCCACAATCAGCGGCGAGGGGCAGGGGAGGTCTTCCAACAGGCGTGGTTGCGTGAAGCCGGCCGCGGTCAGCCAGCGGGAAATTTCGCCAAAGCTGAAGGTATCGCCCCGTTCGGTGTTCACCAACATGTTCACGGCGAACAGCAACGCCGGCGGCGGGCCGTTGCGATCGTCGTGGACCAGCCATTCGGCAATGGCGATGGTGCCGCCAGGCGCGAGGGCTGCGTACGTCTTTTTGAGAAGAGCTTTGCTGCGTTCGATGCCCTCGCTGTGCAAAATATGGCCCAACGTGGCGACGTGATGACCGGTGCCGAAGTCGGCAGTGGCCAGATCACCCGCGACGTAGGTGAAACGGTCGCCCACGCCATGCCGATCGGCAACCCGTTTGGTCACTGGTAGGACGGCTTCCCAATCGACTGCGGTCACGCGAACCTGCGGGCTTTTTTCGGCTAAAGTCACACCCCAAACGCCAGAACCAGCGGCGACATCGAGAACTGAAACCAAACTGGTGGCGGCCGCGAGCTGCAGATAGTCGGCCAGGCCCAGAGCGGCCTGGCGGCTGAGGGGGAAAATGTCTTCCACGAATTGCTGAAAGAAGGCCGCGCCTTCTCCTTCCACGTTGACGGCTTGCGCCGGTTTGCCGGTCCGAACGATTTCGGTCAACTGAAGCCATTTCGGCAAAATGTGTGTACTGGTGTGAGTAAAAAAGCCGCCCAGATACGTGGGCCGGCCGCGGACCAGGAATTCTTCGGCTTCGGGCGTCAGTTGGTAGTGCCCCGGCTTGGGATGGGTCAACAGTTGCAGGCCGACCAGCCCATTGAGGAGAATCCGCACACCCCGAACGCTGGTTTTGGTCAATTCTGCCAGATCGTCAGCGGATTTTTCACCGTCGGCCAAGGCATCGAACAGCCCCAGTTTGACGGCAGCTTCGATCATCAACGGCGGACCATAACCGTACGAGTACTGTAGCACTTTTTCAGGATTCAAAGATGCTGACATCGGCGGATTCCTCACAACACCTCAGGACGGAGCCATTCCCCAAGGGGAAGCATGCAACAAGCCGCCGCGGAGTTATTCGCGGTTGGCGTTGTTTTCATCTGTATCGGGTGGAGCCTGGTTTTGGCGGCGTTGGCCTTCGGCCACTAAGCGTGGATCGGTAATCGCGAAGGAATTGATGAATTCCCGGGCGTGGGAACTATTCGCCCGCGGCCCGACGGCCAGAACAATGTACCGCCGGGTATCCGCAACCACGACACGGGCCGTGTACCAGCCGGAGCGACCTTGATAGCTCAGATCGTAGCCGGGGAAGCCGTTGACCGTCACGGGTTTCCGTCGGGGTTGTTTGCCATCGGCGGTGGCTTTGAGGAGCCGGTCGATGGTTTCGGCCAGTTCGTCGTCATCGGTTTTGTTCCGCTGGCGGCGCTCGGCGGTGCTGGGAATGTCGCGGTAGATCACCATGAACGTTTCTGCCCGTTTCAGGTAGACGGTTCCTTCAGCATACGTCCCTTTATCGAGGCGGATGCCGACCGCGTCTTCGACATTGGCTTGCGGTGGACCAGGGAGTTTCACTTTGAAACCGCCAACTTTCGATTCGTGCCATTGCCAATCGGCATCGGGCAACAGGAAGAGGATGCCGCCGCAGCAACCGATGACCAAAATCGACAGAATAAAGCCGATCACCACCAACCAAAAGAAGATACCGCGGCTGTTGGCTGGGGCCGTCGACGGTTCGTGGCGAAAGCGGCGGAAGCGGTCGTCGCGGGGGGCCGACTCCTGGTCGTCGCGCTGCGATACGTCGCGCTGCGATACGTCGTCGGTATTGATCAGTTCCCACTCCCGGCGCCCGGAAGGTTGCGCGGGCGTGGCAGGGAGGGCCGGTAACGGTTCCGTAACGGTCGATTCGGTGCGTCGGGAGTGCAGCGGCGGAAGGCTTTCCTCAGGCAGTGTCGGTGGAATCTGGGTTGCGGCGGAAACCTGAGGTACCCGCAGCGTGGACAGACAACCACCACAGCGGATCACCCGACCGGCCATGTCCTCGCCGACTTGAAGCACCCCCTGGCAGGTAGGGCACTCAAACTCCAGCGCCATTTGCTTTCCTCAGCCCCTTGGAACAACTCCGCACAGATATGTTACCGACCGACACCCGCAAAGGCGGTAAGAAACTCGCGCATCAATCCGGGTTGCTGCCATGCCAACACTACGGGTATGCTGAACGTTATGCGATCGTGGGGAAGAATTCGCGAGGAATTTCTTATGCAACCACTCCATCTTCGGCACACCATCGCCCGCGCCCTGGCCGCTCTGTTGTTCGCGCTGGTTGTGGTGAATGTCACCCAGTCGCAACAACCCGGCTCCCAAGACCCCGGCTCCAAGGAACCGCCTAAACAGCCCGAATTCAAATGGCCCACCGAAATCAACGGCAAGGACATTGCCGCAGTCATGAAGGATATGGAAGATAGCGACCCGACGATCCGGGAATTCGCCGTGCGGACGCTGCCGCTGTTTGGCCCCCCCGCGCAGAAAGAAAAAGCCAGCCAATTGCTCCTCAAACGGCTGGCCAACGAAAAAGACCCCGGGGTGCGCGTCGCCGTTATCAACACCATCGGGCAGATTCAATTCGAAAAAGAAGCCGATAACAAAGAAGCTCTCCGCTTGTTGGTCGATGCCGTCAGCAAAGGGCAGCCGGGCGGACTGACCCGCTTACATGCCGTTCAAGCTATTGGGATGTTTGGCCCCAAAGGGAGTGGGGCTATCACAGTCTTGACGGGCGAACCGCTGCGTGATCCGTCGTACGAGATTCGCCGCAGCATCGCCCAAGCCCTCGGCCGCATTGGCCTCAACGAAACCAAAGGCCCCAACATGCGGGCCTTGACGGCCCTGGCCGATATTCTGGCCAAAGATGTTAGCGCCGCAGTCCGCCTCGAAGCCCTCCAAGCCCTGGTCATCCTGGGGCCACCGTGGGATGGCGAGCGCAAACCCGATGGCCCTCCTCCGCCGATCGACACCAAATCGGCCAAAACGATTGTCGAGTACATGAAAGCCCGCGTCGGTGATCCCAAGAGCAAAAAACCCGGCGCTGAGAAAGACAAACAGGTCGAAATCTGGGCCCGGCTCGTCTTGATGCGCTTCGATCCTGCGGAAGTCAACGACGATAACCTGGACGCCCTCGGCCAATACCTCACAGGCAGCGATCCGGCGGCGAAAATTCAAGCACTCACCGCGATCGGTCTGATCGGAGAGTTGGCGGCCCGCAAATTGACCGAAGTCATCCGTGTCATGGAAGAGGAGAACGCCCCCTTTGGGCAGGTGGCTGCCTGCGTGCAGGTCATCACCTCGTTTAACGCCGCGGGCAAACCGGCCATTCCCCATTTGGTCAAAATGCGCGATGCCCGCAAGAAAGAACTGGCGGCCAAGCAATTAGAACTCGCCAAAGCCAAAAAAGAGGATGAAATCCGCCTGACTGCGGAAAAAACCGCTCTCGAAGAGATGGTGAAGCTGCTCGATGGCGCCATCAAATATCTCGAAGAAGCGAAAGAGCGACCCAAAGAGAAAGAACCACCCAAAAAGCCCTAAGTACCCAACGACCAGGCGCAGGCCGGTTCACCATCCGGCTGTTGTGGTCGTCCTCGCTCCCTTGCGTTCGTGGCTTTCCACTGCGCCGGCCTGGCATAACAATGCCGGAGCAGGGCCGCCAAGGTTTTGTTTGATAGCCTATCGGCTCTGCGGAGCAGAAGAGGCGTCTTCGGCGGGCCTATGGCACTGATTACACTGACGACGGATTTCGGCCGCACGTCCCCTTACGTCGCCGTGATGAAAGGGGTCATTCTGTCACTGGACCCGCACGCCACGCTCATCGACTTGTCGCACGAAATTCGCCCGCAGAATCTCCGCCAGGCCAGCTACTTTCTGGGCACCGCGACGCCGTACTTTCCGGCAGGAACGATTCATCTGTGTGTGGTGGACCCGGGCGTTGGTTCGTCGCGCGCTGCGTTGTGTATCGAACAGGCCGGCCGCTATTTCGTCGGCCCCGATAATGGCCTTTTCACCCATGTGCTGACCCAGGGGCCGGCAATTATCCATCAGCTCACCAACCCCCAGTTTTGGCGGACCCCGACCCCCTCCGCCACCTTCCACGGTCGCGACATCTTCGCCCCGGTGGCGGCGCATCTGAGCCGCGGCAGTCAACCTGCACAGTTCGGCCCCCTCCTGAGCCAACCCGTTCTCCTGCCCTTGCCAACGGCGGTTATCCAAGGGCGACGATGGCAAGGCAGCGTGCAATTCATCGACGATTTCGGCAACATCATCACCAACATCCCCGCGGCCCAGCCGCTCTCCCAACTCGTGAAGGTGACCATCCAGAATAAACCGGTAGGCGTGCTGCGCTGGGTGCGAACCTATTCCGAGGCTTTGCCGGGTCAGTGGATTGGGCTAACCAGTAGCGATGGTTTCTGTGAAATCGCCGAAGTTAATGGCCACGCAGCCCGCTCGATCGGTGTTGAAGAAGGCGACACCGTAGAATGGGAATGGCAATGATCCGGCCCCCTGATGCCGGCTTGGCAGCAGGGAACCACACCACCCAGGCAACGAGGAGCCATGCCCATGGAAACCCCCAGCCTCTACGACATCCCGGTCGTCCGCCTCGACGGCACTCCGACCACACTGGCGCCTTATCGAGGGCAAGTGATGCTGATTGTCAACGTCGCCAGTCACTGCGGCTTCACTCCGCAATACGCGGGGCTAGAAGAGCTTTACCGCCGCTACAAGGACCGCGGCTTTGTGGTCTTGGGGTTCCCGTGCAATCAGTTTCTGTGGCAAGAACCCGGCAGTGCTGAGGACATTCAAAACTTCTGCACAACGAAGTATAACGTCACCTTTCCACTCTTTGCGAAAATCGACGTCAACGGGCCGAACACGCATCCGCTGTATCGTTATCTCAAGACGGCAGCACCGGGTTCCTTGGGTACCACCAGCATCAAGTGGAACTTCACGAAGTTTCTGGTGGATCGTCAAGGGAACGTCGTCGCTCGCTACGGCAGCAGCACCAAGCCCGAACGCCTTGCGCCGGAGATTGAGTCGCTGCTCGCGAAAGCAGCCGCCTGACAGGCCCGAGCGCCGGGCACCAACGGCCGGCGTCCGGAGGCTATACGCTGACGCGCGATGCTCGCCACGATCTTCGCGTTGGCAGTTGGGGGGTTGGTCGCTATCTTCGGGTGATTGGTGAGCGTGGAGATTCCCAGGAGATTGTATGTTCGCGGGACTGTTCATCGGTGTGCTGCTGAGTCCGGTTGCGGAACCGGCCCGCGCTGCGGAAGCGCACAAACAGGCGCTGAGCCACTTTGGTGCCGCCGTGTGGAACCTCCGTCGCGACCGGCTGCTAAGTGCCGTTCAACAGCTCCAAGCCGCGGTGCAGGCGGAACCCCATGCGACCACCCCGCACAAGGAATTGGCCAAACTCTACGTTCAATTGGGCCGGGAAGCGCAAGCCCTGCGTCTGGCCCGCGATGTCTGGCAACGCGAGCCGAACGATGCCGACAATGCGGTCTTACTCGCCCGCTTGCTCTTCGATGCTGGGGAAACTAAAGAAGCCCTCACGATTGTCCAAACGCTGCTGGCGCGTTCGTCACTCCCTGGTCCGCCAGCACAGGCGGTGGCCATTTATCGCGACTTGGCCCGGCTGTGTGCGAAAGCCGGTGATCTCGCCAGCGCCGAACGCGCCTTACAGCGGGCGGTGGAACTCCTGGTGGCGCAGCGAACCGCGCTGATTGCTGCTTTCGCGTTCACCCCCAAACAGGCCGATACCCAAGCCGCCGAATGCCTCGAACACCTCGGCCGCATTCTCCTGCAACGCCACAAGCCCCATGAGGCGGTGAAAGCGTTCGACGCAGCGGCCAAGCTCTACGCCGGGCCAACCGTGGCTGACCCGGCCAGCGCGGCTCGGCTGACCTGGCACCGCGCCGTGGCCCGCGAAGCCCAAGGCGACCTCACCGAGGCCATTCGCCAACTTGAGATCTACCTGCGGCAACAACCGCGTTCCCCCGAACCTTATCAGCAACTAGCACGCTGGCTGCGCGCCGCCAAACGCGACGAAGAGATCATCCCCGCCCTTCAGGCCTACGCCCTCCGCGACAAAACCAACTACGCCCTGGCCGCCGTTCTGGCTGCGGAAATGGCCCGCGAACCCACGACCCGGCGCAACGCCGATGAACTCTTCACCACTCTGACGACCGTTTCGAGCGACCCGGTGGTGATCGGCATTATCGTTCGCTCGCACCTGGAAAACCGCCGCGCCCTCGAAATCATCAAAGACCTCGATCGGTCCTTCGTCATCTTGAAGCAAGATAAGGACAAGGACCAACAGAAGCCAGAAACGCCGGAAACGGCAGCGGCCCACAAATTCGCCGCAGAGAAAGCCCGGGCCATCGCCGCGGCGCTGGAACAGGAACCTCTCGGGATCGCGGAGTTGCTCCGTGCGGCCGCCGACGATCTGAAAAACGGCACGCGTCGCGATCACGCCACTTATTATTTCCTCGGTTCGCTGGCGGCCCGGCATCAGCAACTGGAACTGGCTGTCCTGCAATTCCGCCAGGCGGCCCGGGTCGCGCCGGAGAATTCCCTCTACGAAGCCTACAGTGCCCTGTTCGATGCTCTGTGGCGTCTGGGCAAACCGGCGGACGTCGAAGCCACCTGCCGTGAAGCTCTGGGCAGCCGAGCCATTACCCGCGCCGTGGGCGAACTACTGTTCTACTATCATTTGGCGTTAGCATTGGCCGAGCAAGGTCAGGCCGAAGCCGCTCTCGAGGCCGCCGACCAGGCCATCCGCCAATCGGGTGATCCGAATCGGCTGGTTGTTCGCCTCCGCAAACACCGGGTCTTGTGCGTTTTGGGTCGCTGGGCCGAAGCCATCGAGTATGGCCACAAACTCATGGACGAATTCGACGCCCCCGACGAACGACAACGCCTTCGCTACGCCCAAGCCGGAGCCTACTGGGGTGCGAAAAAGAACGCCGAGGCCGAAAAGCTCCTCCGGGCTATCCTCGACGACGACCCCGACCACACCGCCGCCTGCAACGACCTGGGCTACCATCTGGCCGACCAAGGCCGCCATCTCGACGAAGCCGAACGGCTGATTCGCCATGCCATCCTCCTCGACCGCCTCGAACGCCGCAAATCAGGCAGTGCGGAAACTGAAAATGCGGCGTATCTCGACAGCCTCGGTTGGGTGCTGTTCCGCCGCGGCCGGCTCACGGAAGCTCGTGACGAACTGGAACGGGCTTCCGCCCTCCCCGGTGGCGCTACGGATCCGGTGGTGTGGGACCACCTCGGCGATGTTCTCTTCCGCCTCAATGACAAAATCAAAGCCAAAGCCGCCTGGGAAAAAGCCCTCGAACTCTACGAAGCCGACGCCCGGCTGTCGTCCCGCGGCCGCCGTGATGGCCGCCTCGACGAAGTGAAACGCAAACTCGCTCGC
Source organism: Gemmata sp. (assembly GCA_025055115.1). Classification (GTDB taxonomy): domain Bacteria; phylum Planctomycetota; class Planctomycetia; order Gemmatales; family Gemmataceae; genus Gemmata. The sequence continues at coordinate 12,076 of JANWYJ010000088.1, forward strand.
CTGCCCTAACGCCCGCCACACCCACTGGCCGCCCAGGGCCACCGACGCGAAACCTGAAACGAGATCAACCAGCTTGGCTTTTCACTACCGCCCGCCACACCCACCTCCGCCCAGGGCCACCGGCGCGAAACTACCCGATATATCCCAGAAAATCCGAACGCCACCACGCCAACCCGAGCAACGCCCACTCCCCGATCAACCCATCCCGCAGACACCACGGCCTCATCCCGATGGTTCCCCCACCAGCGGGTTTTCCTCGTGGGCGCACTGGTTTTAGCGGCACCGACGTACTGGTGTTGGCGACACCGACGTACTGGTGTTGGCGGCATGGACGAACCGGTGTCGGCGGCATGTTGGTCGTCCGTTCCGGAGAAGTGCAGAATACAGGTGTTGGCGGCATGGACGAACCGGTGTCGGCGGCACGGCCACAATCATCGGTCATCCCGATAGTTCCACCCACAGCTGGTTTTCATCAGGGGGTATTTCGACGCGGCACCGACAACGCCGCAGACACCGCGACCTGCTCAGGGCATTTCCACCATCAACCACCCACTCATACCATCAACCACCCACTCATTAGGAATCATACCATCAACCACGCACTCATTAGGAATAGCCGGCCGAAAGGACTAGCTGAAAAACCTGTCCGGATGGAGCGACCTGCTCAGGGCATTTCCACCATCAACCATCATTTCCACCATCAACCATCATTTGTACCATCAACCACTCTTGGGGCGGCCGTGCCGGGAGGGTACCTCTTACTTTCGGTGGGCAAGATGTCGCATTTTGGCACAATGTTCCACGTGGAACGTCAGCCAATGTGAGAATGTCGCGCCGAAGTGCTGAAAAATAATGAACATACGAATACTAATCATCTTTTCACCTCCGTTACCCCCGTCCTCTGGAAATTATACAAAAGTATACATAAATGGACAAAAATAGACATTACCCCCCTTCGGCCGTCGCGAACGGGGGGTTGTGACAGAGGTTGTGACAGGCCGTCGATCAAGGTAACGACGAGTGGCTCAGCAACAGCGGTTGGTCCATCACAAGCGGGGTTCTGACAAGCGGGGTCCATCGCATGCGGGGTTCTGACAAGCCGTGGCCCCTTCGGCGTGGGGGCGAACCTTGCGGAACAAACACATCCGACGAACGGCTCCGGTCTTGCGCAGCCGTATTGTACGCTGTTCTTCTTTGCCCAAGGGCACGATAACGGCGAGCGGCTCCGCTTTTGCGCAGAGCACCATTGGGTCGCGGTTATCGCCCCAATGCGGTGAAATCGACGATCACTCGTTCGCCGGCGCGGAATGGCACTTTCTGCGTCAGGGTTTCCGGATGGCCATTGCGGATGATTTCGGCTTTCAGCAAGTACGCGAATTCCCGACCCACGGGCAACAACGGCGTGGAGAAGGTGCGGACCGGCTCCTGCGAGGGGCTTCGGCGGTCGTCGACATACAGGGTGGCCCCGGGGGGCAGTTTCACGGTGATGATCGCCCGGTCACTGGCCGCCGATCCGAGTGCCGAGGAAGCAGTCACCGATGGTTCGGTGGTTGTATTTTTCACGGGAATGGCCGGTGTTTCTGTCTTCTCCGTCGTGTTGGTCTTCTCCGTCGTGTTGGTGGCAGTGGTTGTGGTGGGCGAAGGCAGGACATGCGGCGCTTGGGCCGCGGTCAGATCGACAAATTCCACAGTCACTGTGGCTCCCGCGCGGACTGTCACTTTCTTGGTCACGCTGACAGTTTCCCCCGCGCGTTCATATTCGGCCCGGAACCGGTACTGGAATTCTTGCTGCGTCGGCAATTCGGGAGTTACGAACTTCCGCTCGGCCCCCGTAAGATTCAGCGGGCGGTTATCGGCATAGAGTTTGGCATCGGCGGGAAGCTTCACGATGACTGTGGCCCGCCCCGTCGAAGGATTCGACACCAACGCGGACGACGAGCCGCCCGCAGGGCGCAAGCCGACATTGCCCGGCGCTGGGTCGGGAATTGCATACGGGATACTCGGGCTGCCGGGTACCGAGGAGGGGTCGAGAATCGGTGGCGGGGCCGACATGGGAATGCCCCCCTGGCACGACAACCCACCGTTGAACACCGGGGTGTACGAAATGGGCATTCCGAAGCACGCATACGCCGAACCGGAACACGAGAACCCCGCGCAGGAATAACCGCGCCCACCACAGCAACCGTAGCCGGAGCTATCGCGATCGAACCAGCGGCGGACCCGATCTGCCAACCCCCAACCGAAGACACTCCCACTACAACCACTGCAACCGCGACAGGATGCCGAATACGACAACCCACCCTGACAGCCCAAGCACGAGGCACTGGCCGCCGTTAGCCCCGCGCAGCCACCATAGCAACTGTACCGGGCCGCTCCGATGCAACCCCCACAACCGCCACAACCCGTGCCGCTGCTACTGTCGCGGCTGAATAGATCGCGAAAGTACCCATTGAATTGCGGTACCTCCGGGGTCGCGGTCAATGCGGTCAGCATCACAATGCTATACATGGCCTTTTCTCGCGCGCAGTCCTGTCCGGGATTTTGGAGACTTTACAAAGCCTCTAGCGCGAACATAGCTGGCGCAAGCGGGGCAAGCAAATCACTTGAAGTAAACTTTACAACGTAGCTTGTTCAGTTGCTGGCGGCTCCGTTGCAATGCAACTGCTCGGCATTGTTGACACAAACGGACGAAGCTTCGCCGCTGGCTCTCTTCCGAAAATCCCTTTCGCTTTTTGCTCAGTTTCGCCCGCCAAAGCATATGATTTCTGCATGTCGATGGAATGGACATTGGCGTTTCTGTGCGCGTCGGCGTTTGTGGCCGGGGCGATGAACTCGGTCGCCGGGGGCGGCACATTGTTGACGTTTCCTGCCCTGACCGCAGTAGTCAGTCCGGCGGTGGCGAACGCTACGAGCACGGTAGCCCTGTTGCCGGGGTCGTTCGCGGGGGCGTTGGGTTATCGCCGCGAATTGTGGGACTGCCGCCGTTTCGTGTTCCGGATGCTGGTACCGAGTCTGGTGGGCGGCGGATTCGGCGCGTGGTTGGTGGTGAAGAATCAGAGGGCGTTTGCGAGCCTGGTCCCGTGGTTGATTCTGACCGCCGCTGTGCTCTTCGCCATCCAGGCGCCGCTGGCGAGATGGCTGAAGCGGCGAGCCGCTACAACCAATGCCCAGCCGGGTGAAGCCCGTGGGCCTCTGCAGTGGGCCGTCATGGTTTTTCAGCTACTGATTGCGATTTACGGCGGCTACTTCGGCGCGGGCATCGGCATTTTGATGCTGAGTGCCTTGGGATTGATGGGGATGGGCGACATTCACCGGATGAACGCCGTCAAAACCTTTCTGGCAGCGATCATCAACACAGCCACAGTGGCCGTTTTTCTTTCGGCAGGCGATCGCCTGGTGCGGTGGGATTTGGCGTGGCCAATGGTCGTTTCGTCGATCGTGGGCGGCTATTGTGGAGCGCGGGTGGCCCGCCGTTTGCCAGCGCATTACGTGCGCTATGCGGTCGTCGTGATTGGTTTCAGCCTGTCGGCGTATTACTTTCTCAAGGAGTACGCGAAGCTGTGAGTCGCCAGCGGCTGGGGAAAAACGTCACGGCGGCCAGCCCCACAAGCAGCCGCTCCGTAAACCAGGTGCCCACCACCATGCCGGCCAGCATGCCGGCTGTCATACCGAGGAAACTGGCCAGCACGGCCACGGTGAGGTGCGGCGTTGCGAACGGCATAGACCATTGCCCACCAGCGAGCATGCCGAACACCATACCGAGATTGCCCCCCGTGAACATCGCCCACTGATGCCGGCGATTCGGGATCGCTCCTTGCCCCAGCCACCGCATTGCGATGTTCGCCAGAACCAGCATCCCCACCCACATCCACGGTTTCATCACACCGGCCCGCATCGCTTCGACACACTGGCAACAGCCATGATCGGCCAGTGGAGTCAAGCCGTTGTCGACCCACCAGCCAAGGAGCATGCCCAAGTTGCCGAAGGTCAACATCCCTCCACACATATCGAGCGTATGCGGCCAGGTGAACCGCTGCCAAGCATATGTCCAGGCTACGCCCAAACAGCCAAACACCCCGAGAATAGCCACCGCAGCCAGCGGTTGTTGCCACGCAGCCAGTAACAGAATAAAAACCCCACCCTGGAGAAAGAGCGCTAACCCGTGCAATCGCGCTAGCCAACGAGACTTCGAGAAACGCGACGGCGGCGTTAAAGAAGGGGCGGTTCCCGATGGCTGAGAAGACGACGGCCACCGAAGAGCGTCGATAACGGCCTGGGGTGACCATGCCGCCGGTGTACCCCCGGCTTCAGGTAACGTTTCCCGGTGAATGCTTGCCACCGCGGCGGGTGGACGTGCAGTGACGGGTTCTGGCATGCGAGGCGACTCTTCGGCGGTCTCGTCACAGTGCCCCACACGGGTCGACGAGAAAAGCAAGGTGAGGCTCGAAACCACCATCAAAAGCGCTGCAACCACCGGGTGGAGTAGGCCACAGGCCGCCAGGGTGATACCGACCAGATTGTAACTCACAGCGCGAATGAGATTCCAACGCACCGCCCGCAGTGCCTCGCGACTGATTTCAATCGCCCACGGGATCACCCGCAGATCATCGTGATACAGTGTGATCGCCGCGGCCTGCACGGCCAGGTCGGTTCCACACGCCAAGGCGATCCCGCAGTGAGCGCGTGCCAGGGCCGCGGCATCATTGATGCCGTCGCCAATGAACAGCGGTTTTCCGCCGGCGGCTTGAACAGCTTCGACCACAGCGTGCTTCTCGGTGGGCAATAGGCCACTGCGCGCTGGCGGCAGACCGAGAGCTTCCGCACGGCCGCTGGCATCACCCGTGAGCACTTCCACAGGGAGACCGAGGCGGGCGAAGTGGGCCAGAGCCTGCGGCGTGGATTTGCGCAACGTCTCTGCGACCGTCGCCACAGCGACCACGGTATCATCCACCGCCACAAAAACCCGCGCCTCCCCCCCCGGCGGCGTGGCCTCAGCGGTACCGGTGATCCAAGCCGCCGTACCGATGCGCAGAGTGTGCCGCTTGCCATCGGCTTCATCCAACTCCGCACTCACCCCACAACCAGGAACAACGACGAACGACCGCACTTGCGGTTCGCGCCCCGGCATGAAGGGCCGCGGCAGCTCCGCAAAGGGCTTGGCGATCGGGTGCTGGCTGTGCGCTTGCACCAGCGACAACCACCCGAGCAACTGCGCCCGCTCTTCGCCCGTACAAGTCGTTGCGATGTCGATGAGTGTGAAACGGTCTTCGGTCAGGGTGCCGGTTTTGTCAACAAGAACGCGATCGACGGAGGCGAGCCGTTCCAACGCTTCACCGTGACGAATGATCACGCCCCGTTCCGCGAGGCGGCTGAGTGCTGACCACACCACCACCGGAGTCGCCAGACCGATCACACACGGGCACGCGACCAGCAGAACCGACATAGCGTAAAAGAGCGCTGTTTCCCACCCGACCGCTGCGACAAAGCCCCAATAAACGAAGGTGCCAATAGCGACCCAAACGACCAAAGGGAGAAACCACCGGCCGAGGGCATCCGCGCGGGCTTGCAGTGATAGGGGCTGGCCGCGGGCCGCTTCCACTATGGCCAAAAGCCGATCGACCTCGCGTTCGGTACCCGGGGCCGTAGCGCGAATGCGGAAGCGGGCATCGTGGCTGATTGAGCCGGCCAGAACGCGATCACCGGGCCGGCGGACTACGGCAAACGGTTCACCGCGAACGGCCGATTCCGATATAAAGCCGACACCGTCGCAGACAATCCCATCCACCGCGATCCATTCCCCCGGATGCACTTCGACAACATCTCCCGGTTGCACTTCAGTCACACGTCGGGTGTGCGTTTGTCCGGATGCGTCCACGATGCGGCAGAAGGAAAGTTGATCGCTCCATGCCCGGGATGCGGCCAGTGCCGCGGCTCGCGCTCGCGCACCGATCAGCTTGCCAAGCGTGTAGACGACCAGGAGAACGGACACGACCTCGAAGTAAATCTTCCCATAGCCGGTCAGAAGCGCTTGAAGCGATGCCGTCATCGCTCCGGCCATGGTAACGAGGAAGAGGGCTTCGAGAGTGAGCCGGCCGCGGCGCAATTCGTTCCATGCGGAGTGAAAAAGCGGCCAGCCGAGCAGGGCGATGACCACGAGGGTCCCCGCCAGTATGGCCGACTGGGTGAAGGTGCGTGCCGCCGCGGGAACGTCGTCGTGCAGGTTGAGGGCCAGGCCGAAGATCATCGACTGACCGACAACAAGAATGGCCACTCCCAGCCGCCAACCGAGAGAGCGGGCCGCGTCTGGGGCGCAGGTTTCGTCACAAGCATTTTCATCCAACGCCAAACAGCCAAAGCAGCAGTAGGTGCGCCCGTTGCGGCCCGGGTGTCCGCTGCCGGTGATCGGTCCGCCGCAGTGTCCGCAGTTTGGCATAGATCGCGTCAGGGTCATGAACGAGCGACGTTACCTCGGGGTGGGTCGCGCGGCCGGTCATGGGCATATTCGACCGCAGGGATAGCTAGTTCTTCGGAGGCGGTGGGCCACCGTCGAGGTCGGAATAGGTTACCGGAATCTTCAGCAGTTCCGCTTCCGTGACGGGTTGGGTGCCGTTGGTGGGGCGACGGCCTTCTTTAGCGCGGGCCGCTTTGACGTGGGCGGCGGTGATCGCCGGTTTGGCGTTATCGGGGTCGGCTTTATTGCTCCAACTATTGCGGATGTACGTGAGCACACCAGCGATTTCGTAATCTTTCAAGACGTTGCCCTGTTGGGGCATCACCGCGCCGTTGTAGCGGCGGCCGCTGACGGTGATCGGACCATTCAAGCCATACAAAAGAATCCGCGCCAAGCGTGCGGCCGACGCTTGATCGCCGGCCACCCATTCGGAACCATCGAGGGGGGGGATGTTCTGGGCGGGTTGCCCTTGACCGTTGGCTCCGTGGCACGCCGCACAGATCGTTTGGTATTTCTGTTCGCCAATACGCTTGAGTTCTTCGACTGTCAGCGGGTTGGGGTCGGGCATCGGTTTGGCTGGCGGGGCCACGTCTTTCAGATCAGCCCGATCGTAGACATCGCTGCGGAAGTCGGCGGTGTAGGTGCCGATATAGTAGCCGCCCCAGGCCAACAAAGCCCCACACACAACGGCAACCCAGAACGGCACCGGCTCGAAGCCATCGCGCGGTTCGGCTTGCTCGCGTATCACCATCGCGTGCAGGCCTTGCACTGAGTCGGAAGCTGTACCCCCGGGTTCTTCAACGGCTTCATCGCTCACACCGGTGGCCGACAGCATCACTGGGTTGTTCATCTGCGCCATGGGGGCGCGGTGCATGGCAGCGACGGCATCAGCGCTGCCCACGGGCGGGCGGAGTTCGTTCGGTTCGTTCATTCTTTGGCCTCCGGTAGCGGCACCTCCGCTTTGCGCAGTGCCAACAGGTATGCGACCAGGGCTTCCCCATCGGCCGTGGGCACGATTTGGTAATCTTCTTCCGGTGTGGTGAGCCAGAAGTCGAGTAAGCGTTTTTGGCCGTCGGCGGTGGTGAGGTCGAAGGTTTCGGTGGGCGCAGAGGCGAGGACTTGCCTGAGGATCGTAGCGCCGCGTTCGCGGAGCAGTTCGTCCCATTGTTGTGGGGTGGGTCGCCAGCGGTAACCTGGGTGGACTGTCCATTCCCGCCCCAGCAGAAGGGCTTTTTCGCTCCGGTCGCCGACAATCTTTTCGCGCTTGTACAAGTACGGAAACGACGGCATGATGCTCCAGGGGTTGGCGCTGCGTGGATTGAGCAGATGGGTATGATGCCACATCGCCGAGGGGTTGCGGACACCGATGTTGGCCAGGTCCGGACCAGTGCGCATGGTGCCGAGCATGGTCGGGTTGTCGTAGAGGTAATCGCGCGACACGGTGCGGCGTAAGCCCCAGCTGCGTTTGATGTCGGCCCCGGTTCGTTCTTCGCCGTTGTCGTCCCACCAGTTGCCGAAGCGCTGGCTGCGCACTTGCTGCGAGTGGCAATACATGCAACCATTCGCCTGGTACACGCGCTTACCGGCCACGGCGATGCCTTGCAGCGGCTGTGGGTACGGATCGTCGCTGTCCGATTTCTGGTAAGGCTGTTCGTGACCCAGTTGTTGGAAGGGAAAGACGATCAGCCCCAGCCAACTTGATGAAAACGTGAATAACGCCCCCAGAAAAATCACCATCCCACGATCCATAGCCACAGCTCCCGGAGTGACAACAACCCACCGCTTACAAGTCCCGCGGGCCGATCCGTTGCGGACCTGACAGACTGGCGCTGGGAGGTTCGACGAAGAATGTCGGACCGCCGGCGCGTTGCTGCCCCCAACCCGCCACATTCATGACAAACAGCACCGTGAATGCCAGATGGCCGGCGGTCATCAGCGTGCCCGCGATCGAGCGCGAAAACAGATACGGCAGTGTGTAGTTGACGATATGGGCAAACGGCACATTCGGGTTATTCAGCATCCGGCCCTGCCACCAACCACCGATCGATAAGCCAGCAAAATAGATGGCAATCCCCACCGCCGCGCACCAGAAGTGAACGCGGATCAGCGTGGAGCTGGCCCACTCACGACCCGTCAGCCGCGGCACCATGTAGTAGAACAGGCCGAACATAATCATGGTGACGAAGCCATAAACACCCAGATGGGCGTGGGCCACGGTGTAATGCGTAAAGTGCGTCACTTCACTGAAATCCTTCAGAGCTTCAAAAGACCCCTGCACGCTGACAAGCGTATAGGCGATGGCCCCAAAGACGGTGAACCGCAACGCCGGGCTATAACGCAGGCGGTGGAAGTGCCCGCGCATTGTCATGTGATGATTGATGGCCACGGCCAGCACGGGTATCAGCATCATCATACTTCCCACCGTGCTGGCGCTGGAAAGCCAACCAGGAATGGGGCCGCCAATCAGATGGTGCATTCCCGCCCACGAGTAAAACAATGCCAATGACCAAAAACCGATGATGCTCAGATAGTAACTGTGAATGGGCCGGCCGATGATCTTGGGAATCAGGTAGTACGCCGTGCCAACCGCCACCGGAGTGAACCACAAGCCAATCACGTTGTGGCCGAACCACCAATTCACAATCGGCTGAACCACGCCGACCGCGGTACTCCAGAAGATCATGAACTGCGCCACCAGATACAACCACGGGAACCAGAAGATGGCCCCGAGAATGTACCATTGCGTCACATACACATGCGGTTCGCGGCGGCGGCGGAACACGGCCACGGTCCACGCGGAGATAATCCCTACAGCCGCGATGAAAAACGGCGGCGCGTACGCGGGCGCTTCCAACCATTCCACCGAAGTTGCGTCACCCAGGATGATGCCAACGACGGCGAGGAATTGTCCGATATTCCACAGCACGCCGGCTAGGATCAGCAACTTCGGGTACACCAACTCGGCTCGCGACAGCCGGCACATCTGCCATAACAGGGCAGCCACCGTGGCCAGCGACAACCAGCCGTAACCCATCGCTTGCAGGTGGGCCATGCGCACCCGGCCGAAGGTCAGTTCCGGGCTGGCGGTCAGCAAGTAGGGCGTATGCAGTTTCACCGAGGCCAAAAGTGCCAGCAGCGAGCCAACGAGTAACCACACGATGGCACTGGCAGCAAAGAACAGCACCGGACCGCGACAGGAGGCGTCGATGGCGGCGCGTTCCGCGGCGGCTTGCGCCCGGTCGCGGGCAGAATCGTCAACCGTAGTCGTCATTGCAGCGGTTGTGGCCATGTCCTTTTGAACTCCAGCTCCTTTTGAACTCCAGCGTTTCCGCGAACGAGAACCTGGGACGTTACTTGCGTTCGTGGTTCATATCGGGGAAGCCGTCGGTCGCTTCACCGATGGGTTCATCCGGGCCGAAGATCGACTTCGCTCCGCGATCGAAATTGTCGAACTGCCCAGAGCGGAACGCCCAGCCCAGCGCCAGCACAGCCGCGCCACCAAAGAGCACCATCGAACCTATCACGGTCGCAAAAAGCGCTATCTCGACAGCAGTCATGGTTTCTTTCCTGGGCTTGGGGTCTTGGGGGGTTCGTCGTTGGGATCGGGCGTGGGAAACGGCAGTTTGTCGTTGGGTGTTTTGAGGGTGCTGAGGAGTTCTGCATGGGCTTTATCCAAGGGCATTTTCGCCCCGACGCCGCGGAGGGCCGCGTCGTTGCGGGCTTGAACTTCCTCAAGATTGGGCACGAACTTCTTGCCGCTGTCGGCCTCAGACGATGGGGCCGGCGCGCGTGTGACCGTAAACCACATCAGCCCGAGGAAAACGAACAGCGCGGCGAAGGCGGCGGCTACTGTCATCACCGGGAAGCCAGAAGCATCCGGCGCTGGATCGTCGTTGCTAGTCTCGGTAACGTCGCTCATGGTGTTTCATTCTCGTAGCCGATGGTTTCGTTCAAACGGGCGTCGCGAATCGGAATCAGTGGGTAGCGTACAAAGCCCCAGAAGGTACTCCCCAGCAGCACACCCAGGAAGAACACCGGGGCCGCGAAGTCGAGCCAATGCACACGGACCGTATCCTTGTGCAGCACAGGCAAAATCTGCCAATACAATTCGTAGGCATGCATCGCGAGAATCCAGGCTGCGGCGAAGGCGAGCCACTTCGGGTGGCGTTTGTGAGCACGCGGCAACAACACGAAGAACGGCACAATGAAGGAAAGAATCGGCAACAATAGGCTCAGGGTGTACCAGGCACCGTTTCGCCGCAGAAGATAGAACTGTGTCTCTTCTGGCACATTGCCATACCAGATGAGGAAGTATTGCGCGAAGGCAATATACGCCCAGAAGACGGTGAAACCGAACATGAGTTTGGCAACATCATGCAGGTGTTCCATCGTGATGGTTTGCCGCAGGTAGCCCGCAGCGCGCAGGCCAAGTACTAGCAGAACACCCATCGACAGCGAGCCGCGTAGCCCTCCCACCCAGAAGTAGACACCGTAGATGGTGCTGAACCATGAGTATTGCAGGCTCATCAGGATGTCGACAGCAAAGAACGTGCTGGTCACACCGAGTAGCACAACACCCGAGGGTGCCCACCATTGCATCGTGCGGGTCAGGGCAGCGCCGCCGACGGCATCTTGCGTCAGCGACCAGCGCCGCATCGCCGTGGCGTACGCGATCCACACACCGAAGTAGACAGCCAGCCGCGCCAGGAAAAACGGCGTGTGGAAGTAGAGATGTTTAACGTGCCACAGATGGTGCAAATGTTCCTCGTCGGGTTCCGGGCCATGCACGAACGCGTACCACGCGTGCAGGTTACCGCTGAAGGTGCCGATCAGCACCGGGAGGAACAACAGCGCCAGAGGTCCGATGGCCCGCGTGATGTTCTCATAGACACGTCGCAGCCCGACCGACCAGCCGGCATCCGCCACATGGTGAATCAGCACCCAAAAGAGCGCGCCGAGGGCCATATCGAGGGCGAACACATAGCCGAACAAGTAGGAATGGTAGAACTGCGGCGGATTCACCAACAGGCCGAGCACCAATAGCGCTCCGGTGGCGAGTGTTACGGCAAAGAGAAGCCGCGCCCCGCTCGCCAGCGCATCGATTGTCAACGGGGCAACGTTATCTGGCAACCCTTCGGGGTAGCTCAGTGGCGGGCCGTTACTATTGGTCGCACTCACGGTACTCATGGATTCCTCAACCCTCCGGCTTCAGCCCCAGCGCATGGTTGGGTTCGCTTTCTCCAGCCGGGTTTGTTCACTTGTTGTCCACCCGTTCGTTGCCATAGGCGTATTGCAATACCCGCAGATAGGCGACGATCGCCCAGCGATCGAGGACATCTTTGATCTGATGGCCGTAACCGGGCATTTGTCGCACGCCATGCGTGATGACATGGAACAATTGGCCGTCGGGTTGGGCCTGAATCGCCGCAGTGAGCGTGTTGGCCGGGGGCACACTCAGCCCGTAGGCGCCGACAATGCCATAAGCGGCATCACCGGCGCCGCCGCGGCCACTGGTTCCGTGACAAACCGCACAATGGCGGTTGAACTGTATCTGGCCGCGGCGGAAAAGCGCATCCCAACCACCGGCCCGTTCAACTGCAGTGGGCGGAATGTGGTTCACATAGTAGCCCTCGCCGACGAGCTGGCCGTTCTCCCATTTCGGTTTGATCGGTACTTCGACGCCATCTTTCATCTCTTTGGCATCGGGGTTGGCAATGCCGAAATAGTAGCGGCGGTCGGCCTGGAGAAAGTCGGCGTGGGGGACGGTATGGTAGCCGGCGTCGGCGCTGTGGGCGGTTCCGTCGAAGGGAATGGTACCTTCGGGTGGCAGGCGGCTACTGCGACCATCGGCGAAGTATTGGCTGGGGCCTTGCGCGGTGTACTTCCCTTGGTATTTCATGTCGAGGAAGAAGTGCCACGGGCGGTCGCGACTGAGCGAGCCACGCGCCCCCAGCACGACCGTAATGGCGGCGAACGTCCCGAAAATCGCCGTGAGCATGTACAGGTATGACATCACTCGGCCCCGGGCACCGCGCCACGCCCCCACCAGCGTGACGATCAACAACAACCCTGCGATGCCGAGAATGCCCAGCATCACCGCGTTCATCAGGATGTTGGTGTCGATGTAATACATGGCGTTGGCTCCGCTAAGCTTCGATCACCGCGACGGCTCCGCTAGGCTTCGACCACCGCGACATGGCGGCCGCCGAGCGATTCGAGGAAGGCGCGCGTGGCATCGGGGTTGAATTTCTCGTCTTTCGCTTCAATCGTCAGGAAGAAGCCGCTTTGGGTGCTACGGTGAAAGGTCGGGTGGCTATCGACGGGGTGAAACAAGCGCGGCAGCCCACAGAGGCCAATGAGGGCCAAGAGCGTGAAGAACCCCGCGAACAGCACCGTCATTTCGAAGAAGATCGGCACGAACGCTTCCCACGACCGGTATTCCTTGCCACCAACGATGATCGGATAGTAGTACGCCGAGAAGTAGAACTGCATCGCTACGGCGGCAGTCAGTCCGGTCAGCGCGCCGGCGAGGGTAAATAGTGGCAAGCGGCTGCGTGTGCGGCCGATGGCTTCTTTCATGCCGTGAACGTAGAACGGCGTCCAGGCGTCGATGTGCTGGTAGCCTGCGGCAAGGGCTTTCTTAGCGGCTTCTAATAGCTGCGTCCCGTTGGCGAACTCGGCGATGGCACCCCACGGCGTGCCACGACCCCCGGGAGTGGGTATGAACGGTGGTACCGGCTGGCTGTGCGGCTTCACTTCGGTGGTTGGCTCCGCAGGCGGGCCATACGCGGCGGCCAGAGCGTGATCGGCCGTGGGGTATTGGCCGTCGCTGCCCTTGAGGTACTGCCCAGTGGGTACGAAGTGGTAATGCGGGTTGGCCATCGGCAGAACCCCTTTCACTTCGGCGACCGCGACCATCGGCAAGAAGCGAATGAACAAGAGCGTGAGCGTGAAGAACAGTCCAAAGTCGCCGATCATCTGCAACCAATCGACCCACGTGGGGTAGAATTGCCCCCACGAACCCGGCAAAAAGTCATGATGCAACGATTGCACGATGATGACAAAGCGCTCATACCACATACCGACATTCACACAGGTGACGACAATCAGTACAAACCACGGTGTCTGCCGGCACCAGCGAATCCAGAACACCTGCGGGATGATGAGATTGCACGTCATCATCACCCAATAGGCCCAGGTGTAATCGCCATCGAAGGCTCGATTCTGGAAGGTTTGCCATTCATAGGGATTGCCAGAAAACCACGCGATAAACAACTCCATGAGGTACGCGTAACCGACGAGCGAACCGGTGGCGAGGATGAACTTGCACATCACGTCGATGTGTTTGATCGTCACCACGTTTTCGAGTTTGTAGGCTGCTCGCGCCGGGATCATGCATTGCAAAACCATTGCGAAACCGCCGAAGATCGCCCCGGCGACGAAGTAGGGCGGGAAGATCGTGGTATGCCATCCGGGGATAATCGACGTTGCGAAGTCGAAGCTCACCACCGAGTGAACCGACAGCACCAGTGGTGTACTGAGGCCAGCGAGCATCAGATACGCGACTTCGTAATGCCGCCAGTTGCGCGTACTGCCGCGCCAGCCGAGCGACAGGAAACCGAAGATCACCTGGCGCATGCGGCTTTTGGCCCGGTCGCGCAAGGTCGCCAGGTCGGGAATCAGCCCGATATACCAGAAGATCAGCGATATCGTGAAGTAGGTACTGACCGCAAACAAGTCCCACAGTAGCGCTGAGCGGAAGTTCGGGAAGATATGGTTGGCGTTGGGCAATGGGAACATAAACCACGCGTACCAAAACCGCCCGACGTGAATGCCAGGGTATATCCCCGCGCAGATGACCGCGAAGATCGTCATCGCTTCAGAGAAGCGGTTGATACTTGTGCGCCATTTCTGCCGGAACAAGAACAGAATGGCGCTGATGAGTGTGCCGGCGTGGCCAATCCCGATCCAGAACACGAAGTTGGTGATGTCGAAAGCCCAGTTCACCGGGTTGTTCGATCCCCACACGCCCACACCCGTGGAGATGAGATAGGTCGCGGCCAAGACCCCGCCGCACAACAGCGACGACGTGATGAGAAACGCCGGCCACCACCAATACGGTTGCGCCCTCTCGGTGATCGAGCTGATCTGTTCGGAGAGTGAGTCGTAGTTCGCTGGCCCCCACACCAGTGGAATGCGCGGTAACGGGTCGGGGAAGGCTGGCCCGTGCGGCGGTTCGTGCGTTGAGGGAGTGGTCGTGGTAGTCATGGCCTGATTCAGGGTTGTGGTCGGTCGGTGTCCGGTGTTAGCGATCGTGTCGTGGCGACCAAGCGAGCCGTAGCGGTTAGAGCATCTGGGGATTCAGGTTCCGCAGCCGCGGCCGGTAGCTGGTCCGTGGTTTGGTATTCAGTTCGCCGAGCAGTAAATAGTCGCTGTCGCGCTGTTTGAGCTGGCTGACACGGCTGGTGGGATCGAGAGCGTTGCCGAAGGTAATCGCCCGCGTCGGGCAGGCCGCTTCGCACGCAGTCACGATCAGGCCATCGGGGACGATGACGCGGCCTTGCGCGTCGAGATCGTAGCCCGCCGCACGTGGGTTCTTCGGCTTGCGATAAGCACCCGCGGAACCATTGGCCGGTTGGAAGCTGTCGTCCACTTCGATCACTCGTCGGCCTTGAGCGACCTCGGCCGCTGCGATCTTGGCGCTGTATTTGCCACGCTCGATCCGCTGCACACAATACGTGCATTTCTCCATGACCCCACGCATGCGCAACGACACGTCAGGGTTTTTCAGCATCTTGAGCGTTTCTGGAACACCGGTGCCGCGGAAGTTAGCTCCATCTTTCGCCAAGGGAGTTGGCACGCGCAGTTCGTCCAGACCACGTTTGTTGAAATCGAACCAATTGAAGCGGCGAACTTTGTACGGACAAGCGTTGGCGCAGTAGCGTGTGCCGATGCAGCGGTTGTACACTTGCAAGTTCAGCCCTTCGTCGCTGTGAACCGCCGCGTTCACCGGGCAGACTTGCTCGCAGGGGGCCGCTTCACAATGTACGCACGCTACCGGTTGCGTGACGATCCGTGGTTCATCACGCGGTCCCGTGAAGTAGCGGTCGAGGCGAATCCAATGCATTTCGCGATTCCGCTTCACCTCATGTTTGCCCACCACCGGGATGTTATTCTCCACTTGGCAGGCCATCATGCAGGCCGAACAACCGATGCACACGTTCAGATCGATCACCATCCCCCATTGGAACTGGCTGTTGAGCGCTTCGGGGCGGGCCAGATCGAGAGGGAAGCGGGTTTGCTTCTGCCGCGCTGGCGCTGGTTGCGGCTGCGGGTTGCCATACGCTCCTTGAAAACCCTTCTTGAGCATCTCCTCGGTAATGTGCCCGTCGGGAGGAATGCCGATCAGTGGCTGTGCATGGTGCGCTGATCCGCCATCCGCATGGGGCGATGTTTCCTGCAACGGATGCACGGCAGGCGTTTGCTGCGGAACGGCTTCGCGAACAATATCGCGGCCGTGCGGAATGACCCCGTGTTCCTGTGTCGTGACCAGATCGAACGTTCGCCCTGTTGGTTTCAGTTGCGCTCCGGTGGCGATGTGCAAAGCCTTCGACAATCGCAGTGGGAAAACGTTGACCCCACCCCCCTGCGGCACATTCTCAATCCGCATCTGGCCATACTGACCAAACGTCAAGGCGATGGAATAATCCGCCTGCCCTGGCAACACGAAAGCCGGAACCGCGACTGCGTTTTGCTGCAACCGAACTTCGATGAGGTCACCCGTGCGGATGCCGAACTCAGCCGCCGTCGCCGGGCTGATGCAGGCGGCGTTATCCCACACCACCTTGGTGATTGGGTCAGGCAATTCTTGCAGCCACGGGTTCATCGCCCCGCGACCATCGCCCACCGTGTACGATGGATGGAAGGTGACTTCCAAGGAATCTTTCGTCGGTCCTGGCACTGGCTTGGCCGCGGCAACGGCGGTGGCCACATCGGCAGCCTTCAGTTCGCCTGAGGGCTTCGGCTTCTCCTTCGCACCATCCGGGGCGTGATCGACAGGAAGGAAACCGAGTTGCTTGTAGCGGTTGAAGGCCTCTTCGAAATCAGTCGCGGTGATGGCTTTACCGCTGCGCTGGGCGAACGACAGCCGCACGAAGTGGTACGCGGCTTTCTGCGCGGCTGTGTACGACACCACCGGTTTGCGGTCGGCCCCGGGTACTTGGGCCAGTTGCACCAGCACTTCCAAAGCGGTACGGCCGCCGCGAGCTGGCGGGGCCAAATCGTCACCGCCACTGCGACCACTGTTCAAAGGAGCAATGAGCGGCTGAACACAACACAGCGAGCCATCACCCGCTTCCGTGTCACCCCAACTTTCCAGATAGTGGGCCAGCGGCAGATGCCAGCTACATCGTTCAGAAGTCTGATCGTAATACAGCCCCAAGCGGATTGTCGTGCGGACCTTCGTGAGTTCTTCGGCGAAGCGCAAGTCGGCCGGAGCATTCAGCACCGGATTGCCACCGATGATGATCAAGGTGTTCACCTGACCCTGCCGGATCGCTTCGACCAATTGCGGCAAGGAAGGGTCGAGCATTTCTGGCGGCGCGGGGCGGAATTCGGCCATCCCCGCCGCATAGTTGCCCAGCGCGACATTGACGGCGTGCGCCAGTGCGTGAACCCAGGCTGGTTGCCGCGGCCCTACCACCACCAGGCTCTTGCCAGCATTCGCCGCTAGGTCGTGAGCCACAGCTTGCACCCACTTGCGCTCGAATGCGCTGGCGTTGGGCAACGCGGGAAGCGCCGTTGCGCTGGGAAGAGCCGCGGCGTGCTTCGTCTTCAGTTCCTCGGCCAGCGCGATCAGATAAAAACCAATCTGCGACGCAGCCAGGCGGTAGCGATGATCGGCCATAGTACCCGTGATCGTGTACGTCGATTCGACAACGTACAGCCGGTTCATAGACCGTTCGTCGTGGCGTTTGGTCGCGAAATTGCGGGCGTAAAACACATGGTCGCTTTCGTGGCCGAGAAAGTCGCTATCGAGTGCCAGAATCCGTTCTGCACGCTCGAAGTGGTAGCGGGGAAGAAGTTTTTCCCCGAAGGCTATGTCGGTGCCGTGCAGAATTTCGCTCAGGTCGCACGCTTCGTAGCTGTACCAGGCGGTTTCTGGCCATTTTGCGGCCATTTCCTGACGCAACAGCCGCAACGCGGGGAAGGGAGTTTGTTCCGTGAGAATCGCCAGCCCCCGGCCCTTGTCTTTCGTCAGTTGTTCAGTGAGAGTTCGGGCGAAACGATCGTAATCGTCCCATTTCCGCGCGCTGCGGCCTTGCATCACGCCAGGGTATTTCTCCGACATGACCCGATCCGGGCTGTACAGATCAAAGATACTGGCCTGGGCGAAGGCGTCGGTGCTGCCGCGGCTGCAGGGGTGTTGCGGATGGCCTTCGATCTTGGTGGGTCGGCCGTCGTGGCTTTCAACCAGCACCGGCAGGGCACCGCCGGGGCGTGGAATGCTGGTGGCGTAAAATGTTGGTTGGCCGTGAACAATGTGGCCGGTTTGTTCGTCGGGCACTGCGGCATAGGGGAGAATGGGAATCTCAGGCCGCCGGCAACCGGCCAAAGCCGCCATGGCCAACGTGGTACTGGAGAGTGCCAGAAACTTCCGCCGCGACACGATGGCCCAACCGGGGTTGTCGTCGCGCAGTTCGGCTTCGCCCCGCGCGTCGTACACGTTGACGAAGCCGGGGAACTCCTCGGCGGCTTGCGCCTGGAATTCTGGCGTTGCGGCCAGATGGTCGAGGCTCCGGTAATAAGTTGGTGCGGTCATGGTCGGGTTGAATTCCCAGGCTGTGATGGGCGTTGGTTCGTGGTTCGGCATTCCACGGTCTGGCCGGTTAGCGGTGGCAACCTTGGCAGTTCATCGGCGCTTTGATCTGCAAATCCGTGGCGATGCTGGCCCCGATTTCGCGGGCGGTTTTACCGTCCGGTGGAGCCCACTTCAGATTCGTTACCTCATGAACCGGTCGCAGGTGTTCGTGCGGATCGGTGTGACACTTCAAGCACCAGCCCATCGTCAGCGGTTGATGGTGATAAACGACCTTCATCTCGTTGATCGGGCCGTGGCAGGAAATGCACGATACCCCTTTGTTCACATGGACCGCATGATTGAAGTAGGCGTACTCGGGAAGCTTGTGAATCCGCTTCCACTCCACCGGTTGGCCAGTATCGTAGCTGGTGCGAATGGGCGCTAGTAGCGGACTGTTGCCTTTCACATTCGCCATTTTGGGATTGTGGCAATTCATGCAGACGCGCGCCGTCGGCACAGTCGCATGCGGCGATTCATAGACCGATTGATGGCAGTAGGCGCAATCCATGCCGAGCTTGCCGGCGTGCAGTTCGTGCGAAAACGGTACCGGTTGCTCCGGGGCATAGCCCACACGCGTATAGCTCGGCAACGCGTAGTAGTACCAGCCCACCACCAACAACCCCACCGCGACCACCACACCCACTGCCGCTTGGCGAACCACAGCATCGGCTGATCGCGCAAAGATCGCGGGCAAGTTCGATCCCCTCGAAATGACGACCCAGGATTGTAGACGAATTTGACTTTGTGAAAAGTTTCACAAAGTCACAGACATCTTATATTCTGTAACTGTCCGCTGGCAAGGTAACTGTCGGCTGGCAAGTCGCGGCCACCAACCGAACCAAGGCCATGATTCCATCGCCTTCTTTCCGGTCCTTATATTACCTCTGTCCGCTGGCAAGTCGCGGCCACCAACCGAACCAGGGCCACCATCGCGCAAGCACAACAGCCGCGAGTCTGGTCATGGCCGGCCCAGAAAGCCCGCCAGCCAAAACGGCAGGGCGATGATCAGCGGAATTCCGAAGATGGTGAACAGCACCATCGCGCTTTGTTTGAGGAACTGGCTCATTGAATGTCCTCCTTCGGTCGCGGACTACGTTACGAGTTTCACGGAGGTGTGTCCGCCTTCTGGCGGTTATCGAACAGATAGTAAACCGGATTGCTGAAGTCACTCTTCACCGCAGTTGCGCGGGCGATCTTGCCGCGGGGGCCGAACTGCCCACTTCGGCCACACCGAGGAATCACACCGATACGGCGAAAACCAGCACGCTCGAACACGGGGTTGCTCTGGCCCATCGCGGAGAGGGTTTCGATCCAATCGACCGGACACAATTGGCACGCCCGCCGCACCAACGCGGCAGCAATGCCCACGCCACGATAGGTAGGGTGAAGCACCACGCGCTGCAACAACCACAACTGTTCATTCAACGCCGCCAGCGCCAAAGGCGATCGCGGCGATTGCAGGCCAAAGAACCACGAACGGAGCGACAGGCTGGCCGCCGGAGTCGCAAACACGCAAATACCCACTGGCTCTTGGCGATGCCAAAGCACAAAGACACGCTTCACGAAGGCCAAGCGCTGGCCACGATAATGCCACCGTGCGAAGTACGGCCAATCGCGTGCGGAACCATCCGACAGCCACAGTTCGCTGGCGAAGGAAATACTTCGCCTTTCCCACCTCCGGCGTTCCACGCTCACATTCCCCTCACCACGGCAGCGAATCACGACATCAGGGTTCAGATCGTCGAGAATGTCGTCATGCGTAGTGGCTGCGAGTAACCCTACGCCCAGGCGAGCCAACCACTTCCGCATGTTGAAGGCGACACACTTCGCCAAAGTCCGATCAAGAGTCGCAGTGAATTCATCCGCTACAAGAAACGGCGGACGATCCGACTCGGCTGCCGTTCGTAAGGTGGCCGCACCCCAACCGAGCCGAAACCGGTAGCGTTGCCCTTCGCTCAATTCCTGCGGAGTGCGCAAGAACAACCGGGCTTCGGAAAGCCCGCAAGCCGCCAGCAGCGCCAAACGCTCGTCCAGCGCACCAGGCAAAGCGTCGATCAGCGGGACTTCCGGCAACGGCTCGGAAGCAATATCCAGGGCGTGCAGTTGCTCAGCCACAGCTCGAAGCAAACTGGATTTCCCGCTTCCACTGGGGCCAACGAAGAGCACCACATCGGCCGGTCGAATGTCGAGCTGGAGGTTCTCGCAAATGGTGTATTCCGGTTCGTCCTCGGACAACCCGAATTGGTCTGCGACAGCCACAGTCGCCCAGCTGCGCCGCTGTGGTGCAAACCGATAACGAATCGTTATGGGTGCAAGCATCGCCGAACTCCCGCAATCACCTCGGACAACCGATGATACACTCAGGCGCATTCTGCAAGCAGAACGCCACAAGGTCCCCCACGCGCTTCAGCGCTGAGCGAACCAGACAACCGACGGCGACATCCCATCCGCGCTGGCCGGCGCGATGGTGTTGGCAGAGAAGTTGATGAAGCTGTCGGCCTTTGGGGAGAAGATGGTGTGCCCGGTTTCCGTGGTGCTGTAGCCGAGTTCTTCCCTGAATCGGTCCAGCGCCGAGCTTCACAGCTCATCCCTGATCTTCTGGCCACATCTACCAGACGCGTGGTTCGCGGCGGTCGAGCAGGAAGGCCGTACCGGTGGCCGCAGCATCGAGTAGGTCGTCGTGATCACCGCATGGAAAGCTCAGCATCTCGTCGTGCAATTCCCTCTGACTGACATCGACCATTCCTCGGGAGCCTTCTTGGAGGCGGAACGAACCATTCTCCACCGCGACACTGAAGGCAGCGATGCGGGCGGTTTTGTTCGCGGATTGCGTCACCGCGCGGAGTTTGGGGCCAAAGCGGGTTTGCCGTGTCAGCAAGTCCTTGATGCCGCGAAAGGCCGCATTGGCTTCGAAGAGGATCACGGCCGGATTCCAGGCACGATCAAAAGTGTCGATCAGTTGCAAAAGCTCTGGGGCTGCCACACGTCGAGCTGTACACGCCAGAACGTGAATTTCCACCGCAGCGAATACCGTGGCTGTTCGTCCCAATACCACAAACGCCGTGCGATCCGCATCAGCCGCAGTACTGACGGCTGGATCGACCGAGAGTACGATTGTGTCGTAGTCCGCAGGCTCGCGCCAATACTGGACCCAGGTGGGCTGAATGAGCGTTTCATCCGCAGCCAAGGGCAAGAGCCGATAGCCGCGGGCAAAAGACGCACTGCCAATCTCGGCTAGCCGCGCTTTGAGTCGTTCGGCGGGCCATTTCTCCGGCCACAATGGTTCGAAATCCGGACCAATCGCGCGGCGAAACACGGCGTAAGCGCCACTTTTCTTCAACCGGGCATTGAGATCGTCGCCATGCCAAGGAGTGCACAACCCCCAAAATCGGCCATCGGGTTCCAGCAGATTCATCAAGTTGTTAGTGAAGTAATCAGCCACACGTTCACGTTCGGCGCGACTGTGCAGAGCGCGAACATCAACAACATCATCACAAATCAGCAAATCGGCTCGGGTTCCTGTGCAACCAGCCCCAATGCCAAAGGCCGCAACACTCGGACCGATCTTCGGCGGAGCTGTGGCGAGCGTGAATTCCTTGGCACTCCAGGGACGACCGCAGCGGAGCGTGGGAAACGCTGTGCGGAGCCGATCATTGCGCACAATGCTGTCGCGCAGGAAACGGCTTCGCTCTCGAGCAACCGCCTCGGTGGCACAAACAATCTTGACGCGTAAACCGGGGTTCTTGCCCAACTCCCACAATACGCGACAACACACCTGAAAACTCTTGCCATGATCGCGCGGCAACTCCACCAACGCTTTGCTGTGATGGCTCAGAAAATCCTGCAATTCGCGGTGAAATTCTGCTTGGCGGATCGTTGCACCACCAGAATCGGTAAAGCAATGCTCGATGAAATCATTGACATCGGTGAAACTCGTAATGAGGCGAAAGCACCGATCGGGCAATGGAACCGGATCATTGCGCGGACGACGACAAACCGGCCACGGGGCACGGGTACTCATAGTACGCTCCACCACCAGGGAAACAGTATCGGCAGACACGTCGGGAGTGGTCACACTTCAGGACGTGAAGTATACTTTTGTCAACTTCTAGCATAAGTCTGCGCAATATGTGTTCATTTGTCAACCAAAATGACAAAAAGTGAACAATTTTTCATATATTGGCCGCCAAGACACCCCGGCTGATCTGAGAGTGGACCGATGATCGGGCTATGGTGTGGTGGGGCGGCTAGACCTGGCGGGCTTCAAACAGCCGGCTGTGCCACAGGCCGAGCCGATGGAGCCAGTACCGCGTCACGGTGGCGACGGTTTGAATGCCGTACTTCAGGCTCCGGCGGAAATTGATTTGGCTGGCTTCGTCGAAGTACCGTACAGGCACGGGAATGTCGCCGAGTCGGAAGCCGAAGTGAACCGCTTGCACCAGAAATTGGGTATCGAAGACGAAATCATCGCTATTGCGCTCAAACGGAATGGTTTCGAGAACTTTCCTCCGGTAGACACGGAAACCGCTGTGGAATTCGCCAAGGTTCTGCCCCAGCATCAGGTTCTCGAAAATAGTCAGTCCGCGATTGCTGATGTACTTCCACCACGGCATGCCGCACTGCAGGGCTTCGGCGCGGCTGCGAATACGGTTTCCGAGAATCACATCGCAAATGCCCAACTCGATCATGCCCACCGCATGAGGGATGACGCGGGCATCGTATTGATAATCGGGGTGGATCATGACCACGACATCGGCGCCATGATCGAGGCAGTAGCGGTAGCAGGTCTTTTGATTGCCGCCGTAGCCGCGATTCTGGTCGTGCACAATCACTGTCAGGCCCATCGCGCGGGCGATGGCCACGGTGTTGTCGGTGCTGCCGTCATCGACCAGGAGGATGTCATCGACACATCCCGGCGGAAAGTCGGCCAGCGTAGCGGCGAGGGTGCGTTCGGCGTTGTACGCCGGCAGAACGGCGATGATCTTGTGCCGACGGCAGGGCGTGGATTTCTCAGGTTTCAGGATGCGTTCGACGTGAAAAATCTCGTGGACCGGGTTGAGCGGCGGTTCGGTAAGCAGTGTCGTCGGCATGGGCAGGTATCGGGCTGTGGGGGGCGGAAGGTTTCCTCATCTTATATAGGATGCTCGGCGAGTGATGGAATTCCCCAGAATCGCTAGAACTTCCATCCCATCCTGATCACTGCCACCTAACGGCGTTGCAACCGATAAGGCACTTCCAAGCCGTGCCGTTCCATGAGTTCCCCATCGGCCAACAGTTGTTCGGCCGGGCCATCGGCAACGAGCCGTCCGGCGTCGAGAATCAGCACCCGGGGGCAGAGATCGAGAACCAGATCGAGATCGTGCGTTGCGATGAGTTTCGTACCGGGGAGGTTGCGGATGGTGCCGATCAGTTCGCGGCGGCCGCGGGGGTCGAGAAACATACTGGGTTCGTCGAGAAGCCAGACCGACGGCCGCATGGCCAAGACGCCGGCCAGGGCCGCCCGGCGCTTCTCGCCGCCGGAAAGTTGAAACGGCACCCGCTCGGCCGCATCCGCCAATCCCACGGCCGCGAGGGCTTCCGTGGCACGCGCGTGGGCCTCATCAACGCTGGCCCCCAAGTTCAAGGGACCAAATGCGACATCGTCCACCACTGTGGGGCTGAAAAGCTGGTCATCGGGATTTTGAAAGACCACGCCGACCACTTCTGGCAATTTCTTGCGGTGTTCAGCGATCGCCGGGTCTAGCCCGTGAATGGTCGCTTGCCCAGGCGGACCAGACAGTACGCCGCAGAGGCGGAGGAACAGAGTCGTTTTCCCGGCTCCGTTGGGGCCGACCAGGGCCACACACTCGCCGGCGGTGAGGGTAAACGAAACCGCATCCAGCGCTAATTGCCCGGATGAATAGCGGTGGGAGAGCCGGTGGGTAGCAAGGATTGGTTGGTCGATCACGCGAGAACCCATCGGTCCCAAAGCAGCAGAGCGATCAGGGCGGCGACGACGGCCGCGAATATTATCATATCACCGGCGGTAGTACGAAATGTGGAAAGTGTATGAAAGGTGCCGTCGAAGCCGCGGGTGCGCATGGCCGCGGCAACGATTTCAGCCCGGTCGGCACTGCGGACCAACAGGGCCCCGGTCGCGTGGCCCAGGGCGCGGTAGCTGTGCCGGTTTCCCCCGACACGGTAGCCGCGGGTGCGCATGGCGATCCGCAGCCGCCGGTATTCATCCGCCAACAGAAAAGCATAGCGATAGGTGAGAACCATCACCTGAACAATCCGTCCAGGCAGCTTCAAACGGTGGGCGGCGGCCAACGTCGCAGGTAGTGGAGCCGTTCCAACCAAAACCAACGCCCAGCAACCTATCGCCAGCGCACGACACAAAACACCCATCCCCGCCACCAACCCGCGTTCTGAAACATGCACCGGACCCAACGACCACCCCGGACCATCGAGGGTCAGGGGAAGCACCACCACAAATGGAAACGTAGCCAGTGCAACGATGGCCAAGCGGGGCAGTACCCAACCGATGGGCAGTCGGGCCACAACCGCGCCTGCCAGCCCCAAGAGCACTGCGACGGCGGCGGCGGCCGCATGGTTCAGCGTGGCGATTCCCCCGACCACAAGCAGTACCGCGGCCAGCTTCCACCGACCATCCCAGCGCGCCAGCGGCGAGGGCGGAACCGGTCGGTGGCGAAAGGCGAGTGTCATCGCTGGCCCTGTACAATCTTTGAACAGACTTGATCCCGGATGTTTCGTCGTGGTCCGTTTCGGAGAGTGGAAGTTGTTTTAGCGTCCTGGGGCCATTTGTCCCAGCCAAGCCACGGATGGGACGAGTTGCGAAACGACCACCTGCGTGCCCCACAACGACGGACTTGGACAATTCCGGACGAATGGTTATGGTGAAGTCGAAGTTCTGGAAAATGGTACACCAATGGCTTTGTCAAGGCGGGGGCTTCCAGGCACAAATTGAGGACGTAGGACCCAACGACTTATGTTGGAACAATTAACGGGCGTGATTGAACGTATCACGTTTCACAACGAAGACAACGGCTACTGTGTGCTGCGGGTTTCTGCGCAGGGTCACCGCGAGCTGATTACTGTTGTGGGGCACTTACAGCAGGTGGTGGCCGGCGAGTACATCACCGCCACCGGCGATTGGGTGAGCGACCGTGTCCACGGGATGCAGTTCAAAGCCCGCGAGATTCACACGCAACCGCCGCAAAGTGTGGAAGGGATCATTCGCTATTTGGGTTCGGGTCTGATTAAAGGCATCGGTCCGCGTTATGCGAAGCGGATTGTCGATGTTTTTGGGGAGCGAACGCTCGATGTCATCGATCGTTCGCCGACATTTCTGGCTCAGGTGAAGGGTATTGGTCCCAAACTCATTGAGAAAATTCGCAAAAGTTGGGAGGAAAATCGCGGCGCGCGGAAAATCATGGTCTTTTTGCATTCGCTCAAAATCGGCCCGGCTCGTGCCACCAAAATTTACCGATATTTCACCGAACGCGGCGAAGAACCCATCACGGCCATCAAAGCCAACCCTTACCGACTGGGTAACGAAATCTGGGGTATTGGTTTCAAGCAGTCCGACGAAATCGCCCTCAATCTGGGAATTCCCCTCAATTCGCCGTTTCGGGCCCAGGCAGCGGTGCGCCATGTTTTGGCCGAAGAAACCAACAACGGGCACGTCGGTTACCCCGAAGACCGGGTGATTCAGAAAGCCTGTGAACTGACTGGTATTGATGCCGTGGGGATTATCGACGCTATTGAACAGCTGCGCATTACCGACGAAATCATCCGCGACAGTCCTGCCGCGGCGACCAAAACCGCCCGTCAGCGTTACCCCTTGGCCGAACTACCCAGCGAGAACCTGCTTTTTCTTCGCCCTTTCTTCCTGGCCGAATTGGGCGTGGCCCGGGCGGTGAAAATGTTGGCTGACGGTCCCCATCCGCTGGCTAAGCTTTCCATCGACGACATGTTGCAATGGGCTGAACAGCGGATGAAGATCACCTTCGCCGGCAGCCAACGGGCGGCCATCCGGGCGGCAGTCACACAGAAGCTGTTAGTCATCACTGGGGGACCGGGTACCGGAAAGACGACCATCGTTCGCGCTATCATCGAAATATTTGAACGACACCGACTGCGGGTGGTTCTCACCGCCCCCACGGGCCGGGCCGCTAAACGGCTGAGCGAATCCACCGGTCGCGAGGCGAAAACCATCCACCGCTTGTTGGAATTCACTCCCGGAACGCGCGAATTCGCCCGTAACCGCGAAAACCCGCTCCCGACCGATTTGCTTGTGGTCGATGAAACGTCGATGGTGGATGTGCTGTTGATGAACAAGCTGCTGCAAGCGGTGCCACCGTGGGCTTGTGTGGTTTTGGTCGGCGATGTGGACCAGCTGCCCTCAGTGGGTGCGGGCGCGGTGCTGACCGACTTGATCGCCTCGCAAACCGTCCCGGTAGCCCGGCTGACGGAAGTTCATCGGCAGGCCGAAAGCAGTTGGATCGTTCGTGCCGCCCACGCCATCAACCACGGTGAAGAACCGCTCTCGGCTCCCCCCGGCAGTCAGGGCGATTTCTACTTCATTGAAGCCAACGAGCCGGAAGCGATCATCGACCGCATCATCCAAATGGTCCGCGACCGCATCCCCGCCAAATTCCACCTCGACCCTTTCCGTGATATTCAAGTTCTTTCGCCCCAAGTGAAAACCCTGCTTGGGGTTCAGAATTTGAACCGCGAACTGCAAACCGTCCTCAATCCCGCCCGACCTGGCATCGCCGAAGTGAAAAAATACGACACGGTTTTTCGTGTCGGCGATAAAGTGATGCAGATTCGCAATAACTACGATCGCGACGTCTTCAACGGCGACATTGGCCGTGTTGTGGCAATCGACACCGCCGAGCAGGCGCTTTTCGTCGATTACGACGGCCGCATCGTGGAATACGATTTCACCGATGTGGATGAACTGCAATTAGCCTACGCCATCAGTGTGCACAAATCGCAAGGCTCGGAATACCCAGCGGTCGTCATGCCGCTGCACACACAGCATTATCTGATGCTGCAGCGGAATCTGCTCTATACCGGCATCACCCGCGGCCGGCAATTGGTGGCTTTAGTCGGCAGTCGCAAGGCGTTGTGGAAAGCGTACAGCACCGCGGAGACGAAAACGCGCTATTCCCTGCTGAAATGGCGGCTGTTGCCGCATGATGATGCGGCAGCCATCTTGGACGGCCTGGGCGTGGAGTCTATCGAGCCGTTGGGCTGAGAGTTCAGCGTCTGAAAGCCCGTGGACTGGGTTGTCCGAAGTGTATGGCTCTCATCAGACCAGCGCCTCCGAAGCCCTGGGTGGGGGCCGCGGAAGCGCTGTGAGGCTGTGAACAATAGACTACGGCGCGGGGAACTTGTTGGGATCGGTCACGATCGGGTCGAGGGGGTCACCGTTGAGGGCCTTCAGATACAGCACCAGGTCGGCCTTCTCCTGAGCGGTGAGGTTGAGCTTCAAGGGGATGATGGGCCGTTTGGCCGGGCCATACGTCTTCACGTTGGGATCGACGGGTTGGCCTTGGGCACGGGCGCGGATGTAGGCCGCCTCGGCTTCGGTATCTCGCATCTTTTCGCTCAGCCACGGATTGACGTTGCCGCCACGATCATAAAACTCCACGACGGCTTCCAGGGTTTTCTCTTCACCACTGTGAAGGTAGGGGGCCGTCCAGAGCAGGCCGCGGGTGCCGGGGGTTTTGAAGGCCCCGATCATGCTTGGGTCTTTGTGTCCAGGCGGCAGGGCGGCGAAACGACCAAATTCGCTGGGGGGTAGTTCACCGTCTTTGGCCCCCACCCCTAGATTGTGGAACGAA
Source organism: Gemmata sp. (assembly GCA_025055115.1). Taxonomy (GTDB): domain Bacteria; phylum Planctomycetota; class Planctomycetia; order Gemmatales; family Gemmataceae; genus Gemmata. The sequence continues at coordinate 40,241 of JANWYJ010000088.1, forward strand.
TGGTCAGTAAATGTATCACCGGTGTGACAATTCGAGCAGCGGGCTTTGCCGAAGAACAGTTCGCGGCCGGCCAGAATCCGTTTGGCGTATTCGTCGATTTTCCCGGCGTCTTTCTCAGCATCGAGGCCGAGGTCTTTCAGTACACTGCTTTTGGCCGCGAATTCGGCCTTTAAGGCCTTGGCGTAATCTTCGGCTTTCAGTACAAATTTGCCGCTCTCTTCTTCGATGACTCGTTGCCGCATCAGAGCGTTGGCTTTGTCGTCGAGGCTGTTGCCCAGAAGGATCGTGCGTTCGTAGGTGGCGATGGCTTTGGCTGCGGCATCGCGGGTTGGGGCATGGCCGAAGACCCGATAGAACGCCTGCACGTAGCTAGGGTTGGCGCGGATGCGGGCAATCGCTTCTTCCCAGGGGTCTCCTTTGCCGGCGAACATTTCTTTGTCGTTGCCGACGGGGCCTTGGGCCTGTTCTTCTAACGAGGCGGCGCGGCCATCCCAGAATTGGAAGCGGTTGTAGGCCGCGTTGAAGATCGTTGGCGAGTTGATTGGCCCAATGGCGCTGTTGATACCGGTCGATGTTCTCTTGCCATCTGAGAAGCCGCGATTGGGGGAATGGCAACTGGCACAGGATACGGTATTGTCGGTCGACAGAATGTTGTCGTAGTACAGTCGTTTGCCCAGCACCCATTTCTCAACGGTCATCGGGTTTTCGGGGGGCACTGGGGGAGCTTGGGTCAGGCCTAATGGGACTTTGATTTTCACGACTTTCTGGGTGATTTTTTGGCCAGTGGTCGGGTCGATGGTTTCTTGCGTGCCTTCGTTCCAGTAGCTGTTGAGTGTCTTCCATTCGGGTTGATTCATCGTCACAAACAGGATCGGCACGCGATCCTTGAACGGTGTCATTTTGGATTCGTCGGGCAACAGGTAGTTGGCCGAATCGGGTTTAGGCTGCGCTGCGGCGAAGCCGGGTAGCAGCATGAGAGCCGCCAGGGAGAGTAAGCGTGTGTGTGTCATAATCATCCTTTCGACAGAGGAAGCGAGCCGGAGTTGGTCACGTGTTGGATGATGGCCTGCTAGCTGAAATTAACCGACAACTACGGACATTGACAACCGGTGAGCCAGGCGAAAACACTACTGTATCGTTAGCCCTCTCTGCGGTAGAGTCAATCCGCGGAAGTATCGGAGGAGCGATCATGTGAAATTGGTTTTGCCGATGGAAGTTGACGCAGCAATTCAGTGACCGTCGGGCGATCCGTCGGGTCGGCCGAGCGGTACGCGAACAGCACGCGACGCTCGCGGGAGATCAGGAAATCGCCCCCGAGCTGGAGGAGGTCTTCGCCGCGGTAGGGTCGTTTCACCCCATAGCCCCGCAGCATTCCACGGAAGTAGCCGATCAGTACCCGCGGCCGGAAGAACGTCCACCAGCCGGTCCGCTCTAAACCCAAGGCCGTGTAGGCCGTGCGCTGTGGATCACAGACCAGTGGAACGTGCCATTCCACGCGTGCCAGATACTGGGCCAGCACCTCGGGTGCCGCTTGCGCTACGGCCACAACGGAACAGCTCCGCGCAGCGAACAGCTCGCGGGCGGCGTCCACCTCACCGAGGTGGGCATTGCATGGAATTCACGCCAAATGACGCAAAAAGACCAACAACAGATACTCCGCCGTGCACAATGCCGACAGCCGGACGCTCGAACCATCCGGCTTCCAAAAGGTGAAATCAGGCAGTTCGTCGTGACTCATGGCCGTCCACTGTTGGTTGGCCGCGAAGAAGTGTGCGTTGGGCCATTAACCCGCGCCGGGGCCACAGCCGCATCCGGAATTGATGCACCACTTCGCTCCAGAAACCATAGGCAAAGCCGAAGTGAATCGCCACAAACACCCCTGGGATGCGCACCGCCACTGCCGCGGGCTTCCGCCAACCCAAAATCCCCGCAGCCACCATCAAGACGCTAGCATACAGTGCCAAGCTCGCCAACCACAACCCACCCACTGTCGGCCACACCCACCCGAGGCTCGCTCCCCCCAGCACCCACAGCGCCCACAGCGGCGGAACTAGCGCCGGCACCGTCAGCGAGTGCGGATGCTTGAATGCCAGTTTCGCCCGGCCCCGGCCATAGCGGCTCAATTGATAAAACAACGCACGGAAATTCCGCCGCGGTTCGTACACGACCTTCACCTGCGGGGTGAAGTAGCAGCGGAAGCCCGCGGCATGCACCCGTTCGTTGAATTCCACGTCTTCACACGCATCAAAGGCTTGATCGAACAGACCGATGGTGTGGAAAACCTGGCGGGTATACGCCACCGCGGTACTCTGCGGAGCGACAAACTTCGCGTCGTGAGAATAAATATCCGAATCGGGGTTATGCCCCAAGGGGCTGCTGCGGGCCAGGCTGACGGCTTGTTGGAAGGGCGTGGCGTTGGCAATTTCGAGGGGCTGCGGACGACCGAGGCAGTCGGCCCCGCTGGTTGCAAACGCCGTCGCGACGTTCTGCAGATAATCGCGGCTGGGGATGTGGCAGTGGCCATCGACGATGACGACAACATCCTTGGTGGCATGACGAATCGCCGTGTTTCGCCCACAAGAGGCTAACCGTCCGGGGTTGAAAACAAGCTTCAGATTCGCAAACTCGCCCTGGAGGCGGCGGACAATCGGTACGGTGTCGTCCGTGGAGGCCCCATCGGCGACAATCACCTCAAATTCATGCGGTGGAAAGTCTTGTGTCAACAGCGCACGGAGTGTCGGTTCAATCGACCGTGCTTCATTCCGCACCGGGACAACAACCGAGATTGTCGGCACTTCACCATCCCCCCAACAATTGCCCCAACCCCGCCCACGGCCGCCACACTTCGGGCCTTTCACTCCGTGGGTATCCGCGGCGCCCGGTAGTAGAGTCGCTTGAGGCCGAGCATTTTCAGCCCGGTGGCCAGAAGAATGAACAATTCCAGCCGCCACGAGCGATGGCGGATGTAGAAGAGATCGTACACGAGTTTATTGCGCACGCTGCGAAGGCACGAATCCGGCGGCAGATGAATTTGGGCAAACCCGGTGATACCAGGGGTGACCGCGTGACGGCGATCGTAACCGACCACTTGTTCACGGAGCTGCTGAACAATTTCCGGCCGCTCGGGGCGTGGTCCGACAAGGCTCATTTCGCCTTTGAGGACGTTGAATAACTGGGGCAGTTCATCCAGATGCAGTTTCCGTAGGACACGCCCGAGGGGGGTGATGCGGCGGTCGCCCGGTCGGGACCACGTTGGCCCGGTGTCTTTCTCACAATCGTGATACATTGTGCGGATTTTGTACAGTGTGAAGACACGACCGCCGCGGCCAACGCGGGTTTGCGTGTAGATGGCCGGCCCCCGTGAGGTGAGCCGCACCAGCACCATCGCCCCCAACAGAATCGGAATAGCCGGTATGAGCAGCAACACGGCCATGACCTTATCCAAGGCCGCCTTGGCCTGTTCGTTGAAGGGGTAAGGCGGGAGGGCCGGCGAGTCGCCCCAGGGGGGCTGTCTTCGCAGCGCCGGTTGTGCGGGCGTTCGCAACGCAGACCTCGGGCTGAACCGGACAGGCGACAAACGACTGGCTCGTTGGACCATCAGTTGTCATCCTCACAGGGGCGAGCAGGGGGACTGCCGTTAAGGGCACGACCGACGTGGCAATCGTCGGATTTTCTCTAGGGGCCGACGGCAGCCGCGTACTGGCTCCAGGTCGCCAGAACAAAAGCCGTGGTGATCGCATCGTCTTCGGGGGTACTCTCGGTGTCGCTGTCGGGCAGGGGGGCGATCACGTAGACTTTGTACAGTGTGGGTGCCCGCAGTTCGCCGGCCAACTGCCAGCGTGGCCGATCGGGCGCTACCCATTGCCCATCCACCAACCACGCCCAGCGGACCCGCAGGCGATCCCGTTTCGTTTGCGTTTTCTTCTCAAAATCGGCGACATAGCAAGTCCCGCTGCGGCCATCCGGGAGCGTGAAGTTCTCTTTGCGGACGCCACGCAGCGTCTTATATCCGCTGCTGGGATAACAGACATCGGGAGTGTGGGTGGCTACCGAACCGGGAATACCGCTGATGAGGCTAACCAGCATCGTGCGGGCATGCTTAGCGGAGTCGTAGCGGCGGCTGCTGGCGATACAGCGTTCGTGGGTGGGGAGTTCCGTTGGGACGTCGGTCGGTTTCCAGTCATCCCAGCGGATTTCGAGCTGATGGAGCTTGGCGGTTAATTCCTTGTTCGGCTCCAATAAGTTCCACCGCTGGGTGGTAGCCCCGTGAACCAAGGCTCCGGCCACCACCAGGGCCAGAACCGCAACATAAGTGGCCGAGTTCAGCATACGACCGCTTCTCCCCGGTTTGGTACCAAGTCGGTTTCTCCCACCGCGGCTGTCTTGCCGGTGGGCACTGTCTCTCAACACAGAGCTTCTTGTTCGCTGGCGCCGACGTAAACCAGGCCGGTGTAAGGAATTTCCATGGTGGCGATCCGTTCAGCAGCGTTTTTCAACAGTGGAATGGCCGTTTCGCGATAGCGGGCGCAGACCAACACCACCTCACACCGCCGGGCCACTTCCACGGATTCAGCCACGGTCAACAAGGCATGCCCGTGCAGAACGACACAATCATACGGTTCTTTGAGTTTCGCCAGAATGGTTGCGAGCCGCTCCCCCGTTGCGGCTTTGCGGGCTTCGTCGGACCATTGACCCGCTGGCAGCAAGTGCAAGCCGTTGGGCAGGAACTGAATCGCAGAGCGGAGATCGGTTTCACTGCGCAACAGTTCGCAGACCCCCGCCCCATTGGGAACGCCGGCGTAGCTGTGGAGGATCGGTGCGCGCAGGTCGAAGTCGGCCAGGAGGGTTTTGTAGCCGGCCTGGGCCAGACTACTGGCCAATCCGAAGGCCGTGAAAGCCTTGCCTTCATCACCGATGGAGCTGGTGACGGCGATGGCGGTGGCTCCGCGGCTGAGCCACGTTTGGGCGACGTAGGTCCGGAGTTTGTCGATGGCTTCGTTGGCGGCGGCCCGTTTGAGGGGGTCGCGGCCCATGGCTTCGGCTGGTTGATAGGGAATGACACCGACCACGGGCGATGGCAGGGCCATTTTCACATCGGCCAAGGAACTGACCCGTCGCGTGTACGTTTCGTACGCCACCACACCGAAAGCGATGATGACAAAGCCCATCACCCCCGCCACGCCAGTGCCCAGATACTGTTTCTTGACATCGCGCTGAACGGGGTGTGAAGCGCTTTGCAGCACCTTGACGCGCTGGGGCGAATTCAATTCCCAAAATTTCTGGTAATACTGTTTGACGAGTTCGCGATAGATGGCATCGGTGGTGTCCAGCGCGCTGGCCTCGGGCGTGTAGGTCATCTTGTCGTCGAGCTTGACAGCAACGACGCCGTTTTGATCGGTGGGCAGCGGTAGTTCTAGCAATTGCTTGCCGGCTTTTTCCAGTTGTTCTTTGGCGTAGTTGTACTGCTCTTGATAGCGTTGCCCGGTGCGGATGACTTCCTCGAGTTCGGCGGCGATTTTGCTAGCTTGTTCGCGGCGGCGTTGGCCGTCGTAGGTGTCGAGTTTTTCTTTCTTTTTGTCTTCCCACTTTTTGCGTTGGGCTTCGTAGGCGGCTTGCAGTTCCAAAACCGCTGGGGTGGGATTCTTCGGGTCGCCGGCGTACAACCAGCGTTCATACTCCGCTTTGGCCCGGTTGAGGAGGATTTTCTCAACAATCACATCCTGATCTTTCTCGATCATGTCCAAAATGGCTTGCGGGACCGGGGCCTCTTGCAGAGCTTTGAGCTTCTCTTTGAGGACGGCTTCGCGGCGCTTGTAGTCGTTGAGCGTCAGTGGCAGTTGGTCGACTTGTTGTTGCAGATTCACGATGCGGTTGATGAGAATGCGTGGATCGATGCGCACTAGCACTTCGCTGGGCAGTCGCGCTGGGGCGGGGGGAGGGGCTTGCGCCGCCGGGGGCGGATCGTCCGTCTTGCCTGCCGGTACAACGCCTTCATTGGCCGCGGTCTTTTTGGCTGATTGGTTGAGAATCCGCTTCATTTCTGCTTGGGCTTTCTCCAACTCGGTCAGGAAGTTCCGCTTCTCTTGAACATCGCGTTGGATCACGTTGGCCATGAAGGCTTTTTGCACGGCATCGACGATCAGCCTGGTATCCTCGGGAATCGTTCCTTTGAAGGTGATGCGAATGACTTCTGAACCATCTTGCCAGGCTACTTGAATTTCTTCATCGAGGAACTTGAGGGGGTCTTTCTGGGCTTTGATCGTTGGGAGGTCTTTAATGTCGCGTAAGGCGGCGTTGAGGACGAACTCGGATTTCAGCAAGGCCGCGGTCGTTTTGACATAAGTCGCAAAATCGGTGCGGGCCTGGTTGGGATTGTTGGGATTGGCCAGTGCCGTCGGCACGCTCGACACCTGCAACAGCGCGTAGGACTCGTACTTGCTGGCCAACACCTCCCACGCGACCATCGCGCCTGCCCCACCCAGCAGGGTTCCGCAAAAGGCGATCATCAGCCAATGCAGGCGGAGGTAGGTGAAGAGGCGCAACGGCAAGCCGTCGTCGGCCGAAGGTTTCGGGCCAGGGCGAGCGGACGGGGAAATCGGCTTGGCGGTCGAGGCCGCCGGGGCCGAATGAACAGAGCCGGTCGCCGACACGGCGAAGGAAGGTCCGGTCATGGCCATACCTGAATCCCTTCAGGTGAGTGAGTTCGTGCCTGCCGCCCTCCGGGCAGCGTTGGTATTGGTCCCTGTCTGATTCTGCCGCAATGCTTCTAAACTTGTAATGATTCTAAACTTATGACGCAAAACCGAATTGCGACTGTGGTTCCTCCACCACCAGCTGTTTCAACACCCACAGTTCCACCGCGAGCAGCAACAGCCCCATCAGCATCATGGCATAGCCCAAGAAATCGTGCAGTTGGTCGCGGACGGCCGGATCACTGAAGAGGGTGTAGCCCAGCCCGGTGGCGGTGATACGTAACACGTTGGTCACTATGGCAATCGGGATGATACCCAATAGCACCATGAGTTTTTCGAACCGGCTGCGGGACATCAGCAACACCGCGCCGACGGAGAACGCTGCAAACGTCACCAGCATCTTCAAGCCGCTGCAGGCATCGACGACACCGAGGCGAACATCGTCGATGAGAATGAGGTTTCCATCCCGAATCGCTGGCAGGCCCAGGGTTTGCAGCAAAAAGGTACTGCTGATCGTAGCCGCGGTTTTCAGCGGACCGCCGACATTGCGTTCGAGTTCATAGGGCAGCGGAATCATAAAGATCAAAAACGCGATCGCTGGCCATATCCGCTTCAGCATGGGCATGCCGCCAAAGGCAACGACAGCCCCGGTCATGGCCAACAACAACGAAGCCGCATCAAGCTGATAAAACAGCAGCGATCCCGCCACCGCCCGCAGCCCTAAAATCCCCACCAACAGCAAACAGCCCACCAGGGGCCGCGGACGCACTTCGAGAGGATGGGTGGAATACACCCGCCACACCCAATACCCCGAAAACAACGGGACCAACAACCCGTGGGAATACTGCGGGTCGTTGACCCATTTATCCGCAAAGACGACCAGCGTCGGCCAGTAGGCCCAGCCCAGCACTGCGGCCAAACCAACCAGTTGCCAAAGCAGACCCCGCGGAAGAGGGCTTCCAGGGGTTCTGGGAGTTGCCAAGCCAGTTGACGACATCCGTGTCACCATCAATCAAGGGTGAGGGAGGCCGCTGATGCAACGGCGTTCCCATCGGATGGGGGATTGTGGTCAATTTTTTCACTGCGAATCAACCCCAGTTTTCGAGGAGCTGCCGATGTGTCGGATTTTCGGACAACGCTGGCCGCCCCCCGACGGCAACAATCTGCTATAACTGTGGCAATCCCATCGCTATCCAGGAACCCCCTATGCGTTGGTCTATTGTTCGCTTGATCGCCGGGCGGGAAATCCGCGACCAGCTCCGCGACCGCCGCACGCTTTTTCTGATTCTCGGCTTACCGGTGTTGATGTACCCGCTGTTTGTCGGCGTGGGTATTCTGTTTGTCACGGCCCTCAAAGATAAGAAGCTCGTCATTGGTTTGGTGGGGGCCGAACATTTGCCAGCTCCCCTGCCGGATTTGTCCCCCTTGGTGGGCGGCGCGGGTCATCTGGCTCAACGCTTCCAGTCCTACCCGCCGCTGCTGACGCCTCAGGGGCAATTTGTGGAACGCTACACCCTGGATGCCCTCAATTCGGCACCGCTGGACGTTCAGCCAATGGAACCGGCCAGTGACGAGGAACTGAAAGAACGGCTCGCGGCTCGCCAAGCCGATGCGATTGTGGTCATCCCACCGGGGACCGCGGCACAACTGGCTCGCGGGGAACGCCCGGAAATTCGCGTTTTGGGCCGGGATGGGGAAGAGAACTCGAAACTCGCCGTCAGCCGGGTGACCGCCACCCTGCGCCGTTGGGCCGATGATCTGAAGGCGATTCGCTTTCTCCGCGACGGCAAACCGGCCGATTACGACCGTGTCCTGGATATTCGCGATCCGCAATCCGAGAAGCCCGATGAGAAAAAAGTGGCCGATGAACTCCGCGATATGCTGGTCAAGGTCATCCCCTTTTTGCTGGTGATGTGGATGCTCACCGGGGCCGTGTACCCCGCGATCGATATGACCGCCGGGGAGAAAGAACGCGGGACCATGGAAACGCTGCTGATCAGCCCGGCGGAACGCACCGAGATCGTGGCCGGAAAGTTCATCGCCACGGCGATTTTTGGCTTCAGCACCGCGTTGTGGAATGTCTGGCTGATGGTTGTGGCGCTGGCCGTGGCTCCCCTGCTACGGCCCGACATTTTTAGTTATGAACTCATTTCCCTGCCGGGCTTGGCCGCATGCATTCTCACCGCCGTACCCCTGGCGATGTTGCTGGCCGCCTTGGCCCTGTCGTTGGGCATCTTCGCCCGCAGCACCAAAGAGGGGAACTACTATATGGTGCCCCTCTTTTTCGCCGCCTTGCCCTTGTCGTACCTGAGCATGACCCCCGGCATGGAGTTGGACGCCACCACCAGTTGGCTTCCTGTGGCCAATGCGTTGCTCTTGCAACAGCGGCTCATGTCGGTTCGGCCTGACCCGTTTCCCTGGCAGCATGTGCCAGCGGTATTTGGTTCGTTGGCGGTGTGTGTCGCGGTGGCATTGTGGGCCGCGGTGCGACAGTTCCATCGCGAAACCGTACTGTTCCGCGAAACCGCGTCGAAGGCGCGCACGTGGTCGTGGTGGCGCGGGAAGTAGGCTGTGTATAATACAAGTGGCGCCAATTTCATACAATATTCGTGACAGTTGCTCTGGCTTCTCCTGTTGCCACGAGCGATACTGTGCTATACGCCGCGGGCGCACGGGCGGAGATAAGGCCATGAGTCAACTGACAGGTCTGCCAAAATACGTGGAAGTGGCCGCGGCACTCGAAATGCAAATCCGGGATGGGAAATGGGAAGGGGGCAAGATGCCCAGCGTGCGGGGGATCGCTGAGCAGCACAAAGTGAGCGTCGTGACCGCTTCGCGCGCTATCCAGATTCTCCGCGACAAAGGGTTGATTCAAACCATCCACCGTTCCGGATGCTTCCGCGTCCCGCCGCCTACCGCGGAACGCTGGGCCTTGGTCTTACGGCTGACCCCCGGAGCATGGCAGAAAGCCACCATCAGCCAAAGCCGCTCCGGGTTCGAGGCCCTGGCTCGCCGGGAGCCGATGCATCTGGAACCAGAACTGATCCAGTTATCCCTGAATTTATCGGATATGGAGATAGGGGAAGCCATCCGCCGCGCCAAAGCTCGCGGCGTGCGTGGCGTCTTCTTCTTACCGTCCCGGCACCACGACGACGAAATGCGGCTTGATGAGCGCTTTCTGGCCGCCTGCGATGCCGAATCGTTACCGGTGGTGCTGCTGGAACGCAATCTGCGTGGGCACCATCGGGAATTGACGCACGATCTGGTCGCGGTCGACGATCTCGACGGGGCCAGCCGTTCCACCCGTCACTTGCTGGAACTGGGGCGCAAACGCATCGGTCTGATTGTCGCGTCCCCCACCAGCAGCCACAACGACCGCATCGCCGGTTATCTCTACGCTCTGCATGCTGCATCGTTGGCCAGCGACCGCTCGAGCTACGATCTGAAGCCAACCGTGCTGTATCAAAGCCACGATGTACCGTCGCGGGAAGCCTATGCCAAACTGGCCGATCAGGTCAAGAAACTGAAGCTCGATGGGGTCATCTGCTACCAGGACTACACGGCCATGGGGCTGATCATCGAGCTTTTGGCACGTGGTGCCCGCGTCCCCGATGATGTCGCAGTGGTCGGTTCCGATGATCTGGCGATTGGCAATTTATTCACCATCGGTATCACCACCTATGCGTATCCCTCCGAGGCGATGGCCGAACAAGCAGTGCGCTTGATGCGGGAACGGTTGAAAGATCGCTACCGCCGGCCGTTAAAAGTCGTCGTTCCGGGGCAGTTGATTATCCGCGAAAGTACAGTTGGCCCGATGGCGCTGCGTGGGGATGGAGGGGGATCGTGACGGCACACAGTTATCGCACGGACGTGGCGGTCGTCGGTGCGGGCATCGTCGGCCTTGCCTTTGCTTGGGAAGCCGCGCGGCGGGGGCTTGCGGTCGTCCTGTTCGACCGCACCCGGCAACCGGAAGGGGCCTCGGTGCGAAACTTCGGTATGATCTGGCCGATCGGTCAACCGCTGGGCGAAGAGTATCAGCGGGCCTTGCGCAGCCGGCAACGGTGGCTGGAATTGCGCGACTGTGCCGGAATCTGGGTGGCCGAGTGCGGTTCGCTGCACGTGGCGCATCACGATGACGAAAACGAGGTTCTGCGAGAATTTGCCGCGGTGGGCGAAAAGCACGGGGTGCAATGCGAATATTTGTCGGCCGTGGAAGCCAGCAAACGCTTCCCCGCCGTCGCGACTTCGGGGCTGCAAGGCGCTCTCTATAGCCCCACCGAACTCGCTGTCAACTCCCCGGCGGCCGTCGCCCGCTTGCCGCACTATTTGGCGGAAACCTACGGTGTGCAACTGCGTCTGGGTGTCGCAGTCACGGATGTGAACATGCCTGAAGTGCGCACCGCCAGCGGCGAACGGTGGCTGGCCGATCGCGTCTTCGTCTGTTCCGGTAGCGACTTCGCCTCGCTCTTCCCGGCCGTGCTATCGACCGCCGGTATTCGCCGCTGCAAACTGCAAATGATGCGGACACGCCCGCAACCGAACAACTGGCGGCTCGGCCCGCACCTCGCCGGTGGGCTGACGCTGGCGCACTACAAAAGCTTCGAAGTGTGCCGTTCCCTCGGCCCCCTCAAAGCCCGCATCGCCGCTACGATGCCCCAGTACATCCACTACGGTATCCATGTGATGGCCTCGCAGAACGACCACGGCGAAGTCATCATCGGCGATTCCCACGAATACGACGCCGACATCAGCCCCTTCGACAAACCAGAAATCGATGAACTCATTCTCGCGTACTTACGCCCCCGACTCAACCTGCCGGATTGGCACATCGCCGCCCGCTGGCATGGTATCTATGCCAAACACCCCACGAAATCGTTCGTCACGGCCGAACCGCAACCGGGTTGTGTCATCGCGGTCGCTCCTGGCAGCACGGGGATGACAATGTCGTTTGGGCTGGCGGCGGATTGGTGGGAGACGCACGCATGACCCCAGCCGACGTACTCGCTCGCATCGACCAGCTCTTCGCCGAACGCGGTAGCAGCGAATACCACGGGGAAGCCGTCACCCAACTCGAACACGCCCTCCAAGCCGCCACACTCGCCGAGCAAGACGGGCAGCCGCCACAAGTCATTGCCGCGGCGCTTTTGCACGACATCGGCCATTTGCTCCACGGCTGGGGCGAAGATTACCTCGACCGCCACCTCAACGATCAGCACGAAGACCTCGGCGCACGCTTCCTGGCCCACGCTTTCGGCCCCGCCGTGACCGAGCCGATCCGCTTGCACGTCGCCGCCAAACGCTATCTGTGTACGGTCCGGCCCGGTTACTCCGCCACCCTCTCACCCGCCTCAGTCCGCAGCTTGGAACTGCAAGGCGGCCCAATGACCACCGACGAAGTGCGTACCTTCGAAGCTCACCCAGACTGTGCCATCGCCGCGACCATCCGGGAATACGACGATCGCGCCAAAGTCGTCGGTTGGGCGACGCCGCCGTATACCCACTTCCGCCGTTACTTGGAGTTCTCTCTCCGTGAACCCGGCTTGCAGCATCCAATTGGTGGTGTTTGATTGGGCAGGAACGACCATCGACCACGGCTGCCTGGCTCCTGCGGGAGCCTTCGTGGCCTCGTTTGCTGCACGTGGGGTTCCGGTCACACTGGCCGAAGCCCGCGGACCGATGGGATTGCACAAGAAGGATCACATCCGGGCCATGCTCCAAACGGACGCTGTCGGCCGTAAATGGCACCAAACCATCGGCCGCCCATGGACGGAAGCCGATGTCGAGGACCTGTATCGCGACGTGACGCCGCGACAACTGGCAGCCGTCGAGCAATATAGCGAATTGGTCCCCGGATTGCTCGCCGTGGTGCAGATTCTTCGCGCACGCGGGTTGAAGATCGCGGCATCCACCGGTTATTTCCGTGCTGCCGCGGCGGCGGTGCTGGCCGCGGCGCAACGTCAGGGCTATTTCCCTGACTTCAACATCTGTGCCGATGATGTGCCCGCCGGCCGCCCCGCGCCGTGGATGATCTTCCGCTGTATGGAGGCGCTGGGTGTCTATCCGCCCGCAGCGGTCGTCAAAGTCGGGGATACCGTGGTGGATATTGAGGACGGCCTGAACGCGGGGTGTTGGAGTGTGGGGGTGGTCGACACAAGTAACGAAATGGGTCTCAGTGCCGCGGAATGGGCGGCGCTGGCCGCGGACGAAAAGGCCGCACGCCGCAGCACCGTGCGCCAGCGTTTCATGGCCGCCGGTGCCCACGCGGTCATCGACACCCTGGCAGAGCTTCCGGTCCTCATCGACGAATGCAACGCTCGGCTCCAACGCGGTCAACGTCCGTGAAAACCCGCTTCACCGCGTGAACCACCGCAAGATACAATAGCGCAGCAGGGATCAGGGAGGGAGTTTCCGATGCTCCGGCTCATTCTTGTCGCAATTCTTAGCGCAACAACAAGTTACGCATTCGCCGCCGAACGAGAACGCACCCCCGCCGAACGCGGCCACCAAGCCCTGACGCAAACCGCCTTCATCCCCGGTTTCTGGTCGACCAACGCCCTGGCCAACGTTTGGAAACAATGGGGCCTGAAGGAGAAACCCGCCGACTACGACGCAGCGCTCCGCGCCCGCTACGGACTACACCCGGCCCCCTATCCCAACGATGGCCTCCCTATGGGGTTGCGCAAAGCCCCGCTGCTGCTGAAAACGGGCATCGGGCTGGATTGCATGCTCTGCCACGGCGGCTCGATCATGGGGAAGAGCTATATCGGACTGGGCAATAGCACCCTCGACGTTCAAGCTCTCTTCGAGGAACTGGCCCGGGCCGATGGCCTCAGCGGCAAACTCCCCTTCACGTTCAGCAATGTCCGCGGCACCAACGAAGCCGGCGGCTTCGGCGTTTACCTGCTGGGCTACCGCAAGCCCGACATGACCCTCAAAAGCGAGTGGACCAACCTCGGCCTGCACGACAACTTGTGCGAAGATGTGCCGGCCTGGTGGCTAATGAAGAAGAAGAAAAGCCTTTACTACACCGGGGCCGCCGATGCCCGCTCGGTCCGCACACTCATGCAATTCATGATGCACCCGCTAACACCCGCCAACGACTTCCCCAAGCACGAAGCCGCCTTCCGCGACATTCAACAGTACCTTCTCAGCCTCGAACCACCACAGTATCCGTTCCCCATCGACCGGGCCAAAGCCGCCCAAGGCGAAGTGCTCTTCAACCAACATTGCGCGGAATGTCATGGTACTTATGGGGAAAAATGGACGTACCCGAACAAAATCATCCCCCTCGACGACATCGGGACCGACCCGGCCCGCTATCACGGCATCGAACGCGCCTACGGCGAAGCCTACCTCGCCTCGTGGTTTGGCCAGGAACAGGGCGAATGGAAGTTTCCCGGGCAACGGCCATTGCGGGAAACCAAAGGCTACCAAGCCCCACCGCTCGACGGCATCTGGGCCACCGCTCCGTACTTCCACAACGGCAGCGTTCCCACTCTCTATGGCGTTCTCAACTCAAAAGCCCGCCCCAAACTCTATACCCGCAGCTTCCAAACCGGCGAAGACGACTACGACAAAGTCCACGTCGGCTGGAAAATCACCCTCCTGCGTGCCCCCCCCTCGGATCAACTTTCCCCCTGGGAACGCCGCAAAATCTACGATACCTCCCAACCCGGACGCGGCAACGGCGGACACACCTACGGCGATGAACTGACCGACGAGCAACGGTTCCAGTTGATCGAATACCTCAAAACGCTCTGATGCCCGCTGCGGCCCCATCAGGCCACGGCGAACCGGTGGGTATGACCCCCAGGCGTGTCGTCTTGCCGTAACCAACGGCCCTCGCAAACGGGACCGGAGGATCACCCCCGGGGAGTGAGTCGCTCAATCTCCGTGGCAAACGCAGGCCAGCGGGAAGTCAGCTCCGCTCGGCCACCGCGGCGATAATCGGCATACTCGAAACCCGGGGCGACCGTACAGCCCAACAACGCAAAGCCCTGGTCGCCCACCAAGCGCGCACCCTGCCAAACCCCCGCAGGTACCACGACTTGCGGCACCTCCCCAGCTGCCAGGTTGGTACCCAGAATCACTTCCTGCCCGCGGCCATCGGGCCACAACTGCAACATCCGCACCGGCTCACCCAGGTAGAAGTGAAACACCTCATCGCTGGCCAGAACATGCAATTCGGAGACATGCCCCGGCATCAGCAAGTAGTAAATCGCCGTGGAAACGGCACGCGAGGCACCATAGCCGGGCAACATCGACGCCGGTAGCACCACCGACGAACGGTAGGTTTCGCGAAAGTACCCCCCTTCAACCGGATGCGGCTGAAGCTGCAAGAGGCGAATGACGTCTTCAGCAGTCATCGTGGTGCGCTCAACGCGTTTCCAAGTTACCCAGATACTGTACAAATATTGTACAGCTTAGCTCTCATAGCTTAGCTCTAATGATGTACAGATTAGTTCTTCGTGGTGCCATTCCTACTTCGTGGTGCCATTCCTACCGAGTAGCGAGTTGCAAACACTCGCGTTTCCAGGCCTGTTCGAGCGCGGCAATATTGTCGATGCCATATTGACGTTTTAATGCTTGCAAAAGGCCATAACGTTGCGCATCATTGAGGAAGATTTTGAAATTCCGTTCACCCCCGCGACCAATCAGGTACTCGGTGAGAGAAACACTCTGGCAGTAGAAGCCGGTGATTCCTTCGGTGGGAATGTCTTTCAGCTCTAACAGAGCCGCCAGCGAACGCAATTCGTTCTCCCGGGCGCAACGGGGAAGGGTCTGATGGTAGCGACGAATTTCTTCCGGTGAGCCAGCGAGAATCGCCATACCTTCCATTGCCCACTTGGGTGGTGGGCTGGTAGGGAAAAGGTCGGCCAAAATCACATGGGTCAGTTGACGGGGAAGCGTGTTGGCGAGCAATGCGTCGTCGTCTGCGCGCAGGTCGATGCGGCGTTCGGTGGGCCGGTGGTTGACGAGTTTGACGGTGGCATGCCCTGTCAGAACGGCTGGCTGGCCGGTAGCGCGGGCGTAGGCGGCGGCGTCGGTGTGCAGCACAATGTCGCACTTCGGTTCCCACGCTCCACCCGGCGGGCCTGACCAGCGCTCGAAAATCCGTTGCCGATTGGCTTCGGCGGCTTTCGCCAACTGTTCGCCCAATTCCGGTCGGCCACCATGATGCACGCGAAAGCTCGCCGTTTCATAAACATCACTGGAGCCTGGATGGATGCTGGAACCCACGGGCCGGGGCGACGCGGGCTTGGCCCCGTGGGCTTTGGTTTGCGCGGCTTGGAGTACGTCGCGACCTACGGCCAGCAACTTGGCATTGTCGGTAATCAGTTCTAAGGCGGCGGCCACTTCATCGGCCAGTGCCGCCGCGGTCGGAGCGTCGCAGGAGGGCGAATTGAGCCGATCGGCCGCTAGCTTGATGCGGCAATACGCCCACGCCGACTTCTGCTGCGTCGACAGTTTGGCTGCACCCAGTTGCGCAAACAGCTTCTCGGCCTGGGCGAAGTTTTGTTGGTTGAACGCGGCAATAGCTTCGTCAAGCCCCGGTCGACTGGGTCCGGGAGAGGGGGAGGTTATTGCCAGCGGCGTTGAGGCGGGAACGACTGACCCGACCGGCGGAGCGGTATCCGGAGACGAGGGCACGACGGGGGCTGGAGACGGTGCAGGGAGGCTTACCGTTTCGCTTCCCTCCAGAAGTGCCAGCTTGCGTTTCATGTGTGCCAGCCGCTGCGCGTTCGTGGGGGGCGATTGTTCGAGCTGCCTTATCTCCGCGCGATAGGCTTCCCGCAACAGATTCAAAAAGGCTTTATGGCCATCGGCGTAGGCGAGTTTTTCCTCCAGAACCGCGATCGCTTCGGCCGGATGGTGGCGATCAAGGGCTTGCCGAGCCGAAACCATGGCCGCTTGAATCGCCAACTGCTTTTCAACCGGGGAAACCTCGGGTTCCGTGGCTTGCAGCACCAGCGGCATCACTAGCGTGCTGAGGATGACAAGTGTGAATCGGTCCATCGTGCGGCATCCTTGCCGGAAAGAGTTGCCGCGGCCGGCGCGGTCCTCCACGCCTACCGCCAAGGATGCACTCTATACGGAGAAGAGCGAAGTGAGGCAAGACGAATGTCACGGCCCTTTGCAGAGATCGGTCTTACGGATGTGGTCAGCGGTGATGGGCAAACCCCGACGAAGGCGCATACGGACTTTCCTCAGCGGCTTCATTAGCCCGTTGTTCGACCACCTCCACCAACAACGGATGCCGCCCCAACGGTTGCGCCAGAGCGAAGTGGACCTGGGGAAAACGCTCCTGGAGGCTGTCGCGCGCTGCGGCGAGGTCGTCTACCACATGAACGCCCGGCGAAAGGAAATACGGCACAAGAATCACCTCGGTCGCCCCCGCGGCCACACACTGTGCCCCGCCAGTTGCGATCGTCGGTTCGGCGAATTCCAAATACGCTACACCCACAATCGGATAGCGACCGCGGGCACGCAGTTGCGCGGCGATGAATTCCAGATCGGCGTTGGCTTCGGTCCGCCGGCTGCCGTGGGCGATCAGTAATAGAGCCGTTGGCATACATCCTCCTTCCGAGCCATCTCCTTGCGAGCCATATTTCAAAAATCCCGAAAGAAAACGCAACGCTCGACCACCTCGGCGGAAGCCCTCTGGCCCTCAGCGCCATTCCGCCTTGATGCGGATGGTTTCCCCGGCAGAATATTCCAACGGGATAGCGTCGCCATTGATGGGAATTGCGTCGCGGAAGTGGTCGTTACCGTCGACGAGGGCGACTTCCTGGGGATCGCGGGCAAAACGCAACTCCGCCGCCCCACCAAAACCCGCCGTTTCGACAAAGGCACACGTCACGGCGCGGCTCATGCCAGCCCCCGGTTCCACAGGCTTCATACTGGTGAGAAGCAGACTCGGCATATCGACATGCGCCAACCAACCCGACGGCCCCACCGGCGGCGGCCCCTTCTCGGTGAATACCACCGGCGCTGGTGACACCCAACCCAACGCCGTGGGCATCGGCACGTCGCGATCGGTGGCCAAAAGCAAGTCGAAGGTGCGGCCCCGTTCTCCTTCGGGAATGAGGATGACATCGACCATGCGCGAACCGTGGCGTTGGAGAAACGGCAACCCCCCCGTGAACAGGAACGACCGTTCCGCACCCAGCCGCACTTCGAGATAATCGGGTGACACGGGCCGAGTGTAGCCAGTTTGGGCGTTGGCCCCGTTGACGCCGCGAAACAACACCGCGCGATCGTCGCGCCAGCCGAACCGCGCTCCGTAGAACGCATGCCACGGATAACCGCTGGGTTCGTGCTGGAGGTCCAACTCGATCCGCAGCTCCAGAACCGGCCGCCCCAACCACGCCCGTACCCGTTGCCGGAAGGTGGCCAGGCGGTTATCGTGGTCGTCGATCAAGTCGCCGGTGCTGACGATTTCACCCAAGGCCGGACCATTGTTCGTAATGCGGATGTCGCGGGCCACCATCTTGCTGCCCGGGTTGTATACCAATTGCTGACCGAAGCGTGTCGCCCGGCTACGCGTGTCGCGGAACGAACGAATGCCGCCGGTGGTGGCATCGATGTCGCATTCGAGGAACTCATTGCGAACGGTTAATCCCTCCGCCAGGCGGATCCGTGGCTTGGGGGGCGCGGCCTGCCCCCCGCGTGGCAGCCACGCGAACCCCAACGCCGGGACTTCCACCACCAACTTGGCGTGAGTACCAGCGAACTCTGCTGCCTTGAGCGGATCGACAATCGGAATGGGGCCGCCGAAGCCGTCCACTTCCAACGCCACCCGCCGCGGAAAGCTGCAGGGATTGAACACCAGCAACCCCGGTTGTCCCTCGGCGGCCCGCGCTTGAATGCGCTCAGCCAGCCGTTGCGCCCAGTATTGCTCGATGTGGATGAGGGCCGTCGCGGCTTTGCCGGCCTCTTCGGATTCCACGTTGACGCCGTGCTGTTCGATCTGATCCTCAACCTCAGCCAGTTGCCGGAGGGAATCGTCATCCTCGGGTGTTGGTGGTGTCAAGCAGCGATGGAGGGCCGCGAGGGTGTAGGTGGCGTCGAGACGGCGACGCAACCGCCAGTGGCGGGCGAAGCCGCTGACCGGTTCCGGCCGGTGCTGCTGCGTCACACGGTCGTCGAGATAATCGGCGAAGAACTCGTCGGCCGGTTGTTCACCGATGTAGTCACCGCTGGTCACCCCGCCGAAGTAGCGGCTGAGGTTGGTCCACGTGCCGAACACCGGCGCCAGTTCCAGCAGAGCAAGCAAATCATCATAGCTGGGGAAGGCAGCTTCGCCTTTATGAATGAGGGAAACCGTCGGTGCGGAATCGTAGGTGGTCGCCTGATGGAGGTAGTAGACGAGGTTGAAGAAGGTGTGCGGGTCGTGCGCGGGGAGCGGTTCGCGGGTGTACGCTTCCACCGAGCGGCCATCCGGACCGGGCCAATTCACCGCCGACGAACGGATATTGGGAATCAAGCTGCCATCGGTGCTCAGCAACACGGCATGCTTGAAGCCGAAGTGATACAACCAACTGGGCAACTGCGGGTGATACGCGGATTTCTGGCGGCCATACACCACCGGCTCGACCCCGAAGAGCTTCTTCACGACCCGCCGCGCAGCCCGCAAATTCCACCATTGGCTTTCGATGGGCATGAGGGCATCTTCCCGGTCCCGGTACGAACCGCAGCACAGATCGACGGCCTGCGGCATGTCGGGCGGTAGCTTCGCCTTCAGCTCCGCGAATCGCTGTGGGGCTTGCGCTGCCAGTTGTTCGAGGGTTTCGCCCGATGCCGCCACGATCATCGGCAACCCCGCGGCCAGTGACGCGGGCCACGGAGCGTGCAGAGACTGCGGCTGTAACTGAACCCAATCGAGCCAGTGAATGGAACCGGAGAAGACCGGTTCGCGTCCGGCCAGCAGCTTCTCCGCAGCCCGTTGCAGAGGCTGCCGATAGTCAGCCCCAGCGGCCAGGGCCTCCACCGCGGCGACCACCTCCGCCCAGAATCCAGGACCATCGACCAACTTCTCGTGGTCCATCGCTTCGTAGAGGGTATCGAGTAAGGCGTAACCATAACCTAAGCCGGCGAAAAGCTGCACTGCCTCCGCCGGTGCCTCCAATAGCGGACCGGTGGCCCCCGCGGCGCGTAATGCCGACAACAGCCGGGCGATGGTTTCGCTGCGTGAGGCGGTCGCTCTCACCACGATCGACTGGGCGTCAGCGGCCCGCTGATCCCAATTCTCGGGCTGGAACAGAGGGGGACCTTCGGGAATGACGTACACAAAGCCGCTTTGTGGCACATCGTGATCGTAGGAATTGGAAACTTGCGGTACTTGGACTGCGCCAGCCAGTGCGGCGGGGTGCCACAGCGCGGCATAACCATTCAGCCAGGCGGCGACTTCATCCGCCGTTTGTTGCAGCGGATACGATGTCGCTAACCGGTAGGGCGACAGCAAGTGCAGTTGGCGTGCTTCGCTCATGGTCTTTCCAAACCGTCGGCAGGGTACCAGCGGAAGCGCCGTTGGAAGGGCCGACCGGATACACCTCCGACGTTTCCTCCACAGCCAAACTCTGCTGGTTATAGTACAAGAAAGCCCCGGGAGGGAACTTCACGCCGCGGCGGTGCGCAACTTCTGTGCGCCGTGGCATTCTTGGACGATCCGCGCGTATCATGAACCCATATGACCGACACCGTACTGATTGTCGACGACGAAGAGTCCGTCCGGCGCACGTTTCAGGACTGGCTGACAGCCGCGTTGCCGGAGGTGCATGTGTTGGCGGCTGCCGATGCCGAAACCGCCCTACGGCTGGCGAATGAACACCCCATCGACCTCGCCATTCTCGATTGGAACCTCGGCTCCGGTTCCGATGGGCTGCGCTTACTGGAAGACCTCGTTGAATTCCGCCCCGATGTGGTGGCGATCCTGGTCACCGGATTTGCCCATCAGGCCACGCCCCTTGATGCGCTGCGGATGGGCGTTCGGGATTACATCGACAAAAACCAAGACCTGACGCGGGAATCCTTCGTCGCTGCGGTGCGGCAACAACTCGACCGCATTCACCCCGCCAAGCACCAACGCGAACTCAACCGCCGGCTCGCCGTATTCCGGGAAACCGTGGAGAAAATTCTGCCGATCATCCAAACTTCGGCGGCCTTCAACGACCCGGTCCCGCTCCCGGAAGCCGTCCAATCGTTCCTGCGGCTGCTGCTGCGCAGTACACAGGCCACCGACGGGGCCCTGATCGTGCGGCACACCACCACCGACGGCCGAGAATCCACCATCGCCTACGCTTCCGACGGCACACTGTTGCCAGCACCGGCGGTTCCGTTCAGCCGCTCGCTGGCGGCCAGTGTGATCAGCTTTCAGGAACCCGTGGTCGTCAACGAATGGGCTTCGCAAACCCTTGGCCCGGTGGAATTACTCCCCTTCGAGATGAACCGCACCTGCCTTCTGGCGGCCCCGCTGCGCATCAGCACCGAGACGGTCGCCGTGGTCGAATTATTCGACAAAGCCGCGCCGGGATTCACCGACGACGACCGCCGCTGGCTCGCGGCCGCCGCCGAGGTCGGGACCGATCTGCTGCGGCAGGCGGTGGCCGAACGGCAAACACATCGTTTGCTCTTCGACGCGGTCGAAGCCGCGCTGGCGGCCACAGCGTCTGTCGCCCAGACGCCAACGCCATCGTCCACGGTCGAAACACCCCCGGCCGATGTGTTGCAACGAATCAAGGAAGGATTGGGAGCCGATACGAATGCCCTGGTCGATGCCGAAACCACACTGCGATTGGTCGAGGCCGTCCGGGCTTTGGCTTTCCACCATGGCCCCCGGGCCGTCGAATATTGTGTCCGCGTTGTCCACGACCTTCATCAACTTCTCAACGAAGTGACAGGAACCACCTAACCGAGAAGGATTTCACCCCACCGGCCCGCCACTGTGCCTCGCAGGGTCCCAACGACGTCAACACGGTTCGTATTCGGAATGACCAGAGCGAGGGAAGGGCTGCCGTTGTGGCGGGTGTTGCAGGAACTCATGAACACGCCAACGGTTTTTGACGAAATTTTTGCTCGCCTCACACCCGACCGCATCTTGCGCGATCCCCGGGCCACCGGGGAAGGTATCGCGGTGGCTGTGATTGATTCCGGGGTCGAACGGGCAGTGCTGGAAGAGAAGTTCCGCGCTGTAGGAACACCGATTCACCCCATCGAAGGGGCGGTTTTCCGCTCCAGCGGCCCGCCACTGGAATACACCGGGCACCAATCCAGCCCCCATGGCACCACCGTGGCCGACATCATTCTGACGATCGCGCCGCGGGTGAAGCTCTACTCCGCAGACGTCTTCGGACCAACGGGTTCGTGCGAAGTCGAAACCGTCATGGCCGCCTTACGCTATGCCATCGATGTGTGGCATGTAAAAATTATCAATTTATCGCTGGGCGTGCCGGAGCATAAACTGCAACAACTGCCGCGACGACACCAACTGCAACGCGCCATTGAAGAAGCCTACTTCCGCGATGTGTTGGTCTTTGCTGCTGCCCACAATGAGCATCCACTGATGCGCAGCTACCCGGCGGCGTTTGCTCCCCCGCTCATCTCGGTTGATAAGGGGCTATTCGACGATCCCCTGCGTTTCGCCTATAAACTTCGCGAGCAGGTGGAATTTCAAGCCCATGGCAAAGGTTACTTGGGACCACTGGCCCGGGAACCGGCCACCAGTTGGGCCACGCCCCATCTGGCGGGAATTGCCGCCCGTATCTTGTCGCTGAAGCCCGATTTAAAACCCTTCGAGATCAAAACGATACTGTACTGGCTGTTCCGCAGCAGTAGCCGCAGCCACGACTAAGCCCTCAGACCCCAGCCGCCCGCAACACCCCAGCAAGCCCCGCCGCCAAGGGCCGCCACCGACGCAGAAACCTTTCGCTTCGCCGACCGATCGCTAGAATGAATCGCCATCGTCCCCTTCTGATTGGAGAGGTTGACTCATGGCCACCCCAAGCGCGGATATTGGATTGATTGGTCTGGCCGTCATGGGTGAAAATCTCGTGCTGAATATGGAATCGCACGGTTTCACTGTGGCGGTTTACAATCGCACCACCGAGAAAGTGACCGAATTTGTCAACGGTCGCGGCAAAGGGAAAAAGATCATCGGTGCAACGCATCTGCCCGAGTTCGTGGCCAGTATCAAAAAGCCGCGCAAGATCATGATGATGGTCAAAGCCGGCAAGCCAGTGGACGAAACCATTGCCAGTGTCTTGCCCTACCTGGAACCAGGCGACATCCTCATCGACGGTGGCAACACCCACTTCCCCGACACCACGCGGCGGATGAAAGAATTGGCGGCTAAGGGCATCCGCTTCATCGGAACCGGGGTCAGCGGCGGCGAGGAAGGGGCGCTCAAAGGGCCAAGCATCATGCCCGGAGGCGACCCGAGCGCCTGGCCCGAGGTCAAACCGATCTTTCAAGCGATCGCTGCCAAAGTGAAAGACACCGACGGCCAGGAAGTTCCGTGTTGCGATTGGGTCGGTCCAGAAGGCGCCGGGCACTTCGTCAAAATGGTGCACAACGGGATTGAATACGGCGATATGCAGCTCATCTGCGAGTCGTACCATTTGCTCAAAGAACTTTGTGGTATGTCGGCCGCCGAAATGAGCGCGGTATTCGCCAAGTGGAATAAGGGTGTACTGGATAGCTATCTGATTGAAATCACCGCCGACATCCTCGCCTACATCGACCCAGAGACGAAGCAACCGCTGGTGGACCGGATTCTCGACACCGCCGGCCAAAAAGGTACCGGCAAATGGACCGTCGATAGTGCAACCGAAAACGGGATACCGCTGACCCTGATCGCCGAAGCGGTCTTCAGCCGCTGCTTATCAGCGCAGAAAGAGGAGCGGGTTGCGGCCAGCCGGATTCTCGCGGGGCCGAGTGTGCAAAAAATCACGGACCGCGAGCAATTCATCGCGGATGTGGAAATGGCCCTCTACGCATCCAAAATTGTCAGCTACGCCCAAGGTTACACGCTCATGGCCGCCCAGGCCAAAGCCAGCAATTGGGAACTGAATAACGGCGGCATTGCTCTGATGTGGCGGGGCGGTTGCATTATCCGCAGCGTGTTTCTCGGCAAAATCAAAGAAGCCTTCGATAAAAACCCCAAGTTGGTGAACCTGATGATCGACCCGTTTTTTGCCGGCGAACTGGGCAAAGCCCAAAGTGGCTGGCGGCGGGTAGTGGCCGAAGCGACCCGCAGCGGCATCCCCCTACCGGCGATGGCCAGCGCCCTGGCCTACTACGATGGTTATCGCACCGCGCGCTTGCCCGCGAACTTGCTGCAAGCGCAACGCGATTATTTCGGAGCCCATACCTACGAACGCATCGACAAACCCCGGGGGCAGTTCTTCCACACCAACTGGACTGGTCGAGGTGGCACCACTGCCAGTACGACCTACAACGTCTGACCTGGAAGCTCAACTCCCTGTGGCTTCCCCAGGTCGGCCTCCACCGGCTTGCACCCATTCTCCGAGCCACCCATGGACGAACAACTGATTGCCCTCTATCACCGGCATGTGGCCGCCGCGTACGACCGAAAGTTACGGTTCACCACGTTCGTCCACGACAAAGCCGGCCGGGCGAAGTGGACGTACGATGTGGCCACCGCAACGCTGGCGTGCGGGCCGAAGTTGCGCTTTGAAGCCCCACTGCTGGGTACCCACACCCACAGCAACGATGCCTGGGTGTGGGCCTGGGCCAACCGCCATCTGAAACTCACCTTAACCAATCGGGCCTTGGGCGATTTGGTGCGCGTCACGGCACACCGTATCGGTGTGCCGATGCTCGCCCATCCAGGATTGGCCCTCGCACCGCTATTAGGCGCGGAACTCACACCCCACGCGGCCGATATTCTCGGCGCCATTCTCAGCCACGAACTCGGTTACGAAGCGTACCACATCGAGCACGATGGCGACCACGATTCCGTCATCCTCATCCGCTACGACAAGTTGAAACGGCCAGAACCCTACCCCCTACACCGCGTGCAGACTCTCTTCCCACAAGTCATCGACACCTTCACCCTCTTCGACCACCGCGCCGCCCTGGCCGCTTACGCCCACGACTATGGGTTGGCCGTAACGGAGGTGCCACACGGCTTAACCATCAGCGACGGCACCGGGCAACTGGTCGCGACGTTCGACGAACACGACCACCTCACGCAACTGGCCGGAACCAACATCGCCATACCTCCCAAGAAACCCACCAAGAAGGTCCCTTCGGCCATGAAAGCCGCAGCAAAACCGTTGGCGGCTACAAAGTTGGCGGCTACAAAGAAGCCCACGGCTCCCAAAGGCACAACAAAGAAAAACGCCCCCGTGAAAAAAATGACCGCCAAGAAATCAGCACCGACAACGGCCCGCGGAAAAACGAAGCGTCCGTCGGTCAAGAAAGCGCAAGCTGTAAAGCCGAAAGCAGCCAAAACAGCTCAGTCGGCCCCAGCGCGCCGGAAATCCGCCCCGAAACGCTAACACGTCTCCCTCAGGGTGGGAACCGGAGTACGCCCTCAGGCCACAGGGGTGCTGTCAGTCCAACAGGGATGCGTAAACCCATCTCAAGGTGGGAACCGGAGTACGCCCTCAGGCCACAGGGGTGTGAACCTGAAAGCCAGCACGGGTGTAAACCTGAAAGCCAGCACGGCGATTCCACCATCACCACGGGCACGAATCTTTAATAGCGGAAGATCGCGGCTAAGCCGGTTTTCGTCGGCATTTGTGATGATGGGGTCACGATCACGTCGGCCTTGGTGCGTAGCGCCAATTCAGCCAGATCATCGAGCATATCGCCGCTGGCATCCGTTTTCGTAGCCGCGGGGTGGAGGTTGCCGTCGGCGTCGATCATGCCGGGTTCCGTACGATCGTCGTCGATCAGCAGAATACCGATGCGACCGGCGACAGCAGCCTTGGCGGCATCGGATAAATCCCCAGTGGCTTTGCCTTGAGCGAAGGCGGTGCCGAAATCTTCGCGAATGCGAGCCAGACGGTCGAGGTAGTGCTTTTCGAACACTTTCCATGCACGATCGCGAATTTCCGGCAGGCTCAGGTTCGTCCAATCCCCGTGAATGCTCTCCGCGAGGAGGAAGCGGTTCTTCGAAACCGCGCGGAATTCGGCAACGTTCGCATCAATCCCCATCAGGATGAGCGGCAGGCCAGTCGGTTCGGACACGCGATGGATAATTTCGCGATCAACCACGCGGAAGAAGCGGTGCAAATCGTTGAGAACTTCATCTTTTTTGGAGCCGTGGCCATGGGCGATCATGGCGGCGCGTCCAGGCGCGCCGGGGCCGACGGCACGACTGGGACCAGCGGTGTGATACTGTGCCTGCGGGTCGTCGATTTCGTCCCCCAAGGCCTCGGTTAATTTCAGCGGAATGCCTGGAACTTCCAACGGCCGCAAATCGTAGCGGTTGCCATGGAACAGGGCAACGCGTTCCCGCGACACCCCCAAAACGTGGAACGGTTCCGCCGATTGCACAAACCGCAACAGCGGCTTGACGTGGAAGGTCTCCCCAACGGTGACAAACTCGGGCATTTTCCGCGGTAACGAGAAGGTGTCGAAGCGCTGAGGCGACGCCAAGACCGCAACACCATCCAGCACCTGCGACCAGAACTGATCGTCGGCATGGAGCTTGTGCAGCTGCTGGATGATGCCGCTGCTGACCGATTCGGGGTACGATTGGGTGAGAACTTCCGCCGCGCGATCGGCCAGATTGCGGAACAGCGTCCGGTTCTGCTGATCCGTCAGGCTGCCTTTGGCGTTCCCATTGGCTCGATGGGCTGGCAGATAAATCGAAACACACGGCGCTTCGGACGACATCAGAACCGAAGCGAGATAACCGTTGTTCGTCGTACGCATAATGTCATGCTCCTGAAATGACACCACATCCTCATGCAGCAATCGTGCCACACAATCCACCATCAAGGTACAACAACATCATCCCTGATGGGACAGGGAATATCCCATTTCTCGGGGCGATCGTGGCCTAGCATCCGCCGCGTTATTGTACACGACGGCACTGAGTGTCATTTCTCGGTGGGTAAACCGGCTTCGGTCCAAGCTCGCCATCCGCCATCCATACTCAGAACGTTTGTGTAACCCATTTTCTGCAGAGCGTCCGCGGCCAGGGCCGAACGGAAGCCGCCGCCACAGTAGAGTACCAGGGGGGTGTGCGGATCAGGCACTTTCGCCTCGATGTCGCGTTCGAGAACCCCTTTACTGATGTGGATGGCCCCGGGGATGTGGCCGGCGGCGTATTCGCTTTCTTCGCGCACGTCGATGAGAACGAACGGCGTCCCGGCCTGTTGTTGGGCACGCACATCCGCAACACGGCATTCTCGAATGCGGCTTTTGGCTTCCGCGACCAATTGGAGAAATCGCGGTGAATGCTGTTTGGCCATCGGTGAATTCCTCCCGGGTCTTCCCAGTGAAGCTATGGTTGGCGCCGCCGGGGAAAAGGAGCTATCCTCACCCGCGTTCGGGCCCCCGTGAATGGATCGGTCACTGCTGGTAAGCCTGCATAATCGGTCACTGCTGGTAAGCCTGCATAACATGACCCCAACACCGGGGCCAACATGACCCCAACACCGGGTTTGCTGGACCGACCCGGTGCAATTTGTACACATGAACATTATGCGCAATAATGGCCCATGATGCAACCGATTATTTGGATTAATGCGGTCGGATTAACCCGGCGATGGCTCGAATACGCACCGCGACTGCAAGCGATCGCCGCCAAAGGCTGGGTGGCGGATATGCCGGAGGTTCTCCCGGCGGTCACATGTACGGCCCAAGCCACGCTTCTGACTGGGGAACTGCCGAACAAACACGGTATTGTGGCCAACGGCTGGCTATTCCACAGCACCAATGAAGTTCGCTTCTGGCAACAATGTAACCGTTTGATTCAAGCCGAACCACTGTATGAAACCGCGCGGCGGCGGGCGGCGGCGCGGGGCCGCGAATTCAAAAGTGCCAAGCTGTTTTGGTGGTTCAACCAAGGGGCGGCCGTGGATATTTCCGTAACGCCCAAACCACATTATGGCATCGATGGCAATAAGGTCTTTGGCATCACCGGAACGCCGCCGGGCTTGGCGGAAGGGCTGGAGCGGGCGTTGGGGCCATTCCCGTTCCCGGCGTTTTGGGGGCCGATGGCCGGCCGCCCCAGTACCGAGTGGATCGCCCGCGCCGCCGCCAGTGTCGTGCGTTCCGAAAAGCCAACACTGACGTTGGTGTATCTGCCGCATCTCGATTACGACCCGCAGCGGTTCGGCCCCCGTGGCACCGACATGGCGCGCTGCGTGAGGGAACTCGATGAGGCCTGCGAACCCCTCCTGGATGCCGCAACGGAAATCGGGGCGCAGGTGTGGGTAGTGAGTGAATATGGGCACTGCGATGTGTCCCGCCCGGTGTATTTGAATCGCGGTTTGCGGGCGGCGGGTCTGCTGACGGTGCGTACCGGGCCGTTTGGTGAACAGCTCGATTTGTACGGCTCGCGGGCGGTTGCGGTTGTCGATCATCAGCTGGCGCATGTGTATGTCCGTGATCCGGCCGACAGCCCCCGTGTGCGCTCGATTCTGGCGGCGATTCCCGGTGTGGCGAAAATCTACGCCGGCGAAGAGCGGGAGGCGATCCACCTCAATCATCACCGCAGTGGCGAGCTTGTGGTGTTGGCCGAACCCGATGCCTGGTTTGCTTATCCGTTTTGGCTGGACGACGCTCACGCTCCCGACTACGCCCGGGCTGTCGCGATTCATGCCAAACCCGGCTTCGATCCGTGCGAGTTGTTTTTCGACCCGAAGTTATGGTTCCCCCAGTTGCACAGCGCCTGGCGCTTGCTTCAGAAAAAGCTCGGGTTTCGCACGATCTTCGACGTCGTGCCGCTCGATGCCCGGATTGTGCGCGGTAGCCACGGTTTGGCGGCGACCGATCCCCGCGACCGTCCGCTTCTCATCGGCCACGGCCCCCAACCTGGCGACAGCGTCCCGATGACACAGATAAAATCCTTGCTCTTAGAAGCCCTTGGGCTGGCGTAAGTGCCGGTCGGGCACGAGGCACTCTCATACCGGCACCAACGGTTCCACGGCGTCAGCCGATCAGCTTACGGAGTTGTTGGACGTAGCGGGGGACCGCCGTTTTCGGGTCTTCTTTGGCCTCATATTCCAGTGCCACATAGCCGTGGAAGTTCGCCTCTTTGAGAATCTGCACGATTTTGGCCAGATCGGCTTGCTGGGTTTTGCCGCCGGGTGAGACTTCCGTTTTCACTTGAGCCACAACGCCGTAGGGCGCGATCTTGGCTATATCGGCATAGGGGTCGGCCGTGCGGAAATTCCCCGTGTCGATGTTCACGCCCAGCCATGCGCATTTCACCGGTTTGACCAAGGCGAGCAAATTCTCTGGTGTATCGGTGATGCCGCCGTGGTTTTCCAGGGCCAGGTACACCTGATGTTTTGCTGCAACCTCACAGCACTCGGTGATGGCCGCGACCACACGCTTTTGGGCTTCTTCGAGAGTATCGCCTTGGGGGAGTGTTCCGGCGAAGATGCGTACGGTGGTGGCTCCGACCCGCGCGGCCAAGGCCAGCCAGCGCTTGACGTGTGCAATGTCGGCTCGGCGTTTGGCTTCATCCTTGACGCAGAAATCGCTGCGGACCGGCACGCCCGAGATGGCGAGTTTCTTCTTGGCCGCGTAGGCTTGGAGTTTATCGGCGTACGCGTCGGTGGTTTCGGCCCAATAATAGGAGGTGAGTTCGACGGCATCGAGGGGCAATTCCGCAGCCAGATCGATGAAGTCGAACAGGGTCATGGTTGGCTTTTTGAGATCGAGATATTGGCGGAAGCTGTAGGCGGCCAGCGCGAGTTTGAGGTTGGGTTTGTCGGAGGGGCGGCGAATGGGGTCGATGGTCCAGCCACGGGGAGCTATCCAGCTGCCCGCAACGGCCGCCCAGCCCGTCGCGGTGAGCCATTGCCGGCGGGAAATGTTCATGAAAAACCTCCTTTCACAGAAACGACCGCTTCTTGGGGCCACAACCCGATCATTGACGCCAGCGCGGTGTTATCGTAATGTCGGTGCCAGACCTTCAGGAGTCAACTATGATCTCGCGACGTGAAGCCCTCACTGTCCCTACGGCACTGCTCTTCACCGGCGGCTTGCGCTCGACTGTGGCCGCTGCCGAAGAGAACCCCACTCGAGCTTTCGTTGGCACGCAGAAATCGTCGGATCGTCGCCTCCGGCCGCCCAAAACCCTCAACGACCATTTCCCCTTTGTAGTCCCGCCATCCCAAGAGGCGTGGGAACTGCGGCGGCAACAGCTGCGCACGCAACTATTGGTGGCCAACGGGTTGTGGCCACTGCCGGAGAAAACCCCGCTGAACGCCACCATTCATGGCCGCATCGACCGCGACGGTTACACGATTGAGAAAGTTTACTTCGCCTCGATGCCGGGGCATTACGTGTGTGGCAATCTTTATCGGCCAGCGCCGCGGGAAGGCTCGTCGTCGGCTCCGCGGAAGCATCCGGGCATTCTCTTCGCCCATGGGCATTGGAAAGACGGTCGCTTCCACGATGCCGGTGAGAAAGCGGCGAAAGCCAGTGTCGACGCCAAAGGCGAACCGGACCTCGACCGTGGCCGCTTCTTCATGCAAGCTCTGCCGGCCACCTTAGCCCGACTCGGTTTCGTCGTATTCCACTACGATATGGTCGGCTATGCTGATAGTACTGCGATTCCGCACCGCGAAGGCTTCCGCGATGCCGCCGCTGAGCTGCGGCTGCAAAGCCAAATGGGGCTGCAGACGTGGAACAGCCTTCGCGCGCTGGATTTCCTCAGCAGTCTGCCGGATGTGGACCCGCAGAAACTTGGTATGACCGGGGCCAGCGGTGGTGGTACCCAAACGTTCATTCTCGCCGCCATCGACGACCGTCTGGCCTGCGTCTTTCCCGCGGTGATGGTCAGCACGGCCATGCAGGGTGGGTGTGTTTGCGAGAATTGTTCCTACCTCCGCATCAACACCGGCAATGTGGAAATCGCTGCCTTGTTTGCCCCCAAACCGATGGCCTTTTCCTGCGCCAACGATTGGACGAAGGATTTCCTCCGCCAAGGCTATCCCGAACTGCGGCAGTTGTATCAACTCTACGACGCCCCCGAACGTGTGGCGGCCCGCGAATGGCTCCAGTATGGCCACCAATACAACGTCCATGCCCGCGAATTCATGTACTCCTGGATGCTCAAGCATCTGGCCGGAAAAGAGGAGAAAGTCACGGAGCCGCCGTTCCGACCAGTACCCCCCCAAGAATTGAGCGTTTTCGACGACCAACACCCACGGCCCAAAGATGAACTCGATGCCAAAGCCCTCCGCGCGGCGATGACCAAAGCCAGCGATGAGCAAATGGCCCGTCTCTGGCCCCAGGATGCCAAAAGCCTCCGGGAATTCCGGCGCATTGTCGAACCGGCCCTGCGCGTCATGGTGCAGTACGATACCCTCCCGCGGCCCGACGAATTGGCCGAATGGGGGGCACCGGAACGCCAGCAGCAAAAACTCCCCGGCGGCCTGATCGCCTCCGCGGGGGAACTGGGCCATCGCAGTAAAACCGGCGAGAGTGTCCCGTATTGTCTTGTCGCCAAAGCCGCCGGACGAGTGAAAGGAGAAGTGATCTGGGTGCATCCCCAAGGAAAGATCAGTTTGTTGATGAATGATAAAATCAATCCTTTGGTCCAACAGTTGTTAGAAGCCGATTTCCGCGTTCGGGCCATCGACCCGTTGGGAATTGGCGAACACAGCGATGAGAAACCGTTTACGGTGGATCAAGGCTATGCCGGATACACCTTCGGTTACAACTTACCGCTGTTGGCTCAGCGGGTGCGCGATGTGCTGTTGGTGGTGCGGGCCCATACTCAGCCCAAGTTACCGCTTCTGTTGGTTGGGTGGGATGCATTCGGCCCCCTGGCGATTCTCGCCAAAGCCCTCGATGGCGGCGTCATCACCAAGACTGCGGCCGATGTTCATGGCTTCGATTTCGCGAAAATCGAGAAAACCGATGATCCGATGATGCTACCCGGTGCTGTCAAATACGGTGGATTAGGAGCCTTTTTGGCCTTGTGTGTGCCGGATGAGGTGCTCGCCTACAATCACCAAGGCACGGACATCGCGCGGATTTCCCAGGCCGCCTATCGAGCGGCTGGGGCTGCGCAGAAGCTCCATCTTCACCCCGATCCGCTCGACGCCGCCCAAGTGATCGCCTGGTTGGTGAAGTGAAGTTATCTCAACGTGGAGTTCTCATGACCCGAAGCCTGGTTCTGGTGGTACTGGTCGCACTCGTACTGGAGGGGCGGACGGTGTTTTACACCGTCGATGCGGCTGAGTTTGTCTATGTCACCCGTTTTGGCGAACCGGTCGCCATCCGCGATGGTGGCCTCGACGCGGGTTTGCACCTCAAAGCCCCATGGCCGATCGACGCAGTATTCCGCATCGATCGGCGCGTACAATCCTTCGACTTACCCGCGGTCGAATCGCTCACCCGCGATCCCACAGGGCGAACGGTCGATACCACCATCGCTGTGGATGCCTTCGTGACGTGGAAAATCCCAGATGCTGAAGCGGCCGACCGCTTCGTGAAATCGGTCCGCACGCCTGAACAGGCGAAGAAGATTCTCGCCCCTCTCATCAATGGCCAACTGGCCGCCGTCATCAGCCGTATGCCGATTACGGATCTCATCGGCGTCATTGAGGGCGACGATCCCCACTTGATCGACGATCGTTACAACCGCTTGCGGCAGCGGCTTTTGGGGAGCGACAGCCCCAGCGACGATCTGCGCCGCAAGGCGCTGACCGATTTCGGTATCGAAATTCTTGATCTTCGCGTGCGTCGGTTCAGTTACCCCGAAGCGGTGCGCAGCAGCATTGCCGAACGGATTCGCAGCGAGCGGGCGAAAAAAGTGGCCGACTACGAAAGCGAAGGGCGCAAACGCGCCTCCGACATTCTCAGCGATGCCGACCGACGTGCCCGGACCATCGAAGCCACCGCGCGTGCGGAAAAGACGAAAATTCAGGGCCAGGCCGACGCGGAAGCCGCGCTCATCCGCGCCACCGCCTACGAACAAGATCGCGAATTCTTCCTGTTCCTCGAAAGCCTGCGTTCATTCCGCAAAATCCTCGCCAACAGTCGCGATTTGTTACTGCTGAGCACCAAGCATCCGTTGCTGAAACCCGCCCTCGACGGCCCTCCCCCCCCACCCAAAAACGGTGAGGGGAAAAAAGACAAGTGAATGGCTCCATCGAGTTTCGTGGTTGTTTGTAGGGAGCGGCCATGCTGAAACTCCGCTATCTGTTCTTGTTGCTTGTGGTGAGCTATCTGGCTACCGGCATCTACCAGGTGGGTCCCGACCAGCGGGCCGTGGTGCGCCGTTTTGGGCAAGTGGTGGCCCGCCCCGGACCCGGCTTGGGCTTCGGCTGGCCGTGGGGGATCGATCAGGTCGATCGCATCCCGGTGCGTACGGTGCGGCAATTGCGCGTTGGCTACGATCCCAATACCGCCAATGACGCGGTCACGTCGCCTGGTCAGATGCTCACTGGCGATCAAAACCTCGTCAACATTCAATTGGTTCTCGATTATGCGATCGGTGAAACGGACGCCGACCTTGATGATTACGTGCTTCACCGCGACCGCGTCGAAGCCATCTTGGCTCGGGCGACAGAAGCGGCGATGGGTGAATGGGCCGCTGCGCACTCCATCGACCAGGTATTACTCACCGGTAACGCCGCTCTTCCCGTGTGGGTGATGAACCGCTTGCACGAGCGGCTGCCGGTATTGCGACTGGGGGTCCGGGTGCAACGGGCCAGTGTGGCGATACTCGCGCCACCCGATGAAGTCCGCGCGGCCTTCGAGGCGGTCAACCAGGCCGAAACCGCCATCCGTACCCGCGAAACTCAAGCCCGGCAACAGAGCGAACAACGCCTCACCCAGGCCAACGCCGTCAAATACCGGCTCGAACAAGAAGCTGCGCAATACCGCGACGAACAGCTGGCCCAAGCCGCAGCGGAAGCCGAGGCTTTCCGCAAAGAACTGATGGCCTTCCGCGAAGTGCTTAAAAGCCACCCAGACGCCCTCGCCTTTCTCTGGTGGCAAGAAATGCAGGACATTCTCGACACCTTGACCACACGCGGCAGCGAAGTCAAACCGCTTGATCACTACTTGCTCAACGGTGAACTGAATTTGTACGAAGTCTCAAAGTTCTTCAACCCGCTCCGCCGCTAATCTCAACGCCCCCCATCCCCCCGTGGTCCGCGCGGCTTTCAGCCGCCGTGCGGCCCATCACTCCAACAGCCGCCGTGCGGCCCATCACTCCAACAGCCGCGGTGCAGCCCATCACTCCAACAGCCGCCGTGCAGCCCATCACTCCAAGCTCTTAGCGCGGCCGGTGTGCTCACCACAAACGAGGGTCCGCCGCACTGCAGCGCGTTCCGCTTCAGCGGCGTGCCGGTTGCCCATGTACTCCTGGATGGCGGCGAGGTAAGTTCGTGTTCGTGGATCGCTCGGCTTCAGTTCCTTCGCCTCCGTCAAAGCCCGGTAGGCTTTGCAGAGAATCTCTTCACAAAATGCCGCGTCGCGGTGTGGATCGGTTTCTTGCTGCCGAACCAAAAGCCACAGCCCGACACCGCGATGGTACAATTCGGCGAACTGATCGCCCCGTTGCTGCGCCATTTCCAACAATTGGATATGGGCCGTGATCAGTTCCGCCGCCAAGGCCGTGCCATGTGTTTCCGCATCGCGTGTGAAGCATTCGTAGTGGAACTGGGCTTCGCGCAGGCCATGGCATCGGGTGTATAAAGCCGCGAGTTGGAAGCGAAACAAGGGTTGGTCCGGATGGCGTTGGACATACGCTTCCAGATGGCGAGCCGCGCCGTGCAGATCGTCGCGTTCCAAGCATTCCATGAAAAGGGCGAGAAAGTCTGGTTCCCTGGGAACCGGGCTGTGTGGCGATGGTTCGGACGGCCCGACTGGGGTCGCTTGCGGCGGCGGGGAGAAGCTGACCGGTGTGGGTCCCGTGGGGGCGAGCGGAGGTGTGGATCGCTCGTTGACCGCAGGTGCTACGGTACGCAACGACTCACAACCCAAGGTCGCGAGAAGGAAGCAACCGAGTAAGCGAACCCGCATCGCGATTCCTCCGAGGGCACGGAGTTCATCGACGGCGCAGGTGAGAGCGGTTGACGTCAGTCCGTGAATCTGGCGAAGCAACGCGGCAAGCTGGGCAATTTCTTCTTGCGATAACGAAAGTAGCGGGCACAGCCGCCGGTGCGAGTTGGTCCCAGGACTGTTCTGAACTTACGCTCAACGGGATAACGAAAGTAGCGGGCACAGCCGCCGGTGCGCGGGAGAACTACTGTGCGGTTTCTCGGGGCCGATCAGCCGGGGGGGTGGCTGGGGGTGTATTCCCACGATGTCCGGAGAAAGACCTTTTTGCTTCATTCCATAAGGCCGCGATGGTAGTCTGGGGGGGCCATGAACCTATCCCCAGGAGCCGTTGCCATGCCTTCGCGCCGCGAATTCCATGCTCAGTTGCTCGGTTCGGTGATCACGTTTTCGCTCATCGAATGGCTCTGGACGCGTGACCTGTTCGCTGCCGATGCCCCAGCCAGCATCGGAAAATGGTTCGCGGAACTGGTAGCAATGACCCAAGACCTCCGCGGACAAAAACTCACCGATGTGCAATTTCAGGCCCAAATGGAAAACCTCTACAAACGGGTCGATCTGAAGGAACTGTGTGCGCTGATCCGATTGGACGAAATCGAGAAGAAAACGAAACTACCCGACACAGGGGCTGCGAACATCGGCTTCGATCTGTCGAAAGTTGAGGGTTTGCCGGCTCAGCTCGGCTTTGGCAAGCAGATT
Source organism: Gemmata sp. (assembly GCA_025055115.1). Classification (GTDB taxonomy): domain Bacteria; phylum Planctomycetota; class Planctomycetia; order Gemmatales; family Gemmataceae; genus Gemmata. Next base: position 75,862 of record JANWYJ010000088.1, read on the forward strand.
TTCGGTTGCCGCAAAGGCCGCAGTATTGTTCCGCACGGCCACGTCAACATGTGTACCGGGTTTATTGTCCTCAAAGGCCAGTGGCACGGCCGCCACTACGACCGCGTGGAAACCCACAACGACCATTACATCATCCGACCGACCATCGACCGTACCTTCGGCCCTGGCGACCTCTCCACAATTTCCGACCATAAGGACAACGTCCATTGGTTTGAAGCTACCAGTGACGTTGGATTCATCTTCAATGTTCACGTCATTGGCTACGATAAAACGATCCAGGAAACCAGCGGGCGTCTCTATCTCGACCCCCAGGGCGAAAAGCTCGCCAACGGCCTGATCAAAGCGCCGAAAATGACCAGTGCCGACTGCCACAAGAAATATGGATGACCTGTCGATGTCCGCGACACTGCCGCCGGAGCTATTGCTGTGTGAAGCCGTGGCGTTCGCCGCCCGCGTTCATCGCCACATGCTCCGCAAAGATGGCCAAACACCGTATGTCAGCCACGTTGTCCGCGTCGGTCTGGTGGTCCGGCAGGTGTTTGGCTTCGACGATCCGCGCATGCTGGCGGCGGCCTTCCTGCACGACACGATCGAAGACACCAACACCGATTACGATGATCTGTGCGAACGCTTCGGCCCGGTTGTGGCCGGGTGGGTGGCCACCCTCACCAAAGACATGCGCCTGCCCCACGACGATCGCGAAGCGGCCTACATCCACGCCTTGGCGACGGCCGAGTGGCCGGTCAAAGTCATCAAACTGGCCGACATTTATGATAACCTCAACGATTCGCAACACCTGGCAGCTTCCGCGCAACGGCAGACCTTCCGGAAGTCGCGCCGCTATCTGGAAGCTCTGCGCGTCAACCTGCCACCGGAAGCCCAGGTGGCGTGGCAACTGGTGGAACGGCGGCTCCAAGAATGCGAAGTGCGTTCATCGGAATAGTGATCAAAGCCTGGAGGAAGCGATGGTGGGGCCATTTGCTCAGAATTTAGGCTAGCACTGTGGATTTCGCGAGCAGAAAATGATAGGCTACACGTATAACGGGATGATGATGGACCAGTTCCCGTGGCTTCCTCTCCCGGAAGCGTTGACTCGATGCCCAAAAATGAGCAGTTCGAGCCGCCGCTGCCTGAAATTGTTGGCAGTTCGCCGGCTATGCAAGAGGTTTACCGGCTTGTTCGCTTGGCCGCGCCCAAATCCGCGCATGTACTGCTGATCGGCGAAACCGGAACCGGCAAAGAAGTGATCGCCAAGGCAGTTCACAAACTCAGCCGCCGCGCCGATGGTCCGTTCATTCGCGTCAATTGTGGTGCGCTGCATGAAAATTTGCTGGAAAGTGAATTATTTGGCCACATCAAAGGGGCGTTCACCGGCGCCGTTGAAAACAAGACCGGCCGCTTTGAAGCCGCCCACGGCGGCACCATCTTTCTGGACGAAATCAACAGCACTTCCCCCAAATTGCAGGTGAAGTTGCTGCGGGTGCTGCAAGAGAAAGAGTTTGAACGGGTTGGTGATAGCCGGACGATCCGCGTTGATGTTCGCGTGATCGCTGCCACGAATGCATCGCTCGAACAAGCGGTAGAAGACGGCAGTTTCCGCGAAGACCTCTACTATCGTCTCAACGTGATTCCCATCACGCTTCCTCCCCTGCGCGAACGGCGGGACGACATCCCGCTGTTGGCGCAGTTTTTCGTTCAACGCTATGGCGAAGTCCACAAATGCCCGGTGCCGGAGCTGACGCCGATGGTCCTGGAGGCCCTCAAAGCCTACGATTGGCCCGGCAACGTCCGCGAGTTGGAAAACACCTTGGAGCGGCTGATTGTCTTTGCCGACGGAGGGCCGATCACGCCCGACATGCTGCGCTTCGGGCGGCTGCGGCCGGTCATCCGAGGCCCGCGGAGCAGTGGAATCCCCACCGATGTTCCATCCTTGATTCACGCGCTGGTGCGTGTGGGCTTACACGCTCCCCGTCCTGATGGGGTGAAACTGCACAAATTCCTCGTGGATGGCGTCGAGCGCGAGTTGATCGAAGCCGTCTTGCGGGAATGTAACGATAACCAAGTGAAAGCCGCGGAGCGGCTCGGCATCAACCGCAATACGCTGCACAAGAAACGCGAAGAGTATCGTCGGGCGGAAAGCGGCTGGCGCGGCGAGCCTGCGGCCGACGCTGGTGCGAACGAACCTCCCGCCAGCGCGGCGGGTTAACGCTCATCGCTGGCTCCTCCCTTCGGGGGGCCTTCGCCCCGACGATTTCGACATGGAAAGGAAGCGGGTTAACGCTCGTCGTTGGCCCCTCCCTTCGGGGGGCCTTCGCCCCTCTCGTCCACCCGAAAGTTGATGAGTGACGGATTCTCTTTCTGGCGACTATCCGCCAAGCCCGGTCCCGTGGGCACCTCTATTCCACCCGATAGGGGCTATTCGGGTCGTTCTCGTGGCGGATTTCGTCGACTGGTTCTTGCTTCAGCCAGCCGCCGTAAAGCCGGTTGGCCGCATTGAACACCCAGCCGGCCGTTGTACCGATGTTCTTGTAGGCGTGAACGACCCCGGGGGGCACGATCACGGCAAAGGGAGCGTTTTCCCCGACCTCACGCACCTCTCGGGTCCCGAAACTCGCGGAGTTGGGCCGGGCATCCCACAAATAGACGCGAAACGTCGAAGGACCGAGGAAGCAGAAGTAATCGGCCTGGTCGCGGTGTTCGTGTGGTCCGCGGACCACTCCCGGTTGCGTCATGGATACATACGCCATCACCGGGTGAAACGGAGGCGGTATCAAATCATTGCGAAATAATTCCACTAACCAGCCGCGGGCATCGGTGAAGAACTTTAGCGGAATCCACGCCACATCGGCAATCACACCGCGTTCGAGATACTTCGGCAACACCACGTTCATGAGCCGTTACCACTCTGCCAGGTTGTGTGCGAAGCGATTGTGGGAAGTGGCCGTGGCCCTGTCAACTCCGTTCTGAAAGTTGACCGCGTTGAACGCAGCAAATTCTGTCACTGGTGTGATAGTACCACCTGCTGTCAACTCCGTTCTGAAAGTTGACCGCGCAGAACGGCCCAACGCACACGCACGTATAATGGAGTGCATCCGCCAAAGAGAGGGAATGTATGTTTTTCGATCCGATGTACTTTCTGTTTCTGGCCCCCGGGATTCTGCTGGCTTTGTGGGCCCAAGCCCGCATTCATAGCGCCTATCACCACGCGAGCCGAATTCGGGCCGCCAGCGGTTACACCGGTGCGCAAACGGCCGCGGCATTGCTCCACACGGCTGGCGTGACGGGTGTTCACATCGAAACGGTACCTGGCCAGATGACCGATCACTACTCCCCAAGTGAAAAAACGCTGCGGCTCAGCCCGGAGGTATACCAAGGGCAGTCGCTGGCGGCGCTGGGGATTGCCGCCCACGAAGCCGGACACGCGATTCAAGATGCCCAACGTTACAGCCCACTGGTGATCCGCAACCTCATGGTGCCCTTGGCGATGTTTGGCAGCAATGCGGCTTGGATTCTGCTGATTCTGGGCTTCTCCCTGCAACTGGCGGGGTTGATCTACCTGGGTATCGCGGTTTTCGGACTGACGGTGCTGTTTCAGTTGGTGAACTTGCCGGTGGAATTCGATGCCAGCCGCCGGGCACGGCAGATGCTCTTAGCTGGCGGCTTGGTGACGCAGGAAGAAGATGAGGAAGTGGCGCGCGTTTTGAACGCAGCCGCCATGACTTATGTCGCTGCGACGCTCACCGCGGTGCTGACGCTGCTGTACTTCTTGTTCCGCGCAGGCGCTTTCAACCGCCGCTAAACCCCACAGGCCTCACTCCGCGCCCAAATTCTCAAAAAGTGTGGTACCCAGCCGCACGAATGTCGCCCCTTCCTCGACCGCGACCTCGAAATCGTTACTCATGCCCATCGACAGTTCCGCAAGCGGCCAGCCTGTGCGGCGGCGCAGGGTATCACGAAGTTCGCGCAGCATAACGAAGGTGGGTCGCGTCGCCTGGGGGTCGGGTTCGTAGGCGGCCATCGTCATCAAGCCGCGAATCTCGACACCGGTGAGGGTCCTGGCGGTATCGCAAACCGCCGGCACTTCCGCAGGGGCAAAACCCCCTTTGGTCGCCTCACCACTGCAATTGACTTCGATCAACACCGGTACCGGTGTACCACGCTTGCATCCGAACGTGTCGAGGGCCATGAGCAGCCGCTGGCTATCGACGGAATGAATGCGCTGCACCAGTGGCACGGTACGGTCGAGTTTATTGCGTTGCAAGTGCCCGATGAGGTGCCAGTTGGCGCCAGGAATAGCCGCCGCCTTCCTCCACAACTCTTGCGGACGATTTTCACCCAGATCGCCAACACCCAGTTCCCAGGCCAGCGTCGCCACGCGGACGGAAACGGTCTTGGTAACCGCGATGAGAGTAACCGTGGCCGGATCGCGGCCCACACGGGCGCAGGCTGCCGCGATACGGCGGCGCACCGCGGCGATACGTTCGGCCAGAAGGTTTTTCAGCTCGGTGTCGGTCATAGTCAGCCAGGCGGCCAGGTCAGGTCACGACCGCCCAGCAAATGATAGTGCAAGTGCGGGACGGTTTGCCCCCCCTGTTCCTTGCAGTTCACCACCAGGCGGTAGCCTTTCGTTAGCCCCAAATCGTGCGCCAACTTGACCGCGACCAATTGCAGGTGCCCCAGCAACGCCTGATCGGCCGCGGTCGCATCATCGAGAGTGCGAATTTCCTTCTTGGGAATAATTAACACATGCACCGGAGCTTGGGGCTTGATATCGTGAAACGCCAGGCACAGTTCGTCTTCGTGAACGATTTTCGCCGGAAGCGAGCGATCGAGGATTTTCAGGAAGATATTCTCGGTCATCATGTCGGGTTCCTCCGGGGGGCGGTTGCAGTTACCATAGTCGCCGCGGTTCGCCCCCCCAAGCCCCCTGGTCGCAAAAGAAGGTTGGCCTATGCCGTGGGTGATTGGAATCGACGAAGCGGGTTATGGTCCCTCTCTGGGTCCGTTGGTGCAAGCAGCGGTTGCCTGGCCGTTGCCCGAGGGTGACCTGGCGGGTTGGACCACCCTCCAGCGGGTGGTGCGCCGCCGGCACGAGAAACGCGATCACCGGCTTCTGATCGACGATTCCAAGAAAGTCTACGCCCACGGCGGTTTAGCGGCCCTCGAAGAGGGTGTGTGGGCGCTCTGGGGTCAATCCGCGGCCACCTTGTCCGCATTGATCGGCCCTGAGGCATCGCCAGAAAATCCCGAGGGGTTCGCCGAGCCGTGGTTCGATCCTGGCGAGCGGCTACCCACCGTCATTGATGGCGCTGGCGCCTGGGCCGCAACCGCACCATTTCGGGACGCCATCGGCCAGCGCTGGGCCAGTGCCATTCGCCTCGTCACAACCGCCGCGTTCAACCGGATCGTGACGGAAGCCGGGACAAAAGCCGCTGTTTTGAGCCGCGGCTGGATCACGTTGCTAGACGCGGTGATGCGCCAACTGCCGCACGACGACGAACCAGTTCACGTCATCAGCGATAAACACGGTGGGCGGAACTACTACGCCGCCTTGGTGCAACAGGCCTTTCCCGATCGCGGCGTCGCTACGGAGATGGAATCGGCTGCGGAAAGCCGCTATCGTGTGGATAGCCGGACGCGGGTGATAACGATCACCTTCCGACCCCGAGCTGATGGCGACAGTGTGACCGTCGCCTTGGCTTCGATGCTGTGCAAATATCTGCGGGAAGTCTGCATGCGCCAATTCAACCGGTATTGGCTGGAGCGCGTGCCCGGGCTTCGGCCCACCGCCGGCTACCCAGTCGATGCCCAGCGGTTCTTCGCGGAAATTCAACCAGCCCTGGAGAAACTCGGCCTCACACGCGATCACATATGGCGACAGAAATGAGCATGGCCCCGGCTTCCGGCGCTGCCGCCGTGCCGTGGCTTGAAGCTCAATCCCCGGGATCAACCAACCACCCAAGGCGAGTTCAGCCGTGAACGGTCCTACTTCTTCTCCTTCTTCGGTTCGTCATTTTTCGGCTCAGCCTTCTTCGGCTCAACCACCTCCAGTAGCACAGGCGGTGGAGTGATAGCATAATCCTTTCCGGCGATTTTGGTCGTGGCCCGGAAGACAACCGGTGATGGCCCGACCGCGGCATTGCCTGCCACCGTGAGAGGGAACTCGGCCTTCGTTTGCCCTTTGGCGAGGGGTTTGGCCGCTGCCGTGATGTTCGGCGGCAAATAGAGCGGCGTGAGTGTGATGTCGCCATCGGCGCCTGTGTCGCGCGTGGCGGTGATGGTGACTTGGCTGGCCTTGCCCTTTTCAACCACCAACGGCTGGGCTGCGAGCGTCAGGGTCAGGGGGGGTTGGGCCAACACCGCTACGGCACACTCGCTGATCAAATTCCACGGTGGGTTGGGCATTCCGCCCCAATTCGCTTTGGCCAAATCCACATACGAGCCGAGGCGAACAATCTCCGCGCCGTCCACCACCGCACGGCCCTTCACCCAGAAGGAATACCCTCCCGGCTTCGTTCCGTCCTTGACCGTCAGCGGAAGAAATGTGAAGGTCTGGCCGGCTGGAAGCGTCACCGAACCGCTGACCACGTTATCGTTGTCGAAAACGCTCAATTCGACGGGTCCGGTGAAGCCATTGAGCCGATTCACGGTGGCCATCACTGCCGTTCCACCACCGGCGATCGCTTCATAGCGATCGAGGGCCAGCGCGAGGGTGAAATCGGCCCGCGCCGGGGTGATGGCAAGATGGTAAATCTCGTGGGGTCCGTGCAGGTAATTGAGATGTTCACAGGCGAGAACGTAATCGCCATCGGCAGCGGGGGTGAACTCGAAGCGGTTGTTGGCGGCCGCCGGGTTGCTGGTGGCCACGGGCATGCCTTTCGCATCGAGAACGCGGACAAAGACTTCCGCCGGGGAGTTCACTTCGTAGGTCAAGACGTTGACAACCAGCTTCTCCCCTTTTTTGGCCCGAATGCGGAAATGATCGACATCTTTCGGCTTGTCGAACTTCGCCGAAACCCCACCGGGAACCGGGAGGGGATTGGCTTGGTCGGGTTGGTCGTTCGGTTCCTGCTCGGTCAACTCCGGCCATTCGGAAATTCGCACCAGAACCGGCCAGCCGGGAAGCCCCTGTGGCTCTCGGCGGGGAATAACCGGGATGGCGGTGGTTTCGAGACCTCTTGGGGGTGTGACGGGGATCGGCGGTAGCTGGTCCGGCCCGGCAAAGCCAACGGTGGCGGGTTTGTCCGCGCTGATCGCCAGGGGGAAGGCGGTGGTCGCGGCGGGGAAGTCACCGATGCGCAAGCGATAGGCGAAGTCGGCCCCGCCGCGGTAGGTGGTATCCCGCACTTCGACGAGGATTTCCCCGGCTTCGCGGAAGGTGTGGGTGAGCCGGCAATCGCCTTGCAAACCGGGTGTATCGTCAGCATACAGTTCGATGAGTTCGCGTTGGGTTTTGGCGTCGTGCAGAACAATGATCGGGTCGAGAGGCGAGCCGATACGCCGGGCCAGCACCTCGAAGGTGAGGCGTTGGTTGGCAGCCACTTTCAGCTGATAAAAGTCCGATGTTTCATTGGCGATCGTGCCACTCACAACGCAGGGGATGGTCACCGCCTGCGCTGTGGCCTTCGTGCGATTGTTGCCCCGGGAGGCGACCGGCGGTAGAACATCGACCACAAACGGACGCGCATTCGAGATTCCTTGCTGGGTAGCCACCCGCAGCGAATACAATCCGATCGGGCACTTCTCATCGACTTTCACTTTGACTCGCAGTTGGCCGGCGTCGGTGCCGTTTTTGTTATCGCTGGGAATACTGACGGTGGCGGGGGCGTTGAGCAAGATCGCCGTGGGTCCAGCGAGATTGGTACCGGTGAGCGTCAGTTCGACTTCCGTTCCGGGCTTGGCTCCCAGATGCGCAAGAGTGGTGAGGGTGGGGGCTTGCGGAGCCGCCACGACGGCGGGAGCTTTCGGCTGCGCCCGGGCATCGCGTGCGTCAAACGAAACCACAAGGACGACACCACCCACAAAGCCCAGAAACGCTATCATCCAAACCATCGCGCGCGACATGCCACAACCTCTACTGGGGAGTGATTCTGGCGGGATGTGCCCGATGATACCGCGAAATGGCCTTTTCGACTAGGTTCTGGAGAAGGGGATTCTTCTGTGGACAAAGCGTCGCCCGCTGGCTTTCAACACCCTCCGAACAGCCTTCGGCCAGCGGGCAGTCCCGAAGGCCAACGAGCGTCCAGAGGGTTTCCACCGCTGCCGTTGCCAACGAAACGGCCCTGGAACGCACGGAATTACCGCGTGGCGACCTCGTGGATTGCCACGGATGGATTCAGCGAACCGGGCAAGTACCCGACTCCCGTCACCACGGTTCCCGTCCACAGAATGAGGAACAACCCGGACAGGGCCCGATGCGTGGCCCGATGTCGGAATCGCCCCGTATACATCATGACGGCCAGAATGACGGTGGCGGGAACCGAAAAGCACAAATGGATCAACAGCGGACGACGATAAGGGCCAGCCGGATCGAAGAACTCGGCCGAGAGGTGGGGCCAGACGATCCGGACCACCACTTCTAATCCCAACACGGTGATCACGGCCAGCAGAAAGAAAATGGTGTTGAGTTTCCCGTGGAGCGTGCGTCGGCCCAGCGCCAGAGCGATGAGAGACGCGACCAGTAAGGCCGTCACGGCCAGCACGGCCCCTTGCAAAAGGGCCACCAGAAGCGGAGCGGTCATGGTATTGTTCCTTCCTCCGGGGCGATACCGTCGTGGGCGATGGTAATAGTCTGTTAGGTATTCGTTTGTCCTGGCGGCCCTGCGGTGATCGGAGCTTTGACGAGTTGCACCCAGAACACACCATCGGGGCTGGTGAAGGCCATCCGAGTGGTCGCAGCCCCGGAGGGCACCAGCAGTGATAGATTCGCCCCGCGGACTACGGTGGGCAGTGACATCTGGGCGCGAAGCCCGTGGCGGTCGAGCCGGGCACAAATCCCGCCGGCGATCACATTGACCACCTCTCCAACCAGGTCTCCCAGATCGGCGCTGTCAGCCGGAATTTCAAAGCCCGCGAACGCTTTAGCCAATGCCACTGCCGCCGTCGCCGGGAAAATCATGGAAAACGCCCACGCCACGTCGCCCACAAACGAGATCGTACTCATGATCTCGCCTTCCGGAGGATCATGGGTCGCCAGTGTGAGTTCTTGCGACTGCAACCCACAGAAGGATTGGAAGAACTCGGTGGTCGCGTCACGCGCGGCCGTACTGATGACCGCCGGAAACGGAGCCGCAGTGGGGGTGAGGAGTGGAGCCATCGTTGGAGGATGCCAGGCCAAGCGGGGATAGACAAAAAATCAACACCTTATTGCACGACGGGCTATCCAAACAAGCGGGAGAAGAACCCTTCCTTCGTCGGGGTGGCCGCCTTGGCGCTGAGAACCTTGTTGATGACCCGTTCGAGTTTCATGCGCATGTCGTCGTGGGTGAACGGTTTGCAGATGTAGGCATCGGCTCCGGCTTGCGCAAGAGCTTCCTCAATTTTGGTGACAGTCTGTTCGCTGGTGACCATGACCATCGGGACGTGGAACGCATCGCCGCGAGCGCGGGCCTTGCGGATGAATTCCACTCCCGTCATGTTGGGCATGTTCCAATCGACAAAGCAAATGTCGATGGCCGCGGGGCTGAACTTGGTCAACGCATCGGCACCGTCGACAGCTTCGACAAACTCAAACTGGGCCAAGCGGGCTTTGCGGAGGGCGTTCATGACCATATTGCGCATGACATTCGAATCGTCGATCACCAAAGCACGTAATGTACTCATCGTCTTCTCCTCAATTTTCCATGCGAGCTAACGAACATGAGGTTCTACTTGCGATAAACCTAGTTGATAAATCGCTGGCGTGTCGAGTGCTCCCCAGAATTCGGGCATTTTTCGGCACCGTCGCGGTCCTGGTGGGAGACTTCATTGGGCCACCTGACCTGGCATCACCGGGACGCCGAAGGCAACTCTCCGTCGCGTTTCTCGTGGGCGACATCATTTGGCCGCGGCCAGTTGCAACAGCGCCTGGGGGATGCGCTCCAGGGGTAACACCTGTTCGGCTGCGCCGCGTGCAATCGCTTCTTTCGGCATGCCAAAGACCACACAGGTACTTTCGTCTTGCGCGATGGTCCGGGCACCGGCCCGACGCATCGCCAGCAGGCCGTTGGCGCCATCGTCGCCCATGCCGGTCAGGATGGCCCCGACCGCATTGGCCCCCAACTGCTGGGCGCAGGAATCGAACAGGACATCCACGGACGGGCGGTGCCGGTTGACCGGCGGGCCATTCTGCACGCGGGCCACGACTGTCGCCCCACTCCGCCCAACACGCAGATGAAAATTCCCCGGCGCGATGAGGGCATGCCCGGGCAGGACCCGATCGTGGTCTTTCGCTTCGGTCACGCGGATGGCACAATTTTTGTCGAGGCGGGCGGCGAAGGATTTCGTGAATCCTTCCGGCATATGAATCACCGCGACAACGCCGGGAGAATCCGCGGGCAATGCTCCCAGTACGCTGGCAATCGCTTCGCAACCGCCGGTGGAAGCGCCGATGGCGATCACTTTGTGCGTGGTGGAAAAACCCCACGAGGCGATCCGGGGGCGGCTGGAGGCGGTACGGGGCTTCGGGCGTGCCCGGGCCGCGGCTTTCACCTTGGCGATGATCTCACTGGCCTGCGCCATGGTACCGCTGATGAGGTCCAGTTTCGGTTTAGTAACGAAATCGACGGCTCCCAACTCCAAGGCGCGAAAGGTGGTTTCACTATTCTGTTCGGTCAGCGACGAGACCATCACCACCGGCAGCGGCCGATGGGCCAACAATTTCTCCAGAAACGTCAAACCATCCATGCGAGGCATCTCGACATCGAGCGTCAGCACATCCGGGTGGGTTTGCTGGATTTTGTCCCAGGCGACATAGGGGTTGGGGGCGGTGCCCACCACTTCGAGATCGGCATCGGCAGACAGCAGATCCGTCAATAACTGACGCATCAGTGCGGAGTCGTCGACGATCAATACTTTCGTCTTGCTCACCCCTCGCCTCCCTCAAAACAGTGTGATCCGATCGTCCGCAGGAGCGGCGACTTGTGTCTGGAGCTGCCGACCGAATTCTTCTTCCTTACGGAGCAGGTCGGTCAGGTCGGATGGGGCCAGCGGTTTGGCCCAGGCCTGGCCCGTATCGGGCCGGAAACGCACGATCAAGCCGCGGGTTCCGCCCAGACACTGGGCCTCGATCGGGATGCCTTCGGTGGCCAGAAACTTCTGAACAAACGCGCTATTGCGGGCCCCGATATTGAGACGTTCCGAGGTCACAGGCAGCACTTTGGCCCCGCCGAAGACTTTCGCCCGGAGCCGGTGTCGCTCCCCTCCTTGCTTCATGATGGCCGTGATCAGCATTTCCATAGCGTGAACGCCATAACGGGTGTTGGTGCCCTCATCGGAACTGCCTGGCAACGAGAAGTGGTTCATACCGCCGATACCCGCTTCGGGATCGTATAAACACGCCGAAACGCAGGACCCGAGAAGCGTTTTGAGAATCGCGGGTTGGCTTGCCGTCTTGACGTCGCCCAAAATGAGGCTGTATTCGGGAAGGCTGGGCGGGATTGGCCGTGCCGGCACTGTGACGCTCGGGGCGGGCGTGTCGTGGGGGCAGCGCCATTGGTAGACCGTTCCCCCCAAGGGACGATAGCGTTCAGCGAGCCAGTGAATATTTTCGGAATGCCCCAGGAAGAGATAGCCACCTGGGGTCAGATAGTGTGTGAAGCGTTCCAGAATGCGGCTTTGCGTGGGTCGATCAAAGTAAATCAGCACATTGCGGCAAAAAATCACATCGAAGGTCGTGCGGATGGGCCAATGATCATCCGTCAAATTGATTTGGCGGAATTTCACTCGATGGCGCAACTCGGGTTTGACGGCCACCTGCCCCTGTTTGGCCCCGTAGCCGCGGAGGAAGTATTTTCTCCGCCACGCTTCGGGCACAGGGGCGATCCGCTCCGCAGGGTAAATTCCTTGCTGGGCTTTGGCCAAGACGTCGGTATCGATATCGGAGGCCAGAATCTCGGTATCCCATCCTTGCGAGCGCGGGCAATGTTCAGCCAAGATCATCGCCAAAGTGTAGGGTTCTTCGCCTGTGGAACAGGCACAACTCCAGATGCGGAGCCGGCGAACCTGGCGGGTTTGTAACGTGGCGATGATCGGGTCGCGGAGGAAGTCGAAGTGATGGGGTTCGCGGAAAAAATCCGTCTTATTAGTTGTCAGGCAGTTAATAAATTGTTGACGTTCTTGTAATCCCAGGGAGTCATCCTGCAACAGTTGATAATATTCCCTGAAGGAATGAAGTCCGTGATGCCGCAAGCGTTTCGCTAAGCGGGCACAGACCATGTTGCGTTTCGCTGGGCTTAGGGAAATGCCGGTCCATTCATACAGGAGGTCGCGAATCGCGTGGAATTCCGCGTCGCAAAGAGGCGGCCCCCCGAATCCGGCAGCATCGTCGGCATCCGCTGGTTGTTTCACGATTTCCATCATGCCAAGGGAGGTGTTGCGGGGTTGTCAGTCGGTGAGCGCGGAGCGATCGCACAAGATCGCTCCGCGAGCCGGCGTTGGATCGATCAATACTCGGTGAACTCATCGTTGTTGGCACTGCCGAGGCGATCGAGTTCATGCTTGGTGTGCCCGTTGGGCCGCGGGCTGATCGCCGCCTTGGCGTTCACCGGACGGCGTGGAGGGGCCGATGTCTTCTTGGCTGATGTTGGTTGACTACGCCGGATGGATTGATCCACCGTTTTACTGGTTGGAGCGAGCTGACCGTTGGTCCGCGTTGTCGGGTCATCTGCCCCGAGAAGTTTGAATTGAGCCAGAAGTCCGCGCAATTGCTCGGCCTTGTCGGATAATGCTTGGGCCGTCGCAGCCATTTCTTCCGTCTGTGACGCGGTTCGCTGAGTGACGGTATCCATTTGTGCAACAGCTTTGTTGACCTGTTCGATGCCCGAGGCCTGTTCCCGGCTGGCCGCGGCAATCTCGGTGACGATATCGGTGACCCGTTTGACGGAAGTCACAATGTCCTGGAGGGTAGTCCCGGAGCGATTGACCAATTCCGTACCCGTTTCCACTTTCTTGACAGAATCTTGGATCAGGGCTTTAATCTCTCGGGCCGCGGTGGCACTGCGTTGGGCCAGGTTGCGCACTTCGGCGGCCACGACCGCGAATCCCCGGCCCTGTTCGCCGGCTCGGGCGGCTTCGACCGCGGCATTGAGGGCCAGCAGGTTGGTTTGAAAGGCGATCTCATCAATCGCGGTGATGATCTCGGCAATCTTTTTGCTGGATTGGTTGATGGCTTCCATGGCCTCCACGGCATCCGTAACAACTTTCCCCCCCTTATCCGCCACGTCCCGAGCTCCAACGGCCAGTTGCCGAGCTTGCTGCGAGTTATCCGAGTTTTGCTTCACCGTTGCGGTCAGCTCTTCCAAGGTACTCGCCGTCTCCTCGAGGCTGGAGGCTTGTTGTTGAGCGCCGGTGGAAATTTCCTCACTGGCGGCCGTCAGTTGACTGGAGGCTTCCGACAGTAATTCGGCCACTTCGCGCACCTGTCCGAGGGTATGGCGAATGGCAACGACCGCTTGATTGAGAGCATGGGCCATTTGTCCGACAATATCTTCACCCAAATCGGGCACTTCTTGAGTGAAATCCCCGGCGGCCATCGCATTGACGGTCACCAGAATCGTATCGATCTTGCGTTGCAGCTCCGCCGCTTCGTTCTTCTTCCGCTCGAGGTTTTTGTTGGTGGTAATGTCGCTCGCGAACATCACCACCTTGTAGGGCTTGCCAGTCCGATCACAGATCGGGTTATACGATGCCTGCAACCAGATCTCTTTGCCCCCTTTCCCGAATCGTTGGAACTCCCCAGTGACATACTCGCCACGGTTGAGTTTGGCCCACAGCTCTCGGT
>JANWYJ010000037.1 GCA_025055115.1 Gemmata sp.
GTAGAGGCGAATTTCCCCCACGCTGGAAACCAGTGCGGAGCGGCCGTCGGGTAGGGGGAGAAGGCCGATAGGAATGTTCAGGTCCGCCGCGAATGTCTGGATTTTCCGCGCTTTGCCGGTGTGCGGGTCGAAGTCGGAGAGAATGAACACTTTGTCGGTACCGCGGCCAGTAGGGGCCGGGAAGGGGTAGTGGTAGGAAGTAGTGACCCACAGTCGGCCGTGGGCATCGAAGGCCATTTGCATGGGTTTTTGAAGGTCCGGTTCACTGGCCACCAATTGGACTTCAACGCCGGCAGGGACTTGGAACTGCCGCCGCTGGTCCTCGGGGGAGAGGGGATCGGTAGGGGCCAACAGGTGGGGGGGCAGGTCCGGCAACTTCGGCTGGGCGATGGTGGCGGATGCGGCCAGGAAGGTGACAACGCTAATGAGGGTGAACCGCATGAGCGGCCTCCGCAGCGACAGAACAAGACTTCGACCAGGGCTATTCGGTTCGGGGCGAGATTATCGGTTGAGCGGTTAGGCGAAAAGTTCCATGACCGGTTGGCCGCGTGCGATGGGCAACGGGCGGTTGAGTTTGTCGCGAATTTCACTTGCGGGGTCGATACCCAGCGCCGTGAACATGGTGGCGGCCAGGTCCTCGGGCCGCACCTGACCCACAGTGGCCAGGGCACCGATTTTGTCGCTCGCGCCGTAGACGAAGCCTTTTTTCATGCCACCGCCAGCCAAAACGGCACAGTAGCACTGCGGCCAGTGGTCGCGGCCACCGTTGGAGCTGATCTTGGGAGTGCGGCCAAATTCGCCGACCCAGACCACCAGCACATCGTCGAGCAGGCCGCGTTCCTCCAGATCGGTGATGAGGGCGGTAAGGGTCTGATCGGCGATGGGCAGCAGTTCGCGCAGCCGCGCTGGCACGTCTTCGCCGCGGAAGCCGTGGTAGTCCCACCCTTGCCCCATGCCGCCGATGGAGCGGGCATAGTAAACGTTGACGAATTTGGCCCCAGCTTCCACCACGCGGCGGGCCAACAAACACGATTGCCCGTAGGTGGTGCGGCCGTAGGCGTCGCGGGTTTTCTTCGATTCTTGGGTCAGGTCGAAGGCACGCTTGAAGCGGGGGCTGGTGAGCATGGCCACCGCTTTCTGATAACTTTCATCCAAACCTTGGGCCACCAGCGATTGTTCGAGCAGATCGCTTTGTTCGTCGATGAGTTTGAGAATTTCGCGGCGGTTTTCCAACCGTTCGACGCTGAGATTGTCGGGGAGGGTCAGTTCGGGCAGTTGGAAGCCGGGTTTGTTGGGGTCTTGGTTGACGAACAGCGGGGCGTGGGCTTTGCCCAGGAAGCTGGCGTGCTGCCCGGGTGTGATGCTGCCATCGGCGATGATGTGGGGGAAGGCGACGAAGGTGGCGATGCCAGGCGGCGCCGGCGCCAGTTTATCCACGATCGAGCCATAGGCTGGGGCCAGATCGAGGGTGTCCCGCAAGCGTTGATCGTCGGTCGGCGGGGCGACACCGGTGAGCGAATAATACCCGGCGGAGTTGTGGTTTTTCATCGTGTGCGTCATGCACCGGATGATCGTGAGTTTGTCGGCGAGGGCGGCCAATTGGGGAAGCTTTTCACCGAAGAGAACGCCGGGGATTTTGGTTTGCGTGGCCCCATACCAGCCGCGGATATTGTCGGGGGCGTGGGGTTTGGGGTCGAAGGTCTCATGCTGCCCGGGGCCGCCCCATTGGTGCAGAAAGATGATCGCTTTGGCGCGGGCGTGGCGCTGGGCTTTCGGGGTTTCGGCAGCGGCCAGCAGCTGGGGGTAGCTCAGCCCCGCCAGCGCAGTCCCGCCCACTTGCAATACGGCCCGCCGTGAAACCCGCCGTGGAAGGAGTGTGGGAGTTCGCATCGATGACCTCGGTTGGCTTCGGAAGAGGCGTCGGGGGAGTTACGCCACGGGTTCAACGGTGACGCCCAGGGGGTGGGAGGCTCGCCCGGCGGCCGGGTCCGGTCCACAGGCCCGAATCTGGTCCGCCTTCAGTTCGGCCACCTCCAGCGGCCCGATCCACACCACGGCCCGGCCCCGGGTGTGCGCTTCCAGCATCAGTTGGATACACTTTTCCACGGCATAACCGAAGACTTTCCGCAATACCACAACGACGAAATCCATGGTGTTGGTATCATCGTTGTGCAGGATAACGGCATACGGGGGTTGTCGCCGGGTGCGGGTTTGTGTCTGCTCTTCGAGTTCGACATCAGCCGCCATAGTCGCCAACCTCGCCACTGCGCCAAAACTACCACCAGCGATTATAGCCCTGCGCGGAAGCGGTGAAAAGCATGTCGTGGTCGTGGCCGACGCCGCGGGCCGCAGCGTTTGCTTTCGCCACCGGCTGCTGCTATGATGGAGGTGCCTCTGCAGTGTTCGTGCTTGGGTTGTCAGCTTTTGGCGAACCGACAATAACCTGCTTTGGGGGCCTTGATTTCAATACTTCGGTCGCTCGCAAGCCCATCCTCGGTACTCGGTGCCGAGATTGTAGTGGGATCCGAAACACCGAGGTGAGGCACCCCTCTGAAGTAAGCGGGTTCCCGAAGGACGACCCACACGGCACAGGTGGAGGCGATTTTTTTTTTCACCGCGACAACGTCCCACTCACCGGGAAAGCAAGACAAGTCTACACGGCACAGGGGGCGACGATTTTTTTCAGCCGCTGTCTATTTTTTCTACTTCACTCCTTCATCGCCCATTCGCTTGCGTCCAAAAACCTGTTCCGCTAAGAACTTAATGCTCTGCCCGGTGGTGCCCAAATTTTGGCCCTATCCGCGACCCTCACCTCTTGACGCAACGGTTTCGGCAGAGCCAATTTGCCCAAAAACATTGATGGACAATAAGTTGGGCGCACGGTAGATTGGCAATCGACTGTCACACGCTTCCCTGTTGACATCCGCGCCAGAAAAGGTATCGTTCCCCCCAGAATTGGTTGTCGCTCAGCTGTGACGGAGGACTATCGGGATGACCCGCGAACTTCCTGTCAGCCATTTCTTCTCCCCGCGGAGTCTCAATCCCGGACCCTATCGAACGACTTGAAGCGGCCCTTGGTGGGTGATCCCTCGCCCCCACCGACCAGCTTCAGGACTCGCCCCGTTCACCCACGCCTATTCCGACGATGGCCACGCCTTCCGGTCGCGATGACCGGAAACGCGAATTCTGTCGTCACCAAAGCACGGGATCGGGTCGGCTCAGCGTTTTTTTACTCGCACCCGCCGCAAGGACGCGCCGGGCCGGTGTCACGGATACGACGCCCAAGGTAGATACGCTTCCTCTGCCTTGCTGCGATGGACTGGCTGAACCTCGTCAGACCCGACGTGTGGCCCCAGACATCGGATGTCGTTAACGGGCCGTGGCCGGTTCGCTCAAGGACGATGCGAACCGGCCACCTGATTTTTTCCATCGGGTTGACGGCGTGGGCTGCGGGATGGTCTTCCGCCACCATCACTTGATTCTCTGCAACCAGGTGGTGATGACTTTGGCGACATCGGCCAGTTGCCCGGCATCGACTTTGTCCGGGGTGTCGGAAAGTTTGTGCCAGTGCGGATAGTCGAAATCGATGATATCCACGGCGGGAATACCCGCACGAATCAAGGCGATGTGATCGTCCAGCACTTCATAACCGCGTTCATACTTGAAGGATTTCACGCCAAGGTCTTTGGCGATACCCCAAATCTGATCCACCAGTGGTTTCGCAGCATCGAAGGAGTAGAGTTCGACCTTCAGTTGGGCATCTTTCGCGGCAAACAGGTCGAAGAGCACAGCGGCTTCGTAGCGGTATTTGCGCGTGGCTTTCGACTGGGTGTACTGTTCGGCGAAGTATTCCGAACCGATGAAGTACCGGTCGCCGCCGCCAAGGCGATCGGTTTCAAAGACAAATTCTTCCCCGTCGAAGAACACAAAATCGATGCCGAATTGGCAGGGAAGGTCTTTGATGTGGTGGCCGAGTTCCATGAGGAAGGCCACGCCGCTGGTCCCGTCGTTGGCGCTAAGAAACGGTTTGGTCCAGTTCGCACGGTTGGGTTCCTGGTCGGCCATCGGCCGGGTATCGTAGTGCGTGCACAATAGGATGCGGCGTTGTTTGTCGGGGTGCCAGGTGACGAGGATGTTGACAAAGGGCGTCGGGTTTTTCTGGCTGCGTTGTTTAGCTTGAAATTCTTGGCGTGTCACCGTGGCTCCCAGTTTCTGGAAGTGTTCTTCGATCATCTTCTGCTGCTTTTTCATGGCCTCGGTACCACTGATGCGAGGGCCGAGGTCGCAGATGTGCTGCAGATATTTGAGGGCGCGCTGGCCATCGAAAGGGACCGCGGCGACCGGTGTGGCCGCGGAACCTGAGCCGGTGGCGAATTCGGTTTTCGGCGGTGGTGGTTTGTCGTCGGAGGCGGTACAGCCGATCGAAACCCCCACTGCCACCAGCGCGGCCGCGCAGACCGCCGACCAACCCACGATTGGACTCATCTCGTCCTCCTTTGTCGGCCGCTGCGGTGGCTTGGTCAGGAGCCATCCGGCAAACGAACACGCCGGCGAAGAAGCACCGCCGAACGTCCGCGCAGGCCGTATACCCAGTTTGTTCATCTTACCGCCGGGCGGCCACAACCGCGAGCCAACCCCGGCCAATGCCGCGGAATTGTAAATCTTCCCCTTCCCATTCTGAATGGTTCGCGGCATACAGGCGGCCTGTTCCACCTGGCGCTTCAGCGATGGCCCGTTGGGGAACGGGACACCGGAAGCAAGCGGGTTGCAGCGTCTCAATCGCATCTGCTGGACGTAGCGATAGCGCGCATGGCAGCGATTGCGGCAGCACACAATGCGACCCCAAGGCCTTTGTGGTGTGGAAAGATTGCATCGTCACAGCGGCGTTGACCGATAGTTGGCGATAAGCATCGGAGTGTTCCCGCTGATGCTTGGGGGATGGACAAGCGCGTTGATCGCAAGCCAACGATGACAGGGGGGGGCGGCCACAACCGACCGGGGCTTGCCGGAATATTCCTGGGGTCTGGGCACGGTGGCGACCACTGTTATCCGCGGGAGGGGCCTGAACCGGGGACGCCGAGCCTTCTGGCTCAGCGGCGGGCCGGGCGACCAACAACCTTGTCGTTCATCAGGGAGGATTGTGATCGTGACCCAAACCGAAACCGACATTGCCGCGGTTTGGCAAGAGTACCGCGAGCGGCCCACCGTCGAGCTGCGCAATCGCCTGGTCGAAAAATATCTGCCGCTGGTCAAGTACAATGCCGAACGCATTTGGGCACGCCTTCCCGACGGTGTGGAACTCGACGACCTCATCAGCGCCGGGGTCTTTGGCCTGCTCGATGCCATTGAAGCCTTCGACCTGACTCGTGGCGTCAAGTTCGAAACCTATTGCGTCCCGCGCATTCGTGGAGCGATGCTCGACGAATTGCGCACCATGGACTGGGTGCCGCGCTTGGTGCGAAGCAAAGCCAGCCGCATGGAAGCCTGCCGCAAAGAACTCGAAGCCGCCCTCGGCCGCCCCCCCAAACCCGAAGAATTGGCCGAAAAACTCGGCATTCCTCTCGAACAGCTCGATCAGTACATCGGTGAAGCCACCGCCGTCAATCTCGTCAGCCTCAACAAAAAATGGTACGAGACCGACAGCTACAAAGACGTTCGCGAAATCGACATCCTGGAAGATAAAAAAGCCGAAGACCCCACCGGCCGCTTGCAGAACCGCGACTTGATGAAACTGGTCACCCGGGGCCTGAATCGGAACGAACGACTCATCGTCATTCTTTATTACTACGAAGAGATGACGATGAAAGAGATCGGGGCCACCCTCAATCTCAGTGAATCCCGGGTCAGTCAAATGCATTCGAGCATCGTCGCTCGCTTGCAAGCTCAGTTGGCCAAACGTAAAGGGGAGTTCAACACCAACTGAAGTGGCTGCCTCCCCCCCACTTCCGCATCCATCCCAACGGACTTGCGCCAGCCCCTAGAGGGCCGCTTGTCCGTTGGGCCTACAGGCTGGCACTCACAGGCTGGCAACTGTCCATCCCGTGCCCATCGTTGAGGCATCCCCATTTAGCGCTGGTCTGCGCTCGCACGTCTGTTACTCTAATCTCCACCGGGAAGGAGGGTGGAGTATGGCGCGTTTGTTCAGTTGTGTGGCCATATTGTTGGCCACGTCTGCGGGGGGAGCCGCGGAGTACGATATTGTCGTCTACGGCGGCACCGCCAGTGGGGCTGTGGCCGCGATTCAGGCCGCCCGCATGGGCAAAAGCGTGGTCCTACTCGAACCCGGCCAACACATCGGCGGGCTGACCAGTGGCGGGTTGGGTTGGACAGATAGTGGCGATAAACGCGCCATCGGCGGTATCAGCCGCGAATTCTACCAACGGGTGAAGAAGTATTACGACGACCCGAACGTGTGGCTTCACGAAAAACGGGATAACTACAAGTTCTATCGCCCCGACGATGACGCGATGTGGACCTTCGAGCCAAAAGTCGCCGAGAAAATTCTGCGCAATATGCTCGACGAAGTCAAGGTAAAAATCCATTGCGGCCAACGTCTCGATCGCGCCAAAGGGGTGAAGCTCGACGGACGGCGCATTGTGGCCATCACGATGGAATCGGGCCAATCCTATTCTGGCCAAATGTTCATCGATGCTACATACGAAGGCGATTTGATGGCCGCGGCGGGGGTCCGTTATACCGTCGGCCGGGAGTCGAACAAACAGTATGGTGAAACGCTCAACGGTGTGGCCCGGAAGTGGAATACCCATCTGCACCGCTTCGTGGTGAATGTCGATCCATATGTCAAGCCCGGTGATCCCCGAAGCGGGTTGGTCTTCGGCATCGATCCCAACCCGTTGCCCGCCGATGGCGAAGCCGACCAACGCGTGCAAGCCTACTGCTTCCGCATGTGTATGACCGATGTTCCGGCCAACCGCGTGCCCTTCGAGAAACCGGCCGATTACGACGAAAAGAAATACGAACTGCTCTTCCGCAACTTTGAGGCTGGCGACCTGCGCATTCCCCTGAAAATCGACCGCATGCCCAATGGTAAAACCGATACCAACAACAACTGCGCCGTCAGTACCGACTTCATCGGGCAGAACTACGCTTATCCCGAGGCCAGCTATGCGGAACGCGAAAAGATCATCGCGGCTCACCTCAGCTATCAGAAAGGGCTGATGTGGAGTTTGCAAAATCACCCCCGCGTGCCCGAAAAAATTCGCACGCAGCTGGCGAAGTGGGGCTTAGCCAAGGATGAATTCACCGACACGGGCCATTGGCCGCATCAGCTCTACATTCGCGAAGCCCGCCGCATGGTGAGCGATTACGTCATCACCGAACGCGACTGCCGCCGCCAACGCGACACCCCCCAATCGGTGGGCATGGGATCGTACAACATGGATTCGCACAACTGCACCCGCTATGTGACGCCGGCGGGCTTCGTCCAGAACGAGGGCGATGTTCAGGTCAGCCCGGGGGGGCCGTACCGCATCAGCTACAAGGCGATTGTCCCCAAAGCCGGGGAGTGCCCGAACCTGTTGGTGCCAGTGTGTGTCAGCAGTTCACACATCGCTTATGGTTCCATCCGGATGGAGCCGGTTTTCATGATTTTGGGGCAAAGTGCCGCGACGGCGGCGTGTTTAGCCATTGATGACAAAGTTGATGTACAAAGTGTCAATTATGAGAAGCTCCGGAAACGACTGTTGGCGGACAAGCAAGTCCTGGAATTGGCGGCTGCCCCCGCCCCGGGCGCGGTCGATCCCAAGAAACTGCCGGGGATTGTTGTCGACGATGCCGACGCCGAACGCACCGGCTTCGATACCGTCAGTACGAGCGTCGGGCCGTTTGTCGGCAGCGGCTACCGGCACGATAGCAACACGAACCGCGGCCAGCAATCGGCGCGCTTCGTTCCCGATCTACCCGCCGCGGGTCGGTATGAAGTGCGGCTGGCCTATACGGCCCACCCGAACCGAGCCACCCGCGTCTCGGTGCAAGTGACCTATGCCGGCGGGAATAAAACCCTGACGATCAATCAACAGAAGAAGCCGCCGGTGGAGGGGCTGTGGATTTCCCTAGGGACGTTTGAATTTGACAAAGGAACCCGCGGCTGTGTGACAATCACCAACGACGGGGCGGACGGCTTCGTTGTCATCGACGCCGTGCAGTGGTTGCCAGTGAAGTAAGGGGGCGCTGAAGGAAGGGGACGCGACGGTCCGATGCCGTGCGTGCCGTGCCAACAAGGGGAATGACCGCTACACGATAGGGGGCGCTGAAGGAAGGGGGCGCGACGGCCTGAGGCCGCGCCCCACCAACCTTGTCGAAATGGACATCAACGTATTGTTGGTGCAGGAAGGGGGTGCGACGGCCTGAGGCCGCGCCGGGTGGGCCTATGGCTTCGTCCTATTGGCAATCAACGAAAGACCAGCACCAGTGCGACAGCCTGAGGCCGCGCCGGAGGGCCTATGGGCTGAGGGGTGCCATCGCAAACCCCCGTTCTCCTCGGGTCTTCGCGGGTATCCCCCCGAACGGCCGCTTTTCACCACCGCGGAAAACCATACAACCTGAGAAACCCCGCCTCGGGTCTTCGCGGCTATCCCCCCGAACGGCCGCTCTTTTCCAGCCTCAGACCAGCCTCAGACGCCGCGGTGCTATCTCGCGGTGCTATCTACCGACATCGACGTACCGTGGCGTCACTGCCTGACCGGCAGCCGCTGTCACCTTCAGACGCGACGATGGACCTCGCCGCAAGGCGGTCTACGCGCCCGGCGCGAAAAGTCTTAAAATGGGCTGAGCGGGCCTGAAGCTCAACGGTCGAGCAGGGAGCTCATAACTCCTTGGAAGTGGGTTCGACTCCCACCGGGCCCATTCATCCAGGACCCATTCCTGCCCCCAAGCCGCCTCGGGTCTTCGTCGAGGGGCGGCTGGAGTCCCCCCGCGGCATTCATTCAAGACCCATCCCACGAACGTTCTCGGGCCTGATGGAGTTCGGCGAAAGCGGCTGGCTAAACGGCTTATCGTGAAGGCATTGATAGCTCGATATCTAGCACTCCTTACGCCTCTCTTTATGACTTTGGCGATTCCGCCGGGCCAAAGGCGGCTTGTCGTGAAGGCATTGACAGCTCGATTTCTCGGGCCTGATGGAGTTCGGCGAAAGCGGCTGGAGTCCCTCGGCGGCATTCATCCAGGACCGATCCCTGCCGCCGGAAAACCCTCACGACGCCTTGGCGGCGTCATCCTCCAGCATCACTGGAAAACCCTCACGACGCCTTGGCGGCGTCATCCTCCAGCATCACTGGACGGCGTGTTAGACGCCTGCCGCCGGAAAACCCTCACGACGCCTTGGCGGCGGCTTTCTTGGCTGCTTCGACAAGCTCGCGGCAATGGCCTTCCAGGTCGCGGTTGCCGGTGCGGCTGGCGGCGGCCAATCCGGCTTCGGCAAAGCGCAAGGCTTTGGCCCCATCTTTGAGCCGCAGCATCTCCTCGGCAGCCGTGGTGTAGAACCTCCCTTCGTCGGGGTGCATGGCGACAAGGGTTTCAAACTCGGCCGCGGCTTTCTCCGCATCTTTCGCCTTGACATACAATTGCGCTTTGCGGAGTCGGTAATCGGTGGCCCGCTGCCCCCGGTTGTGTTCGGCATCGTACTGGGTGCCTTCGTCGATCAGTTGGGCGGCGCGGGCGATATCGCCGGCGGTGGCGGCGCCGGTGATGGCGGTGGCGTAGAGGCGGTAGCGGTCGGGGAATGCAGGATCGAAGGGTTTGAGTAAACCGGCTTGGGCGAAGGCCACCGCCAACTCACGGGCATCGAGTTTGACCGCGGCGACCATGGCCTGTTCCAATTCGGCGACGGAAAGGGCGGCGACATCGAGAGCTGCCAGTTCGGCGGCGTTCATGGCGGCAATGTCGCGTTTTGGGGCGGGAGGCGTGTCGGCTCTTGGGGCTGGGGTCGCAGGGGCCGGCGCAGTGTCGGCGGGAACATGGACCACCGGTGGCGCTGCCCGCACATATTCCATAGCGAGTTTGTGGCGCAGGCGGTTGAAATCATAAATGTCAATGGGGATCAACTGCTCGCCGATTTGTTTGTGGGGGCGAACCAGAGCGAAGCATTGTTCGAGGAATTGCACCACTCCGAAGACGTGCTTGCGGAGAATTTTGCTGCCCATCGCGTCCAGCGGTGTATTGCCCGCCAGCGCGTGGAGAGGCCGGTGGAGCCAAGTATTTTCGAAGTAATCGGTCGCATACTCTCGCAGTTTCGCTTCCAGGGTCGTTTCATCGCCGGACTCGAGCGGTTCGGCCATCGCCTCCCGGGCCACATCGCTGAACATCAGCGGCATCGTGGCTTCGACGGGTTGTTCGACGGCCAATTGCAGGGCGGTACGCAGTTCGTCAGCCGCTTTGAGAAGCAATTCGCGGTTGGGGTAGGTGAGGCGGAGCAGACCTTGGGCGATGGTCAGCCGCGCCGTGACGCGCCCCAAACGAACCGCCCCCACGGCCAACACCGTCGGGAGTTCTTCCACCAAGTAGCCCATCATCATCCCGCTTTCGCGATTGACACGCACGCCGCGGAGTTTGCCGCTTTGGCTGTAGGCTTGGAGCGTTTGCATCACTGGCTGGGGGTCGCGAATGGGCATGGCCACGGTGTAGGCCACATGGTCGGAGGCATTTTCCATGCCGTGGCCGCAGCGGAGGACTTCGGCTAGTGCTCCGGCTTCTTCAGCACGGTAATCGTCGGTTTCCAACTCGATGGATTTCACCAAAGCGGCAACGGCTTCGGGTAATTCGCTCAACCAGGCCCGCACGACGCCAAGATTGAACCAGGCGGCCGGGTCGTCGGGGGTCCGTTGGGTCAGTTCGTCGTAGGCTTTTTTGGCATCGGAGAGCCGTCCGGTGACTGCGGTTTCGGGAATGGGCTGGGCGGTGGGGCGAAGCGTGTACTTTTTGCGGGCCGCTTCGGGATAGGGGCCATTGGGGCCGAACTCCTCTTCGAATTCTCGACGCAGTTCCGCTTCCGCGGGTAGGAAATGCACGCAGCGTTCGAGGGCCGCTCGCGCCGCCACCGGCCGGTTGAACATCGTTTCCAATTGGTAAATCCGGTACGCTGCCGCGGCGAGTTGGTCGTGGGCGTGGGGGTCGAAGGTTTCCACGGCTTTGCGGTACAGTAGCAAAGCGCCGCGCAGTTCGCCTTCATTTTCTCGGAATTGGGCCCGCAGGAAGTGGGCCATGCCAAAGGTTGGGTTCAGTTCCAGCGCTTTACTGAGGGCTTCTTCGGCTTGCTCGATCTTCTGGTTTTGTTCCTCGCCGGAACGTTGTGCCAAGGCCGCGTTGTACAAAAATTGGGCATAAAAGAACCACACCGACGGGTTGGTGCCGTGTGCTGTCAGAAGGTTTTTGATGGTGTGCAGGGCGGCTTCGTGTTGCCCTTGCCGTTCTTGTTCGAAGGCTTTTTCGACGTCGCCGTAATAGGGGGCACAGCACCAGCGGAATTTTTTGCCACTGCCACAAATACAAGGGGTGTAGGGGTCCGGAGGCATGGTTGCACATCCTGGGTCGGGTGGGGACATCGCACCGTCGCGGGCGGTTGAGCCACGGGTGGCGACCACAAGCAGCCACCGGCGTGTTCAACCGCTTATGGGACTCAGCATAGTGGTTTGGGGAGAAGCTGAAAACCACTGCGGAAGAGTTTGACACCCCCAAAATGCGTCCTACTTTTGCGTCAGCCATCCGTTCGCGCGGGGCGCTAAACGCGCCAGCGGCTCTTGTCAACAAGCCGGGCTTCCGGGAAGGATGATGAACCCATGGTGACCAGTGATCTGGGCGCATGCGAGTGGTTTGTGTGGGACCTGCGGCGCAGCGGTCTGATCGATCGCGGTCCTTTGGATCAAATCGTAGGCGAATTTCTTCGCCGCAATCCCCGGGCGGAAGCCCCGGCCTTAGCCGAATATCTGGTCGAACAAGGAACCCTCACGGCCTTCCAAGCCGAACGCATCCTCAACGGTAAAAGTCAGGGCTTGGTGTTAGGGCCGTATGTGTTATTGGATGCCATCGGTTCGGGCAGCATGGGCCAGGTCTACAAGGCCAGCTCGAAAAACGACAA
Organism: Gemmata sp.; assembly: GCA_025055115.1. Classification (GTDB taxonomy): domain Bacteria; phylum Planctomycetota; class Planctomycetia; order Gemmatales; family Gemmataceae; genus Gemmata. The sequence goes on from JANWYJ010000037.1 coordinate 12,092, forward strand.
TAACCTCTACGCCGTCAAGGTCTTACCACGACGCAGCATGTGGAATGTCCGCCTGGCGCGGCGGCAGGTGCGGTCGTTTGCCAACTTCACCCATCCCGCGGTGGTGCCGTTTGTGGATGTCGGGACGGCCGGGGGGCTGCATTATCTGGCCTGGCCACTGGTCGACGGCCAAAGCCTGGAAGCCCTGGTGCAGCAACGCGGCCCGTTGCCGCCCAATCTCGCCACACTCTACGCCATCCAGATTGCGCAGGGCCTTCAAGTGGCACATGCCAACAATCTGTTCCACGGCCTGATCAAACCGTCGAACATCATGATCGGCTCCGACAATCAGGCCCGCATCCTCGACTTCGGGATTGGCTCGTTGTTGGTAGAAAATGATGGCGAAAGCCTCGTCGATACCATGTCGACCGCCAACACCCTGACCAGCGGGTTGGATTGCGCCAGCCCCGAAAGCATCATGGAGCCGACCAATCGCACCCCCGCGGGGGATCAATACAGCCTCGGCTGTGTGCTGTATTTCATGCTCACCGGACGGGTGCCCTTCCCCGAAGGTTCGGCGGTGGAAAAGATGATGGCCCACCAAACTCGCGAGCCTGCGCCGATTCGAGAATTTGCGCCCGATGTACCGCCGGAATTGGAAGACATTGTCAAAAAGTTGATGGCGAAATCCCCCGAAGCCCGCTATCCCAGTTGCGAAGAACTGGTGGAAGCTCTGGAACCGCTGGTGGGTGATCCGAGTAAAATCCCCGGGGGAGTGCCGCCCTCGCCGTCGGGCAGCCGTCCGGCGCTGGCGGGGCTTTCCAGCGGTAACCGCCCCGGCTTGGGTTCGCGTTCCCATCCCAGTCAGAAACCTGGGATGCCATCACATGCCCCCGCGGGCGTCGCCGCGGCCCCGACCACGCCGCCGCCCTCCCGTGCTTTCCCGGCAACCCCGGCTCGGCCCACGACTCCCACCGCCCGCCCCCCCCTGCCCAACCCCCTGCTCGACCCCGCCGCGGTCACGGCCTCAGCCGCTCCAGTGCGCACGCCGCCGCCGCTCGAACCGGCCCGCCCCGCCGTGCCGAACCTGCCCACACGCGGCAATACGATGGCCCCCGTGGTGAAAACGGCCCCTGTCGGCCTTTCGCCACCTCCCTCACCCGACCCGCTCGAAGACACCGGACCTGCCTGGGCCGAAGAGGCCGACGACACTAACAAACCCACCTTCGGCACCGTCGGCCTCATCGCCGCGGCCGTGTTGGTGATGGTGGTCGTCTACTTTGGGGCCACCCTGCTGATGAAATGACGCTGCAATGCTGATGAAATGACGCTGCGATGCTGGTGAAATGACGCTGCCATGACGCGCCAAGCAACGACAACTGAGAGGAATTGCCGCGGGTGAAAAACTTGCGGCCCGATCGCCCCCGATGCCGTAACGCCCCGGCCCCATCCCCGCTCACGACAACCCACCTTCGGCAACACCCGAAGGGGTCTGGCGTCGTCGTTCGGCGCCGTCTGATGTCAATAACCAAATACGCCGCGCTCTTGGCAACACCCGCGGGGGCTGGCGTCGTCGTTCGAGGGCGCTGGGTGTCAACGTCGTCGCCCACCGTTACCTCGGAAACGCCCAAAAGAAGTGGGTTTTTCCAGCGAATCGTTTTGCACCTTCGATTGTGCGGCACCGAGGAGTTCGCAGGAAATGGACGCTTTGTTGTCGTCCGGCTGCGAATGACCGACACCACAACCCGCACCCGCTTCGCAGTGAACATGCGTCCTTTCTCTTGCGAGCCGCGTCATGATATCGACCCCGGATAACGACACCCGCGCGTATTGTCAGCGGAAGAAACTCCCGTTTTCGGGGGAGGCTGTCACAATGTCGACCTTGGATGGCGACACGAGCGTTTAGCTGGTGTGTCTTCAGACGTATAAACCCCAAGACTGTCACAATGTCGCCCCTGGATGGCGGCATCAGCGTGGCATTGGTGAACGGGTGCTGCTCGTCGTTCAGGTACCCTTCCCCAAACGAGTGGGTATTTTTTGTACACTTCTCCCCGCTATAACCCAAGCTCATCGGTTGATAACGACGGAGTCGACCGAGCGAGTGGGTATTTTCTGTACACTTCTCCCAGAGCGGATTGATCAGAATTTAGACATTCCTGCAGCGAACAATAGAGTAAAGGCGGGTGTCCGTTGAGAGAGAATCCAGGTTCCGACCCCTCACGGGAGGCACCCCGATGATGACTGCACTTCACACACTACTTCACAGCGTCGTTCTCGTCGCCGTGTTGTTCCTCGCGTCGCCAGTGGCCGAAGCTGAACAGGCAACGAGCCGTAGCGCGGCCGTGGCAACAACGCATAGTTCCCGGCATAGCGACACGGCGACGACCCCGGCGGCCAGCGCCGACGATCCCATCGGTGGCTTGCTCGTCGTGGCCGCGGTGGTGGTGATTGTGATTCTGCTGGCCTGGATTGCCAGCCGCATCGGCGACAACGGCTCGACCATGTCGTAACGTCTGAGCTAACTTGCCGGGGTTCCGCACCGGCGGCAGAAGCGAGCGGAGCCTAGCTGCGAACCGAGGCTTCCATCCCCCGGCGGGGTTTACGTTTTACTGACATAAGATTCATTCCGAAGGTAACTGACTGCGAACCGAGGCTTCCATCCCCCGGCGGGGTTCCCCGCCGTCGATAAGCACCGACGCGGGAATTTCATGTGAAAAATGAAAATTCATGTGATTGTCAAGTTGCGGAGGCAGGGGCGTCTCGGTTAGGCTAGAGCTACATTTTCTTCCTCAGGTCTTTGTCATGACCGAGCGTCAGCCCACCGCATCCTTTCCGTCCCGACCTTCGGATGAATATCCCGGTGCTATCCCCACACCAACGGAGGCGGGCAACACATCCACCTCAACACCCTCCGCTACGGCCGATGGAGGCCCACTGCCGCGTCCCTTTGGCCGCTATGAGTTGCGGCAACTGTTGGGGCGTGGGGGCATGGGGCGGGTCTATCTGGCCCACGATCCGCAACTGGATCGGTTGGTTGCGCTGAAGATGCCGCATTCAGCGACGATGGAAGGTTGGCGGGAACGATTCTTCGCCGAAGCGCGGGCCGCGGCTACGTTCACTCATCCGAACGTCTGCCCCGTGTACGAGGTGGGCGAGATCGACGGGCAACCGTATCTGACGATGGCCTTTATTGAAGGGGAAACACTGGCGGCCAAGCTAGCTCGCGATGGTATTTACTCACCCCAAGTGGCCGTGGATTTGGTCTGCACAGTAGCTCGGTGCATGCACGAAGCGCATCGCCGGGGGATTGTGCATCGGGATTTGAAGCCGGCGAACCTGATGCTCGATCGCCACCAGCGTCCGATTATTATGGACTTTGGTTTGGCGATTCGCTCCCTGGCGACTGACGATCTACGGCTGACGCTCACCGGTGTGGCACTGGGTACACCAGCGTACATGCCCCCCGAGCAAGCCGGTGGGGACCATCAGGCGATTGGTCCACCGACTGACGTGTACGCCCTGGGGGTCATTCTCTATGAATTGGTGACCGGGCGGGTGCCATTCAAAGGGAAATCCTTCGGCAAGTTGCTGTCGCAGATCGAACGGGACCCGCCCCCGCGACCCAGTTTGTTCAACCCTCAGGTCGATGCCGCGTTGGAAGCGGTGATTCTCAAATCCTTGGCCAAACAACCGGCAGATCGCTTCGAGACCGCTGGCCAACTGGCCAATGCCCTTCAACGCTATCTCGAAGGCGATCGCCTAGGCCTGATCTCGCTCTCCAGCCAACCGGTGGTCTTGGCCGGACTTCCTGAAGCGGGGGGCCACCGTTCACCGCCAGCAACGACGGTCGAACTTCGCCGGCCGCGGCGGGCGTGGTGGCTGGCTGGGGCGGCCTTCCTGCTGTTGGCTTTGGGTCTTGTGGCCAGCGTCATTTATGTGCAGACAGACTACGGTGAGTTGGAGGTGAAACTGAGCGACCCGAACGCGAAGGTCGATATCCGCGTCAATGGGCAGACGGTCACCCTGCATTCAGATGGCAAATCCTACCGTATCAAGGCGGGGCCGAACCAAAAGCTCGAAGTCGTCAGTCCGGATTTTGAGACCGTCTCGGAATCGTTCGATGTGAAACGCGGTGGGTGTACGATTGTGCAAGTTACACTGAAGAAGAAGGGAGGCCCACCACCGCTGGTCATTCCGCCGCCATCCGCCCAGATCGGCGAGATTGCAGCGGCAGTGGCCCTGGCCGCCTTGGCGGCTGCGCCGCGCGAATCGGTCGTGGTTCCGCCGCTGCCCTTCCCGGTCCAATCGACACTCATCGAAATCCCCGGCTGGCACATCCTCACCGATGCGACCCAAGCACAGATGCAAGAGTGGCTCGCTGCTCGGAAAAAGGATGGACACAGCGTACTCTGGATCGACGCGTACCCAATCGGCGAAAAACCACTCTTCAGTGCGGTGGCGGCTCTCGACAGTCGTCAACCGAAATGGATCGCTCTGTTCGATACACCGGCGGAAGGGAATCCCCTTACCCAACTGCGAGAAAAGATCAATACAGAAATGAATACACCGATCGCCATGAGCGGATACATGACACCCGAAGGGGTGAAAGCCGTATCCTTGTGGCAACCTGTGGAGATGCGGTGGTCGATAGGATTGGCCGATCCCATTCGGATAGTGAAACAGGATTTTGATGAGATGGCACGCGAGGGTTTCTCGGCGCGCCTTTGCCGTCCTTACCTTGCGAACAACATGCTATTTTGTGCGAACAACTGTGAATCAGCATCAAGAAAACCGTCTATGAGTTGGAACTGACAGCCCCTCAACTCGATGCCTATCTCCAAAAACAGAAAGAAGCCGGGTTACGGCCACTCTCGATCGCTGGTTACACCACCCCGGAGGGTATCCCGCAATTTGCCGCGATCTTCGAGCCGAACAAGGAGAAGTGGGAGTGGACGGTGGCATACGGACTGACCACCGCTGGTTTGCAGCAAAAAGCCCGCGAACTCGCTCCCAAGGGCTTACGTCCGCTGTGCATCACCGCATATCCCCATGAGGATACCGTTCGCTACTGTACCGTATGGATCACGGAGCCGCAGAAGCCGACGCCGTATCCCAAGGAACCGACGATCGTCAAACATGCCGGCTACGAACTGTTGGTCAACGCGACCCAAAGGCAAATGCAACAGTGGCTGGAGGCACGCAAGAAGGATAAGCACAGTGTGCTGTGGTTGGATGTCGTCGCAGTGGCCGAGCAGCCCCTGTACAGTGCGATCGCCGCACTCGATGACCGGCAAACGGATTGGGGGGCTGTCCTCGACTTCGACTGCAATGAGTACAACATCGGCAAGGCCATTGATAAACTCTTCAATCACCGCCGCTATGAAGTCCACATCATCAGCGGTTATCCTGCTCAAGACTCGATCCGTTGCGCATTACTGTGGGCGCCGATCATCAGAAATCGACCGTGGTCTCAGCTGCCTGATATCACGCCTGCCGACTTCGCAAAGGAACTTCAAGAGACGAAAGATGCCGGGTACGTTATCGACATCCTCCGCCCTTATGCGATCGCCAACAAAGCTTATCGGATCGCCGTGATCATGAGCACCAAACCCCGGGAACACAGCGACCATGTGTTGGGTGTCGCGTCCGAGGAGCTGGACAAATTTATTGCTCAGGCGCGGCAGGACAATCTTCGCGTCACCCAGGTTACCGAGTTTGTGCAAAACGACAGGTTAGTTTTTGCCGCGGTGGCTCGTTCGAATACAGACAAGGTGTTGTGGGAGATCAGTCGGGGTTTGTCGGCATTGGCGTTGCAGGCTGAAAGTGTGGAGTGGGCGAAGAAGGGTTATCGTCCGGCCACGATCACAGCGTGCCCTTTCAACGGCACTGTTCGCTACAGCGTCGTGTGGGTCAAAGAAACGACCGCGGCAAAATCTCCCAAGAAAGCTAAGGAGGAAAAATGACCTACGCCACGACCGTGGCCCGAGCGATCGACACCTCCAGTATTGGCCCGTGGTTGGAGTGTGTGGCTTGTACTGTGTCTCCGCCGCAGTCGACTTTTGTCGAGTTAATATCGCGTGCCAACTCAACAGGAAATGCAACAGGATAAATGGTGAAAAAAAAGCCGTGTGTGTTCATATGTTCAATATCGACCTGAACTTCGGCGCGACATTCTAACCAATGCTGACGTTCCACGGGGAACACACGGCCACACAGCGATAGCCCCAGGGCGAAACCGCAGCCCTAACTCCCGCCAACGACCCATGCCACCAAGGCCCGTCCGCCAATCAGTGCCATCAAGGCCCGTCCGCCAGTCAGTACTGAGAACATTTTCAGCAACATCGTCGCGGCATGAAATCATGAGCCGTCCAGGCCACCGCGAGCGCTTTCCGCTCCCAGCGGTATCTGCGACGGCCGCATCATGCGGCCACGGCAATTCCAGACAGGCCACTGTAAGCGCTTTCCGCTTCGATCGACACGCGACACATTCCCGGCAAAAACACTCTCACGACGATACCTGGGTTGTGGTGGTAGTGTCCGCAACGCTCTCGCGACGATACCTGCGGCTTGGGGTGGGTTGTATCCGCACGGAAGCGACCGTTGCCTGCTACTTCCCGCACAGGTCTTCACTGAGTTTGGCCAAGGCTTCGCCTTCGATCTGCCGAACACGTTCGCGGGTCAGGCCCAAACACTCGCCAATTTCCTTGAGAGTTTTCGGTTCCTCGTCGTTGAGGCCAAACCGCATGCGTAACACTGTGGCTTCCCGAGGGTCCATCTTGTCGAGCAGCATCAGAACTTGCTTGAGATCATCGGTTTCGACCATCTCGGTATCCGGGGTTTTAGCCCGGGCGTCCATGAGCATCTCTTCGATGCTCCACCCCTGCTCGCCACTCTGATCCACCTGCGGGGCCGCATTGTAGACGCGAATGGCTTTTTTGATGATGTTCAGCTTCTTTTTGGGCAAACCCAGGAATTTGGCGACTTCTTCGGGGGTGGGCGGCCGACCCAGTTCGTCGGTCAGTTTATTGGTCGCTCGCCGCCACTTGGCCAACAGTTCGACCATGTACGCGGGGATACGAATGGTCTTGGCTGTGTTGACCAACGCCCGCTTGATGCTCTGTTTGATCCAGTAGCTGGCATAAGTGCTGAAGCGGGTGTTCATCGACGGATCGAACCCTTCGACCGCCCGCAATAAGCCCAGATTCCCCTCTTCGATAAGGTCTTGGAGTGATAAACCTTTACCTGTGTAACTGCGAGCGATGTTGACCACCAAGCGGAGATTGGCCCGGACCATGCGATCGCGGGCTTCGGTATCCCCTTGGCTGATGGCACGAGCCAATTCCTTTTCTTCCTCGGCCGTCAGCAAAGCCGTTTCGTTGATTTCCCGCAGATAGGTCTCCAGCGGCGATTGGACGACATCCGTTCGATAGCGGCGAAGTCGCGACATGAACTCGCTTCCTGTCTAACAGTGTTCGGGGTCGGTCGCGGTCGGATCATTGCAAGCTTGGGGGTAAGAGCCAACCCGCAACAAGCCGCAAGGCCGAGCCAAGCACGCACGGCTGAATCCGCAAGAACGTATCGACCGCTGAAACGATACCCTCGATGGATGCATTGCCAAAACGCCTACTCAGGGGGGGAATGTGAGCGGCGCTGCGAGTATTTCGCATATAAACCGGTTGTTGCGTGGAATCGCCATAGTTGTTGCAGCTCCTCTGATTGGCGCCACACAACCGCGTGAAGGGCCAATCGCCCCCACAACCGGGGGGATGAACCATCCCGCCAGACGGGATTATCCACCAATTCCTAGCCTACGAATTCCCACAGACCTGTTGCCATGTCGGTTGGGATATTTTTCTATCCGCAGGCCGCGGCGAGCATGGAATCGCTACCGCTTCGCCAACTGGCCCGCCCCTATCATTCCGTTGGATGCGAAAGGTCGCAAGAAGTTTCCCAAAGTCAACCCAACTTTAGCTCAGATTTTGTACTCCTGTGGGTCGTTCCGGCACCCTGTCGTAATTTCCGACAGGAACGGTTTTTCCCCGCATCACAAAATTCGCTTGGTACCCCGAATCCCTGTTGCCAATCGTGGCGAACAAGACTGCCAGAAGCGTCGCTACGCACCTGTTCAACCGAGTATTCATCGCTAATCTGTTAGAAAATGGGGTTTCGCAACACCGTGCCGGGCGGCCGGGGGCAACCCCACCAGATCCAGGAGGAACCGGCACTATGCGTTCCCTGATTGCGACTTGGGTTCTGATCGTTTCTCCGCTGGCCGTATCCGCCGCCGAGGAAGAAAATCCATACAAGAATGCGAAAGTGGGTGACTATGCCACCTACACCACCACCGCGGAATTCGGGGGCCTCACCCTCAGCGGCACCGTCACCCAGACAGTCATCGCCAAAACGAACAAGGAAGTGACCATCAAAATCACCGGCCACATCGAGTTCGCCGGCAACAAGATGGAAATTCCTGCGCAGGAACAGACAATCGACCTGACCCAACCCTTCGACCCCACCAAAGGCGGAACCATCCCCGGTGGCGATGCTAGCTTCGAGAAAGACAAAGACGGCAAGGAAAAGATTAAAGTCAACGGGAAAGAATACGACTCCACCTGGGTCAGCTACAAAGTGAAGGCCAAAATCATGGGGTTGGAACTGCAAGGCAACATGAAGGTGTGGACGGCCAAAGATGTCGTCGGGATTCTGAAAACGACGATGACCGCCGACGTGGCCGATCAGAAAATGACGATGACGATGGAACTGAAGGAAACCGGCAACAAGAAACCCGAGAAAGACTAACAAACCGGCAACAAGAAACCCGAGAAAGACTAACGCCGGACTCGGTTAACCAACCCCCAGCGAACGAACCCCCATCGTCGCGGCCCGCCCCGGCCATCTCTTCTGGAGCGGGCCGGTCATCGAGTATGGCGTCAGCGGGGGCCAAAGGCGAAAAGATGTTTTTCGCCACGAATAAAAATTCTGCCATCTGCGACGGCTGGCGTGGCCATCACTTTTTCGCCAAGGTTCACCTTCGTTGGCTCTTCAAAAGTGGTGGCCGCTTTGAGAGTGGCGATCTCGCCTTTCTCGGAAATCATGATGATCGTATCATCCACCATCACGGGGGAGGCGGTCACATCGCTGGTGAAGATGCGTTCCATCCATACGGTTTTGCCGGTTTTACCATCGGCGCAGCTGGCGGTTCCCTTATCGCCAATCCAGAAGAGGTGCGCATCTTTCACCAACACACATGGAACATACGGGGTATCCTTCTTCAATTCCCAAACTTTGGCCGGCTTTTTGGCGTTGGGATCGACTGCGACCATGTAGCGCGAACCGCCGCCGTCGCCGCAATAGAGGACCACCAACCCCGCGACCGACACCGGATGGCCAATCACCCGCAGTGGCATTTCACCCTTGGGCCATGTCAGGGGGTATTCCCAGTTCTTGGTGCCGGTTTGTGGATCGTAGGACGTTAGCGCGGTGGTGGTGCCCAGAATGAGTTCCGCAGGCTTACCCGGCTGCTCCAGCAGAAACGGCGTGGGGTAGCAGGCACGATAGTGCTTCCGATCGGCGATCCACTTCTTGTCGCCGGTTGTCGCATCGAAGGCGATCAGTTCGGCATGTTGGTCGTCGTCCACATTCACAAACACCAGACCGTTGTGAACCATTGGCGAGAACCCCGGGCCGTGCTGGCTGACATAACTGCCCAACGACGCTCGCCACAGTTCCTTGCCGCTCAGGTCGTAGGCGTGCAGGCTGACACCGCTGCCGTCCCACCATTGGCAATACAAGTGCTTGCCGTCGCTGGCGGGGGTGGCGGAGGCCAGCGAGTTTTTCGCGTGGGTTTTGCCTTTGGCCCCAGGTTGTTCTTTCGTCCACTCGATTTGGCCGTTGGCCGCATTGACACACACCAGGAAGCGTTTTGTACCGTCGTCGGAAGCGGCTTGCAGGTAGATTTTGCCGTTCACAACGATGGGCGATCCATTGCCTTTGCCCGGCAGTTCGGTTTTCCAGAGCGGCGCTTGGGGGGTGATCCGGGGCAGAGGACCGGCGGCGATCCCGGTGCCATTGGGGCCACGGAAACGCGGCCAATCCGCCGCCAGAACCAGCGACCCCGACACCACCACGGCAAACACAGGCAGCAAAGACAGACGCATCATCGACGCCATTCCGAAGGAGGGAGGAGAAACAGGTAGGTGGGACTATGGGGATTATCGCAAACGGCCACGCCGAAGCAACAGTAACCCGGTGACAACCCCCGTGGAATGCCACTGGATGGAGCCGCAGGGCGGTGGCTGCGAAGACCAATTCCTCGCTGTACATGAGAAACTCGATGTACAAGAGAGATGTGCATGAGAAAGAAATGAGAATGAGACCACAGCGGAGCTTCCGCCCGCAGCCCGACCGCGAAGGCTACCAGCCATACCGCGGCCACCGCCGCGCCGGCGGTGCCGATACAAGCGCCGGCGCTCCCGAGGCACAGGGACTCTCGACGCACGGGGACTCGGTCGCGATGGCTTCTGGATGGCTTTCTGGCCGCGTGGGACTGCCGGACGACGACAGAAGCTCTCAATCCGATTTGACCTCGTCGAAAGTGATGCCGAGTTCGGCCAGGGCAGCCTGCAGAGCGGGGAAATCGTCGGGGCGCACGACCAGTGCCTGCGGACCAAGCCGTTCGGCGATGTGTGCGCGGGTGGCGGGCCACTGCATGAGACCATCGGCCATTTCTGCCGTTGGAACCTTCACGACCAATAACTTGGCCGCGTGCAGAGGTTGGAGCTGTGGACCGAACACGAGCAAACGACCAGCCGGTGACAGGGGAGCACCGGCGCGTTCGAGGAACCAGGCGTCGATGTCGGCCAGCGAACGACCACTGGCCAGCGCACGATGGAGTGCGGCAGCCGTGAGCTGGTACTGACGCGTGCCGTTGGCTTGGATCGGTAACGCTTCCGCAAATAAACCGATTTCTGCTTCCAGCAACAAATCGGCTTGGGGGGTATCGACCGTCAGGGTGATACCGTCATCGGCGATCTGGAGGCAGCGTTGGGGTTTGGCTTCATAATCGCGATTGCCGATGAGGCGAAACTGCGTCAGAGCTGGTTCGCGGCCATCGGCTGTCATGCCGATGCGATCGGTGAGACGCAGGGCGACCAAGCCGCGGGCCACAGCGGCATCCAATTCCGCTGGAGTCGGGAATTCTACCAACACAGCCGAGCTGAACACAGTGATGCGCTCACGTTTGCTGGCCCAGCGTTGCAGTAAATCGGCCACTCCCGGCGGCACGGGACGCAGACCGTGCCGATGGAGCGTCTGCAGGATCATCGGCAGCGACAGACCGCTTTCAAGACCACGATAGGTTTGTTCCGGGGTCAGTTCGAGGGTACAAGCCGGCCCTAAACTCTTCCACCGGGCAAAACGGGACAACGACGCGACCAACGCCGGCGTCAACCCTTGCCGGTAGGCCAGAATTTCTGCGTTCGGCTGAACCATCAGCGTTTGCGGAAATGCCGGCGGCGCCGCCGGTTCGCTGTCCCCCCCCAGCCAATGCCGCCCCCAGGCCGACAAGCGGACGTATTGCTCGTTCAGTTCCACCACCCCCAAGGGATACGCCACACCCCACAGCCATGACCGCACCCAGGCCGTGCCCTGATCACGCGCCGCGGTAGCGGGCAACGCGGCGGCCCACGACGGATGATGCGACCACAGCCACGCAGCTATTTCCCCGGGCGATGTCCATTCCCGAGCCAGTAGCAGGCTGAGCAAGCCGGCCGTGGGCGTTGGCGACACAACCCGGGGATCGTCGGCCGGGGTATAGCCGTTGAGAGGGTCCCAGGCGTCGACCTGCCACAGGGCGGCAAACAGTGCCCCCTGCAGCTCCCCTAACGAACCCTCCCACACCGCCGGGAACGCCGCTGCTTCGAGCGTCGAAGAACGTTCTGTGACCAAGGCGGCCGCCTGGGCCCACAACAGTGCCAACACGCCCCCATCGGCCACAGGCTGATCTCCCGGAGCCGAGGCCAGAACCGCATCGGTCTGGAGCCGTTGCAGATCGCGCTTGAAAAGCGTGCGGCTTTGCGTCAGACGAACCGGTTCGGCATGAACGTGCTGCCAGACCACAGCCAACCGCAACGGCCATTCCCAACCATCGGCTTGACGCGGAACTGCTGCCAAGGAAGAAGTCGCGCTGGTAGTGGTCGCCGATTGTGGCCCCTGCGGGTCATCGGCGGATGCGGGGGACGAAACGCCCGTCGCGGGGGGGGACCATTCCCAGACATCGGAACGGGACCGAGCGGCCACCTGCGGATGGGTGAATACACGCGCCGCGTTCATCCCGGTGGGGCCAAACCAGGTAGTGAAGTCCTCAACCAGCCCAGCGGGATCATCGAGGACGGGAAACAACAACCCGGCTTCGAGCAGAGTTTGGAGGGGGGTGAACCCATCGTGATGGTCGAAGGCTGCCAGGATCGTCAGCAGGTGTCCAATTTTCCAACAGGGTTGCCGACTGCACCCCAAAATAGCCAATACTCGACGGGCGGCGGGCGGCAGCTCTTTGAGGCGGCGGTCGATCACGGGGGCGTTGGTCAGCGTCGCTACAGCCTTCTCCAGCAATTCCGCGGTGGGCAGTTTCGTTCGCGGGCGCAGCAGTTTCTCGGCCACAGCCCGCAGCAGCGGCTCCTGATAGCGGGCGAGCGTATCACGGCAGCGGTCCAGCCAATCGAACTCCATCACGGGCATCCATCGACTCCGGGGCAACATCCCATGCGTCGCTTCCACCGCGGCGCTGCACGCCGCCAAGGTCCGAAGGCCATCGGCCAACTCCGCGGCATCTGGGAGCTAAGGCCATCGGCCGATTCTGCGGCATCTGGGAGCTATTGTAGGCGAGGGTTGGTCGGAGGTGTGGGGTGCGGATCGGCTGGGGGCCATGCGGACCTGCCGCGGGGCCAATCGCCACATGGCGCGATCGACTGGTACCAGCCAGGACAGGAGGAACACCGCGCGAGGAAAGAGACGATTGGCCCTCTACCGCGGCCAGCGGTACTCGCTCAGCCAGTGCGTGGGACACCGTGGTAGGAAACCGCGCTGGGAAATAGGAAACCGCTCGGGAATAGGAAACCGCGCTAGGAAAAAAGACGATTGGCGCAGCGACACGGGGCGCAGAAGCACTCCCGGTGCGGCGGGTGAGCCATCACCGGGAGTTAGGGTGCGATATTCAGTTGCCGGAGCGGGCTTCGAGCTGGTTGAGGATTTCTTTGGCTTTAGCAGCGGTGTTAATTCCCGGCTTTTGCAGGTCAGCAAAGCCTTTTTCCAGAATCTCGGCCCGTTTGGGGTCATCCCGGCGTACCGATTCTACCAGTTGCGTAAAACCGGCCGCTTCACTGCCAAGCGGTTGCCCGTTGGCGTAATTTTTCAGATACTGCTTGGCTTGTTCCAACTGGCTGGGCGGCGGTTTGACCTCAATGACCCGTTCCTCGACGCGGCCGGGGGGGCCACAGCCGACGGCCAGACCCAGTAGGAATGTCAGCAGGATCACAGTAGCAGCTCGAGACTTCATGGTGGCGTTGTCCTTCCTTTAGAAGTTCGGGATGGGGCGTCCATCGTTGCGGTGGCCGAGCAGCTGGAAGGTCAACACATCGATGCTGTTGGGAATGAAGCGCACCGAGCCGTCGCCGAAGGCGGCATTGACGCCGTTGGCATGGGCGCTGCGGGGGGGGATAATACCAAAGCCCCAGTCATGCGCGCCGCCGGGGCAGCAATTGCCACCGGTTGTGGGGTGTTGCCAGTTGGGCGGAGCGGCCGTGTTGAAGGTCGATTGGGCCGCCGCGTACCAACCCCACAGGGTCCCATTGTTCGAGCGCAGACCGATCTTTGGCGCGCTACCGATTGCGTTCAGCTCGGCCACAGTTGGGAAGTTCCGGTTGGCGACCGCATTGAACAGGCTATCCCCGACGTAGAAGATGTCGTAGGGATAGCGGCCTTGAGTGGCATCATTCGAGAACGATGCCCCCGAGAGAAATTCTGACGCCAAAATGGTGTTCGACAGACCATCGACCACATCGGCAAAACGCCGATCGGTTTGATAGGAAATCATGCCGTTGAAACGGTCGCCAGCCCAGACCGTTTCGATCGAGCTACCCGTACACCAACCATAATTGGAACCCGGACCATCCCAGCCGCTGGGGTTGGTGCCCCGCCGCGGTCCCGAAGGAGCTGACGGACACTTGAAAATCGACAGCTCCGTGTTCAGCAGCGTCCCGTAGACAAAGCCCCAGTTCGTGCGGTTGGCCTCAAATTGTGTGAACAGTGGCCCTTGCTCGATAAACGGCAGAATCTGGACGCTGGCACTGATGGCTTCCCAAGCATTGCCACCCACCTGTTGATAGTTTCGCGGTAAACGATTGTACGAATCGTGGTAGTTGTGAATGGCCAGGCCCAGTTGCTTGAGATTGTTCTGACACCGCATCCGTGCCGCAGCTTCGCGAACCTTCTGTACGGCTGGAAGCAACAGGCCAATCAAAATCGCAATAATCGCAATGACCACCAAAAGTTCAATGAGCGTAAATGCACGCCTGCGGGTTGGGAGAGTGGAGAACATCGAACAAGACCTCCAAACGAGTGGACGAGTGTGGAATTAATAGAGTGCAATCAGTCTATGGCCGCTGGTGAAGTATGGGAGCTAGGGAGTTTATCCCAGCATATTCTATTTCATCGACTCTTCGCCAAAAGTCAATGAAAAACGCTTGATGGACGGCATTCTCTCGACGTCAAGGTAGCGCACAGGACCGCCTTCCCCAGGAGAGTGGTGGCGTAGCCCAAGCCGGCTGGGTGTTATTTTCCGATCACCTGGGGCGTGTGGCCCATTTTCCGTAATTCGTCCAACACCACCTCGAGCCGGCCGGGGCGGATGAGTAACACGTTGTCCGCAAGTCGCCCGGCGACCTCGGCCGCCAATTTCTTGCGCGCCAGCAATTCTTCCGCCAGGAGTGCATCCTCGGTCAGGACCAGGCAAACGCGGCGATGCAGCTTGGCCGGGAGTCGGCCCATCGGCTGGTTCATGCTACTTTCCACCGAAGATCACGAGAGGATCGTTGTGTACGCCTCAACCGACTTGGCGGTGGGCTGGAAGGATGTCGCGTTCATCCCGAATTTCGTAACTGTAGCCTTGCTCGGTGAGAAACATTTGGCGGTGGTGGGCGAAGTCGAGTTCGCGGGTATCGCGGGTGACGAGCGTGAAGAAGTGGGCGTCGCCACCGTCGCCTTTGGGGCGGAGGATGCGGCCGAGGCGTTGCGCTTCTTCCTGCCGGGAACCGAACGTTCCGCTGACTTGGATGAGGACGTTGGCGTCGGGCAGGTCGATGGCGAAGTTACCGACTTTCGACAGAATCAGGTGGCGGACGTCCCCGCGGCGGAACTTGTGGTAGAGTTCTTCCCGCTCGGCGTTGCTGGTGCTGCCCGTGATCAGTGGCAATTCGAAGCGTTCGGCCAGCCGGCGTAGTTGCGACAAATATTGGCCGATCACCAGCACGCGTTGGTCGCTGTAGCGAGCGAGCAATGCGCCAACCACGTCGTCTTTGGCGATATTTTCACTGGCAATACGGTATTTGGCGCGATGATCGGCGACCGCGTATTCCAGGCGGGTTTTATCGTCGGGCAGGGCCACGCGAATTTCCGTACAACTGGCGCTGGCGATCCACCCCTGGGTTTCCAGTTCGCGCCAGGGAACGTCGTACTTCTTGGGGCCGATGAGGGAAAAGACATCGCCCTCGCGGCCATCTTCGCGAATGAGGGTGGCGGTCAGACCCAAGCGGCGGCGGGCTTGAATCGTTGCGGTGACACGGAACACTGGGGCTGGTAGCAGGTGTACTTCGTCGTAGATGATCAAGCCCCAGTCCCGTTGTTCAAAGAGGCCAAAGTGGGGGAAGTCTTCGGTTTTGTCGGGCCGGTAGGTGAGGATCTGATATGTGGCGATGGTGACGGGGCCAATGTCCTTGGTTTCCCCGGTGTATTCTTTCACGTCGTCGGCCGTCAGGGTAGTTTTGTCGAGAATTTCCCGCCGCCACTGTTTGACGGCGGTAATACTGGTGGTCAGTATGAGGGTGTTTTTTTGCACCCGGGCCATCGCGGCAATGCCGACGATGGTTTTGCCTGCGCCGCAGGGTAGCACGATGACGCCACTGCCGCCGCGGGCCGCGCCGCCGGCGTAGAAGATGTCGGCCGCTTCCCGCTGATAGTCGCGAACCACGAACGGTTGGCCGTTGTGGGCCATCTGTTCCCGCAGGGCCAGTGGCAGGGCTGCTCCTTCGGTATACCCGGCAACATCTTCCACCGGATAACCGACTGTGATCAGGGCTTGCTTGAGTACGCCGCGATAAGCCGGGTCGATGGCGAAGGCGGTGTCGTGGAGGCGTTCCCCGAGGTAGGCGCGGATTTTCTTGTGGCGGGCCAGTTCGGCCAAAAGCGGTCGATCCGCGCAGACGAGCTTCAGCCGGTGGGCGTCGAGGCGTTCGAGCCGCACACGGCCGTAGCGGGCCATGGTTTCGGTAATATCGGTGGGCAGGTGGGGTGGGAGTGGGAACTTGGTGTAGCGCTGCAAAACGGCCAGCACTTGTTCGGCGGTGAAGCCGGCGGCGGCGGCATTCCACAGCGACAAGTTCGAAATCCGGTAGGTGTGGATATGCTCGGGGCTTTTTTCCAGCTCCGCGAAAGGGGCGAGGGCATCGCGCGCCGCCGTGTATTGGGGATTATCCACTTCGACCAAAATCGAGCGGTCGGATTGGACGATGCAGGGATTGGTCGGATCGAACGTGGGCGAGGCCGCACTGGCGGGCGGCGGTGTGGTTGTCGGGATCTTCGGCGGCATAATCACCGTCAGGGCTAATGGCTCAGGAACGCCTTGTTCCACGGCGAACATCCCATGCTATCGGGAGTGAGGGCGTCTCGACAAGGCGAAGTACCGCACCTGGGCGAAGACACGCAACTCCTCGCACAAGAACGTCGCCAGTCGTCGGCGTCTCGACAAGGCGAAGTACCGCACCTGGGCGAAGGGGCCGATGCCCAACTGTCGGTTCGATCATCGGTCCTTCCGGCCGCCACCTAGAGCTGATCTGGACGCCCACTGCCGCCAAACGCACAATCTCCCCATTCGCAGTGCGCTACCGACGTGGCGGAGGCAATAGTGAAGAAACACGCGCAGAAGTGGTTAGTGGCCTTTCTCAAATACGTTGTGGGCTTTGGGCTACTCGCTTACGTCATCTATAAATATTGGGATTCCAAGACCGATCCGCAAACCGGGGACATCACCCCCGGCATCGGCGAACTGCTCAGCGGCCCGATGCGCCTCGAGTGGCTGCTGGTGGCCGCGCTTCTGATGGCCACAGCCGCAACACTGCAACTGTACCGCTGGTATCTGTTGGTGCGTGCTCTCGATTTGCCCTTCAGCGTGCGAAATGCCTACCGACTAGGCTTAGTGGGCATCTTTTACAACACGTTCTTCCCCGGCTCGGTTGGCGGCGATTTGCTGAAGGCCTATTTCATCGCTCATGCCCACCCCGAACGCAAAGCCAAAGCCGTGGCGACGGTTATCGCCGACCGGGCGATGGGGCTGTTTGGGCTGGTTTTATTCGTGGCGATCTTGGGTTCCATCGCCTGGGGCCTGGGCGATGCCCGGCTCGTGGCCAATCCGGAATTGCAGTGGCTGGTGAAGCTGACTGCGGGAATCGCCTTCAGCAGCGGCTTGGGCTTTCTGCTGTTGGGATGGCTGCCCCAGCGGCGCGTGGATCGATTCGCGCGGCGGCTGAAGTGGATTCCCAAACTGGGTCATAGCCTGGCCGAGATGTGGTATGCCCTAGTGATGTACCGGCAACGGATGCGCGTGGTGTTGGTGGGCTTGGCCTTGTCGGCCGGGTCGCACGTGGGGCTGGTGTTCGCCTTCCACTGTGCGTCGCGGGTGTTCCCACCCACGGATAGCTCGACCCTTCCCGCCATCACCGAGCATCTGGTGATTGCCCCGATCGGCTTCATCGTCCAGGCGATTCCGGTATCACCGGGCGGGGTAGGGGTGGGGGAAGCGGCTTTCGCCGGCCTTTACAAGCTGTCCGACCGCTCCCCGCAACGCGGCATCATCGCCCGCCTGGCCCTACGCTTAGCCGAGTGGCTGATTGCCCTGGGCGGTTACGTGGTCTACTTACGCATGCGCAGCGAAGTTCAGGAGATTCAACACGAAGTGGAAGAAGATGAAGCCCGGCACGCGGGTGAAACCGAACCAACAACCACCGCGGCCCCTGGCTCGTAATACCCTAATACTCTGGCGTTGGCCCGGAATGTCTGGCGTTGGCTCGGAATGTCTGGCGTTGGCCCGGAATGGCGAACGTGCCGATGGGAGCAAGAAACGCTAGCCTGGGCTATGCGGCTTATGATTTCGCTCCAAGGTTTCTGAAAATGCTCGGATGTTCTGACGGTCCCCATTATGCCATGCCGGGTGTCCGCGGCCGATGGGCCACACTCGGACCCACTTGGAGTGGTGTCCGCGGTCTACGGGCGATTGCACCCTGAGCCATCGCGTCGGATTCGACGATGTCGACGATGTATCTTACGCTCGGGCAATACGCTCGGGCAGGTCGTGGCATCCGCGGGCCACCGGCCATTACACGAGCCTTGGTCGTTGGCGGTGGAAGAAGTCGCTGCTGAGTTTGGTCGCCATCGACGA
>JANWYJ010000069.1 GCA_025055115.1 Gemmata sp.
GCTTCACAGGCTTTCCAAAAGCTCACCGCGATCGGTGTGATGAGGATGGTGACACCAAAACGCACCCAAAAGTCGTGCCAAAAGTCTCCCATAAATTCCTTTCCTGCGTCGAGGCATTGGGACATTTATACTACGGCCAACCCGCTCTGTTGATGACAGCATGCCGGCCGAGGCCCTCCCTTACGGCGGTGTAGCCGAGTCAGGGAAGGCTTGCTTTGCTGATGACAGCATGCTAGCCAACGTGCTGTTTCGACTTGGTTTGAGAAAATATAAACTCATATTCAGCTGAAAGATAGGTCGAATCAACCACTGAAAATCAACCACTGAACAGGCCACCTTACGAGAAAGTCCCAACAGCGGGATGTGGTCCGTCGTCTTCCGTTGGGGGAGAACGTTCCAGGACGTTCAAAGAATCGTTGTAACAGAATGGCTAGAGGACGTTGGCAAACACCGGGATAGTTGCCGATTACGACGTATCGTTCGGCTTTTGTCGGGTTTTCAAACTGTCTCGAGGTAAGTTTGACCGTCTTCGATCGCGGGTTTCATCCGTCAGGATTCACCAAGTCACTCTCGACCTTTGCTCATACCCGATGTGATAGCTGAGGCAATCTCGCAGCTTGAATGGAATATATTATTGTTCAAGCTGCAAGCCCGCCCGGACGTATCCCTGCCCTTGAGCAGGACCTGCGAGTGTCGGTGCCAACGGTAGCCCACCAGTGAGCATCGCGCACACATTCCCGAAATCTTAACCAAGATAATCAATACGTTGGGTTGGGTCGATCTCCAGAAGTTATTGGCCGACACTACCTTCAGTTGAGTCAATGCAACAGCTTTCCGTCAGGTACACCAAGCGAGTCGATGGTATCAAGCAGGAGGTCATCACCGCTACGAGCGGTCAACAATAGCCTATCAAAAATGACTGGATCGATGCTGCAAGATATGTGTGAAAGCAACGGGAACGCAGAGTCAACCATGTCGCGTGTACGATGCGCATGAAGTTGTCTCGTAGCTGCGCGGGAGGAAGTGCAAGTCTGTATCAGTTATTAATATATTAATTATATTAAAGAAAGTTTATAAATGAATAATATCAGAAAGTGTATGCGAATATATGTGGATGAGCGATGATCGAGTGAAATTCTAGGACGATTCATTTTGAGACGAGGACGTAAGTGGTCTTTTCTTTGTCTTTTCTTTGGAGCCGTGATAGTTTTGATGAATAGAAGATTCTTAGAATCTCAGAGGGTGATTGATCACTGCAAAGTACCTGGTTACGGGTACATGAGGGTGGGCAAGTTACCTAGACGACCAGAATGTCGTGAGGAAAGGACTGAAAATGATAATAGTAAGTCATAGAACAGCGATTTCCTGATTATTTCTCTATTATTTTATTTCTCTATTATTTCCACTTGTTTAGACCTATGAGGTCGAATTGCAGAGCGGGAGAATCCCTGCTAATGTCAATATGAATAAGATGTTCTTGAATCAAGGTCTTACCAAAAGGGTTGTCAGGATCAGGATCGTTCCCATCTCCACCATAGATCAAGACTCGTTGTGGCCCTAATACAACAGGCTTGCCTGATTGGCGCGTGTCAAATATCCCATTACGAATATTAGCATGGCTTTGGGGGCCACGATTGCCTTTGGTTGAGTTGGGTTGGAAAATCACCATACCCATTGGAACAGGAACTCCATTGAGGGTGACTTTTCCTTGTACATGAACCAAATTCGCATCCATCGGCTCACCACAGCCCGAGAAAATGACAAAACTGGACGTAAGTATTATCAGCACTAGGCGAAAATTTTCACAATCACGATAGTGATTCATAGATGTACCAATCTATTCTAGAAATTATATTCCAAAAGCATCGTTGTGGATCATAGTATGGTAACAAGGAATTGGGCATAGGTATCAAGAATTGTGTTTTCATTCAATAATTTGTTCAGTTGATAACCTGAGCCTCATCACCATCCATGCTGGCTGTGGCTAGATAAATAACGAGGTCAATACTCTCTTGCACAAATCGAACCGAGCCATCGGCCATTACAAACTGCGCACCGCCTGTGTGACGACTGCTGAAACTGATGTCATTGTAGGCGTTGAGCACTCGCGGTGTATTGATCGCAAATCGGATGTTTTTACAGCCCGCCATACCATTCGCATTCGCTAAATTCGCCGCTGTACCTAGGCCAGGAACCCAGTCCGCTCCATCGCTAGCGTCCACAACACCATTCCATAACACGGATACCTCGCCAACCAAAAATGTATTGGATGTGCCATCCGTGAAACTACTGAATCTGGTCGCGGAGTCTCGCCCCAGAGGGCCTTGCAGAGCGAATCCACCTTGCCCCGCTGGCGTCGGTTGAAACCGGTAGTCATTTCCGGTAGTGGGGTTGACACCTTTTGGCCCTGCGACACCATGATAATCCGAAGTGAATGTTCGTCGACCGTCCCCCAACGTGCTCGAGGGATTGCTAGCGATGATGCTCGGCACACTGGGACAATTAAAGATTGGTATCGGATTTGTGGCATGGATCATCTTGTTTGGACCCTCTCGGTTAGTCCCGCCGTTCCAAGGTCCGGGACCAAAGTTGAACAAGCGAAACAAAGGTTCTTGTTCGATAAACGGTAAGATGTGGACGCGCCAACTCAGACCATTGAACGAACTTGCTCCAACAGGAAATTGCCCATGTACATCGTGATGGGTGTGAAGAGCAATCCCTAATTGTTTGAGATTATTCTGACACCTCATCCGCGCAGCTGCTTCCCGAACCTTCTGTACAGCAGGCAGAACAAGTCCTATGAGAATAGCAATAATCGCGATCACCACGAGCAGTTCGATCAGAGTGAAACCACGTCGAGAGGTCATAGGTGAGTCTCCAAATGAGGGGAGAGTGAGGCCCGCTTTGGTGTTGAGAGAACAATAGTATAGTGAGGGTGGTGATCGATCACCCGTGGCCCAAATCGTTTGACTCCCGTAAGTAGTCCAAGACTCGTTGACAACCCTTACGAATATGTTCGCTCATCAATCGTCGTGCTGTGTCGGCGTCGCGGTCTCTTAACGCCATAACGATGTTGGTATGATCGTGGCATGTCTCCTGTGCGATCGGGAGATTTAAAATAGCGGCGCGGTGACGTTGAACACCAAAGACCCGCCCCAACGCTGTATGATCATCGATCACTCTGGCCAGAAACCGATTTCGCGACGCTTCAACAATCAGTCGATGAAAGTGTTCTTCACAATCTAGCCATCGATTGAGTATCACATCGCTTGCTAATTGAGAAGGTTCTCCGCGAATGACCGAAAGAATCTTCTCAAAGGTGATGAGTGTTCTCTCAAGAGCCTGAAGTTGACCAGAAGTCCTATTGCGCGCTGCTTCTGCTGCTGCACAGCTTTCGATCGCGTCGCGTAATACGTAAAGTTCCTCCAGATCTTGAAGGCTGGGTTGAGGAACGAATGCGCCGGCTCCCGGCACAAGTTCTACCAGTCGTTCGGTTGCAAGACGATAAATCGCTTCTCGCACTGGCGCCAGACTAACACCCATCTCCTGAGCAAAAGCGCGGTTGATGATCTGCGTGCCAGGTTTCAGTTCGCCCGCCAGTACCCGCCGGCGTAGCTCCCGGTAGATTTTTTCGGACAACGTGACCTGCATGGGAGGAAACTCACGACATAATGTTCGATCGTGTTCGATCAAGTTGAGCATAGCTTATCCACCGACTGTAGGTCAAGGAAAAATCCTCTACTTCTTCGGCTTCAGAGTGATGACTGACTGGGACCTGCTGGAGCAATGATTTCCCTGGAGGGGTCTACGATCGACGCATTACACGTTGGCCGTTCGTGGAGACCCTGGCTCACGCTCGGACTGGTTGGTCTCTATCGTTGCCACTTTCGCAGGCTCGCACATCATGTGGACTGACGACCTCCTGTTGGTTTGGCAACTGATAGGTCTTGGTACGCATTCACCATCGTGAACAGCATTGGTTCCGATCCGGCGCTTGACCGTGATCAGACGTGGAAGCTGATCAGATCGGAACGGCGATGAAGGAAGCGAGTCCTAGCCGCATCGGCGGCCATCGGGTTAGTTATAGAGTCCAGAAATTTTTGTTAAGTTAGCCCTGTTGGCTGTTGAACCGACGGGCTGAACCCCTGAGCGTTCATTCGTGGGTGATTTCTTAAGCGATTGCGTTGCCGACAGACGCGGTCGTGTTGCCGGGGAGGGCAGAGATAGCCACAGGAGGACTATAATGACGCGGTTGGGGTGGATCGGTGGTGCGGTGGTGCTACTGGGAGCGTCTTCGGGGCCGGGTGCCGAAATCGGCCAAGGCCGTGTGTATGCGGTGGTCGAGTTGCATTTTGTCGGGCCTCATCAAACCGCTCGGCAGGCGCCCGCGCGGGATATCGACCTGCGCGTGACGTTTCGCCATGAAAGTGGTAAGCCCGAGGTTACGGTTTATGGTTTCTGGGATGGCGACGGCCAGGGCGGTGTGGCCGGGAAACGGTTCGCGGTACGCTTCTGCCCGACGAAACCGGGACGCTGGGAACTGGTCCGCGTTGAGTCCAACGTCAAGGAACTTCACGGCCAGCATCAGGGGGATCACGTTGTCGCGGTGGCTTCGCAACATCCGGGGTTTTGGGAAGTCGATGCGGAGCATGCCGGGGGGCGCTGGTATCGGCGTTCCAATGGCTCTCATCCCTATATCATCGGGAATACACACTACAGCTTTCTCAGTGGCTATCGCGATACGGGGGTTCGGGCCGATTTTGATATTGCTCGCGAAGTGACCCACAATGCCCGCTACTTTAAAAAATTACGCTTCGGCTTGACTGGCGATCGCTACCCTCATCCCACCGAGAAACCGTTTTTCGATGACAATGGCCAACCCACGGAGGCTGGTAGCCATTCGGTGCGACCCAATCCCCGCTGGTTTCAGCAGCGCGTCGATGTTGCCGTGCGGGCTGCCTACGACGCGGATCTGATCGCCGATCTGATTCTTTGCGGTCCGGATACCGCGGATTCTCGGTCCACATTGCGGTCGGACATGGCCGACGTCAAAGCCTGGTTGAAATACATTGCGGCCCGTTATGGAAGTTTTCCCAATGTGTGGATTTGCCTGTGCAATGAATACGACATCAAGTCCCCGAAGTATACAAATGCTGAGATCGTTCAATTCGGCCAAATCCTGAGGGGGTACTTGCCGTACCCCACACCACTGAGCGTGCATGCGTCCCCTTATCCTTATGGCAACCGACGCGATCCGCAGGTGAAAAACCCACCGGCCTGGAGTGCGGAACTCGACCGAACGCCACCGTGGAACGATCATCAGATCTTGCAGCGGAAACTCCGCCGCATCGCTCCCGCCGCAGATATTATCCAATGGACGTATGACAATCCCGGCGGTCAACCGCGGTCCCGGCCAACGATCAACGATGAATTGAGTTATCAAGGCGATGGCGACAAACATTCCGAAGCCGATACACTCGCGGCCCACCTGGGTGCGTTTTTAGGAGGCGGATACGGTTCCACAGGTTACAAAACGGCGGAGAAAAAGGGTCACTACTTCTGGGGCGGCTTCAACCCCGAGGAGCATACCGCCGCGGTGGGGTTGAAGTTTCTGCGGGAAGTGATCGACCAGAAAATCACCTTTTGGAAGATGGTTCCGGATACGTCGATCTTTCCCCACTTGGATGCGGCTTTTCGTGGCTTGGCCTGGCCCGGTCACGAATACGTTTTGGGTACCGACCAAGCCGCCGCGGGACTGGTGGCCCGCCTCCCCGAAGGGACTTGGACCGTCACGCGTTACGATCTGATCAGCCGCCAAGCCGAAGTTCTCACGCACAAGGCGATGGGCCAGTTCAGGTTCGATGCCCCCGATCGCCGAGCCGTCTTATTCCATTTCCGCAAAAACGCCGATAAGCCGATGCCGCCGAGCAAATAAACCCCTCAACGACGCCAGCAATACCCCCGGACAGCGAGAGGAGAAACGGCTCATCGGCGGTGGCAACAGAGTCAGCCGTGGGGGTGCCCCCAGCAATCGTGCCGGGGGTCCGCTCACGGCTTTGGCTGTGGGTCCGTGTCAGCATTGTCGCGCTGGTGTGTTTGCGGATGTGTTGCCGGCACGGTTGTGGCAGTCTCAGTCCACGAGGGTATCGCTCCGGGAGATGGTTTCATGAGGAGGGCCGGCGGCGGAGAAAATGCGCCAGCAGTTCAGAGCGGCTGGTCACGCCGAAGTGGCGGTAGAGGGATGTGACATACTCGCGCAGGGTCGCCGGCGAGATGCCCAACGCTCTAGCCGCCTGACGTTCACTCTCACCGGCGAGTAACCGCTCCAGTGTTTGCCGCAGACGGGGAGACAGTTCCGACAGATTCGGTTGTGTGCTCAGCCAGAGTTCGCGGCCCAGATGGGGCGCGAGGAGTTCGTGGACATAATCGACAAAAGCTCCCACATGCGATGGGAACGGTTTGTCGCCAACGCTGGCCAGTAAACTGATAAGGTATCCCCCCCGATGGGCTGGAATCGGTCGACGGGATATAAGCCCTTCATCCAACCCATAGGGAAGCAGCATTTCTGCGCGAAAGCGGTGTCGTTTCCATACAGCATTGTCGAGCAGTTCTTGACGGGTGCATGTGAGTGCCGGTTGGGGATGAGCGAAAAACCGCTGCAAACAGGGATGGGTGGGCACGTCGATGTCCTGGAGGCGCTCGAGCCATTGCCGCTGGGCGGTATGTGATGACCAACTCCCTGCGGCCACACCATGGCGTAACTGCAGCCGTGAGGGGTTCGGCCGCGACATTGCAAGGGCAATACCGACGCATGCTCCGGTCAGGCGACAGAGTTGATGGACAAGATGGGTCTGCCAGGCGTGGGCATCGTCACCGAAGCGGAGGCACTCGCGAATCAGTTCATAGGCTCTCCGCTCGTCGATCCGGTGTGGGCGTGAGGATCGCGCCATGATGGGGCCTCTCATTGCGATCCCCCGGTTCAGGGGGGGTGTAGCTATTTCATTCTAGCCTCAAAATTATCGTGCCAGTGTGAAATGGTTTGGAACTTTTCACCTAAGATGAATGAGGAAAAAACTCATGGTTGCCCAACGCTTGCGGGTGTAGATCGCTGTTGTTTGGACACTTGGTGTTTGTCATTCGGCGATGGCTGCGCCGATCGTTGTTTCGGTGGGCACGCCGATCGGTGGGAAAAGCCAAGCTGAGTGGTCGGCGATCTGGTGGCAATGGGCCTTGAGCTACCCCTTCGACCAAAACCCTATAGTCGATGAAACCGGGGGCCAAGCGTTTCGCGGCGATTTCGGCAGTGTGTTTTTGCTAGCGGGCACATTTGGTGACTCGGTGACGCGGACGGTCACGGTGCGCCCTGACCAAACGCTGTTCTTTCCGCTGGTGAATGCTATCACCACCGAGTCATTTTCATTCTATGGCCCCACCGAAGAGGGCTTACGGCAGGATGTGGCCGAGTTTTTGGGGGAAGGTCGGAATATGTTTCTCACTTGGAATGGTGTGAGCCTGTTATCGTCTGAACAAATATTGGCCAACCAGCGGTTTCAATCGCCGCTTTTTACGGTCGATACGGTGTTCGGTGAGCCATTCGGACCGGAAAAAGCTATCGCCGATGGTTATTGGGTGGCATTGACCGGCCTGCCTCTTGGCACCCACACCTTACGATTCGGTGGCACAGCGCAATCGACGGGCATCTACGCCAATGATCCTCCTTTCTCGCAAGATGTGACGTACATCATCACGGTGACACCCGAGCCGACAACGGTCGTGGTGCTAGGTCTATTGGTTATTGGTGGCCTGGGCGTCATGCGGCGACGGATGCATCGCGTCGCGGTGTAGTGTTGGGATGGCTTGCGGTTGTGGGGAAATAAGCCGTGGGTACCTCTCACGGCTTGGGGCCGAAGGGCCGGGTGGGGCCTTGGCTTGACATAGACCATGTGGGCGCAGGGGGTTGCGTTCACGGCTTGGGGCCGAAGGGCCGGGGGATAGGAAACGGAAGGGGGCTACCGGGTGAAGCGGGTGGACCGGAGTTCGGTCGGGCCGGAAGCCCTGGGAAAAGTTGATTCAGTTCCCGCTCGAGGAGTTCCCGGCCGGTGTCCTTGACACTCGCGCGAGCCAAGGCTCTCACCGCTTGTTCTAAGGCCCGGAAGTCGACTTGTGGCCGTGCCAGTGTTCCGCGAACTGGCACCGGCACGATTTTCCCGCTCACAGCCTTCAGCAATATCGGGTTGTTACGCAACGCGGGCCAGTCTTTGGGCAAAGGAACTTCGACGATTAAGTCCAAGGTATTGTCGAAACCCACCGAACCTCGGGTTTTGATGGTGGTGCCGCTGATTCGGAAGGTGAAATCCTGATGGTAAATCCGCCCGTGGGCTACTTGGACCGGTACGGTGCTTTCGTTGACAATCGTTATAGACGTTTTCTCCATCCCTAGCAATTGAGCGATTTCCGCTACCACCGGGCCTGCGCCCACGACCGCCTGGTGAATGACCAAGGATCCGCGGAGATGGGCCTGTGTCAGATCGTTGAGAGGGATACGGTTGTCGTCCAGGATGGCGGAAATCTCTCCTTCGGCATGGGCGGCGTTGGCGATAGCGGGGAGGGCATATCCGAGTGCCCCCGCGATGGCTTGGGGCGTCAACGGGGCGCGTTCCACGATACGCCCCGAGGCGAAACGCAGTTCCCCGGGGGTGGTGTCGAGCTTCACAGTGGGGCTGAGTGTGATCTTCCCGCCGCCCAAGGTGGCCGTCAGTGGGTTGATTGTCACCACGCCGGCGGTCATCTTCGCGGTGATGTCCGCCGGCCCCATGTCGAATCCATGAAGGGTCATACTGTTCCAACCAATCGCCGCCTCACCCTCAAGATTGGCAAAAGAGCTTGGCGAGGCGGGGGGAGTTGACCCCGGAGGCGCTTGGAGAACAATCGGCCGATCGGTCTGGCGCAGCGGTGCGACCGCTCCCGCCGTAGGGCTTCCCAGGGCGCCACGGAGTGTGAACGAGCGAGTGCCGGTCCCGGTCGCGGTGAATGAACGCCCGAGCCATTCTCGGATCGCGGGTGATAACTGTTGCCAATCGTAGTGCCAACGACCGGTGAAGTTCAGTTCTGGCGTGGTGGTGACGTGGGCTATTGCGCCGGTGGTTTCCAGAAGGCATCCGGGGCGATTCACCTGGATCGTTGTGAAAGCCATACGATCGGTAGAATCTGTGTAGCGGCCATCGACATGGAGTGTGAACTGCGGTTCGCGCCACGATGGTTCGTTCTTCCAGCCATAGGCGAAATTCATCACCTGCAGTGAACCGCGGAAGGATGTCACATCACCAGCGTGCTGGAAGAATATCGGTCCCTCGCCGCGGCCATGCAGTGCGTCTGGCCCATCAGCCTCCGGGTAGAGACCAACGATGCGGCCCACCCGGTTGAGATCGGCCGTGCATTTCCCCTGGCCGCTGACAGAGAGTGGCCCGTCTTGCGGCAGCCGGAACTCCAGAACACCATCCGCGACCGTCAGCGCGGCGGATTGGAGTTCCAATGAGCCGAAGCGGATGCTGCGGTTTACGGTGGACCAGCTGACAGTGACATCGGTGGTGGCCTGAATCGTTGATTCGCGGATCGTCAACCCGGCTCCGTGGAAGTGCACCTGCCGCAGTTCAACGGCGAGTCGGTCGATGGTCAGCCGATCCTGTGCCAGGCGGACCTTTCCGCGGGCCGAGATCGAGCCGTTCAATGCGTAGGGCGGGATGGTTGTCACAGCCGCGATCCGTGCCTTCCACCGGCTGAGATCGCCTTGGAGAGCCAGATCGATCGTTCCTTGGGTCAGGCGGCGAAGATCGTCTACGGGTTCGATCAAGGCCACGGTCAGTTCATCGGTTCCAGCCCGCAGGGTGAGAGTTCCTTCA
>JANWYJ010000070.1 GCA_025055115.1 Gemmata sp.
GGCTGGTCAGGTCAAAGACACAGTGTTCGTCATAATGACGGTCAGCGAACTCATCCGGTCGAGTCCTGGCAACCGGCTGGTCAGGGCTGTTGTTCCTGGCAACCGGCTGGTCAGCGAGCGTAGCCAGCGCGGCGTCGTCAGCGACGCGGTGGAGTCCTCCGGTCGGGTCCTGGCAACTGGTTGGTCAGGGCCGTTGTGGTGGCACGATCACTGGCGTGACGGCCGGTTGTGCTTCCCGCGGCACCTCGTGTTTGACGTGGTCTGCGTAATCAAAGGGGTCTGGGATCGTGGCTTTGAAGAACGGGCTGGGGGTCCATGTCACTTGGACCGGTCGGCTACTGATGGCCGCGTTGGTGGCTTCGTGAGTCGGATCGGTTACGGGAACCCGATCGGTCACTTTGCGTGCCAGCGTTGGCAGGGGGGGCGGAACGTTCGGATCAGCTGCTCGCGCAGGCTTCATCTGCGACACGGGCAACACGGGCTTGGTGGGTACTTCGTCAAGCCCCACGACGATGGGCAACCGTTCCGGGGGCACCGGCCAGCTGGGGTGAACGGCTCGCGGCGGCGTATCGATGGCGGGCAACGCCAACTTCAGCCGCGAAACTGGCTGCGGTTCCGCCAAAGCGGTGGGAATAGCCCGAGGTAAGGGTGATTCGGCCCAACGTTCCACGGGGAAAGTCACCGGTAGTTCTGGCCGGCTCACTTTGGCGAGGGCTTCCCCTGCACGATCGGCCGGGAAGCGAAACGCGCTGGGTTCGGGGGGTGGCGGGGGGGTGTCGATGGCGGTCTTGGTCTGGTCTGTCTCCCGAACCAGCGGAGGGGGCACCGTGGGTAAGGAGAGCGCTGGTGTTTCTGCCGGGGTTTCCGGCGGTGACGGCGATGAACACCCCCCCAAGGCCACCAGCAGCACCGCAACACGGTTCAACTTCCCCACAGCTATTTCTCCTACGATTGTCAGTGCGAGGGTACAGAATCTGTACATTGGCCCTATTTCGCTTGCAGAATGAGTTTCACGGGTGTGCCTTCTTTGGGAAGGACGCCCGGTTTGACATCCAGTTTCAGGAACTTCTCTTCGGCCATTGTCCAGGTGGTTTGGAGAACCACTTCATCGGTCACGGGGAATAAGCAGATCAGTGAACCGGTGACATCGGCACCGTATTTTTTGTCGTCGGGACGTGTGGGATCGGGGGCGGTCAGCACCGAGCCGGTAAACAGGAAGGTCATTTTGGGGGCCGGTTTTTGGGTTTTGGGGTCGACGAGGACTTTGTCGAGGGTCAATCGTTTGGTACCGCCCATTTCATCTGTTATTTCGATGAAGACGTTCACTTCTGGCCCTTCGCCTTTGGGGTGGGGGTCGCCTTCCTTCATCGCTGCCCCTTTGGCGGGTTTGCCGGGTTTCAACCCAATCTCTTCAAGGGCTTTGTGTACGTCGGAGGGGTTGACGTCGATGGTGAGAACGGTTTCGTGGGCTTTTTTGCCTTTGGGATGCGCCCAGCAGGCGATCAGTTCGATTGGGTAGACTTCCCCTTTGAGATGTTCCAACTTGCGCGGTGCTACCTTAGCATCGATAATCACACTCTTTTTGGCGGTATCGACCGTGATACCCTGTTTCTTCTCTTGAGCGATCGCGTGGTTGAGCATCGACACGATGGCCAGGCCAAAGATCGTGACAAGGACCGTTCGCATGGTGGAAGCTCCTACTTCTGTCCGAGGCACACAATAACGGTGGGTTTATTTTGCCAGGGGCCATCGAGATTACAGGTTGCCACCACGAGTTGGCCGCGGTGGACAATGACCCCACCGTAGACCATTCCCGGGGCGTTGAGTTCTTGGGCGAGGGAAAACGTCCATCGCGGATTACCGGTTTTGAGGTCGAGGGCGTGGATGGTGCCGGCCAGGTCCGCGGCATAGACGACCCCCCCAGCGACGGCCGGGGGAGCGAAGAACGGCGACTTCGCATCGTAGAGCCACGCCCGTTCACCGTCGGCCAGTTTGTACGCCCGGACTTTGCCATCGGTCGCCGTACACACCACCAGCCCATCACGGACCGCGGCACACCCGAGAATCCCTCCGGTAGGGATTTCCTTACGCCATTTTTCTTGGCCGGTCTTCAGATCAAGCGCGGTGAGGTCGCCTTTGGCCCCTTTCAATTCTTTGTAGTAGTAGCCGATGGAACTGCCTGGCACAATCACGATATCGCCCGCGACCGTGGCCCCACCCCAGGGGTTGTATTTCAGCTCCTTGTGCCACACGGTCTCCCCGGTGGCCGCTTGGAGGGCATACAGTGCCCGTTCCCCGACCTTTTCTTTTTCAAGATACGAGGTGGGAACCAGAACCATATCCGCGGCGATGTTCACCGGGGCATCGACGTGCCACTTCCCAGCGCCCTTATGCCACAGTTTCTTAGGGGCGAACTTGAGCAGTTGGCTATCATCCGGAGGAATGGCGAAGTCGGGGTCTTTCTTCTTATCCTCCTCGAATTTCGCCATAAGTTCTTTCCATTTCTTATCTTGCAACTTCGCTACTTCGGCCAGGGAATACTCTTGGCCGTCGAGGACGGCTTTGTCGAGGGCGACACAAAAGACACCGGCACCACCGCCACCCATGAACACTTGGCCGCCCACCACCGTGGGAGCACCTTCGAGATGAATAAGGTCGCCGGGGAGAACCAGTTGCCAGAGGGGTTGGCCTGTTGTGGCGTTCAGGCAATGGAGGATGCCGCCGGAGTCTTGGTGAAGCCCATCACCGAAGAGGAGGTACTCGCCGGCAACAGCCGGAGAGCTGACGGAAGCCAGCTTCAGGTATGGGGCACTTTTAGTCCAGGAGGGAACCGGCGGGTTCTTCGCCGCCAACGGAAAGACCGCAACGGAAGGGCGATTGAATGCCCCCACCCCCGCGATGTACACCCCCTCGCGAACCGGCACTGGGGCGGCGAGGAAGTGATCCTGGGATTTGACGGACCACAGCACTCCGGGCTTTTCTGGGCCAGCTTGGCCATCGGTGTTACCGGTCCTCTGTGGATTGCCACGATAGGTCGCCCACGGCGCAGGTTCTGCCGCCGCGGCGCTGGGTACCACCAACGGATTGAGTAGCCACAAACTCGCGCCAATCCCGATCGCCCACCACCGCGTCACGGGAATCCTCCCTGCACATGTAAGGTTGACGTTGAAAATTCACGCTGGCTCTCAATTCATCTTCACGCTGGCTCTCAATTCATCTTCATCTTCACGCTGGCTCTCAATTCATCTTCACGCTGGCTCTCAATTCATCTTCACCTGAAGTGGAGCCGTGGCGACGGTGACCTCTTTCGCGGTCGTTTTGCCGTCGGAGCCGGTGATTTCGAGTTTGTAGGTGCCCGGTGCCAGGATGAAGCGTGGGGTGAGGCCGGCTTGATGGCTGCGGGAATCACCTCCGGTGATGGTGCAGCAGGCTACCCGTTGCCCCGCGGCATTTTTGACCACGATTTTGCCGCCATTGAGGGTGGGCGTGTGATTCAGCACCACAACCACAGGTGTTTTGGCCGTACCGGGGGTTGGCGCGCCGAAAAGCACACTGGATTCTTGCCCTTCGTTATTGAGTACCAGATCGAGTTGGCCATCGTTATTGAGATCGACGAAAGCAGCGGCCCGAGTATTGAACACTTTCTGATGCAGGCCCACGTCGGTGGTTTTGTCGATGAAGCGGCCGCCATCGTTTTTGAAGTAGCGGTTACTGCCTTTGAGGCAGCAGACAAGTAGGTCGGGTTGGCCGTCGTTGTCGAAGTCGCCCCAGGCGGCCGAGACTGCGCCGGGGATCGGTTGGGCGAGGTCGCCGCTGGTAGCGGTTACGTCGGTGAATTTCCCCGTTCCGTCGTTGCGGAAGAGTTTACACTTTCCGTCCAACTGTGGCACGAAAAGGTCGAGGTGGCCATCGCCATTGAAATCGCCCACGGCGATCCCGACTTGGCCGGCTTTGTAGTGAATACCGCTGTCGGCGTGGAGGATGAAGCGGTTACCGGTATTGACGAACAGCCGACCGGTTCCGGCGCCGTAGAGGATGTCGGGCTTGCCGTCACCGGTGAAGTCGGCAACGGTGAGGGTATCGCCTTTGATATCGGCACCGAGGCCGTCGTCGCCGAGTCCCCATTGTTTCGACACGTCCGTAAACCACGGATCGGGCCCCCATTGGGGTTCGCCGGCCGAGAAGTAGAAGGCGTGGTCGCCATCGCCGTTACAGATTTTCAGTAGCAGTGTATTTTTGCCGGCCTTGAGCTTGAGAACTGCGGAGTTCTGATCGGCGGCTGCGGCCCGTTGCACATTTTCGCTAACAATTTTCTCACCATTGAGCCAGACGGTGAGAGTGTCGTCGCTGCCGAGGGAAACGGGGACGTCGAGAGGCTGCGCGGTTTCGATTTCGCGATAAAGATAGGTTGCGCAGTTCATCCCGAATTCGGCGAGGCTGTTGACCGCACCGTCGGTGTAGCTTTTCTTGGTCCATTTGATGGGGATGTCGCGTTTACCTTTGTATTCTTTGTTGGGGCTGAAGGGGTCTTTTTCGACAGCAAATTCGGTTTTGAAGTTGTCGGCGGGGTTGGGTGCCCGGAAGGGGCCAAGCGCGTACCAATCGCCGTATTGGGGAGGTTTGTACTTGGTGGCCGCATGGGCTGGGCGTGTGTTGCGGTACAGGCGCAGGCCGTAGACGCCGTTGGCCAACAGCACATCGGGTTGGCCATCACCATCGAAATCGCCCCAGGCGGCCGCGGTGAGGTTGTAGGCCGTTTCTTTCGGCAAAAGTCGGGTGTCGTCGCGGAATTTGCCCTTGCCAAGGTTGGTGTAGAGTCGTGGGCCGTGGGGAGTCGCTAAGAGCAGATCGGGTAAGCCGTCGCCATTGTGATCGGCCCACACCGCGGAGCGAGCGCCGCCGGTCAATCCGGGAAGGTTCACTTCCAAGAAGCTATCGCCACCATTTTGTAACAGGACGACTTTATGGGCACCGCACAGGCACATATCCGGTTGGCCGTCGTTATCGAAATCCACGGTAGAAACCGATTGGACTTCCGCCTGCAGTTGCGCGAGAGCCGCGTAGCGATCGAAGCCGGGCATACCGGCGATGCGGCGAATGTCTTCCCCGCCCCAGCCCACGAAATCGCGCTTGGGGTTGTAGTCGAGCAGCTTCAGGCTGGCACGCATGCGCTGGATGCGCGCGGTTTTCTTGTGCAGCGCTTCCTTATCACCATCGACCATGCAGGGAACGATCACTTCTTTGCCTTCGAGCATCTCGGTAATCAGCCCTGGCAGTTTCTCGACCTTGCCGGCATACGACCGCAGCAAAAACGGCTCGCCGTGCGACATGCCCCACCACTCGCCCTGGGGATAGGCTTGATACCAAGACACACCAAAGTAGGTTTCGCTGGCACCGCCATTGTGGAAGAAGACCGCCAATTTGCCGACCTCGGCCCACTTCATGATCTCTTCCCATTCCCCGGGGCGTAACCCCCCGCGGCCGATATTGTGCTTGATTTCGTTTTGATGGTGTTTGCCTTTGATATCCTGAATCTTGGTGTAGATGATGAGATTCTTCTCGCGGTCGACTTTGCTGACTTGCATCAGGCAGATATTGGTCGACTGACGGACGATATCGCCCAGGGTGATGGGGACTTCGACGTAGGCGTGCGCTGGCGGCGCAGCCAGGACAGCCGCCAGCACCACTGCGGCAAGCACCCCTACCCTCCAACGACGAAGACCCAAACTGCGACACATCGAAGAATCCTCCACGCACGGCTTGGGGCCGCCCGTCCCAAAGCTTGGCCGGCCTTTATTCTGTGGGCAGATAGAACCCTATTGTGAACAGCCCAAAGGCTGTTACCGGAGCCATTGGACACAGTCCTGCGACGTTGTGATCACCCGGAGGTCCGTCCTTTCGGGTGTCGCCTTCATGGCGCTGGGGTGGGGAGTCCCTCCCGGTAGCGTTCCTTTCTCTCTGATGCCGACCTGATGCCGACGTCGGTGTGGCCTTCATGGCGGTGTGGCCTTCATGGCGGTGTGGTGGGGAGTCCTTCCGCCGTCACTGTTTCTTCCATTTCTCCCGCAGTTCTTGGGCCGCTTTCGCCCAATCGCTGGTGGGCGGGGCCTCCTTGAGAAGACGCTCCAGGAGTTTCGCGGCATCGTCGGGCTTTTTATCTTCGACGAGAACCCGGGCGTGTTCGATCATGGCGGGGAATTTGAGATCGGGGAAATCGTAGCCAAAATATACGGTTTCGAAGGCTTTGCCGGCATCGGCCCATTTTTTCGTGGCCGCCCGGCACAAACCGATTTGCAAGTAGGCGCGACCGGCGCGATCATCGGTGGTGGCTTGCGTGACTTGGGCGTAGGTATTGACGGCATCGTCGTACCGGCCGAGGTTTTGATACGTCCAGGCGATGCCGTAGAGGGCGTCGATGGCCCATGGGTTATTGTTGCCAAAACGGCTGATGAGGGTACGGAACACGGCCCGGGCTTCGTCCCACCGTTTCAGTTGGCTCAGAGCGTGCCCGAGTCGCAGCAAAGCCCGGTCGCTGACCCCGGCGACGTTGTGGAAGGCGGCGTTGTCGCGGAATACCGCTAGGAGTTTCTGGGCCTCTTCCGGTTTGCCCTGGGCCAGTACGCACTCGGCGGCGCGGTAAAGACCGTGGGCACGCCACGGGGATTTTTCGTTATTGCCAACGGCATCGAACTGACTTTTGGCGGCGTCGTAATCGTTTTTGGCAAAGTAGGCAGCGCCAAGGCGTAGGCGGATGCGGTCGAGAGTCTCGGGGGGTGTGGGTTTATCGGTGGGTTCCGCATCGATCGCGGCGCGCAGAAGCGGAATGGCCTGGTCGCTTTGGCCGCGCTCGGCGAGCCATTCCGCCCATTCCAAGCGGGCCTCGACCGCCAGGGATAGCTCCGGGAATTGTTCGATCAATTTCCGGTAGACCGGGGCTGGATCGTTCTCGGTGCTGCGGTACAGCCAGGCAGCTTCGTAGAGCATTCGCGCTCGGGTTTCGCTCGTGGGATAGTCGGCGCGGTATTGTTCGGCCTGTTGTTCGAACAGTTTCCCCACATGGATCAGTTCGTTGCGCAGATTGCGAATTTGGTTGTCGAGGGCGGCGAGTTGGGGGGGGTTAAGCCCGGGTTTCTTTTGTTTCTCCAGCTCGTCGATTTTTTGTTTCCGCTCCTCGGCTTGGGCTTGAAGTGCCCGCAGCGTGGCCTCGACCGCAATCGGCAGGCGTGGGGCGGCCTGAATCGCCTGCTCGAAGGCCACCCGGGCTTCCGCAGGCTTTTGACTTTCCAGAAGGGCAACACCATGGTGATAGCGGAGCAGGGCTACCCTGTCGTGTTGTTGTTGGGCCCCGAGGGTGCCTTCGAGCTTCTCCCGGGCCTGTTGCAGGACTTTCACGGCTTCGGCCGGTTGGTTTTGTTCGCGTAACAGCGTCGCCCACGCGATCATCGCCAATGGGGCCACCGGCGACTTTTGCAGCGGATCGTTGGTGAAGCCACGGAGGGTGTTGATCGCGCCGTTGCGGTCGCCTTGGGCTAGGAGCACTTGGGCGCGTTCCAGCATAGCTTCACCGCGACTTTCGGCTTGCGGAAATTCCCGGAGCTGCCGTTCGAGGGTGGCCCGGGCTTTGTTAAGCAGGTCGTTACGCTCGTTGCCGGGGGGCAGTTGCATCGCCAACCGTTTGTAGCTATGGCCGAGTTTCACGAGGGCTTCGGGGGTTGGCTCTGCCTTGGGATGGGCCGCGATGAAGCCGTCAAGCAGGCTGATGGCCGCAGTCAGTTTTTCCCGCAGGATGTTGTCTTGCAAAGCATCTTCGGCTTTAGCCGGGGCGGTGCGGAGCTGACAATCGGCCAGTACATACGCAACGCTAGCCAGTTCGCCGACGCGCTGGGGGGCCGGAATAGCCTCCAAGGCTCGGATGGCCTTCTCGTAGTCGCGGAGGGCTATCCAACACAGCGCTTGGGCGAAGCGGGCGCGGTGAACTTTCTCAAACTCGGGGAATTTGGTCACCACGTCGGCGTATTGTTTTTCCGCTTGGGTGAACGCGGCTTGAGCTTCGGCCGCTTTGTTTTGTCGGGCCAGTTGCTCCGCTTTCGCATAGCTGTTTTCCGCACTGCGGAACAGCACAAACGGCAGAAGCGGGCTGGTAGGGAATTGTTGTTGGAAAGTCGCAATACGGGCTTCGGATTTCGCCCACTCCCCCGCCAGGTGATACGCGGTGATCAGCCGTTGCAACACCTCTTCTGCTTTGTGCGGAAGGAGTTTCTCGTTGTGGAGGAGTTCATAGGTGGCGGCCGCCTCGTGGGGACGATTGGCGGCCAGTTGGGTGTCGGCTAGCTCCAGCAGAATATGGCCGCGGCGGGTTTTCGCCTCTGGTTCCGGACGATTGGCCTTTTCGGCAGCGCTGCGGAGAGTATTGATGGCATTCGTGTAGCTTTGCGCTTTGAGATTCGGGTTGTTGGGGTCGGCCGCGGCGGCTTGCTCGGCCTGGGCTTTGCCGATCCACAGGAGGGCTTGATCGGCCAAGCGGGGATGGTTGGCGAGTGGTTGTAGCGTTTTGATCGCAGCGTCCCATTGCCGGGTTTGAACTTGGCAGAGGCCCAGCCGCAACAGGGCATCGTCTTTGAGAGGTGAAGCGGCATAATCCTTGAGGAAAGCTTCCAATTTGCCTAAAGCTTCGGCGAATTTCCCGGCTTCGTAGTTCAAACTGGCTGCATAGAACACGCTGCCGGCGACATAATCCGGAACCGGGCCATTGACGAGGGCTTCCAAGCGTGTTTTTTCCCACGGATTATTCTTGAAGTTATTAGGTTGCTTCAACGCCTCCACCGCGGCGGCTTTTTGTTTGGCGTAGTCGGCGACCACCGCATCGAAACAGAGGGTGGCTTCGGCATTTTCGCCGTCGGCCATATGGATTCGGCCGCGCAGATACCGGGCGTGGGGGCCAAACGGTTGGTCGTAAGGGGCCAGCAGGCCCAGCGTTTTGGCGGCGGCGGCCATGTCGTTCATCATGAACGCCGCGGTGCCATGATAATACAGCCCCAAAGGCCGGTATTTGCTGGTGGCGAATAGAGGGTCTTTGACCAATGGCTCGGTGGTGGTGCGGGCGTCGTGCGGCTTGTTGAGTCGCAGTTGCATCTCCGCGATGTCACAGCGGCTGCGGGCGGCCCATTCCGCATCGTTATTCTTCTCAAAAGCCTCACGGGATTGGCTGAAGAGTTTGAGAGCTTCGGTGAATTTGGCCGCCGCGGCTTGGCTGCGCTGTGGCATTTCTTGAGGTTTGGCCAGGCCTTCTGCGTATTCTTTCAACCCCAAGGCCCGCTGGCAGACCGCGGCGTAGTAGAGGGCCGAGGCTCGCTGCGGAAAATTCACATCGTTTATTACATGGGTGAAGTATTCCAGCGCCTTGGTGTAGTCCGGATTGGGCAGATCGAGCAGCGTCAGGCCGAGGCCGTAGCGGGCGTCGTTAGCCCACTTGCTGGTCCCGAATTTGTTCAACACTTCTGTGAAGCGTTCGGCGGCGAAGGGGGCATTGCCGTCGTTGTAGGCTTTGCGTCCAGCGTTGAGAATTGTTTCGGCCTGTTGGTCCGCGTTGGGTTGGGCGATCAGGCCAGCGGCGGTGAGTACGACCCACAGCCAAGCGGAACAACCGCGGGTGAGGATGCTGAGCATCGGTGTGCAACTCCTAGCGCCGAATCCACTGAGGGCAAGGCGGGCGCGGGTGAAATCGCGGGCGGTGGTGGCGTTGTCGTCCGACCGTGGCAGCAGGCGGTTGAAGGGGTGGGTTCCAACCCGCAATATTCCATGTTGGCCCCCAAGCGGCCGAGCGTCAATGTTCTGGTCGCAGAAATTCCTCACTTTCTGGCAGCAGGTTGTTGTGATTGGCTAGTTCTCGTGGCCCTGCGGCCGGACCACGGAGGCCCATTGCGGCCATCACATCACCGGTGCACCAGCCAGCGACCAATGTTCGGGCATCACCCGGCCGTTCCCGCGACGGTGGCGATGGCTTGGCGAAGCTCTTCGAAGTTTTGTGGGCGATCGTCGGGATTTTTCGCCAGCATCCACAAGCACAGGTCCGAAAGTAGCGTTGGAATACCGGGGACGCGTTCGGCGGGTGGAATCGGCGGAGTATTGAGGTGTTGGAAGATGATTTGTACGCGATTGCGGCCTTCAAACGGCAATCGTCCGGTCAGGGCCTCGTACAAGGTGACTCCAAGCGAATAAATGTCGGCCCGGTGATCGACAATGCTGGCATCTTTCGCTTGCTCGGGGGCCAGATACGCAGCTGTGCCGGCCAATTCTGGCCCGTGGCGTTCTCGCGTGGCTTCGATGGCTTCCGCTTTCGCCAGGCCGAAGTCGATGAGTTTGGCATTACCATTGGGGCCGACGAGAATGTTATCGGGTTTGATATCCCGGTGCACCAAACCAGCCCGCCAGACAGCGCCCAACGCCTCGGCCATCTGCGAAATGATGAACAATGCCCACGCCGGGGGCAACGCGCCGCCCGCACGCAGCAATTCCCCCAGCGGCCGGCCTTCAAAAAACTCCGTGACCAGATACGGCCAGCGCGGATCAAAGCCGAAATCGATAAAACGGATGACCCGTGGATGCTTCACGCGTGCCAAGGCCGCCGCTTCCATACGTAACTGCTTCATTGCGGCGTTGCGGTCGTAAACATTGGCCCAATTGAGGATTTTCAGCGCCACCGGGCACGACCGCGACCGATCCCAGCCGCGAAAGACATGGCACGACACCCCTTCCCCCAATTTTTCTTGTAACAGGTAGCTGGCCACGGCCATGCCGACTTCAGGCGGCGGGGCGGCCGGTTCACTGGCGACCGGACGCGGCGGTGGATGGGCGATCGTATGGGTATCGCCGGTGCTGGCCTGCGATACCGTCGCGGCATGGGGTGCGACCGGAGTTTCGAGGTTGGGCGGCGACATGAGGGCACAAGGGGGAAAGCCAAACCGGCAGCAACAAACACCGTTGGTCGTTGCCGAGCCTTTTTGTTCGCTGGCCCACGCACAGGCTTGCTGTTATCGGTCAACAAGCCGCTGGAGCAGATGACCAACAAATGTACAGACCTGGGCGAGGCGACCGATTGTAACCGATATTCGACTTTAGCACACTCCGTAAAGCGAGCC
Source organism: Gemmata sp. (assembly GCA_025055115.1). Taxonomy (GTDB): domain Bacteria; phylum Planctomycetota; class Planctomycetia; order Gemmatales; family Gemmataceae; genus Gemmata. The sequence goes on from JANWYJ010000070.1 coordinate 11,139, forward strand.
GAATTTTTCGGTTAAGTAAGACAGAAACGGTTGTGGCGACAACAAAGAACCTGTCGCGCGGCGGCATAATTCCCCGGCCCGGTAGCGTTGCCCGTGACGATACACCTTGGTTTTCAGCCACTGCCGCAATCGGCCGAATTCGCCCCCACGAAAGTCGTCCTCGAGCGATGGGCAGTCGCGCTTGGCCGCGGCCATCAGCTGTGCCGCGTATAAGTTGCCCAGAGTGTATGTGGGGAAATAGCCGATACCGCCGAAACTCCAGTGAATGTCTTGCAAACAGCCACGGGCATCGTCGGGCACGGGAAGTCCGAAGAGGGTCTGGAAGCGATCGTTCCACGCACCGGGTAGATCCGCTGTCGTTAAATCGCCCGCCAGTAGTGCCAGTTCCAATTCAAACCGCAACGCGATGTGCAAGTTATAAGTCACTTCGTCGGCTTCAACGCGAATCAGGGATGGTTGGACGGCATTGATGGCGAAATAGAAATCCTCACGAGCAACATCGGCCAACACCGTGGGAAACGTTTGTTTCAACCGCGGAAAGAAATGCTCCCAGAATGCGTGACCACGACCGACTTGGTTTTCCCACAAGCGCGATTGCGACTCATGAATCCCCAACGAGCACGCAGCTCCCAACGGTGTCCCGAACTGTTCCGCTGGCAACCCTTGTTCATACAGAGCATGACCGGTTTCGTGTAAGACGCCGAAAAAGGCTTCATTGAAGAAGCGCGGGTTGTAGCGGGTAGTGATCCGGCAATCGCCGGGACCAAAGCCGGAACAGAACGGGTGAGCCGTGGTATCGAGCCGCCCAGCGGCGAAGTCGAAGCCGAGTGCGGCCGCCGCCGCCTCGGCGAAGACTTTTTGCCGCTCGATCGGGAATTCACGGGTGAGTATCCCGGTCTGGGGCTTGCGCGGCGCAGCGACGATTTTTTGCACCAGCGGCGCCAGTTCTGCCGTCAGAGTGGCGAAGAGGCTTTGCAGTTCCGCAACGGTGGTTCCGGGTTCGTATTCGTCAAGCAGAGCGTTGTAGCGGTGGTCCGTGTAGCCAACGGCATCAGCCTCTTGCCGCTTCAATTCGATGATACGCTGTAACAGCGGCTCAAAACTGGGGTAGTCGTTGTTCTTTTTCGCCTGTTCCCACACTTGCTGGGCCTGAGCAGTGACCCGGGCCAATTCTTCGACCAACGCTGAGGGTATTTTTGTCGCCCGGTTGTAGGCCCGGCGCAGCTCGCGCACATTAGCCGCAGCATCCGATTCCGGGTCCGACACCAAGTCGGAGGTCTCGATCGTGGCCAGCCATTCCCCCACGTGCGGATCGGTCAGCCGCTGATGCGCCCACGACGCAAGATAGGCCATCTGTTCTCCGCGCAATTTTCCCCCCTGGGGTGGCATGTAAGTTTGGTGGTCCCATCCTAGCACTGCGGAGCATGAATGGATCAGCCCCAGTTCTTTGGAACGACGGATCAGTTCGGCGTAGGCAGCCTCGGCTGTCATGGGCTTGTCTCCGGTTGATGCCATGATCGATAATGCCGGTGTACAGATTGGGAGAAGTCATGGCGTTTGAGAAGGTCACGGCTCCGCATTTGGAAGATACTATTGTGGCGGTCTCGTCGGCTCCAGGTCCGGCGCGGCGGGCGATTGTCCGCGTCAGTGGCCCCCACAGCCAACGTGTGGTCGAAGCCGTCTTCACCGCCAATGAAGAACCTTTGGGCTGGCTTCGGGCAGCTCGGCGGCGGCGGCTGATTCGCGGTAGGCTGCGGCTCAGCGGTGTCCACGCCCTTGTGCCGGCGATGCTTTACGTTTTCGCTCAGCCGCATTCCTATACCGGACAAGATGTTGCGGAAATTCACACCCTGGGGTCGCCACCTCTGGTGGAGCGCCTGGTGGCCGATCTTCTCACCGCAGGCGCACGACCGGCCCGTGCGGGGGAATTCACCCTGCGTGCCTTTTTGGCCGGCAAGAAGAACCTCCCGCAAGCCGAGGCCGTCCAAGCCGTCATCGAAGCGGAAACCGAAGCCGACCTGCAAGCGGCTCTCACCCAACTCGCCGGCGGCCTCTCTCGCCCCCTCGAGACCCTCCGCGACGATCTGCTCAACCTTCTGGCCGACATCGAGGCCGCTCTCGACTTCGTCGATGAAGATATTACCTTTGTCGGAAAATCCGACATTCTGCAGCGACTTCAAACCGGTCTCGAGCTATTGCAAGGTGTGCAACAGCAACTCGATACCCGCACTGTCAGCGGTCGGCCCGTGCGGGTGGCTTTGGTCGGGCTTCCGAACGCTGGCAAAAGCAGCCTCTTCAACGCCCTCGCCGGGGCCACAGCCCTCGTCAGCCCCCTTCCCGGCACGACCCGCGACTACCTGACCAAGTCCCTGACCATCGCGGGGGTTCCCGTCGAACTGATCGACACCGCCGGTTGGCAAGACGCCAACGACACCATCGAAGAACAAGCCCAACAACTGGGCCGTGAACAAGCCCACCACGCCGACATCCTTTTGTGGTGCGACGAACACGGTCAATTCCCATCGACTGCGGCCGCTCGGCTGCAGCGGCTGGGCGGACACGTCTTGAAAGTGCGAACCAAAATGGACTTAGCAAATGAAGAACCGATTAGCGCAGCCGCTCGGTCCTCCACTTCGGCCGCAACCGCCCATCCGCTTGGGCCGCTGCCGGTGATTCCATGCTCGACACAGTTGCCCGACGGCCTGGAAGCGGTGCGGGCCGCGTTGCACGAGGCCATCATCACCTTGACACGCCCGCCCCTGGCCCCCAGCCAAAGCCGCTGCCGGCATCACGTTCAAGCCTGCCTGGCTCGGCTTCAGGAAGCTGCCGATCTGGCCGCTAGCGATCAACCGCCCGAGCTACTGGCCTTCGCTCTGCGGCAAGCCATTGAGCAACTCGGCGAAATGACCGGTGCCATCTACACAAATGACCTGCTCGACCGCATCTTCTCGCGCTTCTGCATCGGCAAGTGAAGGAACAACAGAGGAGGATCAGCAGGTGGAATCGGATGAATCCGCGATCCGACGACCGGAAAGTGAACTTTTGTTATCCATCGAGTGATAATTTTTTTGTTATTCATCGAGGGATGGTTTTGTCATTCGTCGAGGGATAGACGTTGCCCCGACTGGAAAGTGACCTATCTTCATTTGCGAACTGATCAATACCCCCCTCCGCGTCGGTGCCCGGGATTGGAAGCCGCCGCGTGGCCTCAGGCCGCCGTGCGCTGCCAACTGACGGCTTTCACTTCGGGTTCCAAGCTGACACGGGCGACAATTTCTTCCATCGCCCGATCGTTGCGTTCGGGGGAATAAATGGTGGCAACAACCACGGCACGGTCGCCTTCTTCATCGTCGGTCGCGATCCCTTGTAAGGTGAGTTTCTCGTGACCGTTGACATGCCGCATGAGAATGTGACGGATATGGGCATCGCGGTGGTGAAGGGTTTCGACGCGCAAGCGGTAGAGGGCTTCCACATCGGTTGCGGACTTCGTGCGGGCGTCGATCCACCGTGTGACCGGTCGAAGCCCTAAGTGGACGAAGAGTACTCCGGCGGTGCCCAGCAGGGCTTCGAGGGGAAAACCGGCTCCTGCGAGCGAGCCGACCGCCCCACTGCACCAGATGGTCGCCGCCGTGTTCAATCCCCGGACATTCAAGCCTTCGCGGAGAATGACCCCACCGCCGAGAAAGCCCAAACCACTGACAACCTGCGCGGCTATGCGTGTGGGGCTGGCTTCATGGTCGATGAGCGTGGACATCCCGACGAACAACGCCGCCCCCAAGGCGACCAGAGCATTCGTCCGCAAGCCCGCGGTATGCTGTCGCCATTGCCGCTCCAAACCGATGAGGACCCCCATCAGCAACGCAGCCACAGTGTTTAAGGCGAATGTCCCCAGCAGCATCACACTTCCCGTCAGCACACGTTCCACGCTTGGTGGTGGCTTCATCCCGACAACCAACTCAGCACGGTAGTCACCACGATTAACAAAATCAACCTACTACCCACCGCCTTTGCCATGCAGTGGCGGCAGATCAACTCCTCAGAGATGTCGATGGAATTCCCCCGGTTATAACCACATGCCGAAGCGGCGAATGTACCAGCGTTTGACCATCTGCGTAAGCAAGCAGTAAGCCAAAAGGGTGGCGACCAACCACGGAAAGTACGCCCACGGCAGCGGGACCATACCAACCGCAGCACCCAGTGGGCTGAAGGGAATGGCGATCCCCAATGCCATGATGCAGACCGTCAGGATCAATAACGGCAGGGCTGCTGTGCTTTGCAGGAAAGGAACCTTGCTGGTGCGGATCATGTGAATGATGAGGGTTTGCGAGAGCAACCCTTCCACAAACCACCCCGATTGAAACAGACTCTGCTTCTCCGGAGTATTGGCCTGGAAAATGAAGTACAAAACGCAGAAGGTTGTGATGTCGAAAATGGAGCTGATCGGACCAATCAGGAGCATGAAACGGCCCAGATCATTCACTTGCCATTTGCGGGGTTTTTCCAAATACTCATCGTCCATGCGGTCGAATGGGATGCCGATTTGGGAGATGTCGTACAGCAGGTTCTGAATCAGCAGGTGGATTGCCAGCATGGGCAGAAACGGCAGCCACACACTGGCCACAAGCACGCTGAAAACATTCCCGAAGTTGGAACTGGCCGCCATTTTGATGTACTTGATGGTGTTGCCGTAAGTTTGTCGGCCTAACAACACTCCTTCTTCCAACACCAGCAGGCTTTTCTCCAGCAGAATGATGTCTGCGGATTCTTTCGCGATGTCGGCCGCCGTATCCACGGAAATGCCGGCGTCGGCTTCGCGCAGAGCCGGGGCATCGTTGATGCCGTCGCCTAAAAAGCCCACCGTGTGCCCGCGACGTTTGAGGGCAGCGATAATCCGTGCCTTTTGGGACGGGTTGAGCTTGGCGAAGAGTGTCACGTGGGTCACCGCCGCTTCCAACTCGGCCTCGTCCATCGCTTCAACTTGATGCCCCAAAAGCGTTTGCGCCACGGATAAGCCCACATCCCGACACACCTTGCGCGCCACCAAATCGTTATCGCCCGTGAGGATTTTGACCGTCACTCCATGGTGCGCCAGGGCCGCTAAGGCGGGAGCCGCCGATTCTTTGGGCGGATCAAGAAACGCGATAAACCCAATCAGCGTCAGATTGTTCTCATCCCCCACTCCGTACTGTTTGTTGGGCTGGCTCCAGACTTGTTTGATGGCAACCGCAATGACCCGCAGGCCATCTTCGTTCATCGACGTGCGTTGTCGCAGTACTTCATCACGCACAGGGTCGGTGAGGGGAATGGTTCGCTCGCCGACGCGGGCTTCTGAGCAAACGGCCAACACTTCCTCCACCGCTCCCTTGCAAATCAGCAAATCCCGGCCGCGAAACACTTCATGCACCACCACCGACATGCGCCGCCGCTGAAAATCGAAGGGAACTTCATCGCATTTGATGTAACGCTTGGTCAATTCACGGGTTGCAGTGAGGTCTTCATGTTCCAACACCGCTCGGTCGAGCAGATTCTTCAAGCCTGTTTGGAAGTAGCTGTTCAGATAAGCATACTCCAGCACTTCTTCGCATTCGTGACCCTCTAAATCCAAGTGCTGAATGAGGACGACTTTATCTTGTGTTAAGGTTCCGGTTTTGTCGGTGCACAGAACATCAATCGCACCGAGATTTTGAATCGCTGGCAATTTCTTGACAATCACCTTCCGGCGCGACATCGCCATCGCACCGCGGGCCAGGTTGGCCGTGACGATCATCGGCAGCATCTCGGGCGTCAGCCCGACCGCGATCGCCACTCCGAACATAAAAGCCTCGGTCCAATCGCCTTTGGTCAGCCCATTGAGGAAGAAAATAACCGGAACCATCGCCAGCATGAAGCGAATCAACAGCCAACTGACCCCCCGCACGCCCCTATCGAAGGCGGTTTCGGCCCGCTGGCCGACAAGGTGCCCCGCCAAAGCGCCCAAATAGGTCTGCCCCCCGGTCACAACCACCACCGCCTGAGCCGTGCCACTGACCACCGTGCTGCCCAAAAAACAGACATTCGGTAGCTCCAGTGGCGAAGCGTTGGCTGCCAAGAGGCGTTCGATTTCTGCCGGCGAGGTATCCGCGGTCTTCTCCACCGGCAGCGATTCTCCGGTCAGGGTAGCCTGGCTCACGAAGAGGTCTTTGGTGGAAAGCAAGCGGACATCCGCAGGAATCAGATCGCCGGCCGACAGTTGAATCACATCACCGGGCACCAGTTCGTGAATCGGCACTTCCTGCAGCGGGGACTCGGGCCGAACCACCGTCGCCGTTGTCCGCACCAGCGACCGTAAGCGTTCCGCGGCCTGCCCCGACCGATATTCCTGCCAAAACCGCAGCAGACCACTGATCCCAACCATCAGACCAATCACGGTCGTCGCCTTCAGATCATCGGTGGCGAACGAGATGATGGCCAAGGTTACGAGAAGATAGGTAAAGGGCGTATGAAAGGCGTGCACAAGTTGCACATACCATCGCGGCGGCCGTTCGCGGGCAATTTCGTTGGGTCCGAAGCGAGCACGGCGAATCAACGCCTCGACGCGGCTCAAGCCCTGCTGGCTACTGGCCAAGGAAATGAAGACGTCCAACGCCGCCTGCCGCGCGGCTTCCACAATGGGTTCCGTCGCGCGAGAACGGCTACTGCTCAGGCGTGTCACGGGCGGGGCTAACATCACATACTCCTCAACATCACGCCATGCGGATGAAAGCGACAAGCACACGTTCGCAGTGTCGGAAAAACCGACAGCCGCCGGTTTCTCACCACGACGGCCGCTGGCACTTTGGCAGTACACCTACACCCCACAACCCACAACAGATCGTGGGCATGAGAACTCCATTCCCAGTCCGAGTCAGCACTGAACCGGACCGCTGTTGCGGTTGGGTTCAACGGAGCATTCCGACCACCCATCGTCGTCCAACGGGAAGGCCGCCGCCGGCACAACCGGTTCACGCGGTACAGATTTGAACAAAAGTATATATATCCAGGACTTACGACGATAAGTCGATGTCACAAGTCTGGGTGGCATGACGAACCGGGCAGAGCAAATCCGTCGTTGCTGGGTCGGTGTATTTCAGGGGAATCGCCGGCAGTGGCGCTGGCGCAGGCCCCTTTCCGTGGCGATCCTTTTTCTTGGGCGGCAGGGCCACAACCGTGACTTTCACCTGGCCATACGGGACTTCGAGGATGCGATAGGTGCCATCGGGCTGAATGTAGGCCGAAACGTTGCGTCCCGGTTGGTGAGGATGGTAAAACGTAATCTTACCACCTTTGAGGGGTTGTCCTTCAAAGCGCACAGTACCAGTGACCTCTGCGCCGGCTGATCCCGAACACCCTGACGCAACGACAGTGACGCCGCCTACCATCAACAAGCTCAAATACCTCGTCAATCGCAGCGGTTTCATAGTTTTGTCCCCCGGAAGAATACGGAATGAGAACACGGAATGAAGGTGGGTGAAACCTGCTTGGCGATGACATCAGCTCACCAATCAGCCCCCAGGGGCAAGCCATCTTGCGGATTCACGGCCCGACGCCATGTGAGCAGGGAAACCCCAGCCCCGACCGTGCGCACGCTGCCATCCATCAGGCTGACGACCATAACACCCGAATGGAAGCTCTGGCACGTATCCGGGTTAGCTTCGCGAATGGTCGTGCCGATCTGCGGTGGATCGTACAATCCCGAATTGGGGCCAACGACATCAAAGTAAATCGGATTCGGATAGTGAGGGCCGTAGGTATCGACGTAGGCAGGGTACGACCAACTGGTGATATTGTGGTAGGAATTGTCCGGCGCGTTCGGATCGTAGCCGGGGTCTTGCAAATGGGCATAGGGATACGATGCGGCTTGCTCCACCGTGGCGATAGTATTGGACGCCCCATCGGGAATATTGCCGATCAAAAACGGACTGGACCGCCCCGATGGCAGAACATCCGGCGCATTGACGGGGCGGTCGTCATAGGTCCGACCGGCACCAAATAACGCCAAATTGTAGGACACCGAACAGCCCGCGATCGGCACGCCGGCCAACGTATCCCGCGTGACCAACTCGGTCGGAGCGCAGGGCAAAGTACTCATCCCATTCGCATGGGTCGGGTCGGCGGGGCAGACAAAGACCTTCAGGGGTAACAACCGCGCTCCGAGAAAGCCGTTCTGACTGATCGCCATGTCGTACTGGCGAAACACGTTGTCTTGTTCCAGATAGGGCAGAATCGCGAAATGAGCACTAGCGATTACCGGGGTGGCCCCCAAGCGATTGATGTAGTTGACCGGCGGCAAGCGTCCTTGATTGGTATCGGCGTAATTGTGGATGGCGACGGCCACTTGTTTATGGTTGTTCTGGCAACTCATGCGGGCCGCGGCTTCGCGCACCTTCTGCACCGCCGGCAATAGCAAACCAATCAGAATGGCGATGATCGCAATGACCACCAAAAGCTCGATCAACGTGAAGGCACAACGAGGCAAGCGGGCTTTCATGGCACAACTCCAAAATCGCAGCAGCGGTGGAAGACAATATCGAAGGCCCAAGCCAGAGGACTCACCCCCGGTCGGTCCTCGGACCCAACCGCGACAGGGTGAGACCGCTTGACGAGAACTCAACGATCGACTGGCAAAGAGATGACAAATCGCGTGCCAATGCCACCGGGACCAGGTTCACAACAGATCGTGCCACCGTGGGAGTGAATGATTTCCCGACACAAATACAAGCCAATACCCGCCCCGCGCACGTCTTTTCCACGGAAACCCAGATGGTGTTCGACGCGGAAAAATTTCTCGAAAATCCGCTCCCGGAATGGTTCAGGAACCCCCGGCCCTTCATCCGTCACGGCAATTTGCACAACCGGAGCATCCGCCCGCCCGGCATTTTGCCCGGCCCCCAAGGAAACCTGCACAGTGCCGCCGGTGGGCGAATATTTCAGGGCGTTGCCCAAGATATTGGCCAAAACATTCGCCAGCCGAGCCGAATCCCCCCAAACGCCCAAAGAACTGGAGGAAGGCGGCGTGGTCACAACCAACTGAACCCCAGCATCATCAAAGCGAGTTTGTAACGTCTTGATCACTCCCGCCAGGACCGTGGTCAGATCGACCCACGTACGGTTCAACCGCAATTGCCCAGCCTCGATGCGGCTGACATCGAGCAATTCTTCCACGGTGCGGCCCAACTCTTCACAGCCGGCGATGGCTGCTTCCAGCAATTCGCGGGGGCGACCGGTGAGGGGCCGCGAACACTCATCGAGCATCAGCAAGTTCATCCGCAGCGCTGTTAGCGGACTGTTGAGTTCGTGGGAGGCCATTCCAATGAGTTCGCTGCGAAGTTCATCGAGGCGGGCGAACTCGGTCACGTCGTCAAAAACCGCCACGGCCCCGTATTGGCCCGGCGCAAACTGCGGTACCGGAACGGCCGTCAGCAAAAGACGTCGTGGTTGGCCACGGAGAACAACACTGAAGGTACGGGTGAAATCAAAGCTGTGCGCAGGGGGGATTCGTCCGGCAAGGGCGGTTTCAATGGCCGCGCGGTACTCCCGCGGCAAGGGAATATCGGCTAGGCGTTCGGCGGCCGCCGCGCCGCAAGCTGCGAGCAGTTCGCCCGCCGGCGCATTATAGGCTGCCACGGTCCCCCCGGGGCCAAAGACCATGACGGCATCTGGAAGAGCGTTGAGAGTCGCTTCCAGCGTCATTTTGGCGGCGAGGAGTTCTCCTAAACTGGATTGTCGATATTCGGCCAAAGCCTCTGCCATGCGGTTGAAGCCCATCGCCAGTTGCCCCAATTCATCTTGGGAAGCCCTGGTGACGCGGCGGTCGAAATCGCCACAGCGAATGGCTTCGACCGATTCGGTCAATTCCCGGATCGGCCGCAGCACCGCCCGGGCCAGCCACACCGCCACGCCAATTCCCACCACGACACTGGCAGCCGCAATGGCCACAACCCCGCGTGTTCCGCGGGCCGCTTGGTCGCGAGCCACAATACCTGCTTCTTGCATCCGCCGAAAATTCTTCTCACGCAAGAAATCGCACTGGGCTACGGCCTCGCGGAGACGCGGATTGACCAGACGGTGATACGTTTCCAGTCCGCCGTTGCGGTCGGTGGTGGCCAACAGAGCATCACCGGCCGCTCGATACGCCGAGATGCCGTGCTGCAAACGGACGGCAAGGTTCTCTGGATCGGTGCTATCCGTGGCCAGCCGGTGGAGTAGTTTCTCCAGGGCTTGGTCGCCGCGTTGCCGTTCGGCGGCTAGTTCCTGGCGTGCCACGTCGACAGGCCCGCTGAGAAATAGCAACAAGGCATCGTCTTCGCGTTCTAAGGAACTGTGAATGGCCGCACTGAGGTCGATCATTTCTTGACTGGAACGCACCGCGTCGTCGGTGGTTTCGGTGATTTGGGCAAACGTCCAGATACTGGCGAGACTACTGCCAATGGTGGCGGCCACCAACAGACAGCCGGCCAAGATGAAACGTGTTTGAAGACGCCAGCGGCTCATGCGAGGCCATAGCGTTTGCGTTTGCGTTGCAGGGTCGTCACGTCGATTCCCAGAATGCGTGCTGCGGCTTCGTAAGAACCGGCACGGGCCACGACTCGGGCGATGTGTTCACGTTCGAGGGTTTCCAACGACACATCAGCCCCCAATTCCACGGTGGCCGACGACCGGGGAGCAAGCAACCCCAGATCCTGGGCTTCAATGACACAAGCCGGGCAGAGGATGACAGCGCGTTCCACGGCATTGCGCAGTTCGCGGAGATTGCCGGGCCAGGTATGAGCCGTGATCGCTGCTTCACAAGCCGCCGAGAAGCTCAGATTCCGCCGCCCCTGACGGCGTTCGAAGAAGCTCAGATAATGTCGGGCCAGCGGCAGCACATCATCCGGGCGTTCGCGCAGGCTGGGCACGGTGAGGGTAATGACATTGAGGCGGAAGAACAAGTCTTCGCGGAAGCGCCCGGCTTTGACGTCGTCTTCCAAGGCCCGATTGGTCGCGGCGATGAGGCGCACATCGGCCCGTCGCTCCTTGGCTTCACCAACCCGTTCGTAGGTGCGGTCGTTGAGAAAGCGTAACAAGCGGGCTTGCGCATCGGCGTTGAGGTCGCCGACTTCATCCAGAAACAGCGTCCCGCCCTCGGCTTCCTCAACTTTGCCCACCGCATCGGCCACAGCCCCCGTGAAGGCCCCTTTCTTGTGGCCGAACAAGACGCTCGACATCAGTTCGTTGGAGAGCATCGGGCAGTGAACGGTCACAAAAGGCCCCTCCGGGCGGCGGCTGTGCTTGCGCATCCAGCGCGCCAGAACCGTCTTGCCGGTTCCACTTTCTCCCCGCAAAAGAACCACCGCATCGGAGGCCGCCGCCCGGAGAGCGGTCTGGAGAAACGCAGCGTAGGTGGAGCTGCACGTTTCAAAAAGGATTTCACCCTCGGTTTCGTCGAGCCGATCTTGGAGTTCGCTGAGCCGGCGACGGAGGACACTGGCCGTGACCACCCGCTGCGCCGCGGTCCGAACCTGATCGGGTGTGAAGGGTTTGGGCAGATAGTCCACCGCACCCAATTTCATCGCCTCCACCGCCGATTCGTAAGTCGCATAGGCCGTGATGACGATAACGCCGGCTCCCGGCTGGCGGCGCAAGATTTCTGGCAACACCGTCAGCCCCGACTCCGACCCCAACCACAAATCCAAGAAAACAACATCAAAACGCCCCCGCTCCAACGCCTCCAGACAGCCCGCCGCCGTCCCCGTTTGCTGGACACGACCGTGCTGGGCCTCCAGACACAACCGCAGGGACTGGCGAATCGCCGGGTCGTCGTCCACAATCAAGGCCGACCAACTGGATTCAATCGCTGTGGCCATACTTTCCGAACACTCGCTTGTATTGGACCGGATGAAAAACCCAACGAACGCTGGTACCTTCAAGATTCGCAAAGCTTTCCAGCCACCCGTTCTCTTCAGCCACCCGTTGGTGTCAACAGCCTTCGCAAACCACAATTCCCGCGAACAGCGCTTCACAAGCGGCATTTCACCGAGAAAAACAGCTAGCCTTAACCTGCAAACGCCATACCTCCATCACCCAGCCGCCAGCGCCATTCGCTCGAGCACCCCACATTCAACACCGCCCTCTGACGCGGAATCGGATACGTGGATGAGGCCACCAAATTCGATGGTAAGTCTGATTCGATGGCCAGTGCACCCCACGCATTGCCATGTATTGACAATGCTAGGTTTCTGATGATCCACGGCCGGCGATGGAAAACGAACTAAACTCATCCACAATGTGATGAATACATAGCTCCCCGTTGGGTTCCCACTCGAAGAGAATGAAATCGGCTTTCGCCCCCACTTCGAGCGTGGCGGGCGGGAGGTTCAGCAATCGTCGGGGTTGGGCGGATGCCAAATCGATGGCCTCAGCCAGGGACAATCCGGCCATACGGATGCAATTGGCCACGCAAGTATCGGTGAAATGACCACTTCCGGCCAGAAAGGGCGTACCCCGGACGACAATTTTGCCATTGGGAAGCACTTCCAAATCTGCTCCCCATTCGTGATAAAGCCCTGGCGGCATCCCCGCGAGGCTACTCGCATCGCAGGTGATCAACAAGCGCTGGACACCTTTGATGCGGGTGATGCACTTCACGACTGTCGCGGGCAGATGGTGACCGTCGGGAATGATGCTGGCCCACAGGTCATCGCAAGCGAGTTGTTCCCAGAGGTAGTTGTCGTGGCGAGGAAGTGTGGCATGGCAACCATTGCCCAAGTGGGTACTTGTGCAAGCTCCGGCCTTGACCGCGTCGCGAATCTGCGCGCTGGTGGCCGCCGTATGACCAATCGCGGCCACAACTCCGGATGCCGTCAGCTTTTCGATAAACGCCAGCGCCCCAGGGCGTTCCGGAGCGAGCGTGACCATGCGGATACGGCCGCCCGCAGCGTCTTGCCAGTGGCGGAATTCATCCCAATCCGGATCACGAATGTAATCTTTCGGATGGGCGCCACGAGGACCATCTTCAGCCGACAGATACGGTCCTTCGAGATGAAAACCGGCTATGCGCTGGGCCAAGCGCTTGTCCTCGTCCATCGCCTGCGCCAACGTGGCGAATCCATGGCGTAACGCCTCAAACGAGCCAGTAATGAGCGTGGGGCAGAAGCTGCCAATCCCGTGGCGACGACACACTTCGACCACGGTTTGCACCTGCAGGGGGGTGAGTGTTGGCGCGTTGAAGCTGATCCCGCGGGCCCCGTTGATCTGAGGATCGAAAAACGCCGGTGCGATCCATAGTGTCGGTCGCTGATCCGAGGGGGAACACGCCACGATCCGGCCCGCCTCGACGGTCACAGCCACTGCTTCACCAGTCCGAAAATGCCGGGCATGGTAAATCATCGCAATTTTCCTGGAGTGCGGCCTTTCTCCGATAGAACTAACCAACGCACCGCGGTCCAGTGAGTTATTAAATCAGTTTCCCCTCTTTTGTGCCAAAAGGGATTGACGACATGTCACGCGCTATTCTGGGCATCGTCATGGCATGTTGTGTCGGTCGGTTCGCAGAGGCGGCTCCCGTGCCGCCACCACCCAAAGACGACGATAGCATTCCCCGGGTGACGGCGAAGCTGCTCCAACACCGCAAAATCCAAATCGAGCTGAAGATGACCCCCGAACAACGGATCACCTTCATCGACCGCCTCGCGGATATTGAAGAAGAGTACAAGAAGAAGTTGATGGAGGCGCTACAAACTCCTAATCCCCAGCCAGAACATTACGAGAAAGTTCTCCAAGAACAACGCGCAGCACTCGACAAAGTCCACACCGACTGCGTGCAATCACTCTCGGCGACCCAACGGCAGCGTTTGCGGCAGATCGATTGGCACCTCCGGGGTGCAGCCGCGTTCGCCGATCCATTCGTTCAAGAGAAATTGCAATTCACCGCCGAACAGAAGAAAAAATCCGAGGAGATCGTCGAGCACATCCGCAATGACTTGCAACGGTATTTCGAAGGGCCACACGGTATCGCCGGACTCTATTGCCCAAAACTCGACCTGTTGTCCCTGCGAAAAGATCGGCTGAAGGAGATGGAACGGCTACTCTCCGACGAGCAAAAAGCAGCATGGAAACGGCTCCTCGGCCCCGCGCCGACGACTTTCGACGTCGATGAGATGTGGCTGTACCTCGAAGAACTGGCAGACCCTGACGACGACCCCTGACGGAGATTGTTCCCCAGCCGCAGGATCAGCGAGTTAACACAAGACGAAGTTAACACAAGACGAAGCTGTTGCTGTTGCCGACGCGGCCTGACGGAGATTGTTCCCCGGCCGCAGGATCGGCGAGAGACCGGACAATACCAGCCCGCAAGATCGCCGGCCCACGCCACACGTTGTTGCGACTCAGCAGGGATCGCCAAGACTCGCCGCCACCGCTTGTTTTATAGCCAGTCGCGACATGCCACAGGCTGTGGCGACTCAGCAGGGATCGCCCAGGGGGCATGACGACACCCAACCACAACGAAGGCCACGCCCGTGGCCGAATCGTTCGCTGCACTCACGCGGCGAATCGCGCTAGTGTGTGAAGAGGAAATCAGCCTTTGATCTTATCCCGCTAGCGTGGAGAGGATATCAGCCCTTGATCTTCTCCCGCTAGTGTGGAGAGGAAAATCAGCCTTTGATCTTATCCCGCTAGTGTGGAGAGGAAAATCAGGCTCTTATCCCTTCGTGCCGCCTTTTGTTTTCTCATAAAGCTCGATCGCCGCTTTGGCTTTATCAAAATCTTCACTTTTCACCCACAATTCCACGGAATCGGCTAACGCGGTACCAATACTGGCTGTCAGATTCAACCCGACCACCTGGCTATCGATGTGGGCTTCCCGCAAGGCCTGTTGATACAACTCCACGGTCACCCAAGGCCCGGAGTAGATTTTGACGATGTCTTGCTCGTTGTTCGTCATGATGAATCCTCAGCCAGTCTCTAGCGTAACTATTGTAAGCAACCAAGGCGGATGATGAAATGTCGCCAACCGGGGAACTTCGCCCACGCAACGACTAGCCGATGCGGAGTATCCCATCATCGCGTGGGGCGATTTCTGCTGGCGGTGGTACAAACACGTTGAGTGAGCGCGATAGGTCAACGTACACGGACAATCCCACCATCACCCTCGGTCAGCGGCCGAATGGCCCTCGGTCAGTGGCCGAATGGCAGCCGCCAGCACCGGCGCGAGCTGGCAAGCGGCCTGTTCGATGCTGCGTGGATGCTGCGGACGCTGAAGTCTGACGTCTGACGCTCAAGAGTGTGTTTGTCGGCAGTGTCGGATAATGTATACTTTTGTCTAGTTAGAATGTCTACTTTTGTCTAGTTAGGATGGTGTGCCAATTCGGGAACAAAATCGTGAAAACGCCATGAGTATTCATATGTTCAATATCCTCGGGGACTTCGGCGCGACATTCTAACAATCGCCGACGTTCCACGTGGAACATTTCGCCAAAAGTAGACATCCGCGTGGAGCCAGAGCTGGTTACGTCTCACTCCGGTGGTCTGCGCCGCTTCCACGGAAGAATAAGAGTGGCACGACCTTATAAGAGTGGCACGACCTTAACGCGGGAGAAGTCACGCCCTACTCTGATGATCTGCGACCCATGCACGGGTCGAATGGCACTTGGTCAGCCCCTGGCCGGACTAGGCAGTAGCCCCACTGGCGCTTCCATGCGGTCCACAAACACGGCCCCCCATCGTCATCCATGGGCTTGACTTCGCATCACCCCACCCGAGGGTTTCCCACAACACAGCCTGGCTCATCGTGCCGCCGTCGTGATCATGCGGCCACGGCCTGACCGTTGGTCAGGCTGGCAGAGGGCGCAACCCATCCCCGGTTCTCCGGCAACGACAACCCGATCGGCATGTTGTTGGCCACGCTTCAGGCGATCAATGCTATCAGCCCGAAGATGATGACACCGACCAAGAAACTGAAGCCGATCAGAATCACATGGTACATGAAGGCGACCCAAGCTGCGCGCCAGAAGGTCGTTGGTAGAAGCAAGCTCAACACAAAGCACATTAGCAAGAAACCGAACGGGAGATTCAGGGCCAAGGCGAGCATGCGGGTTTCGAAGCGGCGCATGCGCAATTCCAGCAATTCTCCCAAGAAAAAGCCGAGACAAGCGTAACTGATGCTCCCGGCGATCAGCATGAGGAAGACCATCAGGAGGGATTTGATGATCCCAGGTTGGGGAATGGCCTTTTGTCGGGGTGGGGGTGGGAGTTTTTCGGGTTCGTCGTCGTCGTCGTCCCAATCGTCCCAGTTCCATTGGCTGAGGTCGCCCCAATTGTCGCCAGGAGCGGTTTTCAGTTGACTGGGCCGAACAAAAAGATTGGCGAAGGTGATGGCCAGACGCAGCAAGACGGCCGCGACGAAGAGGGCGGCCGCCAGCGCCCCACACGAACAGCAGAATTCGGTCAGCATAACGAGCCATTGGGCTGACGAGAATGGTTCACCCGCGACATCCTACACGCTAAGCTTCGAACGACTACACGCCCCCCCTTCTGCGAGCGTCAATTGATACAACACAGAAACACAAGGCGGCCATGGCCGTAAGGAGCGAGGATGCCCGGGTCGGTGCCTATTCGCCTGGCGGCGATGATGTTTCTGCAGTACTTTGCCCTCAGCGCGATGATTGTTCCGCTGACGCGGTATTTGCAAACACCCTTGGAACAGGGTGGTTTAGGCTTCTCGCCTACGCAAGTGGGTTGGATTTACGCTACCTTTGCGCTGGGGGCGATTGTTGCGCCGTTGGTGGTAGGTTTGCTCGCCGATCGTTGGTTTGCTACGGAAAAAGTTCTCGGTGTGACCCATGCGGTGATGGCTATGTTGATGGTCGCCGCGGGGCGGCTGTGCGACCACTTCGGCACCGGTTCTCCGCCGGCCACCCGATTCGTGGCCTCCTTGTTCCTGCTGATGTCCGCCTACGCGATTGGCACGCAAATTACATTAACACTCAGCACCGTGATCAGTTTTCGGAATTTATCCGCAGGAAATGGTGCGTTTTGGTATGTCCGGCTGACGGGGACGTTCGGTTGGATCGTGGCGGGATTTGTCGTGGGTTGGTGTCTGGAGCCGGTATCGTCACAACCGTTGTATGTGGCGGGAGCTACATCGGCAGTGTTGGCTCTTTTTGCCTCGGTGTTGCCCCATACTCCGCCCAAGGGTTATGGCCGCCCGGTGAAGGAAGTGATCGGTTTGCCTGCGATGCGCATGTTTGGCGACCGATCCTTCGTTGTCTTTGCTCTGGTGCTGTTTGTGTGTAACGCCATGAATCAGTTCTACAGCCTGTTTGTTCCACCCTATTTGAAAGAACTGGGGGTGGAATGGGATTGGGGGCGGTGGGGCCGATGGTCGCCAGAAGTGATTATGACGCTGGCTCAGTGGTGCGAGATTGGTTGTATGGCGGCCACACCGTGGTTGTTGCGGCGATGGCGTTTGAAATCGCTGATGCTTCTGGGCTTGGGGGGCTTGGTGCTGCGCAATGCTCTGTTGTATACGGCGTATACTCCCGGTATTGTGGCGATTGCCTTGCCGATGCACGGTTGGGGCTATGCCTTCTACAGCATGCTGGGGGCGTATTTGGTGGATCGCGAAGCGCCACAGCACTTGCGTGCCGGGGCGCAATCGTTGGTCACCTTTTTGGGGAGTGGGCCAGCGGTTCTGATGGGCAATGTGGTGGCCAGTCAGACGGTCGCCAGTTACCGTCACGACGGTGTGACGCAATGGCCCGCCGTATGGTTAGTGCCTCTGGTGGGTTATATGGCGGCACTTGTGGTCTTCGCGGGGTTGTTCCGAGAACCGCCGACCAAAAACGACACCAACCCTGCCCTTGGGTAATGGCTCGCATAGCCCAGCGACTGACGTATTCTCGGCGGTGCGGTCCGCCGCGTAGCAATGTCGGCTCCAGGGTCTGAAAACCAAGCTTCGCAGAAACCAAACTTGACAGGAATTTCGGCACGAATTGGCTGAGTTATCTCCAGCAGCGCGGAGACCCTTCATGGCCCGGTTTTTCAAGTACAAATCGCCCGCGGAACTGCAAGCGGAAAACCTCCGGCTGGGTATCGATCTTCGCTTCACCGACGATCTGTCCCCCCTGTTTCAACCCCTCACGATTGGGCCACGGACCCTCGGCAACCGCTGGTGCGTTCATCCGATGGAAGGCTGCGATGGCCAACACGATGGTTCTCCGGGCGAACTGACATTGCGCCGCTGGATTCGCTTTGGAGCTGGCGGCGCCAAGCTCATTTGGGGCGAGGCCTGCGCCATCACGAATGAATCCCGGGCTACTCCCCGGCAGATCATGTTGAACGAATCGACCCAAGGGGCTTTCGCTCGTCTGGTCGAGGCCTGCCGCCAAGCGCATCGCGACGCCAACGGTACCGATTCCGATCTGCTCGTCGGTTTGCAACTGACGCACTCCGGGCGGTACAGTCATCCCCGGCCGATCATCGCAACCCACGACCCCATCCTTGATCCACGAACCATCGCCAACAAAGCGACCGGCGAACGCATCACCCCTGACTATCCGCTGATCTCCGACGATGAGTTGCAACGGCTGATCGACGATTATGTGCGTGTGGCGAAGTTGGCGGTCGACGTGGGCTTCGATTTTGTCGACATCAAGCAATGTCACCGGTATTTGCTCAGTGAATTGTTGGGGGCGCGGAATCGCCCGGGCCGTTATGGGGGTAGCTACGAGAACCGCACACGGTTTGCCCGCGAAACGATTCAAGCTGTCCGGGCTGCTGTGCCCCGGCATATTCTCATTGCCACGCGCGTCAACATTTTCGACGGTATTCCCTTTCACAAAGACGCCAACGACATTGGCGTACCCGATGCGCATCAATTGCCGCTGGTCAACGGTTGGGGAATGTCGGAAAACGATCCGTTCAGCGTCGATTTGACGGAACCGTTGCGGTGGATTGCCGAAATGCAGACGCTGGGTGTGACGCTGGTGAATACCTCGATGGGTAACCCCTACGCGCAACCGCATTATGGTCGGCCTTTCGAGTATCCCCCGTTGGATGGTTACGAATCCCCCGAACATCCTCTTGTCGGTGTCGACCGTCACTTCCGAGCAACCGCCACGATCCAGCAGGCCTTCCCCAACCTGGCTGTCGTCGGCACAGGTTACAGCTACTTGCAGGAGTTTTTGCCCCAAGCGGCCGCAGCGAACGTCCGCGATGGCCGCGTCAGTATCGTGGGGGTGGGGCGAGCCACCCTCGCCCAACCGGATTGGGTCCGGCAACTGCTGGATCACGGCAAGCTCGATCGCAAGCGCGTCTGCCGCACGTTCAGTTACTGCACCGCGCTAATGCGGACCAAGGAGCACCCCCTGGGGCAATTCCCCACCGGATGCCCACCATTCGACAAAGAGGCCTACGGCGAAATCTGGAAAGAGGCGCAGCAAATTCACTCGAAAAAACCGATCTAGCCGGTGGGGTGGGTTGCAGGGTACGATCCTGCCCGTCGTTGCGATGTGCTCTGTGGTTTGCTCGGTCGAGCCAGGCTCTGTTGCCCCCTCCCACCACTGCCACCGACCGCAGTGTAGGAGCCGCATCCTCGCCACCCTCAGAATTACCATTAGTGCTCATCTGATTACCATCAGTGTTCATCTGAACGACAGCGCGTACCGCAAGCGGGTGCCTCGTGCGGCCTCTTCCACTACAACTGCCCTCATGCGTACCAACACTGTGAAGCGTTTGTTGAAAGCGGGGAAGCCCGCCGTGGGCACCTGGCTTTCGCTAGGCAATATCACCGCAGCGCGATTCCTGGCCCGTATGGGCTTCGATTGGCTGACGGTCGATGTCGAACACTCCCTGGTCAGCGTCGAAACGATGACGCACATGCTGGCGGCCATTGCCGATGCGGGATGTGTGCCGCTGGCGCGCGTTCCCAGTAACCGCCACGATCACATCAAGCGGGTTCTCGATAACGGCGGCTATGGAATTGTCGTTCCGATGGTTCTGTCGCGGCAAGAATCACTCGATGCCGTCAGCGCCTGCCTGTATCCACCGCAGGGAACCCGCAGTGTGGGTGGGAGCGTCCATGCTCTCAACTTCGCCACAACCCCGGCCGACTACTATGCGAAAGCCAATGAGGAAATCCTCATCATCCTGCAATGTGAACACATCCACGCCGTTCGGCACTTTGATGACGTGTATGGCGTTTCCGGGGTGGATGCCATCTTTGTGGGGCCGAACGATCTGGCGGCCAGTATGCGGCAAGCCGATGGCCGGCCGCCATCGGCGGAGGAGTTCCGCCAAGTTCTGGCCGACATCCTAGCGGGCTGTAAGCGTCTGGGTATTCCTGCGGGCATTCACACGTTCAGTATCGACGAAGCCAAGATGCGTATCGCCGAAGGCTGGCAATTCATCGCCATCAACAGCGAGTTGAAGTTCATGAGTGAAGGAGCCAAACAGGTGGTGGACGCCCTGGGATTGGGCCGCGGCGGCGATTTAGCCAAATACTGATGGCGGCGCAGGCCCGACCAATTGTCCATCACCATGCGGATTCGTAACCTAGTTCTCTTCGAGGCTTTCTTGTTCGCGCCGAGGTTTGCTATGGCTGCCACCCGCGGGGAATTGTTTGCCGGTGTTACTGTGGCGCTGGTGACGCCCTTCAAAAATGGCGAAGTGGATTGGGACGAATTGGGACGCCTGGTCGATTGGCACTGCGAACAAGGCACCGATGCACTGGCCCCCTGCGGCACCACGGGCGAATCCCCCACCCTGACACACGACGAAAACGAACGAGTGGTAGCGTTCGTTTGCGAGCGGGCGCGGGGACGGACAAAAGTCATGGCTGGCACTGGATCGAATTCCACCGCGGAAGCTGTCCGCATGACCAAAGCCGCCCACAAAGCCGGCGCTGATGGCACCCTGCAAGTGGGGCCGTACTACAACAAACCCACGCAGGAAGGCTACTTCCGCCATTTTGCCACCATCGCCGAAGCCACGGATTTGCCGATTGTTGTTTACAACATCCCGGGGCGCACCGGGGGGAATATTCTTCCGGAAACGATGGCCCGAATGGCCGAAAAGTGCCCGACGATCGTTGCGGTCAAAGAAGCCACCGGTTCGCTCGATCAGGCCTCGCAAATCGCTGCCTTGTGCGATCTGACGATTCTCAGCGGCGACGATAGTCTCACCTTACCACTGATGAGTATTGGCGGAAAAGGTGTTGTCAGCGTGGTCGGCAACATCGTTCCGCAAGATATGATGGCCCTGGTGCGGGCCTTCGCCGCCGGCCAGTTCGATGACGCTCTCCGCTGGCATCGGAAGTTGTTCCCTCTCTGCCGCGATATGCTCGGTGTCGCTACCAACCCCATCCCGGTGAAAACGGCCATGAAGTTGCTAGGGCGCGGCAATGGCGAGCTGCGCCTGCCGCTGTGCCCGCTCGATGCCGCCCAGGAAGCCAAAATCCGGCAAACGTTGATCCATTACGGCCTGCTGAAAGCCTGAAACCCCCACTGCTGGCCGAAACCAACGACCCGCGCCATGCCCTCACAGCACTGACAAACCATCACAGTTGGTTACGTTATTGACCCAGCTATTCTTAAAGACAACGCGCCATGCCCTCACAGCTCTGACGAACCCTCACACCCCTGAGCCAATTTGGCGCTTTTCGCGGCAGGCAAATCGCGGCGCCAGCACATGCTGGTTGAACCGTTACGCCCCATCGGGGGTTTCCGGGAAACGGCTAGGATCCGGGGGCAAATTGAACACTAACTCCGGGAAATGCTCCACCAGATAGTGGACGACACGACGCACCGATAGCACCCCCACCGGCCGGCCCACTTCATCAACCACCGGCAAATGTCGATACCCGCCCTTCTGCATCCGCTTGATCGCGGTCCGCACCGAATCTTTGGGCGACACCGTCACTGGCTGAGGTGTCATCACCTGTCCGATCGCAGTTTCGAACGCCACGCCCGGCCACAGGATGCGCGTCAACAAGTCGCGTTCGGTGAAGATGCCCACCAACAGGCGCTGCTGCGTCACCAACAAACAACCCACATTCGCTTCCCGCAGTAGCGTCACCGCCTGGGCCACTGTCTGGTCGACGGCGATGGTCTGTGGCGGCGCCGGTTCCAGCCGCGAAACACTATCGACGCGCAGATTCCGCGACAACTCCATCGGATAAAGGCCGATGGATGGTCGTGGTGCCGATCGTCGCGGTTGGGGTGCAAAACTCATGTAACAGCTCACGGGCGATTAGGCCCGGCGCGAACCGGAATTAATTGAACCTCAACATCCATTTAGCACACTTTGCTCTCTTGTTATTCTCCAAACGCCATCGATTCGGACAAGGCCAACTGACGGGCCGCCCGCCAATGGCCATCAGCCGACCCGACGCCCCCGCCCAGGTCTGCTGCGGGATGAAGCCGCCGCTTGGCATCCGAGAACCTGAACCTGGCCGACCCGAAGTTCCGAACCTGTCGCGAAGTGCTACAATTGAGGCATCCTTCGTTCTTTGAGGATAGGCCGGTGCCTGCGCCCGAACGCATGTTGACCCATCTGCGGCATGCCATCACCTTGGTTCGCGGCACACGCGGTCGCCGCGGTCATACTGTCTGGCTGGAGAATTGCACGGAAGTGTTGGTCGCCGGCGACCTGCATGGGCAGGTACCCCACTTTCAGTTGCTTCTCAAAGCTGCCGATTTAGCCCACCATCCCCGCCGGCATTTGGTCTTGCAAGAACTTATCCACGGAAAATACCGCTACCCCCATGGCGGCGACAAATCGCACCAATTGGTGGATTTGTTTGCCGCCCTCAAGGGACAATTTCCCCACCAGGTCCACTATCTGCCAGGCAATCACGAATTGGCCCAATGGACGAACCGTCCGGTGATGAAAGCCGACGAGAACCAAAATGCATTATTCCGCGAAGGGGTGCTCGAAGCCTACGGGCCGACGTATGGCCCGCAGATTTACGAAACCTATCTGGAATTATTCCGCTGTCTGCCGGTTGCTCTGCGAACGCCCAACAACGTTCTCATCACACACAGCCTTCCGGCGACCCGATCACTACCACTGTTTGACCCCCGAAAACTCGAACGCGACAACTACGACAGCGAGGACCTAGAACCTGGTGGTTCGATCCACAGCCTGCTGTGGGGGCGCGATACCAGCCCCGACGCGGCAGCCAACTTTCTTCGCAAAATGGGCTGCGATTGGCTCGTCAGCGGCCACATCCCCTGCCCCGAGGGTTTCGCCGTGCCCAACGATCGGCAAGTGATTGTCGATTGCGCCGAATCCCCCGGTGGCTATGTGTTGTTTCCCGCAGATCGCCCACTGACCCATCAGGACTTGGTGGCCGGCCTGAGAACCATCTAAAACACCCCGGTTGCCATGAAGATGTCAACGTTGCTGACTTCCCATGAAGGTGTCAACGTTGCTGACTTCGTCATCATCGGTCCCTCGTTGAGTCGTCTTGCCCATGCCGCCGCGTTTCCATCGCACGCCTCCTGAACTGGTCACCGAAACGGTCCACGAAACGGTGTTTGTGGGGGATTACACCTTCCGGATTCAGCGTCCGGCGACGGCTGACCAACTGCTGGATCATCCGTGGTGCCGCTCGGCGTATGTGGCTGACGAATATGTTCCTTATTGGCCAACACTCTGGCCGAGTGCCCGCATGTTGGCCAAAGCGGTTCTCCGGGAACCGTGGGAACGCTACCCCCAACCGGTGGAAGTACTCGAAATCGGTTGTGGTTTGGGGCTGGCCGGGATTGCCGGTCTGGCCCGTGGTTTACACGTCACGTTTTCCGATGTCGATGAAACCGCTTTGGCGTTTGCCGCGGCCAATGCCCAGCTCAATGGCTTCAGGACAGGGTATCGCACGCAGTTACTGGATTTTCGCTGCCCACCCCGGAATCGGCGGTTCCCAGTGGTGATCGGCTCGGATTTGATGTACGAAGAGCGGCTCGTCGATCCGCTTGTCGCCTTGCTCGCAGCGGTTTTAGCCCCCGGAGGGGTCTGTTGGATTGCCGATCCAGATCGCCTTCCGGCCCGTGTTTTTCGCTGGAAGCTCGAAGAAGCCGGCTACAGCGTGACCACGGAGCTAGTTCGCGCCGGCGAACCGGGGGGTGAACGGACCAAAGGCACACTGTACCGCATCCGACCAGCGCCCAAGGGATGATCCGGACTTCAGAACCTGGCACAAGATATTCGCCGAAACAATAAGTATGCTCATGCCAGGTGCCAAAAGGATGATCCGGACCTCAGAAACTTGCACATCACAGCCGACAAAACGGGACCTCGGCCGAGCGGAAAACCATGCTGGCCACATCGACAGAAACACGCAAACTCGTCATAATGCCGAGTATGGAATCGGATCACGCATCGGCCATTTCCTCCCCCCCCGAGTCGTTGGAGATACCGCGAACGGAAGCGACAAGCCGTGACGCGGCGGCTACCTCATCGCCGGCGGCCCATCACCGCCCGCCACCCACGGCCGAACAACTCCTGCGCCTCATCGCGAGCGCCCCCCAACCGTGGTTCCCGGCGACCTATGCGGCCCAATGCGGCATCAACCGCGACCAGCTGGACGAACCCCTGTTGCAGTTACGCTGGACCGAACTCATCCAAGTGGTCGATTGGGTGCGCGGAGTGGGTCAAGGGTATGAAATCACGGACGCGGGCCGCTTGGCCGTCAAGGATGCCGCGGTGATGAATCGCTTCCGGCAGGCGTGGCAAAATGCCTCGACCCCACCTTCGCCCCGAACGACGGAAGCTGAACCCAACGCCTCACCCTGGCAACCGGAGGCGGAGGCCGACGACGCAGCTCTGAATTTCCGTCCCCCGCTGGTGGTTCCCGTACTGGTACTGGCGAATGTTGTGTGGTTTCTAGTCTGTGTCGTGATGAGTCTTCGTCGTGGTTTCACCGTCATGCGGAGCTTGACCGAAGGTCATCGCGACGTGTTGCATGAGTTGGGCGCAATCATGGGCAGCGATTTGCTCCAGGGGGAGTGGTGGCGCCTACTGACCTGCTGTTTTGTTCACATTGGGGCACTGCACCTGATCGCGAACATGTTGGCATTGGCGATGATGGGACCGTTGGCCGAATTGCTCTGGGGCCGATGGCGGTTGTTACTCATTTATGCTATTGCCGGTTGGAGTGGTAGTGTTGTGGCGATGCTGCTGCGCCCCGAGACGCTGCTGGCAGGGGCCTCGGGAGCGATCTGGGGTATCTTAATGTCCTTGTTTGTGTGGCTTTATAGCTACCGCCGCTACTTACCGGCCGATGTGGCCACCGATTGGTTCCGCCGGCTGCTCGTCGTGTTTATTCTCAGCGCGGGGGTGAGCTTTCTGCCAGGGATCAGTTGGGAAGGCCACTTGGGCGGGGGTGTGGCAGGATTCCTGACGGCCGGCCTACTCACCACCGCACGCCGGGGGGACCGCCTGCGGCAAATCAGTGCGTGGTTCCTCATGGTCCTCCTGCCGGTTTTAGCCGTGGCCGCCCTGGCCGCCGCGATGGATGCCCCGGGTATGGCTGCCTGGCAACAACTGCGAGAACGTGCCGCCCACCAGCACGCACTCGAGATCGAACACACCTACAACACCGCCATCGCCCCGCGGCTGGCGGAACTGGCACCGGCCAGACTCAAACCGGAAGAAGCCCAAATAGGCATGTTGCTGTTGCGGAAACGGTCGCCAGAAAAGATCGCGGCCGCCGAAGCTCAAGTGAAGCACTGGAAAACCCTGGCCGCCACGCTGGTTCAGATCACGTCGCGGGAACCCACCGGCAACCTCGCCTTTGACCAACAATGCCAACGCATCCACGCTTTCGCCCAAGCCCGCTTGAAGTCCTTCGATCTGCTGCTGGAATTATTGGCAGCCCCCGAACAACCCGCCGCGGCCCAGTGGGACGCCTGGCGCGCCCAGCAACGTTTTGCCGAGCAATTGTGGCCGCTGCCACCCTGACGACAGAGGATAGTGGCCATAACGGACGATCTGTAACCGCCCACGACCATCCGTTGCGTCTTCAACAGCGCATGCGAATATCCTGGATAGGATCGGGTACTGAGAGAAGCCTTCGAAACCAGTCACAGACGGCACACTCTCGGTGGCGTCTATTGGGGTACTGCACTCTCGCATTCGCCGCCGCAGATGACTACAATCTCCGGCGGAACGACCACCCATCGGGCACTCGCGGCGAATGATCGTCGGCATGATCGTTGGAATCACCCGCCTTGCGTCCAGGAAAACGCAGGGTTTTCGAGGCAACCTTTGAGTTATCGCATGTCGGAACTTGCTGAAACGGCCGCCGGAGTCCTGGAAATTCACACCAAAGGCTATGGTTTTCTCCGGATTCCGGCACGGCATTATGGCTCCACCCAGCAGGATGTCTACGTCCCCGGACCGCTGATTCACCACTACCGGCTGGCCGAAGGGCTGTGGATTGCCGGACCGCTAGAACCCGTTCGTCGCAGCCACGGCTTGCGACTGGCCGATATTACGCAGATCGAGGGTGTTGCCGCGAAGGATTTCCGCCGCCGCAACTGGGAAGAACTGACCCCCGTGGATCCGACGCGGTGGATTCGCCTAGAAACCGGGCCAGAACCTCTGACGACCCGCGTCATGGACCTGTTCACTCCCATTGGCATGGGCCAACGCGGCCTCATCGTCGCCCCCCCACGCAGCGGCAAAACGGTTCTATTACAACACATCGCCCAAGCCGTTCTCAAAAACTATCCGGCGATGTATGTGATCGTCTTGTTGATCGATGAGCGGCCCGAAGAAGTCACCGAAATGAGACGGGTGCTTATCGGCCCGCGTTCGGAGGAGAAAAGCCCGCCGAATGTGGAAGTCATCGCTTCCAGTTCCGACCGCGACACAGCCAATCACATCCGCATTGCCGAGCTGGTCATCGAACGGGCCAAACGGCTCACCGAGTTGGGGCGTGATGTGTTCGTGCTGCTCGATAGCCTGACCCGCTTAGCCCGCGCCTACAACAAAACGGCCGGCAGTGGCCGAACCCTCAGTGGCGGCGTCGATTCCAAAGCCCTCGATGTCCCCAAACGACTCTTCGGGGCCGCTCGCGCCTTCGACGAGGGCGGTTCTCTCACCATTCTCGGTACTGCTCTCATCGAAACCGGTAGCCGCATGGATGAGGTCATCTTTCAGGAGTTCAAAGGCACCGGCAACATGGAACTGGTGCTCAACCGGCAACTCGCGGAACGTCGCATCTTTCCTGCGATCGACTTAGGCGCTTCGGGCACCCGCAAAGAAGAGCGGCTGTTACCCCCCGAAATGCTGGAACAAATCACTCTGCTGCGCCGCAGCCTGATGTCGCTGCGCCCGATCGAGGCCATGGAAAGCCTGGTGAAACAGCTCGCGAAAACCTCCAGCAACGCGGAATTCCTGATGATGGTGAGTAAATTCGTCAAGTGAACGCGCCCGCGGGGCCGAAAGTGCCCCACGGTGCCACACGTTCCGCCAGGTTGGCGAGCCGGGGGCTTGGCCGCGTCAGAACCAGTGTCAAGACTTTGACAATACCGCATGTTACGCCAGGTTGGCCAGCGAGGGACCTTGGCGCACGCCTTCAGCTGGTCAGAAGGCCGTCCCCTTCAATCGAGGTCCATTCGCCACCAGGCCAATGCGGTTAGCACAAGGCCAAACGCCCAGAGCACACCGCAGGACGTGAAGACGACGCCGACATCTGGCTGGGGCGACGCCAATAGCTGTGCGTAAGCCTCCAGCGCCCACGCCTGCGGTGTGACCAAACTGATGGTTTTCATCTGTTCCGGCATCAGATCGCGTGGCATCAGCGAGCCACTGATGCCACCCAAGATCAGCACCAAGAGCGTCCCGTAGACGGCCACCTGCGTCTCGGTTCGGGCCACACTGGCGGCTAGCACCGCCAACCCCACAGCCGCAATCGAGGTGCTCACGACCAGCGGGACAAGAAGTTCCGGCCGCGCGCCCCAAGTCATGCCAAAAAGAATGCGCCCCGCAGCCAACAGGAAGAACCCCTGCACCAACGACACACACAGACATGGCAAGAGCTTGCCCAAGAGGATCTGCGACCGCGTCAGCGGTGCTGCGCGCAGGCGAATCAGTGTCCCATGCTTGCGTTCCGACACAAACAGCCAGCCCACACTCAAAACGAGAAAGAACGCAAACATGACCGTGTACGAAGGCACCAGAATCTGATAGCGCAATGCGCCGCGGTTCAGCCAGCCACTTCCCCCGGTGTCGCGGTACTCCACGCGGTTGGCCGCGTTGGCGTAACGAGCTGGGCTGTTGACCAGATCGGCCCAGGTGGTGGCCTCAAAATTGTAGTTGGAGAAAAGATCGCTCACCCCGCGTTTGACCGTCGGCCCTACCTGTCTTTGAACCGACGGTGTGAGAACTTCCCCAAAGGCGATTTCTCGACCCAAGCGTTCGAGAATCGCCCGTTTCTGGAAGGCCTTGTGCACGGCCCGCTGAAAGTCCGGCGTGCGTCTGGCCACCACCGCAGCATCCTTGGTCGCTTCCAGCAAGTTACTCCCCTTCGTTTCGCGAAACTCCTGGAGCACAAGGAGTTTGAAATCGGGATCGTTGGTCAGCGCCGCTAGCAGTTTCTGAATAACCGGATCCAATTCCGCCAACACTTCGGCCGGGAGGGGTTTGACCTCCAACAGCCGGGTGGCCACTTGCGCCATGAAGTGGTCGTCGCCCACCCGGGCAAAGGCTTTCCCAATCATCCACGGTATCACCACACGCAACAGTGTGACTTGGGTAACTTGCTCAATAATCGATGCCGATACCGGTTGCGTCTTATCGGTCAGGATCGTGACTTGGAGTTGGGCAAAGTCGATCCCATCGCGACCAAACGGATTGACCGCCTCAGCGGAACTCAGGAATGAAGCCCGCGTCATGCGGTCGCTGAACTGTGGCTCGAAGATGATCACGGCCGGCCGTCGGCCTTTGTCGATGAGTCGTTGGGCTTCGTCCCGATCGTGAATCATTTCGAGGCGAATATCCTGGGTGGCGCTGAGGTCGTCGATCACCACTTCGGACCAGGGCTTACCGGGATAGGCGCGAGGGTCGGCCAGGCCGCGATCCATGTTGACAATTGAGATACGCAGTCGGTCGTCGGGTTTTTCACCAAAACCTTCACCTAAGGCTAAACCTAAAACGAGTATCAGCAGTAGGGGCGTCAACAGTAAGATGACCGCGCTACGAGGATCGCGGATTAGCAAGCGTAAGTCTTTCGCCGCCAATGTGAGGATGGGCATAGGCTAATCCCGAAGTTCACGACCCGTCAGGTGCAGGAAGACCCGTTCCAGGGTTGGCTCGGCGGTGGTGGCTGATTGCAGCTCCACGCCAGCCGCGGCACATTCGTGGGCGAGCCTGCCTAAGACCGGGCCAATCTCTTCCACCACCAATTCCCATTCGGTGCCGCTTGGGCGCAGTTGTTTCACACCCGGCAAAGCGGCCAAGCGATCGCCCCAATCTGCGGGTAAGGAGGAGAACCTGACCCGAATCGTGGTATCCAGCAACCGCAACAGATTCGGCAGGGTATCACAGGCGCGAACCTTGCCGTTGTCGATAATCGCAATCCGCGGGCAGAGCGCCTGCACTTCCTCCATGTAATGACTGGTGTAAATGATCGTAACGCCCGCCGCCTTCAGCGCTTGCACTTGTTCGAAAATGTGGTGGCGGCTTTGCGGATCGACCCCGGTGGTGGGTTCGTCGAGAAACAGCAGCCGAGGGTGATGAACGATGGCCACGGCTAAGTTGAGGCGGCGTTTCATGCCACCGGAGAAGGTTCCGGCGCGGTCGTTGGCGCGATCGGCCAGCCCCACCGCGGTCAGCACTTCCTCCACGCGGTGTTCTAGTTGTTTGCCTCGCAGACCATAAAGCCGACCAAAGAAACGCAGATTCTCCCGCGGCGACAGATCGGGATAAATGGCCAAATCTTGTGTGCCCAAACCAATCCAATGCCGCAAATCGCGCCGCTGGCGGCTCAACTGATGCCCGAACAGTTGTACCGTGCCACGATCGGCTTCAAGCAGCCCCGCGGCGATGGATAACAACGTAGTTTTCCCAGCTCCATTAGGGCCCAGAAGGCCAAAAACTTCCCCCGGACGGACGGCCAGCGAAACCCCATCCAAGGCCGTCAACGGGCCGTAGCGTTTGCGAATGTCCGACAGTTCAAGCACAAATTCCGCCATACGCCCTTGACTGTGGGGAATCACATTTAGTATACTAATTAACAGTATTGATGACATCCGAGCCGCTGCGGCGGCCGGTGGAGCGCTGTTATGATAGCCGTGGCCTTACGGTTCGTACTCGATGACGACTCACCCCCTCCACAATGCGCGGATTCGCCGGCTCAACGACCGCCCTTTCAACACCCAGGGCCGTTACGTCCTGTATTGGTCCCAGATGTTCCGTCGTTTGCATGCCAACCACGCCCTCGACCACGCTTTGGCTCTGGCTACGGAACATGGCAAACCACTGGTGGTCTATGAAGCCCTCAAGCTCAATTACCCGTGGGCCAACGCGCGTATTCACACCTTCGTTCTACAGGGAATGCGCGATAATGCACGGGCCGCGCAGCAGATGGGCGTATCGTATTGGCCGTTTGTGGAAACCCCAGACCATAACGGGCATGGGTTGGTGAAGAAACTGGCAGCCGATGCGGTGTGCATTGTGACCGATGATTACCCGGCGTTCATCGTGCCGGCCCATAACCGGGCTTTGGCCGCCCGTTGTGATGTCCCTTTGATTGTAGTCGACAGCAACGGGATTGTTCCGCTGGCACTTTTGGGCGACGCGGTCGGGGCCGCGGCCCATCTGCGCCCGCGGATTCACAAACTGTTTGCCGAAGCTTGGAACTACCGCGCCAGCCGTGAACCGGTCATTCCCCCCGCCATCAAAACTCTCGTCGACCCACCCTTTGAACCGTGGGATAGCAACTGCGTGATCGCCGATTTCGTCACGTCGCTTCCGCTGGACGCCTCGGTTGCGCCGGTGGTGGGTGTCGAAGGTGGTACGGTGGCTGGCCAGGCCCTCTTGACCGATTTTGTGCGTCAGAAACTTCATCGATATGCCCAGGAGCGGAACAATCCGGACGCCCCCGCTCGTGCCGCGGCCAGTGGGCTGAGCGCCCACATCCACTTCGGCCACCTCGCGATTCAAGAAGTGGCCGAGGCGGTGTTGGGGAAAGACTGGACCCCCCGCGAAATCAATCCCAAAACCCGCAATAAGGACGATTTCTTCTGCCGCGATACCAACGTGAACAGTTTTTTGGACGAAGCGATCACCTGGCGCGATTTGGGGCATCATTGGCATTTTGTGCGGCTGCGACAAACGGCCAGCACACCCACGACAACCAAAAGCTGGCAACAGCCGCAAGAAACGGTCCCACAATTCAACTTTGAGTCGATGGATTTTTCTCCCGGTGGAGAACGAACGCTCGATGTGGTGTTACCCGACTGGGCCCAAGCCACACTCCGCAAGCACACCAGCGACCCGCGTGAGTACCTCTACACGCTCGAGGAGTTCGAAGCGGCCGCAACCCACGACGAATTGTGGAACGCCGCGCAAACTGAGTTATTGACCACGGGTCGGGTTCACAACTACCTGCGGATGTTATGGGGCAAGAAGGTGATCGAGTGGAGCCGCACGCCCGCAGAAGCGTACCGCATTCTCGAACACCTCAACAACAAATACGCGCTGGATGGCCGTGACCCGAATTCCTATAGCGGCATCCACTGGTGTTTTGGCTTGTTTGATCGCCCCTGGGCGCCCGAGCGGAAGGTCTTCGGCACGGTGCGCTATATGTCGTCGGAGAACACCGCGCGGAAATTCGATCTGGAGGGGTATTTGGCCTATGTGCGGGCGTTGGCGGATAGCCGCTAACCATTCGGGTCATTTCCACTACAACAACGATTTGTAACGTTTCCTCACACTGCACAACACACTCCATGAACAACGTTGTCATTCCCGCGGCGGCAGGTATTGTCAAACACGATATTGCCAACATCGCGTTGGCCGAAAAGGGGAAAAAGCGCATTCTGTGGGCCGATCAGGACATGCCGGTTCTGGCGGCAGTGCGTGCCCGGTGGGAGAAGGAGAAACCTCTGGCCGGGTTGCGGATGTCGGCCTGTTTGCATGTGACGGCGGAAACGGCCAACCTCGCGCGAACCCTGCGGGCCGGCGGGGCCGACCTGATGTTGGTGGCATCGAACCCGCTCTCAACGCAAGACGATGTCGCGGCCAGCCTGGTTCACGACTTCGGCATTGGCGTGGCAGCGATTCATGGCGAGAAGCCGGTCACCTATTACAAGCACATCACAATGGCTTTGGCCCATCAGCCGCACATCACAATGGATGATGGTGCCGATCTGGTTTCGGCCATGCTCTTCATCGCCCACGATTGGCTCGACAAATTCGACCCCGAGAAACAAAAGCCACTGCGCGACTGGGCCGGCCAGTTCACCCCCGATCAACGGAAACATCTATTCGATGAAGTGATCGGGAGTATGGAAGAAACCACCACCGGCGTGATCCGCCTGCGCGCGATGGAGAAAGACGGCGTTTTGAAATTCCCGGTGATTGCGGTCAACGATGCCGAAACGAAACATTTCTTCGATAACCGCTACGGCACTGGTCAGAGTACGCTCGATGGCATCATTCGCGCCACCAACGTGTTGTTGGCCGGTCGGAAGGTCGTGGTGGCGGGATATGGTTGGTGCGGCAAAGGGGTGGCCCTGCGGGCGCGTGGTCATGGGGCTAACGTGATCGTGACCGAAGTCAGCCCCATTCGCGCCCTCGAAGCCGCAATGGATGGTTTCGCCGTCATGCCGATGGAGCAAGCCGCCCAAATTGGCGACATCTTCATCACCGTAACTGGAAACATGCACATTATCCGGCGCGAACACTTCCTGGTCATGAAAGATGGCGCGATGGTGTGCAATAGTGGCCACTTCGACATTGAAATCGACTTGGTCGCGCTCAATGAAGAAACCGTTCAGTACACGCCGAATGTGCGCCCCGAAGTCGAGGAGTTTCGCTTGAAAAATGGCAAGCGGATTTACGTCATTGGCGGGGGTCGGTTGGTCAATCTGGCCGCAGCGGAAGGCCACCCGGCCAGCGTGATGGATATGAGCTTCGCCACCCAAGCCTTGGCCACCGAATATTGCGTCAAAAACAAAGGCCGGCTCAGCCCAAAGGTTCACCCCGTGCCGCGGGATGTCGAAGAGTTTGTCGCGGCTACCAAACTGGCGTCAATGGGTATCACCATCGACCAACTGACCGACGCGCAAGTGAAGTATCTCTCGGGTTGGGAACACGGCACCTGAACGAGGGAGGTAGCCGAGCCGGGGCCACAAGGGCAGCTTTCGCAAAGGAACTCTCGTATCGACCGGGGCAGCCATCGCACCGTGACCGCCGGGGGGCCACAAGGGCATCTTCCGCAAAGGAACTCTCGGATGGGGACGACGGTACCTGATCGTCGCTCCCACCCAACGTTGCCCCCCCAGCGCGGCTTGACGGCGCACTACACCCCTGACCCTGCAGTTCCCTGACCCTGCAGTCTCAGTGGGGCTGACGGGACTCTAAGCGATTGTGCGCTGTACGGCCATGTGGCCGCGGTAAATCCGAGCGATCCGTTCGCGGTTCAAACCCAATACTTTGTCGAAACGGCTGAGTTTCAGCCCCTCAATGCGCGTGTCGTAATCCGCCATGTGATACAGCATGGCCACATCAGCGCGGACTTCACGATCAATCTCCCGCCGCAGCCACCATCGCGCCAGGCGCAAGCCGCCGCCCGGACCCACCGGATAGCGCGACTTGGCAAACGCCAGCGTAAAGATTCGTGTGGTCCGGGCATCCTGAGGCACGAAGAAAATGTAGATGCGCCAGCGCACCATCGACTCGCGGGAGCCATCGGGGCTGGTCCACCAATGATCGAATACCGAATGCACCGGGGAGAAGCGCGTCGTCCAATGATCGTGGAAGATATCGCCGCGACGAACACCTAATAACCAGTGGTACAAGCGGTTCAAGCGTTTGGTGGGTCCGGAATTCGCGACGTGGACACTATCCGCGGTGGCCGTAATGTGCACTTTCACTTCACTGAGGCGGTCTAAGTCGTAGCCAAAGGTTTGATGTACGGTGCCACTGTGTTCGATTTCGTTGAAATTATCGACCGCCAGCTCCAACGGCGCAGGAATGGTGTGTTCGAGGGTAGCGACCGGCAGAAAGCCTGGGGCCGTGATGGTGGGAAATGGGGGATCGCTTGCCCGCGACTTCATCCATATCAGGCCGTGCGCCTCGCGGACATCGTAACTGGTAGCACAGGCGGTCAGCTTGGGCGTTGCCGGGCTTTCCCCACAACCGGCGGCGTCGAATGTCCAACCGTGGTAACGGCACTGCAACCGGTCGCCAACAACCCGACCCACACTCAGTTTCAACCGCCGATGTGGGCAAATGTCCGACAGGGCCGCCACCGCGCCTGTGGATGTGCGAAACAGCGCAATGAGGGTATCGGCCACGCGCACACCGATCGGTTGGCGGCCCAAGTCCCTGCTGCGTAACACCGGTTGCCAGTGATCCAACATCCCCATCCGCAACCCCTTTAGTAAAATACCCTTACAGCATTATCGGTTGGGTGCTATCGGAGCGCTCACCAAATCCACAGACGGATGCCTGGCCACGATAGGTTGCCGATGTTCACCGGGTTAGTTCAGGCGTTAGGCGTTGTCGAACAGGTGACCGATGCCCGGGATGGCCGCCGTCTCCGCATCGCCGAACCGACGGTAGCCCCGCAACTGACGGTGGGCGAAAGCGTTGCGGTCAATGGCGCGTGCTTGACCGTGGTGGCCCGAACCTCCGCAACGTTCGATTTGGACGTGGGTCCGGAAACTTTGGCCAAAACCGTTCTCGGCCAACTGCAGGTGGGTGATCGCGTCAACTTGGAGCGGGCATTGCGCGTTGGTGATGCGCTGGGCGGACACTTTGTTACCGGGCACGTTGACTGCGTGGGAACGATCCACGCCGCGACCGTGACCGGAGATTGGCTTACGATGGTTTTTGGTTTCCCCCCCCGCTATGGCGAACTGCTCGTGCCCAAAGGCTCCATCGCGGTTGATGGCGTCAGCCTGACCGTCGTGGATGTTGAGGATAACCGTTTCAGCGTGATGCTGATTCCCCACACCCGCGACCACACCACCTTGGGTTTCAAGCCCCCAGGAGCTACCGTGAACCTCGAATTCGATCTCTTGGCCAAGCACATCCAAAAACTGTTCAACGCGCGCAGTCGAAATCGCGCCGATTGACGGTCAACAACCGACAGCCACCACCGCCTCGCTATGATAAGGCGGGGTCGTTGTCATGATTCGGTAAGTAAGGATGGTGTCTATGGCTGACGGCTCCCTGCCCCTGGCAACGCCACGACAGACGCTCTCGTACCTTCGCCGCTTGTTCGAGAGTCATGGACTGACGACCAAGAGCAAACTCGGTCAGAACTTTCTGATCGATTTGAACCTCTTGGACCTGCTAGTGCGCACCGCAGAACTCGACCACCGCGACGCGGTACTGGAAGTCGGAACCGGTACGGGTTCGCTGACCGCGCAATTGGCCCAACACGCTGGCGCTGTGGTGACCATCGAAATCGATCCCTCACTGCAGCCGATCGCCCGCCAGATCGTCGGCGAGCGCTCGAATGTCCGATTCCTCTATGGCGATGCACTGGCCAAGAAAAGCGAACTGAACCCGGAGATGTTGCGGGTCTGGGACGAATTCGCTCGCACAAAGGGCTGTTTGCGCAAAAAACTGGTCGCCAACCTCCCTTATGTGATCGCCACCCCGTTGATCAGCAACCTGCTGGTAGCTTGCGCCGATATCGAGCGGATGGTTGTCATGGTGCAGTGGGAAATTGCCGAACGGCTTCGAGCAACCCCAGGAACCAAAGACTACAACGCCTTGTCGATTTTGGTACAAAGTGTTGCCGATGTGGAAGTGATACGAAAAGTGCTGCCCACGAACTTCTACCCCCGGCCCAAAGTCGATTCTGCGATTGTTCTCATCAAACCCAATCCCGACAAACGCGCCAAAGTGGGTGATGTCGCAAAATTCCGGGTTTTTCTCCGCGATCTATACGTTCACCGGCGGAAAAATCTGCGGCAAGCGCTGTGCGGCTGGCCCCGTGGACGCAAGGACCGAGCCGATGTCGATGCTAAATTGGCCCAATTGGGTATTGAAGGCACCATCCGCAGCGAAACCCTCGATATCGACCAGCATCTGAAACTCTGCGCTGTCTTTGGTTAATGCCATCTGTGGCAACGGATGCCGGTTGCCACCGTCATTGGGCTTTTGAACCCTCACCCGCAAACGCCCATCGGCCGTAGTGGTCGTGCGGGCCGTCGACGACCACCACGGCCGGCATCTTCGCCAAGCGGTGTTGCGGTGAATCAGCGGCTGACGATCTTATAATCGACCGTTTCGCGGTCGCCCAGCTCGATCTTTTTGTGGTAGATGGCTTTGCCCCCCTCCCCGCCGACGTACAGGTACCACGTTCCGGGGGGCAGGCGCAGGTCGAACTCACCGAAGTTGTTGGCCGTGACGTATTCCTTCTGGTCCGGCTGCTGGGCATTCATGAAGATCAACTTCGCCCCGCCGCGGGGAGTAATCTGGTCGTTGAGCACAACTTCACCGCGAATTGCCACCAGACTCGGCCGGCTGACCGTTTTCTCCGGACGCAGTTGGGTCTTGCCGGGTTTGGGGTTCGACGTACCCGGAACCGGCAAATCCATCGGTGGCAGTTTGTCGCTGCCGTTGTTGGGCATCACATTGGGGGGATTATCCCGCAGTTGCTCGACCGACGGCGGCGTGGTGATCGCCGGCGGCAACGGATAGAAGCTGGAAGTCGATGGCGGGTAATAATAGCTGACGACGGGCTGTTGGTAGGTTACCGGTTTGAGGGTCGTCACCGGGACCATAGCGCAGCGTTCGACATAACTGGTCACCGAGTTGCACTGGCTGCGCAGCCGATAGGACGTACACGGCACGCACACCCGCTGCGGGCAGCCGGTGCAAGGGTCGTAGTATGTCGTGTAGCGGTAGGTAGTAACCGGTTCGTAATAGTAGCTGGTCACTTGCCTGACCACCGGTTCGTAATACGTTTTGCGGACGTATTCCGTCACGGGTTGGTAGTAGGTTCGCTGCACATAGCTGATGCGCACTTCCGGTTGAGGGCAGGGGTCGGGCGGGCACGGCGGCGGGCATGGCAGCGCAAAGCTGACACGCGGCCGGCAATCATGACAGCACACTTGGAACACGTTATCCCAAGCGGCTGCCGCATGGGGGGGCGCACTCACCGCACTCCACAGGCCCAGCGCGACAACGAAGCCAGCGCAACGATAGTAGGTCATGGTGTAGACTCCATGTGGCTTGCGAACCCGACAATCGGGCCTCACCCTTTAGAGTAATTCGCGGCATGGCCGTCACAAAGGATTTCAGCCGTCGTCACAACCGCCAGAGCTGCCACTGGTCGTTACAAACGGTAGAGCCTGCGCAGTCGGCCGTGTTTTGCCAATTTCCGCTGCCCACAGCAGCCCAACGCGATGAAAGACTGGATTTGTAAAAATGACCTGTCCAAAAAACATGCGTCATGCGCTCGGCCAGCGCCAGCCGGGCCTCGGTGCGGCCAGATCAGGGATGCTGGCGCTGGCCGGGAAGAGCCGTTGCTAACCTGTCGTTAAGGCGGATCCGGTCGGTGCGGCCGGATCAGGGATGCTGGCGCTGGCCGGGAAGGCAATTCACTGGGCCGCGGCGGCTTTGAGAGCTTCCAACGCGGCGGCGTAATTCGGTTCGCTGGTCACTTCGGGCACATACTCGGCATAGGTGATTTTCCCAGTTTTATCGACGACAAACACCGCGCGGGCCAGCAGGGGCAGAGGCAAGCCGCTTTCAATCAGCACCCCCCAGTTTTTGCCGAAAGAGTGATTGTGAACATCCGAAAGTGTCGTCATCGTGGCGATGCCTTCGGCAGTGCAGAAGCGTTTTTGGGCAAACGGTAAATCTAAGCTGATCGTATAACAGGCGACTGCATCCCCCAGTTTTTTGATTTCCTCTTCAAACTTTTTGGTTTGGGTACTGCAAACGGGTGTATCGAGTGAAGGGACCACGCTGAAGAGCCGGGCTTTGGCCGGTGTGTCGGCCAACGTGACCGGGTCGAGAACTTTGAGGCACTGAAAGGCCGGGGCCGGATCACCAGCTTTGAGGCGGGAACCAGCCAGGGTGACAGGTTGGCCCTTGAACGTGACCGTGTGCGCCATGCGAGTTTCTCCAAGGGGTGAGGGGGCGAACCAGGGACGACACCACGCCACTGGGTGTGGAGTAGGTGTAGGTCTGGCAATAGCTCCTGCCTAGCCACAAGCCGATCAATTGACACTGAATGGTGGTGGGAAGGGCCGCTCGGCGCGGGCGGCCGACACGCGCAGTGTGTCGATGAGGGTTTCGGCCCGACGTTCTACCTGTGGTTCGGCCAAAAGGGCTTGTTTCAATTCCGCCGGCAATGGCAAAGCATACGCTAGAATATCACACACTTCGCCTAAGGGGGTATCACCGTCGAACAATTCCTGCAACTGCTGCCGGGCCAGGGAATTGTCGGCAAAGCGTGGAAGCACCACTGCGGCCAGATCGCGTCGCCAGCGCGTTAGCTCCGCCAGGTCCGCTGATGTTGTCTCGGGCAGTAGGTCGACCCGGGCGAGGCGATAGAGCCGGTCGGAGGGCACTTCTTCCAGGATGCGGACACGGTGCAAGCCACGCAGGCGCAAATTGTAGCGCCCATCGGGAAATTGCTCGTGCCCGATGATTTCGCCCAAACAGGCAACATCTGCAATATCCGCTTCGATGGTCGGGTATTGCGTGGCCAGACGCAGCATGACCAGGGCGATGCGTTTGTCGCTGGCCAGGGCATCGGCCGTCATTTGCCGATAGCGCGTTTCGAAGATGTGTAAACCCTGAACAACGCGGGGAAACAGTACCAGATTGGGCAGCGGGAACAAGCGGACGATAGTAGGAAAGTCGCTCATAAGGCACTTTCGGTGGAAAGCCGACCATCGGTCGCTAGCGTGTCGGCGGCCAGGCGGGCGGCATAGGCGGCCAAGGCTTCTCCCGCGGCAGAAGCGAATTCTTCCGCCGCGTCGATGTCGAAGCGGATGAAGCCAAACGGCTCCCGGGGGTCGATCCGGACCACGATATCCAGCCATTGTCCGGCCATTTGGTACGTCAGCCAACCGACTTCAAGGGGTTCATAGCGTGCCCCGGGGACTCCGGCGAGTACCGTGACATCCGGCCGCTCGGGTTGCACCAATCGGGCCACCGATCGCACTGTCTCTTTCAACAGTGGATAGATCGTCTCCGGCGGCGGAGCCAACTCCCAATCGCGACCATGGACCCGATAGTACAACAACCCCCCGGTTTCGCCAAAGCGGATTTCCAATTGTGTTGCCTGGTCCCGCAGGGCGTTGAGCAAAATCACGTGAAGGTACCGGCGAGCTTCCGGTTCGGCAAGCAATTGTTCGGCGGATTCGTAGCTGAGCACGTGGTATTGTCCTTTCGCTGGTTATCCGTTGGTAGGGCGGGCGTCCGTCCGTTCCAGGCCGTGATCACGGGAGGCGTGCGGCACCGCGACTCGTCAACGGGTTATCCATTCAGCAACATTGCAGCTTGTCATCACCAATTCGTGGATAGCGAAAGCCACCCGGTTGAGTTCGTGTTCGATCACACGTTGTTGGTAGGCAGACTCGACCGCCATTGGTTGATCGATGGCACGAATCGGCTCCACGGGAAGGGGTTTCGGATGGTATGGCACCGAATCTGAATCGGTTAATGCGGCCTCTTCGCAAGAACTCGACGGTGTGGTGTGGTGGTGGCCTGGAGCGGCGCGATCGAGCGGCGTTTCGTCTTCAAACGCCATCGGGTTGGTCACCGCTGTCGGGCACCAGCACCATGCGCAACCGGCGCAAGGCGCGCAGATAGCGCATCGACGCGGCCGCCTCTGTCAGTTGCAGGGCATGGGCCACCTCTTGGTTGGAAAGCGCTTCGTGGTGCCGCATGAGGATGATTTCCCGGTCGTCGTCCGACAGTTGATCGATGGCGGCATTCAAGCGGCGTTGTAATTCTAAACGGATGGCTTCCGAAGTCGGCGTCCGTTCGGTGTCGATGAGTTGCGCAATCAGCGAGACGCTCGATTCATCCGCCCAGGCCGGCCGGGCCATCGGCTGTTCGCGATCGACGCTGCGGCGCTGGGCCAGGCGATGCCGGCGGTGCGTGTCGATAATGCGATCTTGGGCCAGATGCCGCAACCACAGATGGAAGGGCATATCCGGCTTTTTCAAATACTCGGTCAGCCGTTGATTGGCTTCCACGAGAACATCTTGAACAATGTCGGAAGCATCGACACGCCGAGCGACGGCCGGGTCCAAGCGCAAGTTGATGACTTGCCGCAACGGTTCCCGGAATTCGCCCAGCAGCTTATCGACAGCGCCGGGTTCCCCTTTGCGGGCTTCGTCGAGCAATCGGTCGGTTTCTTCGCGGTTGGGCCACATACTTGTATTTTAGTGCCTTCTCACCCCGATTTCGCCCCCCAGCAGCCCGTGACGCCGGCAGGGCCGGGCATCCACCCGCCGCCACCGGGCCGCGGCATCATCTTCGGCTTGTTGTTGCCGTCTGTCCATTCTAAACCATGCTTATGACAACTTCCCTCTGGACTCCACCCCCAGCAACCGCCGCCCTCATCTTCGATTGCGACGGAACCCTCGCCGACACCATGCCGGCTCATTATAAGGCCTGGACGAGCATGCTCCGCCGCTTTCGTATTCCTTTTCCCGAAGCGCGCTTCTATGCGCTGGGCGGCATGCCCACCGCCCGCATCATTCGCCTGCTCGCCGACGAAGCCGGTGTACTCGTTACCGATATCGACGCAATGGTCCACGAAAAAGAAGCTCTCTTCCTCGAACATCTCAACGACATTCGGCCCATTGAACCCGTCGTGGCGATCGCCGCACGCTGTCGCGGTCGCTGGCCTCTGGCGGTGGCCAGTGGTGGATATCGCCACACTATCACGCGCACGTTGGACCATCTGCAAATTCGCAGTTGGTTCGACACCATCGTGACCGCGGAAGATACCCCCCGGCACAAGCCCGAACCCGACGTTTTTCTCGAAGCCGCCGCCCGGCTGAAGGTCGCCCCGAGCCGGTGTGTGGTTTTTGAAGATACCGACATCGGACTGGAAGCCGCCCGGCGAGCCGGTATGCTCGGCGTTGACATCCGCCCGTGGCGGCAGTGAATTCAGGCCACAGTGAAAATTTCAGCGTCCAGCCAACAGACCGGTTCCACTCCGTTCGCGACCCCTTGCCGTTCCTCTGCGGTGGAACACTCCGTCAACCTCTTCCACCCCGCTGCCGCAATATCAAAAGTTTAGGTATAGATGAGAATGAACTAGTGGAAATCTCCGTCAGCCTCTTCCGCCCCCCCACGGCCCGCGGTACACTCGCGTTATCTCGTCCTGGTGCGGAGGGTGTCCGATGCGGCGGACAAGCAACATCCTTCTGATCCTGCTCCTTCTGGTGCCACTCGCAGCCGCCCCAGACACAGCCACCGCCCAAGGCGAAAGCAAAAAGCCCGATGGTTTCTCCGGACGCACCCGCGAGGGCAAGGCCCGGTTACTGAAGGAATTCGGTGGTTCCGAAGAAGGCGAAGAAGCTGTCATGCTGGGGCTAGCGTGGCTAACCCAGCAGCAAAAGCCTGAGGGATATTGGGAATACGATTCGGAGCACTATACCTCGGACCATGCCGCGGCCACGGGAATGGCCGTGTTGGCGTTTCTCGGAGCCGGCCAATCGCATAAAGACGGCCGCTTCAAGCAGACCGTCCAAGCTGGACTCGATTGGTTGGTCAAGAACGTCAACATGGAGCAAGGCCCTCAGCACGGCAAGATCAACACTATCCGCTACATGTACTGCCAAGGGATCGCGACTTTGGCCTTGTGCGAAGCCTATGGGATGACCGGGGACCCCGCCCTGAAAAAACCAGCCCAAGCCGCGATCGACTACATCCAACGAGCGCAAGGCCGCAATGGCAGTTGGGGCTACTACGCCGGCCAGGAGAGCGATACCTCCATCGTCGGTTGGCAGATTCAAGCCCTGCACGCGGCGATGTTGACCCAAGACCTGGTTGTGGACCGCCGGGTGATCGACCGCGCTTTAGCGTTTCTCGACTCGGTCAGTGCGGACCGCTACAAAGCCACCTACGGTTACCGCTGGCCACCCGGACAACACGCCACCTCCTGCACCGCGATCGGGTTACTGTGCCGGTACTATGTGGACGGCTGGCGACGGGAGCACCGCGGCTTCGACGAAGGTTCCCAAGGGTTAATGAAACGCGCGCCCACGCCCAACGATCGGAAAAACATCGACCTTTATTACC
The DNA here is from genome assembly GCA_025055115.1 of Gemmata sp. GTDB lineage: Bacteria > Planctomycetota > Planctomycetia > Gemmatales > Gemmataceae > Gemmata. The sequence goes on from JANWYJ010000070.1 coordinate 53,598, forward strand.
TGTATTACGCCACTCAGGTGGTTCGTTTCTATGGCGGCGAAGAGTGGAAAATTTGGAATGAAGGCCCCTTGGGTCCCGACGGCAAACGGCGCGGCGGCCTGCCGGAATTGCTGCTGAGCGTGCAAGACCGCACTCCCCCCCATCGGGGCAGTTGGCCCGCGGAGATTGATTGGATGAACGGACAAGGGTTCGGTCGGAACTGCGGTCGGCTGGGCACCACGTGCATGTGTCTATTGACACTGGAGGTGTACTACCGTTACCTCCCCGAAGTCCCCCGGTTACCCAAGCCAGAAAAACCCGTGGAACCCTAGACGTGACCGCTCGGCTGGCAGCCTGTTAGGGGGGGCAAGAAACCCAAACCGCAGTCTGGAAACCTTGATCGGGGCGGATTTCTCCGCGAAATCTCGCCCCCCAACGAAGACCTCTCTTCAGACCATCCTCATCCCGTCGGCGATTGTGGCGGCCAGCCTCCTCACGCACAGAGTATCTCACGTTCATGTGGCCCCGGACCATCCTCATCCCCTCGGCGATTGTGGGTCGGGCCGAGCCGACTTCTGAGGCTCATCCAGCCTCAAAGTCAATCTGCGCAAGCCTTTACGCCCTAGTGGCATTCTTCGACCCACGCGCTTCTTCGCAGCACGTCACGCCTCTTCGCAGCAAGTCACGCACCGGCAGGGGCGAGAAACCCATCGGTTCGATGAGTTTCTGTTGACCCGCCTTCGCGTCTCATGCGATAACGCTCCCCCGAGTGATGGAGGGGTGAAGCGATGGTCACGTACGAATTCCATCGTCCACTGGCGTGGTGCCGGTTTCTTTTTCGCGATGTGCTGTTTTCGGGTCCTCCAGCCACGGATACACGCCCCTGTCGTTACTCCCTGCTGCTGCTGCTGGTTCTGCCGGGTGTGCTACTGTATCCGACGCGGTCGTTTCATCTGTTAGAACCCGACGAAGGACGTTACGCCCAAATTCCCAAGGAGATGCTGGACAGCGGTTCGTGGATTGTGCCGACATTGCAAGGGGAACCATACCTCGACAAGCCGCCCCTGCTGTACTGGCTCGTAGCGATCAGTTACTGGTTGGGAGGAGTTTCGCCGGACGTGGCGCGGTTGGTTCCCGCGGTGTGCGTTCATCTGACGATTTTGGCCGTGTATGGGATTGGTCGCCGAAGCCTGGGCGAACGGGCCGCGCTGTGGGCGGCATTGCTACTGACCGTGGCCCCGGGGTTCATGTGTGTCGCGCGGCTGCTATTGCTCGATGGCCTGCTGACGCTGTGTGTGACGGTATCGGTCCTGTGCGGTTTTGAAGCGGTACGCACCGGCACCTTCCAACCCCGGTGGTGGCTGGCGGCGGCTCTGGCTTCGGGTTTAGGATTTCTCACCAAAGGTCCCATTTCCGAAGTGCTGCTGTTTGTGCCTCTATGGATGTTCGCGTATCTAGCCGGTTCCAGTGCCGTGCGTACAACGCTGACCCCAAATGGGACAAATCCTTCGCCACCAACAGCCACAGATTCCGGGATAGAACATCCTCCCACCAACTCGACGCCAAATAGGTCAAATCCTGTGCCCGTCAATCCCCCGCTGGTGTGGTACATGATCTTCTTGGCGGTCGTTTTGGCCGTGAATGTGCCGTGGTATGTCGCCATCTATCTTCATCAACCGCACTTTTTGAAGTACTTCTTTTGGGAACACAACGTCTTGCGGTTCTTGCAGCCATTCGATCACCTGCAACCGGTCTGGTACTACGCGCCGATCCTGGTGGGCGGACTATTCCCCGGCACGATCTTTCTGGCGGTGTATGTGTGGCAACTGCTCCGGGGAGAACTTTCCGGGCGACCGTCGCTGGCCGGAGGATTCTGGTTGCTAGCCGGGGGGTGGTGTGTCGTCTTCTTCAGTTGTTCGGGCAGCAAACTGCCCACGTACATCCTGCCGGCGTACCCGTTTTTGTGTTTGGCCATTGGCGAATTTATGGCCCGCACGCGGTGGAACACGGCATTTGGCCCGCGCGGGCTGATCGGTGCGATGGCCGCGATCGTCGGTTTCGCTCACTTCGTGGCCATTCCGTGGTACGCTCAGGAACGGTCGCCCGTGGGAAAACCGGAATTGCTCGAACGCTATGTGACGGACCCCAATGTGCCGGTGGTGTGCTTTCCCCGCAATTGCGATTCGGTGGCGTTCTACTTCAACCGGTCCGATTTGAAAAGTGTTCGGACGAAGAACATCAATCAGTTGATGGTCGATTGCCACCATCGCCCCCAAACTGTGATTCTCTTCACCCATCGCGATTCCCTGGCCGGCTTCCGCAATACTCTGCCACCGAGTTTGAAAATCGTCGCGACGGCAACCTTGAAACGCAAAGGCCGCGGCGGCCTTCTGGAGAAGCTCACCGGTTCGACACCCTGGGGATTGTGCGACATCGCGGTGGTGGTGCCACTGTATCAGGTGCCTCCCCCACCGACCGATGGCGCCGAATGACCCGCCTGCAAGCGGCCCCCCCGGAAAGGCCAGCGGCCCCCTTCACGGTCAACGTTTGTCTCACAATACTCAGGGATGGAAAAGCCATCCGCAATTTGTGCTTGTTCACAAGGACAATCTTTCTTCAGAGCCAGCTGAAGAAATGGGGATGGAAGAGGCATCCGCAATTTGTGCTTGTTCACAAGAGGTTGACGGGAGTGAGTCCTCAGGCGGCGGCTCGCCCCGCGGCGACGTAAACAATCGCCGGATGATGGGCGAATCCCGCGGCGAGGAAATGTGTGGGATCAATCAACCGCGGTTGGTTCATCACCTGCTGCAGCTGTGCTGGCGTCAGCTCTTGATACTGGGGCCACGGTGTCGCAACAACGCCCAAGTCGGCTCCGCGGAGGGCATCCACGGCACTGGCCGCCAGCTCCACGCCTTCCAGTTCCGGCGTCGGCTGGTGTATCGCCGGATCATGGGCGCGAACTTTCACGCCTCGGCTGAGTAGCCACCGGCACAATTCGACCGAGCTGGAACGGCGGAGCGTATCGGTGCCTGGCTTGTACGTCAGCCCCAGCACAGCCACAGTGGAACCGGATGACACACCGGCGAGCTGTTCGCGCAGCCAGCGCTTCTGGCATTCGTTACTGTCCCAAACCCCGCGGAACAGAGGCGCAGGCCGATGATAACGTTCGGCCAACTCCAATAGAAAACCGATGTCGCGGGCCAGCGTCCCTCCAGCAAAGGCAGCCCCGGGTGACAGATACGCCCGTGGCCCGATCCGCTGCTCGCTTTTCAGGCCCCTTTCGACTTCTTTAGCATCGGCACCAACGACTTCACACAGCCGAGCCAATTCATTGATGAACGCCACCGAAGTGGCCAAGAACGCATTGACCGCATGCTTGGTCATTTCGGCAGAAGCCACCGACATCCACACCCGCTCTCCGCCAAAGGGGGCGAGCAGTTGTGTGAGTTGAGCACGATCAGGCGGATCACAGCCAATGACTATCCGATCGGGTGCGCGGAAACAATTCAGGGCTTGCCCCAAGCGAAGATTTTCCGGCGAACAGGCCACGCGTACGCCCCGGTTTCGCCAGGCGGTGGCAAGCTGAAGTCCAAATCCCACCGGCACTTGCGACGAAATGAGCACCAATTGCCCCGGTTGCAGATACGCGGCGATGTCGTCAAGTCGGTCGCGGACCCACGCCACGTCGGCCCGGTCGTTCTCATCCACGGGGGTGTCGAAGCACACCCAGATCACCTCGGCGGAAGGAATCGCCTCCGCGGCGTGGCTGGTGAACCGCAGCCGCCCAGCGCTCTGCTGCTGTGCGATCAAGGCCGCCAAGCCCGGTTCATCAACAGGTGGCTTGTTCGCCACCAGATTGGCCACCGTCTGCGGCTGCGGGTCCAACCCGATGACTTCATGCCCCCCTTCGGCCAGGCAAGCTGCCGTCACGCTGCCCAAGTGCCACAGTCCGTAAACGGTCACACGCATCGGTTCAGCCCTCGGAGTGTGAGGTGACAACGGAACTGTCATGGTCGAGGCCTGGGAAAACCTCAGGCGGCTTTTCGGGCTTCCAGAACCCACGGATTGGCTCGAAGATAGTCGAGCGTGCGAATCACCGCTTCCCGGATGCTGACTTTCTGCCGCCAACCGTAGGATTTGAGCTTGGTGGTATCGAGAAAGATGAACGGGCTGTCCCCAACCCAACCACGAATGCCTCCGGTGTAGGTTCGTTGGGGTTGCAGGCCTAACCGTTGCGTGATCCAATCGAGCGAATCGTTCACCTCGCAGTATTCATCCGCACCGAGGTTGACGATGTTAATGGGTTCGGTGGCTTTTTCGATCACTGTGAAAATGGCATCGATGCAGTCGTGCACATACAGGTAGCTTTTCCGCTGCCGACCGTTGCCCAACACCTCGATGGTGTGCGGGTTGGCTCGCAGTTTGGCGTAAAAATCGAAAACGTGGCCGTGGGTGTAGCGCTCGCCCAAAATCGATACAAAGCGGAAAATGTAAACCTGAAAGCCGAAACCGTGGGCATAGGCCGTGAGAAGTCCTTCGCCCGCGACCTTGCTAGCCGCGTACAGACTCGTTTGAATCGGGAAGGGAGCGGTTTCTGGAGTGGGGAAGATGTCCGGTTCGCCGTACACCGATCCGGTGGAGGAAAAGCCGATGCGGCGGATACCGTGGGTCCGCATCGCTTCGAGAACATGAAACGTGGCGATGGTATTTTGTTGTAAGTCGCGCTGCGGATGATGCGTCCCGAAACGGACATCAGCGTTGGCCGCCAGGTGAAAAACGAACTCACTCCCGGCGATGGCTTTCGTCAACGCCGGCAGGTCTAGCAAGTCGCCCTCGATGAGGCGGAAGCGCGGATTCTGCAACGCCGTTTCGAGGAACCGCCGTTGACCCGTACTGAAGTTGTCGTAGGCGGTCACCTCATGGCCGCAGGCCAACAGCCGATCCACGAGGTTACTGCCAATAAACCCCGCCCCACCAGTAACAAAGTAACGCATGGAGTTCCTTCCTGCGATGTTGGTAGTGACATCCCTGAGCCAATGGGGGTGCTAGCGCGCAGTGCCACTGACCTCACTGTGAACAAGGTTTCATGCTGCGGAGGTATGCCGAGCGAAACGGATGCGCACCAGGTCTTTGAGGTTCTTCCAGTTCCCGCGAATCAGTTGCAGCCGTGTATCGCCATCGTCTTGCCAATGGACCCCGATTTCTTTGATCTTGTAGCCCGATCGAACGGCCAGCGCCAGGATTTCGACATCGAACATATAGCCATCGATCCGTTGCCGGGAAAAGAGATCGCGGGCCACGTGGCCGCGGAAGAACTTGAAGCCGCATTGGGTGTCGGCGATCCCCCACAGACCCACCAGCGGTCGCATCAGCAAAGCAAAGCCGGTCGAGCCGAGGCGGCGGTACCAAGGGCGCTGGGCGTTGATCGCGGCCCCAGCGACTTTCCGTGAACCAATCACAATGTCGTACCCATGCTGGAACCACGGGAGGACTTTTTCAATTTCTTCGATGGTGACTTTGTAATCGGCGTCGAGAAAGCCGCAGATGTCGCCCGTGGCCGCCAGCATTCCTTCCCGGACACCGCGTCCTTTGCCCCGGCGTTGCGGTTGACCCAACACAGAAACGGGCATTTCGGACCGCAGGGCCGCGGCAGCTTCGCGGGTGCCATCGGTCCCGTCGGCGGCGACGATCAGCTCATATTTGTAGCCACGTGGTTCCAAGTAAGTCTGAATCGCCCGGAGCGTGCGCTGGATCGTGGCGACTTCATTAAACGCCGGGATGACTAAACTGAGTCTTGGAATCCCGTTCATGGCGGCATCCGTTCCTTCCATATCGGCCCCCCTGATGTGATTCATTCGGCTTTTTCGCTGCATCAAGGAGCCGTGGATAGCGGTTCCAAGCCAAGAAACCGCAGCTGCGCGGCAATTGTGCGACCATCGGGCGGTGCCAACGTTTGCGTGTGCGAGAATCGGCATTCGATCCATCGGGCTTGAGGGCCTCGGGCCACGGGTGCCCGCACTTCGAATTCACCCAGCCCCAACGACCGGCGCGCAACCTCCACACCATCGACCCAAATGGTCAATTCCGTGAAAAAGGCACTGTTGCCCCCGACTTCAGGAATGAACCCTCGCATGACGACCTCACTGTCCTCCGCCGGCGGCAATAACTTGGCCCGAAGATGCTCCCGGCACCAACCATCACCGTAGATACCCACCTGCTCCAATTTGGGATGGCTCAAATCCGCCGGAAAGACCTGGAGTCGCTCGGGGGGGCGTGCGCGGGCCTCATCGCGAGCTTCAAAGCCAATCGAATGGATGAGAGCCGCCACCTGCCGCCCATCCGGTTCGGGAAGAATCTGCAGATGGGAGAATTGTAGTTCGACCCACCGGGGGCCAATGCCCAAAGGACCAGCCGCCCGAAGCTCGAATTTGCCAGGATGAAGCGTCCGGCGTTCGACCACCACCCCATCCACACGAACCACGGCTTCGGTCTGGAAGTTTTCGGCTCCCGGTAGCCCCGGGATCAGGCCCCGAATCACGCATTCTTGGTGGGAATCGGTCTGGCTGAGACGGATTTTGGCAGTTGCTCCGATCCAGCCATCTTCGACAAAGCCAGAATATTCTAAATGCGGGTGTTGCAAGTCGTGCGGGAACTGATGAACCCCCGCCGGCGGCACGAACGCAGCGTATTCGTCTTCCGAGATAACGGAAATGTCGCGTACATGACCGCTGAGCCAACGCCGATCGCGAGGCAGGTCGCGTGCCCACAGCTTCTCCGCCGCGGGGAGTTTGTTCGGGTTCCGTGTCGGTTCGCCAAAATCGAACGCCAGATAGTGGCCCCCGGCCAGCGCTTGGGGCGTTAACGGAGGCGATACCAACCGGGCCGAACCAATTCCAACAGCCCCCAACGCGACGCGCCGATCGCCAATCACCTGCACCGGCGGAACCTGCCGCCGCACAGGATCAACCCGGCAGGAACCCGTGGTGTTCACTAACACCCGAACTTGGGGAGTCGGATTCAGCACATGGACCACCAGGGCTTGCCCCACCCCGGCGAAGGTGCGCTTGGCGAAGCTGGGATCGGCTTCGAGCCGGTGCAGGGCGATTTCCCGAGCATCGTCCATCCCCAAAAAAGCCTGGCGGGCTCCCGTGGCGTCGCAGAACACCAGAACATTCCGCAACCCACCCAACGGAGTACAGATCAGCGGCTGGCTCTTTTCCGGATAATGGAAGCGATTCAACACCGACAGCGAGCCACTGGGGATAACCACCAACGTGCGTTCGGGGTGGAGCCGACCGACGTCCGGTTGCGACGTCATCAAGCGATGCAACAGAACCCCCTGTTCGGGATCGCGAATGTGCGGACCGCGGCTGTGGGGGTGGTGGGCCAGGTAGGTGTCCCGCAGCCGTTGGAAGGCCCCTGCCGATTGTTCGCGGTAATGCCAGGCCCGCGGCATCTCTTCCATCCCCGGCAGTAAGTTGCGCACCATCATGTCGAACTGGTTGACACCCAGGCAAAGTGTGGGGATGCCGCGCAGTTCCGGGACCAGCAGTTTCGTCAGATACAAATTATCCGCGCCTATGAGAATCTGATCGACTTCGCCGCGTTGTTGGCGCTGCTGAACTTCGGCTTGCAACTCCCGCAAGGTCTGGCGGCCCCAATGGCTTGGGAGTTCAACGCGAAATTCCCGTCCACGGCTTTGGTCGACATACCAGAACTGCACCCGAGCATTCTGAATAGCGAGAATGAGTAACCCCGCCGTAGCTGCGAAAAAGGCCCACCTGGTCCGACGCGACAACACCCAAGCGGCAACCGCGGCCCACAAAAATGGTTGCAGGAACATCACCAGTTTGAAGAGGCCAAAGGCACTTTTCGTCGTAAACAACAAGACTCCCAACGCGCTACCCACGGCAAGGAGGGCCGCAAACGGGCTACCCCGACGCAGTCCGACCACCACCGGCACACCAACCACCACCAGCAGGGCCAAGCCCACCGCAATCGCCACGTTCTGGAATTCTTCCGATTCCGGACCGGTAAAAGGGAGCAATCCCCAAACCAATGCCCCCAACCGCGGCGTCAGGTTGAAAGGGAACATTTCTTGCACGCGGTATGCCGCGTTCGTGCCCTGACTGCCTTGCGCGAGAATAAATCGCGCCGTGGCTGATACATACACCGGGAACATCGCGAACATCACACCCACGGCAAGCGCCGCATGCAACAGATACCGACGATCTAACTGCTGAACGATAATGCGCCGCACACCCAACACCACGCACGCCCCGACCAACAGCGGAATGACCTCCGGGTAAAACAACGTCTGCCCCGCCAGAACCACCCCCGTCACACTCGCCCGAGCTACCAACAACGACCCTGGCACCCGCGACCACCGGGCATTGATCAGTGCCAGCGCTACACACAAGATCGCCAGGCCACTCACCTGGGCGATCAACTGTTGCACCACCCCATAGGTGGTTTGTGACGACACCATGAGCAACCCGGCGGTCATCACTCCCACGGAACGCCGCCCCGTACCCGCAATCGCCAAGCCGCCGGCGGCGGCCACCAGGGCCAGATTCAAGGCCACGATCACCGGCATGAAAAGTTGTACCACCGGCCCGCCCGTCCAAGCCGATACCAGCGCCAGCAGAACCTCGGAACCAGGCCGCGCTTCCGACAGCGGAAAGCCAAAGAATGCCTGCGTGTAATCGGTTCCACAGCCCAAATCCTGACCATCGGGAGCGACCACATACCCGTGTTCGCGGTAACCGGTGGCCATCAAGCAGTAGTTGGCCATGTCGTCATTGCCGTTGGCCAACCAGTTCAAGCCATAACCGAACATCGGCCAAGCGGTTACGCCAAAGGTTGCCAGCAAAAGGACCGCCCAGACCCGACTGTGACGCCACAACCCCCGCCACCGCGGGCCGCTCGGTCGATACCGGGCCAGGATGGCCACAGTTCCCAAAAGTGTCACCACCACGATCGGCCATGCCGACACCCGTACCGGATAACCCCAGCGAACGAAAAAGTACGTCAGAGCGACAATCGCCACAAAACCCACCGTCGGCGCAAACAGCAGCGTTGTCAGTTGCCAACGGTAACGGGCCAGACTCAACAGAGCCAGCCCGGTACACGCCCACAACAGAAACAGGGACCAACTGAGCAGCACCGCCATGCGCAACTCCGGTTTCGCCCATCCTGGCATCGCCACCCGAATTGGGAAGACTCATAGCGGATTGGGGTCTTGGACGCAATCCGATTCCAAGCGGCTACCGAGCCATGCCCTCTGGCGAGACGAACCAATGGTCGGTTGAGGCCGATTCTGGAAGGAAACCGCGGGAACCTGGATCGACTGGCCGACTGCGAGAAACTGGATCGATTGGGCAACCGGGCGTGGCCCAGCAAGCGCCGACTGCAGAGGAGTTAGCACGACATGAAAGCTCTTGAGAGGTTGACCGTCGCCGATTCGAAGCGATCACGCTGGGTCGTACCAATACACGTCGACCGATTCGCCTGGTTCCAGCCGGTCACGTTCGGCCGGAACTACGATAAAGCCATCCGCGATAACTGCGGTACTCAGGTTCGAAGCCCCCCCGCGGTTGAGGGGGTAGACGCGATCTCCGCGCAGCTGAACGCGAACGTAATCGACCCGTCCGTGGACGGAGAGGATTTCTTGCGCCAGCGGCCGCGTGATCGCTCGATAGGGCCATTCCCACGCCCGACCGGCCAAGCGGCGAATCACCCCTCCGGCGAACAGATCGTAAGTCCACAAACAAGCCACCGGTTGACCCGGCAGGAGAAATACCGGTAGCCCCGGCCGCAACCAGCCAATACCCACCGGCGCGCCGGGACGCACAGCCACACCATGAATCGGCAATTCCCCCAACTCCGCCACCACCTGCGCCGAATAATCGTCGCTTCCCGCCGAGGTGCCCCCGATCATCAGGATCACATCGACCGCACTGACCAAATGGTGAACACATTGCCGCAATGCGGACCGTTCATCTGCAACCCGGTCAATCGCATGAACCCGGCCGCCATCTCGCTCCACCAGCGCCGCCAGCATCGGAGAATTGCAATCGACCGTCTGAAATCCCACGGCCGGCTGCCCCGCAGGCACCAGTTCATTGCCCGTAACAACAATCGCCACTTGGGGTTGCCGTACAACCTGGACTGTACCAAACCCCATCGCCGCCAGTAAGCCGAGGTCCTGCGGTCGCAAGCGACGGCCCGCCGGCAAAACCTCCTGCCCCTGCTGAACATCTTCCCCGATCGCCAGGATATGTTTTCCGGGGCTTACGGCCTCATACACCACAACCTCTTGATTTTCTTCAACTTGCGTACACTCCCGCATCACAACCGCATCCGCACCAGGAGGAACCGGCGCCCCGGTGCTGATGCGCACCGCCTCACCCGCCGCCACCCGACCCACAAACGGATCGCCCGGTTTCGCCTCGCCGACGCAGCGCAGCCGTCGCGGGCTGGCTCGACTGGCTCCGCTGGTATCGGCCGCCCGCACGGCGAAGCCATCCATCGCTGCTTTGGCAAAATGCGGAATATTGATGGGAGAAACCAATGCTGTGTACAAAATTCGATCAGCCGCCCGTGCCAGGGAGACGACTTCCCCAGGCAGCGGTTGGGTCCGCGATTGCAGCAGGGCGATAACATCCGCCACGGCGGCCCGCGAAGAGTGAAGTCGCGATGTCATCACCTGGGTATTCTCCTTCCATCCTGCGCAGATAGCGAAATTCTTCCTAGTTGCCCCAACCAAGAAACCGGCGGAATCCTCAGAACCGACAAAATCGGTGATCGGTCGTGGAAAAATCCACATTTTCCTTGAAGTTCGTGGTGATGCTCGGATTCTCGCGCATCTACAGTGTATTGTGCGATGCCACTCATCGGCTCCAGCGGATTCAACCCGATGCCTGTGGACGAGTGGACGACTAAGCCCCACGCTACTGGACCAAGCCCCACGTTTCTGAATGGACAAAAGCCCACGGATGGCCCGACCCACAGACGGAGCGACTCCCCCATGACCCGACGCTTTTGGCTGATCCTGATCGCCCTGACACTGTTGATGCCTCTGTCGGGCTGCGGTTGCCGTCGCAACAGCTGCTGTGCCGAGCGCAGCTTTGCCCCTCCACCGACGTGCTGTGATCGCACACTCCCTCCCGGGCTGATTCCCAATCCCAATCCCTGATCGCCGCTGATTGCGCCCGAGGTCTGGCCGAAGGCCTGAATCCCAGGAAGCGGTAGTTCATGCCTTTTGCGATTGATCGCTTTTATCTCCGCCAACATTGCAGTTTTCCCGATCGATTCCTTTTCTCTTGTCGCGCCAAGTCATGGCGTTTTTCCTAACTTCGGCGGGAATCGGGCTGTTGAGGATTTGCACAGGGGTGGCTTGTTGCGCATGATTGCCGCGTCGGCAGTGGAACGCCGCGGCCCGCCGCGCGTAAAGGAGTCACCTCTATGAAGAAGCGTCTATTCGTTCTGGTCGCAATGGCCTGGGTTTGGCCGTTGCTCAGCAGTGGATGTTATCCGATTGCTCGGTTTCGTGCCAATCACCCTTATGGCTGGTGTTGTGGGTGGGGTTATAAGTACCATCCCCTGCTTCACCCGATTCAAACGCGGCGGGCTATTCTCAGTCAGCTCGATGATCACCCCGGCCCCGTTACGGTCCCGGCCTGTCACGGTTGTGAAGCTCCGGGGGTTCCGGTGGGCTACGGCCCCTATCCAGTCCAGGTGCTACCTACCGGAGTTCCGAGCATCGGTACCCCCATGCCGATTACTCCCGGTCCTTCGGTGATTCCGCAACAAGGGTTACCCATGCCGATGGAATTGCCGAAAAATAGCGGAAACGGCTCCGGAAGCAAGTAGGCGCGTGGCCCGCCGGCACTGTTTTACGCTGGCGGGGCCGCGAGTTTTTCTTCTGCGGAACTTCCCCGCAGATAGAGGGGTTCCAGGGCGAACAGTTCAGGCCATGTCAGTGCGGCAAGCCGGGACCCGACCGCGAAGACGCTCTCAATGCGTGCTTCGCGATCGCTCTCTGGTACCCACTGGCAGTGTGGCGGTAGTTGCAGGCCATAAACCGCCACGCCCGGTCCACTAATGTGCGTGGGAGTTCGTAAGTCCTCCCGCCACTCAGCCAATCCGCAGATGCGTAATGGCTGCACTGGGGTCCATCCGCTCTCCATGCGTGCGTATTTTTGAACGTAAACCTGATTTTGAAGGCCATCGGCGATAACCCACACCTCGGCGGCTTGCTCCGGAGTTTGTTCGGCGATCGCCGCGAAGGTGTCGACGGCTCGCAATTGGCAGCCGAGGGCATAGGCCAAGGCTTTCGCTGTGGCCAAGCCGACCCGCAGGCCGGTGTAACTGCCGGGGCCACGTCCGACCATCACCCCCGTCAGTTGTCGCGGCGTCAGTCCCTCTTTTCGCATCATGGTGTCGATCGTGGGCACGATTTCGCGTGCATGCCGCCGGCTGGTGGGCAAATCGGCCCGGCCCAGTACGACGCCGTTGCCGATCAGCCCTAACCGTGCCACCGGACCGGAGGTTTCGAGAATCAGCCAATTCTCACGCATCACTCCAGGGTACCTCAACGCAGCTGTCCACCGAGGAAAACCTTCCCCACAATGGAAAGCATTCTAGCGCCGTTCACAACACGCAACCACCGACGAGGAACCAATGAGCGACACCGCGACTCTTCACATCGACGGTGCCTCCCGGGGTAACCCCGGACCAGCGGCCTACGCCATTGTGCTGACACAACCCGGTCGACCAGATCTCGAGCATGCCGAAACGATCGGCACGGCGACCAATAATGTCGCTGAATACACCGCGTTGGTCGAAGGCTTATCACGGGCCGCGCAAATGGGTGTTCAAAAATTGAACATCTTCAGTGATAGCGAATTGCTCGTGCGCCAGATGACGGGCGAATACCAGGTACGCAGTGCCGAGTTGCGTTCGTTGTATGAACAAGCCCGGCGCTTGTGGGATCAGTTTGCGCGTGTGACTATTCAGCACATTCCCCGGGAACAGAATCGCCGGGCCGATGCTCTGGCCAATCAAGCTCTCGACGGTCGTCTGGGCAACCTGCCCCGTGACGCGCCTTCCCTTCCCCGCCAGACACAGACCGCGCCGCGAACACGCCCCACCGAGGACAGCCTCCGCGCTGAAGCCATCCGCTGCCTGACCGATGCGGCTTGCCATTGGGCCGCCCACGGAACGGCCGACTTGCCCCCCGAGGCTGTATGGGATCAGCTCTGGTCGCTTTTGGATGAAGCCGGAATCTTGAAAAAGAAAGCGAAATAACATGACGGAAATCGTTTTTTTCGATCAGATCACCGATACCCTGATGGCCGCGGTGGGCGGCAAGGGATTCAACCTGGGGAAACTGGTCCAAGCTGGCTTGCCTGTACCGCCGGGGTTCGTTGTCACCACGGCTGCGTATCGGCGCTTGGCGGCTCACGGCCTGCGTTCCGATCCGGAGCTGGTGCAGGCGATTCGCGCCGCCTACGCGCAGATTGGCGGGGGGTTCGTGGCCGTGCGTTCGAGCGCCACTGCGGAAGACGCCAGCGACACAAGTTTCGCTGGGCAGCAGGAAACGATTTTGGGCGTTGCGGGGGAAGCCGTCGTCGATGCGATTGAACGCTGCTGGCAGTCGCTCTTCTCCGCACGGGCCGTCGCCTATCGCCGCCGGCAGCAATTGGACGAAGCCGGTTTGGCCATGGCAGTCGTGGTTCAACAGTTAGTCCCAGCCGAGGTCGCGGGGGTGTTATTCACCCGTGATCCGCTCGATGCGACGGGACGGCAGATGCTGGTGGAAGCCGCATGGGGGTTGGGGGAAAGCGTAGTCTCCGGGCGTGTTCAGCCCGATCGCTACACCCTCGACCGCGTTAGTGGCCGTGTTCTGGACCGGCAACGGGGTTCCAAAGCGTTGCGTGTCGATGTAGCCGGTGAAACCCATGTGCCCCCCGAACAGCAACAGCAGTTTTGTTTGGACGACCCGGCTTTGGCTCACCTGGCGGACTTAGGCCGCCAGGTGGAGGCGTTCTATGGCGAGCCGCGCGATGTGGAATGGGCATATGCCGCCGGTCGCTTCTACGTGCTGCAAGCACGGCCGATTACCGTGGCTTCGGCTGCCGAGCGTGAAGAAGTACGGCAGACGATCATACGTGAGCTGAAGGCCAAGGCTGATCCGCGCGGCACCGTTTGGGTGCGGTACAACCTCAGCGAAGTGTTACCCGAACCCACCCCGATGACGTGGGCTGTCGTCCAGCGGCTTTTGGCGGCCGATGGTGGCTTGGGTGCCATGAACCGCGATCTGGGGGCCGCACCTGATCCGTCGCTGGGTTCGCAATCGGCCTTCGATCTCGTTGCGGGGCGGCCCATGGTGAATCTGTCGCGACTGCCCCGATTGCAGTTCGCCCATCCGCCTTTTGAATATCCTTTCGCCGAGTATCAACGCGAACCACGCAAAGCCCTCGAACCCCAACCGGTTCTCAATCCCTTGGCTGGCCAGGGCTGTCTGGGTGGTATTCTGCGGCTGCCGATCACAGTGTGGAAACTGGCGCGGTTGATGCGGACGACGCGAAAACAAGCGGCCAACTTCCCTGCGCAGTTCGAAGTGGCGGCCGCGTCCTTCGCCGCCGCCGCCCAACAGGCGCTAGCGCAGGATTGGATGGCGTTCGACACCGCCCAAGTCCTGCGCGAATTCGAAACCTGGGTCCAACGGACGCTGGTGGATTTTGCCCGGCACAGTCTGAAGCCCACCGTTTTCGCCGATTGGTTGTGGAACGATCTGGCCGCCCTGCTGCAACCGCGCCTGGGGCCAGAACGCACCCGGGCCGCACTGGGCGAACTGAGCCTAGGAGCTGCACCACCAGAGGCAGCCCATCTTTCTCAAGCGATCCGGGAACTGTCCGCCGGTCGGCTGAAGCGCGAACAGTTCCTCGCTCGCTTCGGTCATCGCGGAACCAACGAAATGGAACTGGCGCAGCCCCGGTGGTCCGAGGTGCCCGAAGAACTGGATAAACTCATTCGCCAAACCCCAATCCACGATCATCCGCCCGCGCCAGTGGACAGTGAACGTATCGCCGCGGAGGCGAAGCTCACAGGTCCCCAGCGTGACCAATTTTTGGACAAAGTCCGACAATTACGGACCTTCCTCGGTCTGCGCGAAGCGGGGAAACATTATTTGTTGATGGGTTATGCCGTCATTCGGCGGGCATTGCTGGAACTCGACCGCCGCTGGGGTTTGCACGGTGGCATTTGGTTTCTCACACCGGTGGATTGGCCGCGGCTTGTGGCGGGGGAGGATGTATCGTCTCGCATCGCTGCTGCCCGCAAGCGTCGGCAGACGGAATTATCGCTGGAAGTACCGCCGGTTCTTCTGAGTACGGATTTGGAGGCGATCGGGCGTCCGCAACCGATCAGCGGCGGCGGTCGTGAACTGGAAGGTATTCCGCTTTCGGCAGGCGTGGCTGAAGGCCCGGCCTTGGTTCTCACCGAGCCGACGGCCGCCCCCCCCGAAGGCGGCTATGTGTTGGTCTGCCCGTCGACCGACCCGGCGTGGGTGCCATTGTTTGTGGCTGCGCGCGGCTTGGTGATGGAGACGGGGGGTGTTCTATCGCACGGGGCGATTGTGGCGCGGGAATTTGGTTTACCCGCCGTAGCCGGCCTACCTGCCGCCACTCAGCAGATCACCACGGGGCAGCGGTTGCGGGTCGATGGGGGCCGCGGTCGTGTCATCATTGTGGATGCAGAAGTTCCCACGACAGCATCTGCGGCCCCGGTGGCATCATCTGCGTGATACGAGCTGACCACGGCAGTCGCTACGCTTCCGCGAGGCATTCGCGCAAAAAGCGAATGCCGTGTTCGATATCGTGGAAGCGTTCTTGCTGGGTGCCCACTTCGCGTTCGATGCACAGTGGCCCACGATAACCGATCCGTTTGAGTGCTTTGATGAAGGCCCGGGTGTTGGTCTGCCCGGTCCCCAGTGGTACCTCCTCGCCCCAAGTGCCTTTCACCTTGGGACGGTTGGCATCTTTGACATGCACGCTGCGGATATCGGGGGCCAGTAAATCGAGAACAGCCAGTGGATCGTCTTTGTCGTAGAGCAGCATGTTGGCTGGGTCGAAGTTGATTTTCAGATTGGGGGCTTGCAGTTCGTCGAGTGTGCGGCGCAACAGTGCCGCCGATTCTTGACCCGTTTCGAAGGCCACAATCACACCCGCGGCCTGGGCCAGATCGGCCACTTGCGCCAGTGTATCGAGGAAGGAGCGCCGCTCCGGCGAGCCGACCTCGGGGATGAACCCAGCATGAAGCATCAGATCGCTGAGGCCGAGTTCCTTGGTGCGGGCCAATCCCCACTGGAAGTGTTTCAACCGTTCCGCACGGGTCGCGGGATCGCCAAAACCACCGGTTTTTTCAATCGTTTGTGGCGTGGTGTAATCTTCCCCCGGAAAACCCAGCATGGCTCCACACATCCGAAAACCCGCAGCTTTCGCGGCCGCCGGCATGGCATCGCCTTCGGCCCAACTCGCATGGTGCGGATCGCCACAAGCGATTTGCACCACATCAATTTTCAATTTGTCGAGAAAGTTTTTCAGCTCCGGAACGTTAGTTACTTGGAGGGACCAACTGCACACACCAATGGCAAGCGGTTCGATGGCCATGATTGCCCTCAGTCGGGGGGAGGATTCCGAGAATTCGCTTGGCAACGATTGTATGGTGCACGCCGGTGGAAGTCACAAGAAAAGAATCGTGCAGGATTTATCTACACTGTCGGAATTTTGGTGTCGGCATTGCCGACAGCTCTCATCACTCCCGACAAGCTGTGTACAGAAGCTACCCCGATGCTGCGGACAACTGTCGATTTTTTCGTTACCAAGGACCTCAACACGTCACTGGAAGGTGGCATTGTCGCAAAATCCGACAGTGGCCGTGTCGGCCCTTCTCCCGCGTCGTCGGCGAATTCTATCAAATTGTGACGATGGACGGGCGGAGGCATCCTAGGGTTGAGCGAACTTCCAAAAAACGATGAATTTCCCCGCCGGTTTCCCCACCGAGATGCGTTTATTGGAATGTCCGCGAACAACACTTAACCCATGATGGTGACATAAGCTCCGAAATCGCCCTTGGAGCGCGGGCGGAGTTGAGGACAACGCGTCGCCCAAACGCCCAACGCGTCGTTCTCCTCCGCCCGATGTATTTTGCGCCCAGGGAACGGAGCCAACTTGTTGCGGCTACTCCGAACACGTCGTTTTCCTCGGCCGGCGGGATTGCGGGCACCAACTACCCGATTTCTTTGTTTCACCAGCTCCGGCGAAGCGTAAACTGTGCTTCGAGAACACCCACGGCTTCCGATCGGCGGCGGCGCGGGCCGCCGGGTCGACCGAACCCCTCACCGTTTGTTCGCGGAGTGATTGGTTATGACAAGCGCTGCTCATCGGCGGAAATTTCATCGGCGGAAATTCCTGGCGGCTTCCGCCGTCACGTTGGCTGCACCAGGGTTCCTTTCCGCTCGCAACGCCAACGACAAGCTCAACCTCGCCATCATCGGAGTGGGCAACCGGGGAGCTGCCAACCTCGCCGGAGTGGCTCACGAAAACATCGTGGCCCTTTGTGACGTCGATCCCAACAACGCCCCAAAAGCCCGTGACCAATTCCCCCAAGCCTCCTTCTTCACCGATTATCGCCAACTGTTCGATAAAGTCGCCAACAGCTGTGATGCCGTCGTCATCAGCACGCCCGACCATAGCCATTCTCTGCCCGCCTGCATCGCGATGAGTCTGAAAAAGCATGTGTATTGCGAAAAACCGTTGGCCGAAACGGTGTCGGAGGTCCGGCACATGCAGAAACTGGCGGCGAAGTACCGTGTGGTCACGCAAATGGGTACGCAAATTCATGCGGGTGAGAATTACCGCCGTGTGGTGGAGATTATTCAGTCGAAGTTGCTGGGGGAGATTCGCCAAGTGTATGTGTGGAATAGCAGCAAGCCGGTGGGTGGACGAAAAGTGAACCGCAAACCCTCCGCGAAGTTCGACCTCGACCTGTGGATGGGACCCATCGCGGGCGAGTTTTTTGAGGCGGAAATGAATAAATCGAGTTGGAACTTCCCATGGCCACACTTCCACTGGCGCTGGTGGTGGGAATGGGGCGGTGGAACACTGGCCGACCTTGGTTGCCACTACATGGACTTACCGTTCTGGGCCCTTGGGCTGACCGCGCCGCAAACGATCCGTGCCAGCGGCCAGAAGACCTACAGCGGCGATAACACCACCCCGGACGTGATGCGCGTCGACTACCACTTCCCTCGCACCTCACAGCACAACGCGATCGACTTGGTCTGGGAGCACGGTGTCGCCGGCCCTGATGGCGGTCAGCGCACCTTCAAAGGCTACGGTGCTGGGGTCTTGTTTGTCGGTACTCAAGGAGAGTTGGTCGCCGATTACAACAAACACCAGCTTCTCCCCGAGAAATTCGCCAAAGATTTCCGCGCGCCGGCGAAGAGCCTTGCACCATCGTTGGGGCACTACAAGGAATGGACGGAGGCGTGCAAAGGCCGCGGCACGCCGCTGTGCCATTTCGAGTATGCTGGTCGGCTTACGGAAGCCGTGCTGTTGGGCAACGTCGCTTACCGCGCGGGGCAGGAGATCACCTGGAATGCGGAGAAAATGACGACCGGCCGGGCCCCGGCAGATCAGTACCTGCAGCCCCAGCACCGCCGCGGTTGGGAACTGCCGAGTTGAAACAAAGGAGAACGCCCGGGAAAGCCCCCGCAGCCTCAGCGCCAGCCGAATTGCCGATGCTGGGTGGCGTTCCAGTAAGGTGGCGTTCCAGTAAACAGCCTCGCCGACGCCTCCCGCAGACTTACCGCCAGCCGAATTGCCAATGCTGGCGGTACAACCGTAGCCGAGGTATCCTTGCGGAGGATTTGCCCCGCAGCCTCAGCGCCAGCCGAACAAGCCGAATAGCCGATGCTGGGGAGGTTGTTTCCAAACGGCGTGGAAGTTGCGAAAAGCCCTTCACTGTCCGGCTTTTTTCGGGTTTTCCCACGGCAGTGATGTTGCGAAAAGCCCTTCACTGTCCGGCTTGTTTCGGGTTTTCCCACGGCCATGAGGCGGAATCCTGCGTGGTTGGCCCGATCATCGAGCCGATCTGGGTCAATCCGGGCCAATCCGTGCCCAAGAGCGTGTCCCAACGAGGAGGCCTCCGTGGCGACGGAGAAAAACGCAGGCGATGTGTCGTTTTGTCTTGCAGAAACGTGTTCGGAAGGGGCCGCTTGCGCGGTGGCCAGCGTCGGCATTGGGGCCTGCAGCTCTGAGCCGTCGCGCGAGCCGGTGGCCAGTTTCCGCGGAGGGATACGGCACGGGTGTACCCCCGTGCCATCGCGTCGTCCCCTTACAAGTAGCG
>JANWYJ010000075.1 GCA_025055115.1 Gemmata sp.
CACCCTGACCATTCTCTGGGTGACTACCCGGGGGGTTGTTATGCCCGTTGCACCATGTGGAGTTGGCGGAAGTGCCCGGACGAGTTGAGACATAACCCGATGGCAGGGTTGTGTTGGCATCGTGGAATGCATGCAAGGCGATGCCAATTTGCTTCAAGTTGTTCTGACAACTCATTCGTGCCGCGGCTTCACGCACTTTTTGCACAGCCGGCAACAAAAGGCCAATCAAAATAGCAATAATCGCGATGACAACCAGTAACTCAATCAGTGTGAATCCGGAGCGTGACGATCTTTTCATAGGGAGAGTCCTGGATTGAAGGAAAAACGTGAGGTAGAGGGTGTAAAAACTAATAATGAGGCGGGTTTCCGACACATCCTGATGCTAATTATATGTCCTCGTGAGAGTATCGTAAATACCCCCCTCCGAATTTCCATTCCATTATTTTGCCTTGTCAACGCCCTGCCATGGAACATCGAATGTCGGGCAAGAAATCTGCAAATCTGCAATACCCATCTTGACTTCGGTGTCGAGGGTTGCGAAAGTAAATGAGACAGAATCTCAATAAGTACGGGTCGCCTTCCTGTCGGGAAAGGCTATGCTTGTGCCCTTGGACATGCTGCAGGCCGGAGAATGGGCCGAAGTTGAAGAAGTGACGGGGCAACCCGGTTGGGTTGGCCGCTTGGCGGAACTGGGCATTCGCCAAGGGTGCCGCGTGCAGGTGCTGCAACCTGGTGCCACTTGCTTACTCAACGTCGCCGGCTGCAAGCTCTGCCTCCGCGGCGGCGAATGTTCCCAAATCCTGGTTCGCCCGGTAACACTCTGATGCCCACCCTTGCCGATCTGGTGTGTGGTCAGCACGCCGAAGTGCTTGCGATCTCAGGTCCTCCGGCCTTTGTGCAGCGGATTTATGAGTTGGGCTTGCTGGAAGGGGAACGCCTCGAATTGATCGCTGTTGCCCCCCTGGGAGACCCTATTGAGATTCGCCTCGGGAACTCCCGCCTCAGTTTGCGTCGTTCGGAAGCCGCCCATATTGACGTTCGGATCATTCACGCCCCTTAGCCGCTGGGGGGTCATCCGCCGACCGATGGCGGCTTTTGGTGTATGGCCATGCTCACCACCACCCTCACTGTCGCGCTTGTTGGCAACCCCAACACCGGCAAATCCACTCTCTTCAACGCCCTGTCGGGATTGCGACAGCGGGTCGGCAACTACCCCGGGGTGACCGTGGAGATGAAAAAAGGGCAGTTCACCAGCGATGGCCTGACCTTTGAGCTGGTCGACTTGCCAGGTACTTACAGCCTCGCGGCCCGCAGCCCGGATGAGATGGTGGCCGTCGATCTACTCTTGGGACGACGGCCCGAAGAACCGCGACCCGATGTTATCGTCTCCATCGTTGATGCCACCAACCTCGATCGGCACTTGTACTTGACCAGTCAGCTTTTGGATTTGGGCGTTCCGGTGGTGGTCGCGGTCAATATGATCGACGCCGCCGCGGCCCAAGGCCTGACCATCAACTACGAGAAACTCAGTGGTGCATTGGGAGTTCCGGTGGTGCCGATTCAAGCCAACAACGGCACCGGTTTGCCGCAATTGATCCGAACCATTCGCCAGACGGCCGAAAACGGAAAAATTCCCCAGCCGCTCGAATTTCCGGTTGCTTTTAATGAAATTATTGCGCATATAACTAAAGAGCTATCTGACCAAGTCCCACCGGTCTTGGTCCGCCGATTACTTTTGGACGTCGGCGGATATGTCGAACACGAGTTCGTTGCCGAACACGGCAAACGTCTTCAGCAGCTTCTGACAAAAGCCCGCGAACAACTGGCCGCGGCGAATTGCCCGGTGCCGGCCATTGAAGCCCGGACACGCTTTGCCTGGGTCCGTAACGCGGTCGCCGCTGCAGTGACCAAGCCGGCGCAGCGGCCGATCACCTGGACGGATCGTCTCGACGCGGTTTTGACCCATCGGCTGTGGGGTACCGTGGCATTTTTGGCCGTCATGTTCGTGATGTTTCAGTCGATCTTTCTGTGGGCGCAGCCGCTTATGGATCAGATCGACGCTGCCCGGGAATGGCTGGCCCAAGGTGTTGAAGACGCCATGCCCCCCGGACCCCTGCGGGCGTTGCTGGTGGATGGTGTGATCGGCGGCATTGGCAGTGTGTTGGTCTTTTTGCCGCAGATTCTTATTCTGTTTGCGTTTATTGCGATTTTGGAAGATTGCGGTTACATGGCTCGGGCAGCGTTTCTGATGGACCGGATCATGAGCCGCTGCGGGTTGAGCGGAAAGTCGTTCATCCCGCTGCTGTCGAGCGTCGCTTGTGCCATTCCGGGCATTATGGCGACTCGGGTGATCGAGAATCGCCGCGATCGGCTGGCGACTATTCTGGTCGCTCCGCTGATGAGCTGTTCGGCACGCCTGCCGGTGTATGTCCTGCTCATTGGGGCCTTCATCGCGAAGCCCGGTTCGCCTGCGTGGCTGCCCGGATTGGTGTTGTTCGCGATGTACCTCATTGGCTTCACCGTGGCCCCATTGGTGGCTTTAGCGTTGAAGCGAACCTTGCTCCGTGGGGCACCTCCCGTGTTCGTCATGGAGTTGCCCAGCTACCGGCGACCGAAACTGACCGCGATCCTGCGGCGGATGTTCGAGGCTGGCAAAGCCTTCGTCATCCGTGCCGGGACGATCATTCTGGCCGCGATGATCATTGTTTGGGCGCTTCTCTACTTTCCATACACGGATGCTAATGGGGAGTCGTATCCTGAACGTATCGCCCAAGCGGAAGAAGCCGCAAGTGCCAACGCCGACCGGCTGAAGGAACTGCACGCGATCGAACAGCCCACCCCAGAACAACAAGCGGAGCTGGCCCAACTGGAAGAAACCGCTAGCCTGGCCGACAAACTCAACGGCGCATGGAAGCGGCAAAGCCTCTTGGGCCGCTTGGGGCTGTGGATGGAACCCGTCTTCGAACCGTTGGGGTGGGATTGGAAAATCGGCGTGGCAGCGATGGCCAGCTTCCCAGCACGGGAAGTGATCGTCGGCACGTTTGGTCTTCTTTATGATGTGGGTGATGTCGACCCCGGCCTGGTCCTCGACGGTTCCGACGAAGAAGGGCAAGCGAAAGTCGTCAGCCTGACCCGCGCCGTCCAAGACGAGTGGGCCAAAGACCCCATCCGTGGCCGATACGGCGTGCCGGTGGCGCTGTCGATCATGGTCTTTTTTGCCCTCTGCTGCCAATGTGGGGCCACTCTCGCCGTCATTCAGCGCGAGACCCGAAGCTGGCTGTGGCCGGCATTTACGTTCGTGTACATGACCACCCTGGCCTACCTGGGGGCCATGCTCACCTTCCAAATCGGCCGACTGATGGTTGGCTGAATGGGCCAAATGCGGCAAAGACCCAACGTCGGCTGGCCCTGCGAGGAACAACCCATGCCGATGATGATGCAGTGGATCGCGGTGGGCTTGATCGTTGCGGTGGCAGGAAGTTACGTCGTGTATGTGACGTACCGAAGTTGGTTCGCCCCGCCGAAAGCGGGCTGTGGCGGCCGCTGTGGCCAGTGTCACCAACCCCGAATCGATTCGCCCCCCCCCCACGGACGCCGCCCCCTGCCGCTGGCATAATGACGGCAAGCAATACCTTCTCTCTGGCCGAATCGAATTCCGCTATGCCGCAGGTTGTTGTCGTCGGTGGTGGGCTGACAGGGTTGACAGTAGCTTTTCGCTTGAAGCAGTGGGCGGCGGGCATTTCTGTCGTGCTTCTGGAGTCGGGCGATCGCCCCGGCGGCAATATCGGCACGGAATGGCATGAGGGCTTTCGTGTCGAACGGGGACCGAATGGTTTTTTGGATCGCACGCCCGCAGTGCCGGATTTGGTGCGCGATTTAGGGCTGAGCGCACAGCTCATTGCGGCTAGCGATGGCAGCCGGAAGAATCGCTACGTCTTTGTCCGAGGTCAACTTCACAAACTGCCTCGTGGTCCGCTGGGGTTGCTTACCACGCCCTTGTTGTCATGGCGCGGTAAATGGCAACTTCTCAGCGAACCGTGGCGGAAGAGCCAACCGGTCAGCGCCGATGAATCGGTTCACGACTTTGTGACTCGCCGCGCCGGCCAAGAAGCTGCGGACATCTTCGCTGATGCTCTGGTCACTGGGATTCATGGGGGTGATCCGCGGCAACTGAGTGTGGCTGCGACTTTCCCGCGACTGCCGGTCCTGGAGCGCGAAGCGGGCAGTATCATTCGCGGGTTCCTTCGTGCCGCCCGGCAGCGGAAAAAGGAGGCGAAAGCCCAGGGACTTCATCCCCCTGGTCCCATGCGGATGTGGTCGTTTCGCGAAGGATTGCAAGTGCTGATCGACGCGCTGACGCAGCACTTGGGTGATACGGTGCAATGCGGTGTGGCCGTGCGGTCGATAACCAAACCGACCGAGGCTTCGCCGTGGATCATCCACACCGACCGCACGACCTTCACGGCCGACGCGGTGGTATTGACATGCCCTGCCTACGAGCAAGCCGCGATCCTCCACGACTACGATCGGACACTGGCCGAGGAAATTGCGGGCATTCCCTACAATCGTATCGCAGTGGTGGCTCTGGGTTATCGCCGTGACGATTGCCCTGGGGGCCTCGACGGCTTCGGTTATATCGCGCCGCAAAACACCCGCCGCGATCTGCTCGGTGTGCAATGGTGTTCATCGATCTTTCCTGATCGCGCACCCCCGGGCTTTGTGCTGTGGCGGGCGTTATGCGGCGGTGTTCATCGGGGCGAACAATTGGATTGGGACGACGACCGTTTGGTGAAAGCCGTCCATGCGGAAATTCGCCTGGCAATGGGGGTGCGCGGCGAACCGGTCTTCCAGCGCATCATCCGTTGGCCCAAGGCCATCCCCCAGTATGTTTGCGGGCATCTGGACCGGATGGCCCGGATCGAGGAACTGGCTTCGCGTCATGCCGGATTGTTCCTCACGGGCAATGCCTACCGTGGGGTGGCGATGGCCGATTGCGTGGAACAAGCGGGTCGCATAGCCACGCAAGTGAGCCGCATGCTATTGCCGCCGGATAGGAAATCATCGGTGTGAATCGACGTATCAGCTTCAGTCGCGCGGCATACCGTCGGTCGCGCGGCATACCGCTTATCGAAAGCGGTGATGACTCGACGCTATCGGGTCACGGTCAGGGGTGGGCCCGTATGGCCAGGGTTCGCCCTCCGCACAGTTCGAGAGGCGTTGGATGAATCCGCGGGAGCGACTCGGTTTTCCCTTGCGATCATTGTGAGTAGACCGTAATCTAGGGTGTATGAGGGGTAGACCCTCAACCGATAAGAGAAGTGTTGGAATTCCCGCCGAAGTCTTCCCTTCCTCGTTTGGGAGCCTGCCGAGCCATGCTCAACATTCCCTTCGGATCGGTTCGATTCTGTGATGGCGTCAGCCGCCGCAACTTCCTGAAGATTGGGTCACTGTCGTTTGGTGCTTTCCATCTGACGTTGGCCGACATTTTCCGGGCTGAAGCTGCGGCCAAAAAACAAGGCGAACTCCCACGCACACGGCATAAAGCCGTCATCAACATCTTCTTGGCCGGCGGTCCACCACACCAGGATATGTGGGACCTGAAACCCGATGCCCCGAAAGAAATCCGCGGTGAGTTCAACCCGATTCAAACGAATGTCACGGGAATTCAAATTGGTGAGACGTTCCCGCGTATCGCCCGCATGGCCCACCGCTTCGCTTTCATTCGCTCGATTGTCGGTGCCCGCGGAGGTCATGATGCGTATCAATGCACCACGGGTTGGGATCAACAATCGCTTGCGTCGATCGGGGGCCGGCCGAGTATTGGCAGTGCGGTGTGGAAACTGCAAGGCCCGGTCGACCCCAGCGTGCCACCGTTCATCGGTCTGGCCGAACGGACGCAGCATCAGCCGTGGAGCGACCCGGGGCGGAGTGGTTTCCTCGGCAGCACCTTTGCAGCCTTCCAACCCAGTGGCCCCGATATGCAAAATATGGTGCTCAATGCCACCAATAAAGATTGCCTGCCGGAGCGCAAAAAACTGCTCGCCGCCTTCGACGATATGAAGCGCGAACTGGACTATCAAGGCACTCTCCTGGCCGCCGATGCTGCCACCGAGCGTGCCTTCGATGTCCTTACCTCCAGCAAACTGGTGGAAGCTCTCGACTTGTCCAAAGAAAGTCCGAAAGTTCGCGAACGCTACGGCGACGGAAAACCCTACCAATACCAATACGATGGCGCGCCCACGGTCAATGAAC
This sequence comes from Gemmata sp., assembly GCA_025055115.1. Taxonomy (GTDB): domain Bacteria; phylum Planctomycetota; class Planctomycetia; order Gemmatales; family Gemmataceae; genus Gemmata. Next base: position 6,253 of record JANWYJ010000075.1, read on the forward strand.
ATCTACTGATTGCGCGCCGGCTCGTGGAAGCGGGTGCTCGTGTCGTCACCCTCAGCTACGGTCGTTGGGATAGCCACGGCAGAAATTTCGACCTGGTCCGCGACCACGGCGCCAAACTCGACCAATGCCTGACAGCGTTGGTGGAAGACCTGGAAGCCCGTGGCATGCTCGATGATGTGACCGTCATCGCCTGGGGCGAATTTGGTCGCACCCCGAAGATCAATAAAGACGCTGGCCGCGATCACTGGCCGCAAGTCAGCTGCGCCATTCTCGCCGGTGGTGGCATGAAGACGGGTCAAGTGATCGGCAGCACCGACAAGGACGCTGCGCTGGCCAAAGATCGCCCGGTGACCTTCGGCGAAATCTTCGCCACGCTCTACCACAACCTCGGCATCAACCCGGAAACGACGACCATCACCGATCCAACCGGCCGTCCACAGCATCTCGTCGACGGCAAACCGTTACCGGAATTGGTGTGAGCGGAATTCGCTGAACCCTGACACCCGGGGCCTGAACTGAACCCTGGCACCCGGGGCCTGGATCAGCAGGGGGGCTTCCCCCCTGCCTGACTTTAGGCGTTCGGACGTGTGACCGTTGGGTATCGTGATATTCGGAAAATCCTCTGCGCAGTTCGACAGTCTGACCTCTGGCGCTCGGACGTGTGACCGTTCGTGTTTTCGGCCACAACAGCAGTACGCTTCTCCCCCGGCGTGATTTTCTCCGCAGGCCGTGTGCGTTACGATAGGCACTCGGCCATTCGGTGATTCTTCCTATCCCTGGGGTGTTGCGATGGTGTTGTGGATCGGACGATATTGGGAGAAGTGGATTGGCGAACCATTGCGGAAAGTCGAGGCCGACGCGCTGGCGTATCGACTTTCCGATTCGGGGCGGCGTATCGACGGCAAAACACCGTGGGTTCTGACCACCGCGGCCATCTGCCTGCTTGTCCAAAACTACAGCGCCCACCCCACCGATGCCGCGGTGGTGGTGAGCTTCACCCTGCGTCCATTGCTGGGAGCCGAAGTGGCCAACCACCTAGACGCGGTTCTACGCCGCTGGGGGGCCGATCCGCTGGCGATGCTCCTCTGGTGGGGGATTCATGCCGCGTTGTGCTACAGCGTGCTACCGATTTTGGTGTTGAAGCTCGTCCTGCGAGAGCGTCTGGCCGATCATGGCTTGAAGCTGCACGGCGTTTTGAAGGCGTGGCCACTGTATGTGATGTTTGCGGTCGTCATGGTGCCGTTGGTCGGGATTTTTTCCGGCACGGAGCATTTTCAGCGAACGTATCCGTTCTTCCGGGTGGTCGCGGTAGAACAAGTCCGTGCGGATTTATGGAAGTGGGAATTGGCTTACGCTGTGCAATTTGTCGGGCTGGAATTCTTCTTCCGCGGCTTTCTTGTGCATGGGACGAAGCACCGTTTTGGGGTGTATGCGGTTTTTGTCGCGATGGTGCCGTATGTCCAGATTCACTTTGGCAAGCCCTTGGCCGAAGCCGTAGCGTCGATTGTCGCGGGCATTGTGTTGGGTTTCATGAGCCTGATTACACGCTCGGTCTGGTTGGGGGCAGCGCTGCATATTGGCGTGGCCTGGGGCATGGATGGGGCGTGTTTGTACCGGCGGGGGCTGTTGTGAACCAGTTCAGGAGCTTTTCTCGACTTCCAACCCGCTGTTATCAGCCACTTCGGCGTCGGCCTGAAGGATGATCTTCGCTTTCTCGGAACCGACGAACTTGTTACCGCGAATGACATTTTTCTCCGATGGATCGCCGCGGAGAAGTATTCCGCCCCCCTTGAGAGTATTTTTGACGATGTGAACGCGTTTGACCGGAAAGCGGGCCGTGTTGCGATCGGCATTGACGTAAATGGCAGCTCCACTGGCGGTGGTTGGTTTGCCGTCGCTGAGGTGAATTTCATTGCCTTCGATGAGAAGTCCGTCGATACCCGCACACTTGTAGAGTGAAAGATACGCATTGCCGCGATTGTTGGTCAGCACGCTATCGCGAATCGTGCTATTGACGTGGTCTTCGTGCATTAGCCCTTCGCCGTCGTTGATTTTGTACTTTTTGTCGAAGGCCCAATGACGGTGAACGGTGTACTCGTTGCCATCGACCACCCAGCGCCAGCCACGCATCTCGATGGCGCGATTATCGTTGGTGGAACTGCCGGTGGTGGCGGCGATGCCGGTGGTGGTGGGTCGCCAGAGGTTCTCCGGCATGCGAATGATGTTGTTGATACAGCGGACGCCATCGCCACAAAAACCAATGCCCATACGGCCGGTGTTGAAGATGAAGTTATCGGCAATGACGATACCCTTGCGGAAACCGTGCGGGTGCGACTCGGGCGTGCCGTCGGGTCCCATGCCGCCAGCACCACCGATGGCATAGTGGTTCACCAACAGACCTGGCCGGTTGTCGTAATCGAAAACCACGCCATCGATGGTGATGGTGTCGCGGCCTTTGGTCAGCACATAGCCATTCATGGTGAAGTTATCGTCCCCCGATCGTGGCAGGCGATTGTTGGCGATGAGCGCGTTCTCGGCACTTTTGAGGTTGATAGCGGCATGGTGGCGGGCAGTGAAACGCTGCCAGGCCTTCTGACCCGCTGGGAGATTTGGGACGTTGGGGTCCGCCACGGCCGCATTGCGCAGCACACAGCCGACAACGAATCGGTTCCTGCCGGCGGCGAATTTCGCACTGGCACCCGCATCGGCAAAGTGAATGTGTCCGCGGTTGATGGTGATGTTCAACACCCCGACATTCGAAGCCGTCGCTGGTTCGGCAAGGTAGATGCCCTTGAACGCCTTGCGGATATCGGTTCCGTCGCCTTCTAGTTGCGGTTCGTATTTTGGGAACTCGAAAACCGTGGGCGGGGCGTAGCGGTCGTGGTGAGCGCGGGTGACGACCGCTGGCTCGGCTCCGCGCAGAACCACACCCTCCACCAGGCGGATGGTATCGGTGAATCGGAAAGTTCCTGCGGGGAACTGGACCACACCGCCGCCTTTCATCGTGGCCAGGGCAATGGCGTTTTTCAACTTCTCATCGTTGGTCGCGCCGGGTACCGAGGCGAAATCGATGACGGTATCCCAGCGTATTTTTCTCGTCCAGGCGAGTTTGTAACTCGCCAGCGGGTCGGCGGCTTGTGGTTCGTGGCGAATAGCTCGTAAGGCCTGTGGCCCCCACGCCGCCACACAGGCTGTCAGAAAGGCACGCCGCGACAGTTCGCCAGTCATGAACGATCCTCCCCCGCGGGGTTGGCCCAATCGCTTCACTTGGTCGGCCTTGGCTTTATCCTTCCCCTTGGCCGCCTTCGGGTTTCTCATGGATGACGAGCGGCACTGTGGTTTTGCGGGCGACCACTTCGCGCACATACGAGAGTTCGGTGAGGGTGCCGCGCACAGCCAGGCGCGATTCGCGGATGAGCATCACCGCCGCGACCAATAGGGCGGTGGCCCCGGAGAGGCCGAACCCCACCGGAATCCAACCCAACGCCCATCGGGTTGTGGCCGACAGACCCACTGTCAAGCTAGCACCGACAAGCAGGCCAATCGCCGTGTAGAGCGTGACAATCGTTCGTTGGAGCAACACCAGTCGCTGCGAGTGCCAGCGGATTTGGTCGGCGATCAAAGCTCGCTTTTCCACAACTTCGGTGGTGGCGACACCGTCGGGTAAGTCTTCGGCGATCTCGGCCAATCGGCGCACCCGATCGACCACCCGGCCCAGGCGGTTGGTCGTCGCAAGAGCCAGTGTGCCGGTGGCGCTGATGAGTAGCGCTGGGGTAATCATAGCACTGAGAATTTCACTGGCGCTGAGCAATTCCAGCAGCGGCGATGCACTCATCCGCTTCCCTCCGCGCCTCGTTACTTTCGGAAATGCGTCTCCACCGCTTCCGCGCCCACAAGCGGTGCTTGGCACTTGAAATTCTCGCACAGATAGACAGTACACGCATTGTTGGCCATCGTCTTGCCTTCGAACAACTGCGCCAGTTCTTTGGGTAGGGGTCCGGAGGCCGGATCGTGAAAGGCCAGCACGCGGTGGGGATGAAAGCGTTGCTGCAAGAAGGCTACGATCCGCTCGGTCGCCTCTTCGTGGCGTGTTCCCACGATCGCCACCTGCTGTATGGGGCCAAGGAAGAAATCGAGGGCGATCAGCATCTGCCCGCTGGCGGCAGGATGTTCGGCCATGGTGTCGCGGTAGGCACGGAGGGTTCGTTCCGCGGGTTCCGCCAGATCGCGGCGGCCGGTCAGGGCTGCCAGGCGCAACAGAGCCATCACGGCCATTGCATTGCCACTGGGCGTGGAGCCGTCGTGCAAATCTTTGGTCCGAGCGATGAGCGGTTCGTGATCGTCGGCGGTGAAGAAGAAGCCGGGGCCGTGGGGATCGGTGAAATGCTGTAGCAAACTTTCAGCCACGTCGATGGCCGCGGCCAGCCACCGGGTGTCGAAGGTGGCTTCGTAAAGAGTTACTAGCGCATCGGCCAGATAGGCATAATCTTCGAGATAACCGTTGAGTTTCGGTGGTTGGTTCACACCTGCGGTACGATAAAGCCGGCCTTCGGGTGTACGCATGGTTTCCAGCACGAATTGAGCCGCCGTCGTCGCTGCCTGCTGGTAACGCGCTTCGCGGAACACAGCGCCCGCTTGGGCCATCGCTGCGATCATCAGCGCATTCCACGCGGTGAGAATCTTTTCATCGCGGCCCGGCCAGATACGCTGTGATCGGGCGGCGTAGAGCTTCTGTTTCACTCGCTGTAAGCGGTTCTGAAAATCGGACAACGTCATTCCCTGTGCCCGGGCTTCATCAGCGTCCGACAAGGGGCGATAGAGAATGTTGTGACCTTCGAAATTCCCAGCCGCAGTGACGCGCCACACCTGACAGGCGAACTTTGCATCGTCGGGTCCGAGGATGTCGTCGAGTTCCTGTTGGCTCCAGATATAGAATCGGCCTTCTTCCCCGGCACTATCGGCATCTTGGGTGGAATAGAAGGCTCCGTTGGGAGCGGTCATTTCGCGCAACACATAGTCGAGCGTTTCGCGGACGATGGTCGCCAAAAACGGGTCGTGGGTGACTTGCCAGGCCTCCAGATACGCGGTGGTCAGGAGGGCGTTGTCGTAAAGCATCTTCTCGAAATGAGGAACAAGCCAGCGTTCGTCGGTGCTGTAACGGGCAAAACCGCCACCGATTTGATCGTAGATGCCGCCGCGGGCCATCATGGTGAGAGTGTGCTGCACCATGTCGAGCGCGACGGGGTCGTGGAAGCGGGCGTGCAGTCGCAATAGCAGCCGGAGTTCCAAGGCGTGAGGAAATTTGGGGGCCGTACCAAAACCGCCAAAACGTGGATCGTAACTGCCCTGCAGGGCCTTGAGTGCTCCGCGGAGCAGTTCGGGCGTCAGCACGGCATCGCTCGCGGAAAGATGCCCCATTTGCTGCAGATACTGGGCGACGTTGCGACCCACTTCTTCGATCCGGTCGCGCTGGTTGGTCCACGCCTCGCGGATGGCAGTCAGGAGAGTTCGGAAGCTGGGGCGGTGAGGGGCGTAGCGGTCGTCGGGAGGGTAGTAGGTGCCAGCGTAGAACGGGGTGAGGTCTGGTGTCAGAAAAACCGACAGTGGCCAACCGCCGCCTTCGCGGGTCATCAATTGCAGGGCATTCATGTAGATGGTGTCGAGATCGGGGCGTTCTTCGCGGTCCACTTTGATGCACACAAAATGGGCATTGAGGAGCTCCGCGGTCGCGGGGTCCTCAAAGCTTTCGTGTTCCATGACATGACACCAGTGACACGCCGAATAACCGATCGAAAGGAAAATCGGCCGATTGAGTTGTTTCGCCTTGGCAAGGGCTTCCGGCCCCCACGGGTACCAATCGACCGGGTTATAGGCATGTTGGCGCAGGTAGAGGCTGGATTCGTGGACCAGCCGGTTGGGTTGACGCGAAGTCATAGATGCCTCCGGATGGAAGGGGCAATAGGATTGTACGAAAGCAGTCGGGTCTCATCGGGTGAGTTCCTTATGATTCGCGAGCTGTTGGTACTTTCCGCGTTCCTAGTGCCGTTTCTGGCTCCGGCGGCCGAACCACAACCGTTGCCGCGGGCGCACGCCCATAACGACTACGAACACCCACGCCCGCTTTTCGATGCCCTCGCCTGTGGCTTTTGCAGCGTTGAAGCCGATATCTGGTTGCGGCAAGACCGTTTGCTCGTGGGCCATACCCCCAGGGACCTCAAACCGCAGCGAACGCTCGAAAAACTCTATCTGGAGCCACTGCGGCAACGGGCCAAAGCCAATGGCGGCAAAATCTACCGCAACGGGCCAGAATTCTACTTGCTCATCGACATCAAATCGGATGCCCAAGAGACTTACGCCGCCCTAACCAAAGTCTTGGAACAGTATGCCGATATTCTGACGGTCATCCGCGATGGCCGCGTTCAGACCCAAGCCGTGACGGTCGTGATCAGCGGCAACCGCGACATCGCCACGCTGCGCCAACAAGCTGTTCGCTACGCCATGATCGATGGCCGGCCCAGCGATCTGGAGGGCGACGCCCCCAACCATTTGATCCCATGGATCAGTCAATCGTGGCGGATACTATTCCGCTGGGACGGCACCGGCGAAATGCCCGCCGCCGAACGCACGAAACTGCAGGACCTTGTGACCAAAGCGCACAAACAAGGCCGCAAAGTTCGTTTGTGGGCCACACCCGAGAAAGAAACGGTGTGGAAAGAATTGCTCGCTGCCGGTGTCGATTTTATCAACACCGATCAACTTCCCCAGCTCGAAAAATTCTTACGCGCCAATCCGTAACGGGACGATGTCCGACCGTGCTGCGCTGCACGCAGGCTGGTGGTGTGATGCCATCAAGCCGGAGGCGGCTTGTCGCGTTTCGGACGGGCTTTGATGTCGAAGAGGCCGAAGATTTCCTCCTCGGTCAAGCCGCGTGTTTCGGGTTTATCGGCTTGGGCGATCAGTTCATGGAACAGTTGGCGCTTGGCTTCCAGAATCTCGGCGATGCGTTGTTCGATCGTGTTGCTGCTCAAAAATCGTGTGACGGTCACGGGGTGCCTTTGCCCGAGCCGATGCGCCCGGTTGATGGCCTGATCTTCCACCGCGGGATTCCACCAGCGGTCGAAAAGGAACACATAGTTGGCAAATTGCAGATTCAACCCGACGCTGCCGGTTCCGTAGCTCATCAGCAGCACATGGCAATCGGGATCGTCACGGAACCGATCAAGAATGGCAGTGCGTTGCGCATGGGGAACCTTGCCATGATATTGTAATGCCCCATAACGCGCCAGCGCCTGGGCCAGCACCTGGAGCGGTTCGACCCATTGTGAAAAAACAATCGCCTTACGGCCGCTGGCGGCGACTTCTTCCATATCGGTCAGCAATTGCTCCAGTTTAGCGCTATCGCCGGTAACCGGATCGAAGTTGCAAATCTGCTTCAGCCGCATGACCAATTGAAAAACGTGCTGAATGGTGATCGTATCGCCCAGTTCATTGAGGTGAACAACGCCTTCGTTTTCAGCCCGATCATAGGCCGCTCGTTGGGCGGGTGTCAGCTCGATGGTGATGTCGCGAATGGTTTTGGTCGGCATGTCGGATTGGACCAGGTCTTTAGTGCGCCGCAAGATCGAATCCGAAGTGTACTGGGGGAGCCGTCGCGGTGGAGTTCCAGGGGGTATGCGGCCGCTATCAAGAAAGCTGAAGATGTTCACGAGGTCGTCGGGATGATTTTCGATCGGAGTACCGGTGAGGGCCCAACTGCGGCTGCGATGGATGGCTCGGACCACTTGCGATGTTTTGCTTTCTTTATTTTTGATGCGCTGAGCTTCATCTAATACGACTACATCGAAATGCACCCGTGGGTCGGTGGCCAGTTCGCAATCGCGGCTGAGGGTTTCGTAGTTGATGAGTTTGAGAGGGCAGTTCGACACCAGCCACATGCGGCGGCGTTCTTCGGGGTCGCCGTCGAAGGTTTCAAAAGGGATGTCGGGTGCCCACATTTTCAGCTCGCGTGCCCAATTGTACATCAAGGGTTTGGGGCAAACCACCAAGGCGCGGTGAATGTAACCATGATGGAATAAGACACGCAAAGCCAGAATGGCTTGAGCCGTTTTCCCCAAGCCCATTTCATCCGCTAACAATGCGCTTTGCCGCGGCACCAGAAATGCAATCCCTTCGAGCTGATATTTGTACGGCTCGAAGGGGACTTCGAGTTGCCGGCTGCCAAATAAACCGTCCAGCGGCGGTTGCAACAAATAAAGAAGGCGATCTTTGAACAGAACGGTATCGTTAGTGGGCTTGGGGCGAATACGCGGACGGGCCGGTTCGCTCGGATCGGGCAGAGGAGGGTTAAACACCGCCGGCACGCTGGTCGACACGCGCGCAGTCGAGGAGGTAGTCGGGGGATTCGGTGGCGTGTACTCCACTGGCGGCTTCGGGAACTTCCAACCCGCCGTCGACACACTCAACTCGAGTCGGCCCAACGAGCGGACCGACGGGGTTTCACTCAACAAGCGAGCTTCGCGAACATTCGGGTCCAACGGGTAATCGAGCTTGGATAGCTCCACGCTCGACGCCCCGAACTCCAGAGCGACTTCCACCGCTTCCGTCAGATTGTCAGGCGGCACGGTTGGTTACCCCCATCTTACGGGCTTCGGCCACAGCTTCACGCACGCGGGTAAACGGCTCGGCCAAATCCACCGCCGGGTCAACTTGGTCCAGAAGGGCCACGATCCGGTCCTGATCAACCTCAAATTTTCGCGGCAGCAACAATAAGGTCGAGGATCGAACATGGGGAAACGCGACCCAATCGCCCAAATGCTCCGGTGCTGAACCAACAGCAACCACCGGAATATCGATGCGTGACCGCAACGCCAGTACTGGCAGACTATCCGTCACGATCAGATCAGGTTTGGTGGTCGTTTTCTCGACCAAGGTTTTGCCGATAACGTCGGCATGAAGGTATTCACTGAGAGTAGGCCCATAAAGTACGGTTTGGACGCGGTTCGGTTGAACAGCGGTAGTCAGGCGGAACTCCAACGGACGCCCCCAGCCGTTGGTGACCAGATATCCGCCGAGCCACCCGTGCGATTCTTGCAGCACGGACAGAAACCCCAAAGTCAGCAGTCCGTGCGGCTTGGCAGACGCGGCCTGTCGTGTCACGGCAAGTGATCCTATCCAGGAAGGAGACTCCCACGTGGCACATCCTCCATCGGCCATCTTCGGCGAAGGCTTCAGCGGCTTCCGCCAAGATACCCGGGCCAAGCACTTCCGCAGCGCGGTAGCCGGAAGGGTTTGCGCAGTCTCTGCGGACCGCATCGGTGAGCCGATCGGCAAGAAGCGGCGGAGAATTATCACTTTGTTAATGACTATTTGCGAGAAACTGGTCTTCCGAAATGGCCCCAAAGCGGTAAAACGAATCATACGCATCCGCAACGAGAGACGAGTTGTGCCATGAGTGAGTCGAACGAGCTGAAATTGTCGCCGGTGGAAGCCCACAAAGCCGAAAGCCGCTATCTGCGGGGAACATTGGCTGAGGAGTTCGCGGACCCAGCGCTGGATCACTTGAGTGAAGCCAATAAAAGCCTCATCAAGTTCCACGGCAGCTATCAGCAAGAAGATCGCGACGCGCGGAAAAACCGCAGCAAAGCCGGGGTTGGTAAGGTGTACATGTTCATGATTCGCCTCAAGCTCCCAGGGGGGAAGCTGACGGCGGAGCAATATTTAGCCATGGACGACATCGCGGGCCAATACGCCAACGGCAGCTTGCGCATCACCACCCGGCAGAGCTTCCAATTTCATGGGGTGTTGAAGAACAACATGAAGGCCACGATGGCCGCGATCAACGCAACCCTCATCACCACGTTGGGTGCTTGCGGGGACATCAACCGCAACGTGATCAGTTGTCCGGCGCCGCTGCCCGATCCGACGCGTCGGCAGATGATGGCCGATTGCGAAGCCGTGGCCGCGCACCTTGCGCCCCGTGCCGGCCAGCAAACCTATCACGAAATCTGGCTCAACGGCCAACCGCAATCGTTTGACAATGTGCCTCCCGAGGTTGCTGAACCGATCTACGGCAAAACCTATCTCCCACGCAAGTTCAAAGTCGCCTTTGCTTTACCGCACGACAACTGCACCGATATCCTGGCGAATTGCTTGGGTTTTCTCGCGATTACTGAGAATGGTCAACCCGTGGGCTACAACCTCTACGCGGGTGGTGGCCAAGGGCAAACCAATAGCAAGCCCGATACCTACCCCCTTTTGGCGCAGCCCATTGGCTTCATTGAATTGGGGGAAGTTCTGCCAGCGGCGGAAGGGATTATCAAACTGTTTCGCGATCATGGGAACCGTGTTGACCGGAAACGGGCACGGCTCAAATATGTTCTGAACGATTGGGGTCTGGAGAAGTTTCGCGAGGTGTTCTATCGCGACTATTTCCCCCACCCGCGGCGTGAACCGCGTCCGGTGCCGATCACGGGTCTCGACTTGCACCATGGCTGGCATCGCATGGCTGGCGACCGCTTCTTCCTCGGGTTATCTGTGGAAAATGGCCGCATCAAGGATGAAGGAAAGCTGCGGATGCGCAGCGGCCTGCGTGCGATTGTGGCTCAGTACAGGTGTGAGGTGCGGCTGACCCCGCAGCAAGACATTCTGCTTTGTGGCTTCACTGCGGCCGATCGCCCGGGGGTCGAAGCCTTGCTCCAAGAATACGGAATTCCACGTCCAGAAACCCTCTCGCAAGTGCAGCGTTGGAGTATGGCCTGCCCGGCGATTCCCACATGCCCGTTGGCGATCACGGAAAGCGAGCGGGCCTTACCGGCTGTTGTGGATCAACTGGAAGCCGTCTTGCGCGACCTCGACCTGGCCGACGAACCCATCAGTGTACGTATGACAGGATGCCCCAACGGCTGCGCCCGGCCGTATCAGAGTGAAATCGGATTGGTGGGCCGCAGCGGTACGAAATACACTATCTACATGGGCGGCGATGCCTTCGGTCGCCGGCTCAATGCGGAAGTTCTCGACGGTGTGCCGATTGAACAAATCGTACCGCGCTTGGCACGCGTGTTCGCCGCCTTCAAGGCCGAGCGCACCAACGGTGAGCCGTTGGGGGATTATTGCGCCCGCGTCGGTCTGGAGAAGTTGAAACAGTTGGTCTCTTCACCCCTGTGAGGGTACAGGTCAACCGTGTGAGGGTACACGCCATCCGAATGAAAAGTCCCGGGTCTGGCAACCGTTTCAGCGATATTGCGACGGTGGCTTTTCATCACTTCGGCCGGACCAACGGCTTGGTGGCCATCCTGGCCCGGTGTGTACCCTTGTCGAGTTATCATCGCGTGCCCATCCCAGCACAATAATCCCAGGACAATAATGGTGAAAAATGGATTAGTATTCGCATGTTCCATATCTGCCAGCACTTCGGCGCGACATTCTGACAAGCGCCAACGTGGCACGGGGAGCAAGGGGGTCAAGGGTGGACATGTGCCTGCCGCGGCACGATCAGGGTTGAAGTTCCTGGCAGTAGGATGAAAGGAATCGGGTGGCACGCTCACGGTGGACATACGCCCGTCGCGGCACGATCAGGGTTGAGGGTGCCCGATCGGTGCCGGATCGGCCACAATCACGTGGCCATCGACTGTCCTTCGGCCTCAAGCCGCAATTACCCACGAACGACCTGAACTGGTCGTTCAACAATCCCCAGCTCAAACACGCGCTTTTCCCACGAGCCGCGCCAACTTAGGAGGGACGCCCCCTTTACGCCGCGTCGCCCCTCCACGCCCAGGGTGGGGCCGCCGGCGTAAGCCGTCGGAGAGACTGATAGGCGTCTGTAAGCTGTCGGAGAGACTGATAAGTAAGAGACTGATAAGTATCTGAGAGACTGATACGGTGGCAGACGTAAACCCCATATCAGATAGCAGTCATAAACCCAGTTCCTCGAACGTCCAGGGCTGCCCTCCCTTGCGTGCGCCGGGCGATTGTGCTGGTATCTTCAGCGGGTTCTGTCTTCAGCGGGTTCTGGTCTTCAGCGGGTTCTGGTCTGCGGCGGGTTTTGTAAGGGATACACGCATCTACTATGGGATACACCCAGGGTTGCGCCTGTCAACCTCCTCTACCTCAATGACAACATGACAATCACGCATCTACTATGGGATACACCCAGGGTTGCGTTCCCGTGCGAGAGGCCGGGCTATTGCGCTGAGTACGGCGTTAGGGTTTGGCGAAGGTTTTCTCATCGACAGCCGCCGCCAATTTCACTTCTTTGATCACAACATCCATGACCATTTGGCCATTTCTTTTGACCAGAAGCCGCATCGGTTGACGGGTATTTTGAACGTCCGTGTATTGGCTGAGAATGGTTTCTTCGTTCACCTCGTGCGGGCTATTCTCATCCCGCACGCGGGTTTCGACTTTGGCCAATAACCCGGTTTGTTGGTCGAAGTACAGCTTGATGGGACGGTACCCGGCTCGCGACACCTGCACGCCCCAGGCTGGTTTGTCGTCCACGGTGATGCTTTCCAGGGGTGTGAGCGTGTACTGCGGGTCTTGGAGGGGAAATAGCCGGCTGACCCAGGCAGCGTGGGCTTGCTCTTTGGCTTCGGCGAGTTCGTCGGGCGTCATGTCGCGCGTGATCTTGTCGTCGCGAATCCACCCCTTGTCGCCCACGACGACGTTGGTAACAGTTGTTTTTCGCCCCACAACGTCGAGTTGGATTGTAGTTTTGCTCTTATCACTACCCAGGGCCACGGTTGTACCGGTCAGCGGGCTATCGAGTCCGTGGGTTGACTGAATTCCTTGGAAATGAATGGTGATGGCGGGGAATTGCGAGAGCACCTCCCGGCCACCGTGGGCGGCGAGGGCTTTGTCGAGGATCGTCTGTGGATCGGGATTGCCCCCACACGCCGGAATGGTCATCAGTACCAGCGTGACACATACTGAACGCATAAGATGTTGCATAATAGCTCCGGCATCACAAGGCTGGCTGACCGAGGAATCGGTGGAGCGAACACCCACGAAGCGCTAGGCTCCGCACTGTGTACCCTATCGCTGCTTGTATCACATCCGCACGCCCCACGACACGAAAAATTCCCTCCTACGATTCTCCCCTTTCAGTTTGGTGGGGAATGTTTATGGTGAAATGAGTGGCTATGGTTGGTGCGAACCATGAAACAACTCCGGGAGGGCCGAGGCAATGACGGATGATTTTCTCGACCGGTTCTCCGGGAAGGGTGTGCCGCGGATCGGGGGGCCACCCGTCGCCAATCCGCGCCTGCGCGATCCGGTGGGGTTACAATGCTTGTGGGATGGGCCGTTGGCTCTCGACGCGAACGAAGTGCAGAAGGCCCTTCGGGATTACCACCCGGAGATGGCCGAGGCGACGGCGGAATTGCTCGAAGTTCCGCCCCCGGAAAAGACGCCACCGCACGGCATCGAACCTACGCTGTTGGGGCTTCTGGCGTGGGATCGGCATGTCGTGAAATTGGTGGGTTTCAACACACCCATGCCGGCGGAGGCCGTCGAAGCGTGTGTTCGCCCCGCCCACTTCGCCGCGGAGTACAAAGCCCGCGCATACCAACATCAATCCCATGTGATGCTTTATTACGTTGGCTACGATCACGACCCGCTGGAACAATACGTGGCCGTGGCCGCCTGCGCGGGGGCGATTGCGTATTTTGGGGCGAGTTTTGTACTCAACGAAACCGGTCACACGGCTGTGCCGGCCGCGGTCCTGCACCCGCATGAAGAAGACGCCGGCGACATCCTGCGCGCGCTGCGGAATTTCCCGTTGCCGTTTCTGTACTGCGGCTTTGTCAAACTGGAAGTCGAAGGTGTCCCGGGGGTCTGGATGCGAACCTATGGTTGCCACCGCTTCGGTTTGCCCGACTTGGCGTTCCACGCGCCAGGGCACGAATACGGCGCTACCACCTTTGAACTCTTCGGCAATCTATTGGCCTACTTGCAGCGCACCGGCCATCACTTCGCCCCCGGGCATACGTTCCAAATCGACGACACCACATTTTTTCGCCTCCGTGCTCGCACCTTGGAAGAATGGTATCTGGCCAGCGAAGGAAGCATGCTCATTGCCGAGCGGATTCGGCCCGAGGAGGCCAACCGATGATGAACACGCGATCACATTGGATGGGGCGTTTGCACCAGCCGTGGGTGGTGGCCTTGGCTGGCCTACTGCTGCTTGCGGATAATGGGTCCGCTGGAGTGTACTACTCGGGCGAGCAGTTCGCCGAGTTACCCAGCCGTCCGGCGGGGTTTTTCGTCGATCACCGTGCCCTGCGTGCCGCGGGGTATGAACGCCCCGATGGACTTCCTTCACCGTTGCGCGACCATTACCTCGCCGCGGCAGCACGGCTCGAACAGCTCACCCAAACACGCCGCTGGACCGCGGATGAAATCGCGGATCGGGGGGCACTTTACTTGCGGCTGGGGCAACCCGAGAAAGCTCTCAATCTATTGGTCCCAGCAGCCCGTCAGTTTCCCGACCATTTTGCCATCGCGGCGAACCTCGGCACGGCGTTTCAGCTCACCGGCGATCTCGACCGGGCCGCGGCGCAATTGCAGGAAGCCGTGCGGCTGGCCCCAGCAAAATGGCAACGCTTCGAGCAAGCCCACCTCCAACTCGTCCAACAGCGGCGCAAAGAAGGAAAGGCCGCGCAAGCCTTCACGAACGTCGATGACCTGTTTGGGGTGAAGTATGTCGGCGAATCGGGCCAGCCCGAAGCCGGAACAATCGCCGCCGCGGAACGCCAGAAACTGCCCGACGATGCCCTGGCGATCGTTCAGCAACTGGCATTGTGGCTGCCCGCCGATGGCCGGCTCCTGTGGCAGTTCGGCGAGTTGTGCAACGCCTATGGCGATGTGCGGGCGGCGGCGGCAGCTCTCGAAGGCTGCGTTGCCGAATTCGCCCTGGCCGCTCCGGAGTTGCGGCAACGCCGCCGGCTTTACCGCGACGCTGCCGACCAAATCGCCCAGAAACCCGGTCACGAACAACACCGCCCCACCTTCAAGGTCAAATCGTCGCGGCCCTTGGTGAAGGCCTTCGACGAATCCCTCCTGCCGGCGATTAGTGACGAGAAACCCAATCCACTGCCATGGCCCCTGTTAGCCGCGACGGTCTTCGATACGAAAGGTCGTCCCACCTTTGCCAAATACCTCGACCAACTCGATGGCAAAACGGTCACGCTCACCGGTTTCATGCAATCGACGCACGACGGCCGGCTCGTGGCGTCGTTTTTCCTCTTGGAATACCCGATTGGCTGTTGGTTTTGTGAAGTACCCGATCCCACCGGACTGGTGTTCGTCGAACTGCCCGAAGCCAAGACCACGGAACTGCGCCGCGGATTGGTCAAAGTCACTGGCGTTCTGGAACTGAATCGCGATAACCCCGAAAGTTACCTGTTTTCGTTGCGCGATGCCCGGGTCGGAGAAGTGGATTAGGTCGGCCCCGCGCGTCCTATGAGAGTTCGCCACCGCGGAATCTGGGAACGATCCACCCGACGCCATGGCCCTGGAAAGCTCTTCTGATTTCGAACGCTGCGTCAGGCGGAATCGAGGAACGATCCACCAGACACAGTGACACAGCCCTGGGCGTTGCTGTGCCGATTCGATCAACCCCTCAACGATCCGAGATGGAGGTCGTGACGGCAGGCCCCCCCGACACCGCGGGCGTTCTCCAATACCTACGGCGTTCTCCAATACCTACAACGTCACGTTCGAGACGGCTCGGTCGTGACGGCAGCCGCCTCGACACCGCGGGCGTTCTCGGGATGGTTTCCTATCCTTAACTATTTCGCGGCCACCCCGGGACAGAGGGTGTTCTCGGGGCCAATTCTCATCGGCGACGGTTCCACCCATCGGTTTCCGAGTTGACGCCATCGGCTTTCCCGGCGCTAGTTGCGCCGAGAAGCGTCTTCGGACACGAGTTGCGGGCTAGCGTTTGTATTTCTTTACACTCCGCAGCTTGTATTTGCGCTCTTTGCGACGGCGTTTCGCCAATGTCCGCCGACTTTTCGGTGCATGCAGAATGCCCATCGGTAGAACCTCCAGGATTGTTGATCACAGCCGCATATTTTAGCCACATCGGTGGCTCCGCCCAGCGCCGGGTTATCCGGACCAACTGCTCTTTGTGCCCTGGTAGAAAAGACCAAGACCATAGCTGGAAAGGTAGTCGGGTGAATCTGGAAAAGCTGTACGCAGAGGTTGCGGAATCGCGGCGGCTGTTCTAAGTTGAGGTAGCGAGCGATTCGGCGAGTTTTGGTCGCCGGATCGTGGCGTGCGCTGGCCGGTCTCGCTGTCGCCACACCTTTCATCCTCGAAAGGGCAAACCTATCGCGAGGTAGGGGCGCAAAGCCACGGGCCTGCGGGGTTAACCCCTCACCTTCCTGAACCGCAGGTCGCCGGGTTGCCGAAGGGATTGGGCGGTGAATGCCTGTCCATCCCTGGAGTGCCCTCAGGCTACTTGAAGCGGCACTCTCTGTGACGCGGAACCACCGATCTTGCATCGCTAGCGCCGGCGCACGCCTCGCTCCTTTTGGGCGCAATGCCGTGACGCGACCATCCCCATCCCGTTGGTGAATCTTTTCACTATCCTAATTCCTATCGCCCGAATCGCGACCGAACCACCAGTACCCATGGCCGAGCCAGTGCGCTGCCCCTGTGGTGGTCAGCCCGAGTGCGAATTGTGCCTCGGTGCCGGGGTGTACCGCTACCAACCCGGCCCCCGCGGATGGATGCCGTTTCTTTGCCCGACCTGTCAAGGACGAGGGCAATGGCCGCGCAACGGCCACAACGAGCCGTGTTTGACGTGCCGGGGCAGCGGCCACATCGATCCGGCCTATCCGCCGCGGAACACCAGCGTCCGGGGGTTCCTCCGGGATATGTGGCGGGTGTTCTTCGGCGGTTGATCGGGTGAACAGGGGGGCCTCGTACGGTTCTGGCGAGGTTATTTCGGCCCCACCAACGCGGTTAGTCCATAAGACCCCGTTGGCACCCCGGGCCGTTGGGCGAAAACTGTCATCAGGTGGGCTGAGCGCAGAAGCCTTCGCTGGCTAAAGAATGAGAAAACTATGAAACTGACATTGCATATCTGGCGGCAAAAATCGCGGACCGATCCGGGCCGATTGGTGACCTATCGGGTCGAGGGCATCAGTCCGGACATGTCGTTTTTAGAGATGCTCGACACCCTCAATGAGCAACTCATTCGCCGGGGGGAAGAACCGGTTGCGTTCGATCATGACTGCCGCGAAGGCATTTGCGGCAGCTGTGCGATGATGATCAATGGCATGGCGCACGGGCCGGAGCGCGCGACCACCACCTGCCAGCTTCATATGCGCAGCTTCCCCGATGGTGCCGAAATCACCATCGAACCGTGGCGGGCCAAGGCCTTCCCCATCATCAAAGACCTGGTCTGCGATCGCTCTGCCTTCGACCGCATCATCCAAGCGGGGGGCTATATCAGCGTCAACACGGGTGGCGCCCCCGACGGCAACAGCCTGCCCATCCCCAAAACGGCCCAGGATCGGGCTATGGACGCGGCCGCCTGCATCGGTTGCGGGGCGTGTGTCGCGGCTTGCCCCAATGCCAGCGCGATGCTCTTTGTGTCGGCCAAGGTCAGCCATCTGGCCCAATTACCGCAAGGGCAGCCGGAGCGCAAAGAACGTGTGCGCAAAATGCTCGCCCAACACGATCGCGAAGGCTTCGGCCACTGCACCAATATCAATGAGTGCGAGGCAGCGTGCCCGAAGGAGATCAGCGTCGAACACATCGCACAACTGAATCGGGACTATATTACCAGCACCGTCAGCAGTGCGATCAAGTGAATGGCTTGCTGCCAATAGGTCCTGCCGACAGGCCGAAGCATTCTGAGGACCAACGCCGCATGCGTGCGCGGATTCCGAGAAGCCCCATCGCTGCGACACCCCGCCACCTTGGCACAACCACCGGGCCGCACGAAGCCCGGTGGTTTTCCCCAGACCAGCCTTCGCGGCTACTTGAGAGTCTTGACAAATTCCAACACTTCCTTGGGATGCTTGTTCACATCCACTTTGTCGTAAATCTTGGCAATCTTGCCGTCTTTATCGACCACGAAGGTGATCCGCTTGGGAGTTTTCCCGGTGGCCGAACTGCGGATGCCCAACTCGTTAATGAGCTTCAACTCTGTGTCGCATAAGAGGGGCATGGGGAGCGAATGGGTATCGATGAATTTTTGCTGCAGGGCCATGTCGTCGGCACTGGCGCCCAAGAGAACGACGTTCTCGGGGAATTCCTTGGCCAGGTCGCGGAAACCGCACGATTCCACGGTACAACCTTTGGTCAACGCCTTGGGGTAAAAGAACACCACCACCACTTTGCCTTTCAAATCGGCGATCGAGAGGGTTGTGGCGTCCTTCTTCACTTTGTCGATTTGCGCGGCGGTGAGAGGCACGTTGGGGAAGGGATCGCCGACTTTGACTTTCAGCACCGTATCGTCGGCTACCAGAGGCGATACCCCAAGGCCAACCGCCAAAGCGGCCATCGCAGTGAAACGTCGCATGATGTTACTCCGGAGACAGGAACGGATCAGTTAGGTGGGAAAACCGGCCATCGTCGTTTGGGAGGGGGCCGGTGAGAGCCATTGTCGAAAATTGCGGCTCGGTTTCAAGTTCCCCACGCTCGCTGAGAAGCGGTGTTGGCGACAGACCCGGCGGCACTGAGGGGGGCTGACCGTGGAACCGGCGTGGGGCCAGCCGAAATCCGTTGACGATCGGTAAATAACCGGTTAAGAGTTATTTGTTGAGGATGGGGTGAGCGAAATCTGACGCGACAGGTTTCGCCCGCGATAGCTCAGCACGGGGCTGAGTCGAAGCCCCCATCAGACCTAGTAAAGGAGTCCCGGACATCCCACCGTTTGACCGCAGCAATGCCCCGCGTGGCCCCTCCGGTCCGCGTATCAACGAGGCGATCCGCATTTCACCCATTCGTTTGATTGGTGCCGAGGGCGAACCCCTAGGAATCGTTCCCACCGCGCAGGCTTTGGAGATGGCGCGGGAGGCGGGCTTGGACCTTGTCGAAGTCGCCGACAAGGAACGACCCCCCGTGTGCAAAATCATGGACTACGGCAAATACAAATATGCCCAGTCCAAAAAAGCCCATCAAAAGACGCACCAACCGAAGTTGAAAGAAATTCGTGTCCGCCCGAAAACGGGTGAACATGACATTGAAACAAAGATCAATCAAGCCCGCAAATTCCTCGAGCACAACGACAAAGTGCAAATCAACGTGCTGTTCCGCGGCCGTGAAATGCAGCACATCGAGGAAGGGCAGCGGGTGATGAATCAGCTGCTTGAAGCTTTGGCGAACGATTGCCGTGTCGAGCAACCCGCCCGGTTGGAAGGCAAGCGGATGATCGCCCTGTTGGCCCCGAAGCCCAGTCACGAAAAATCGGGCGGCAAAGCCAAGGGCGAGGCGAAAGCGAAACCGCCCGCCACCCAGGCCGCGGCCGGACAGGCTCCGTCGGCACCGCCGAGTTCGTCCACCCCACCGTCCAAAGCCTAAGCGGCCCTTTCATGCCCGCGTCAGAGGCCCCTTTTATTCCCAATGGCGTGAGCGCTCTCGCCCAGGAGCGTTCTCACGCCATGTGGCGCTTGTCGGATGGAATGCTCGCCCGCTCACCGTCTCCCAGGGAGCATTCCCGCACCGTTTTGCGCTCGCCCAGCCTCGGCCGGCCATCCGACGCTTTGTTGTGGAAGGTCATAGGGCATTTTTGTTCAGAATACGTCGAGTCCGGTCAATGTCAATCGTGTGGAGGGGCAAACCGATCCTGAGCTAGGCTGTCGGTTTCTTTTGTTGCCTTGTCCGACGCGAGAAACGCTGGTGGGAGTCGAA
The DNA here is from genome assembly GCA_025055115.1 of Gemmata sp. GTDB lineage: Bacteria > Planctomycetota > Planctomycetia > Gemmatales > Gemmataceae > Gemmata. The sequence continues at coordinate 26,116 of JANWYJ010000075.1, forward strand.
GAGCCGTCGGTTTCTCGTGTTGCTGTTTCCGACGGGAGAAACGCTGGTGGGAGTCGAACCCACGTCGCGGTGCTTTGCAGGCAACCGACCGGGCCGCCGGACAGCGTCACCACGCCCCCACCGCCGGTCTGGTTTGAAACAGCCGCGGCGGGGGAAGTGTCCTCGCGAGGAATTGAACCTCGTCCGCGACCTTCGCAGAGTCGCATGCCTCCATCACAACCCGAGGACGGAACGATTTCATCCACTCAGACACCCGATCAGCGGTTGTGGTTCGTACAAAACCGAATGGATGGCATCGTCGGGGAATTGGCAGCAGGTCCGCCAGAGCGGAGAGCACCATCCTCTGGCCTGCGCGCTCCAAAGAGAACCTGGCAAAAGGAAAAACGATTCATCGTGACAATGGAGAGCACGATTCTCTGGCCTTGGGGCTTCAGCACTTTGCCGTCGCGTTTCTGCAAAAGCTCCAGGGAGAGCCGCTATGCAAAACGGCGGACGGAGAAGAACCGCATGTCGGAGCTGAAGCGGCCCTGGGCCACGCCTTCGGCCAGAATTTCTCCCACCATGGGAGCGAACTTGAATCCATGCCCACTGAAACCACAGGCGACCCACACCGGCGGATAGGCTGGGTGCTGGTCGATGACAAAGTGACGATCCGGTGTGAGTGTATACATGCACACTTGGGCCTGCGTCTGGGGGCCAACCCCCGGGAGAAAGCGATCGAGAAATTGGCGAATCGGTCGTTCATCGTCGGCTGTCGTGGTCCAATCGACCTGATCGGGGCTATCCCATTCGGGCGCGTTGTAGTGCCGCGCCACTTTGATGCCGCAGCGGTCAATCGCTGGTAAGCCGTAGTACGGACCATCGGCCACATCGGCCAGGAAGATGGGAAACCGATCGCGACGGAACTGGGCGGCTTGCGAACGCACATCGAACCACAAGAGTACTTGCCGCATCACCCGCAGCGGTACGCCCAAGTCGGCTAACAACCGCGTGGCCCATGCCCCGGCGGTCACGACCAGCTGGGCTGCCTGGTAGGTACCGCGTTCGGTCGTGACTTCGACGCCTGAGCCAAGCACATGCCATCGTTGCACTGGTTCGTGGGCATGAATTTCGGCCCCCCATGCGACGGCGGCGTGAATCTGCGCTCGCACGCACTCTTCCACGAAGAGGAAACCGGCCGCCTGTTCGAGAACCCCTTGCCAATCGGCGGGGAACCGAAAGGCGGGGAAGCGGCGGTTGATGGCACTTCCCGAGAGTTCTTCCGCGGTGAGCCGGTGTTGTTGCACCGAGCGACGAACGCCGCGCACATGTTCGCTGTCGGGCGGACCCACATTGAGGCAGGCGCATTCGGTCAGCAGATGCCGTCCGGTGAATTGTTCCAGGTCGTACCACTTTTCAAAGGCGCGTTGAACCAACGGCACATATTCAGGACCTTCGGCGTAGGCAGTGCGGATGATGCGCGTCTGCCCGTGGGAGCTGCCGCGGGAATGGACCAGTTCGAATTGTTCTAAGCCCAACACGCGCAGCCCGCGTCGGGCCAGTTCATAGCAAGCGGCCGAACCCATCCCCCCCACGCCGACAACAATTACGTCGAATGTGGCCGCCATGATAGCAAGTCCTTATCGGAAAAGCCGTTCCAAGAGATTATCAACAGGCCCTGACGGAAGTTCCCGAAAGTCCCAAGGTTCTTTTTATACTGGCGAGAACGTATCTATGTTCAGAGATGCCTGGCGCAAGTTCACAGTGCCAGGTGGTTTGAGGATATGGGAGCGATTGTCGCCGTGAATGACCTCGGGTCCACGCCCCTGATGAGCGACGCGGAATGCGAAGCGGCGCGTCGGTTGAGCCTGCGGGGGGGGCGGCCGCCGGTTAAGGTGCCCGGCTACGAGAACGAGCAGTTCCTCGGTCATGGGGCCTATGGTGAAGTGTGGACGGCCACAAACCGCAATAGCGGTCGGCGGGTGGCGATCAAGTACTTCACCCGACGCGGGGGGATGGATTGGGCCTCCTTGGCCCGCGAAGTGGAGAAATTGCGGTATCTCTTCTCCGATCGCTACGTCGTGCAACTGTTGGAAGTCGGTTGGGAGGCCGACCCGCCCTACTATGTGATGGAATACATGGAGAACGGCTCTCTGGAAGAGAGGCTCCAGAAGACGCCGCTGTCGGTCGATGAAGCCGTCACCATTTTCCGCGAAGTGGCCATTGCTCTGGTTCACGCCCACGATAAAGGGATTTTGCACTGCGACCTGAAACCAGCCAATATCTTGCTCGATCATCACCACAAACCGCGACTGGCCGATTTTGGCCAGTCACGGCTGACCCACGAAATGTCGCCAGCGCTGGGTACGCTCTTTTACATGGCCCCCGAGCAAGCGGACCTCAAGGCCACACCCGATGCCCGGTGGGATGTTTACGCTCTGGGGGCCGTGATGTACCGCATGCTCACCGGTGCTCCGCCGCATCGGGATGAACCCGGGGCGGAACAACTGACGTCGGCCGGTTCGTTAGAAGCCCAGCTGGCGGCCTATCGCCAATTCATCCTGAATGCCCCACGTCCGCAAGCGCACCGATCCGTGCCCGGGGTTGATGCCGGCCTGGCTGCCATCATCGACCGTTGCCTCGAAACCCATCCCAATAAGCGTTTTCCCAACCCCCAAGCGGTGTTGGTGGCCCTCGATGCCTGGAGCCTGCAACGGGTCCGCATACCACTGCTTTGGGTGACGGGCCTGACGTTCGCCTGGGTTTTCGTAGCGTTGGCCGTGTTGGGCCAGTACCTGTTCCGAACAACGGTCAATACCGCCGAACAGGGTGTGGTGAACGGTACCCGCGAAGGGAACCGTTTCGCGGCCCAATCGGAAGCCAAACAAATCGCTGCCCAAATCCAACTCCGTTGGCTGCAACTGGAATCGGCAGCCCGCAATGCCCAACTCCGGGAACTCTTGGCCCAAGGCGGGGCTTTTGCTACCGAAGCCGCCTTAGGTCGGCAACTCGACCAATTCCTGGCCCAACGCAAAGAACGCGGGGACAAACAATTTCCCGAAGGTGAAAAATCGGCCCTGTGGTTTGCCCATACCGCGGACGGCTACCAACGTGGCAGTGCGCCGCCATCGGAATTTGGCCGCAACGTTTATCGCGGCTATCGTGATTACTTCCATGGTTTAGGCGAATACCCACCCCGGGAACCGCCACCACCAGGGATTGTGCGCAAACCGCATCGTTCCGTCGCGTATCGCCGCGATCGACCCGACGACAAAGGCATTTGGTCGGTCGCATTCACCGTCCCAGTGTTGAGCGAAGACCCGGTTCCCCAACCGCTGGGCATTGTTGGCATGACTATCACACTGGCCAACCTTCCCACCGACCACACGGATCGTTATACTGTACTAGTGGATACTCGACCGGATGCCAAAAATGGCCGCCGAGGCCTGATTTTGCGGCATCCTTATTGGGCCACAATGCGGGATGAACCGAATCCGCCCCTTTACTATGCCGAGGAGGTGGTGAAATGGGCTGATCAAGCTCGGGAACGGAACGATAATGACCTGCCCTTCGAGGCCGGTGCCCGTTACATCGACCCGGTGTCGGTCAGTACCGAAACCACGCCCGGCCTGAAGGAGTACGCGGGCGAGTGGCTAGCGTCTGTGCATCGGGTGTTGGTCGGACCCGACCAGATTGATACCGGCTGGGTGGTGTTGGTGCAAGAACGGCGGGACGTGGCCCTGCAGCCAGTGCGCGACTTGCAGTGGCGGTTGGGCTACGTGGGTTTAGGAGCCACCGTGATTGTCGCGGTGCTGATGGTACTCATGTGGGCGGGGATGATTGTGGTGATGGACCCTACACCCCGTTCGCCGGTGACACGTTGGCTGCGTCGCTGGGCGGGCCTACCCACAGGCGGCAGTGGTAGCACCTTGACCACTCCCCTCACCCCTCGAGGCAGTTCGCTCCAAGGGGCGAACACCCCTCGCGAGCGTGTCACTGCCACGGCTGGAATGGCGGCTCTTTCTCCAGCGGCAGCGAGGTCTTCAGCCGAAAGAACCGGCAATTCCCCATGAACTTCCCGTTCAACCGTTGGAAGTGGGCCGGTTTGGTTAGAGCCTGCTGGTCCCATCCGAGGAAACCCGCGGTCGAAAAGCCGTGCCTCTTCGAGGGGGGGCGGCGGTGCGGGGAGTATCAGACGGGCAAACCCTCGTCCGCAATGCCGTTAGTCTTCGCCTGGATACAAGATCGGGCGCGAGGGTACTGCGTCGGTCAGGATGTGCGGGGTTTCGATGGTCAGCCGATAGCGGCCATCGGCTACGGATTCAGGTACGAAGATCAGTTCGGTGATCGTCCGTTGGCAAGCATCGGGGTCTGGTAGAGCCGTGGAACCCGGTGGCATGTCCCAAAAGATGCGGTGGGCTTGGAGTAGACCATTGTCGTAGAGGGGATCGACCGAGGGTAGATCGACAAGCAGATGCTTGACGCCACGAGAACGAATGACGTGCATCGCTGCGGCGGTGAAGTAGGGGGTTGTGGCGTTTTCCCAACGCCGGGTGCGTTTTGTGGCGTCGTTGGGTAGTGTTCGCACCACCAGGGCTTCGATGGGTTCGCCGTCCAGTGCTTCGGCGAGGATTTCCCGACCGCGCGGCTGGACGGAAACGAGTTCGCAGGGGGTTGCCTGTGGCAGAGTCACCGCGGCGATGAAAAAGCGTTCGCGCGTCAGGTGTCCGACACTCTCGGTATGGGTCGTCTGACCGTGGGGGATCAGTTGCCAAACGTCGCAGTTGACGGCGCCGCCGCGAGCAACTTCGAGCGTAAAGCCTTCGCTGGAATACGGTTGCGCCGTAGCGGCCGGCACGCCGTAGGCGTTGGGCTGAGGTCCGTGGAAGTCCAGGGGAATCGACAGATCAACACCGCGACTTGGTATATGCAGCGGCTTCATGGGCTACCTCCAACGGCCAATTCAAGAGTCTACTGAAGCCGTTACCGTTGCTGTGGTCACGCCGCGGCTTCATGGGCTGCCCTCCCACGGCCACTGGCGGAAAAGCGCGTACCAGGTTGCGCATGGGCTACTCGAACCACTCGGGAGCGACATTGAGCCAACGGCACGCCGTGCGGAAGAATAAGTCTTCCTGCACCGCGTGGGGCAAGTTCATCGAGCGAATCAAAGCCCCAGGAGGGCTTTCCCCTAAGGGGAAGGGATAGTCGCTCCCCAACGCGATGCGCTCCGAACCCATCACGTCCAACAGATACTGCAAGGCCCGTGGGTCGTGGACAAGAGCATCGACATAAATTCGCCGCAAGTAGGAGCGCGGATTGACCGAGTTATGAATCGCGCAAAGGTCCGGGCGGCAGTGGAAGCCGTGTTCGATGCGGCCGATCGTCGCTGGGAACGAACCGCCACCGTGGGCAAAGGCGATGCGGAGCTTCGGGACCTTTTCCAGCACTCCCCCGAAGATCAGCGAGACGATCGCCCGTGTCGTTTCGGCCGGCATCCCGACCAACCACGGCATCCAGTACTGATTCAATTCCTGTTGGCCGAACATCTCCCAGGGGTGAACAAAGACGGCAGCCTCCAATTCTTCGGCCCGTTGGAAAACCGGGAGAAACTCCGTCGCGTTGAGATTGCGTTGATTGACGTTGGAACCAATCTGCACACCCCGCAAACCCAATTCGCGGACACAGCGTTCCAGTTCGCGAATCGCCAACTCCGGCGCTTGCATCGGCAAGGTGCCCAACCCGACGAATCGTCGGGGGTACTTGCGGACTACATCGGCCAGATGGTCGTTGAGGAATTGGGCGATCTGGTAACCATGATCCGGGCGTGTCCAATAACTGAACATCACCGGCACGGTACTGAGAACTTGGACGCGAACCCCATGGGCTTCACACTCGGCGAGGCGTGTCTCGGCACTCCAGCAGTTGGCCTCAATTTCGCGGAAGACTTGGCCATCAATCTTCATCTGAGCACATCCCGGGCGGTGGTGCGCCAACTCAACAAAGCCGCCATAGCCGAACCGCTCGGCCCAACGCGGCAGTCGCTCAGGCAGAATGTGCGTGTGAATATCAATAACCAACATGACGCCAACCGTTGGGCGACAGGAAGAGAACCGCCGTGCGTGCCGCTCCGCGCCGATTGGAAACGACGGATGCGGCTTTCGCTGCATTGTACCCGGGTCGAGCCTTCAACGCCGTGTGAGTACGAAACGCCCATAATCCCGCGGGCTAGTGAACGTGGCCTGGAAGTGCGTGGGCGAAACGACCGCCGTGCTGCGGAACGTTCCACGCCAGCCCAAACGCCGCTCCGTAGCCAGAATCACGACATCGTCGCCCCAACCCACAACCTGCATCGTGGCGTTGTAGCGAAACGGAATGATCTTCGCGAACCGACCACTGAACGTGACGCGATAAGTGGCGTCATCCTGTGGCCGGACAGAGGCCCGCAGCGGGCCGCGATGGCCGTTGAAGTCGCTGACCCAATACCCGGACCAATGGCCGTTGATATTCGGGGGCTGACTGCTTCCAACAGCTGGCCATAACAGCACGCATCCAAGGCAAGCGACCAAGTGTTTCATCCTCGGCTCCTCGTCATCGAGTCGGTGGCTCTCACTTGCACCGTCGTTGGTTTCCTGTTGTCGATTTCACCGTCGGCAACGTTTTTGTCGAGGCTTTTTTTGTTTGCTGGTGTGTGCGAGAGGGGGTTAAACTGCGTTTGGTAGCGGTTTTACGCTGTTTGGGAGGATTCTGATGCAACGCGTCGCCATCCTTTTGGCCAGTTGGTTCATCGTGTCGCCACTAGCGGGAGCCGAACCGGAAAAAATCGACCTCTTTGAGGCCAATACCCACGACTACGCCATCTACCGCATCCCCGGGATAGTTGTGACCAAGGCCAACACCATCCTGGCCTATTGTGAAGCCAGAAAATCGGCCAGCGATTGGGGAACGATCGACCTGCTGATGCGCCGCAGTACCGATGGGGGAAAAACGTGGAGCCAACCAACCAAAATCGCGGAAGCCCCCGGGCCAATCCAACGCAATCCGGTGGCAGTCGAGAAGAAGCTCGCGAAAAACGACGACGTTACGTACAACAACCCCGTGATGATCGCCGATGCCTCGGGTGCGGTTCACTTCCTCTTTTGTGTCGAATACATGCGCTGTTTCTACAGCCGCAGTGATGACGACGGCCGAACCTGGACTCAACCGACCGAAATCACCGCGTCCGCGTTTGATCCCTGGAAGAAACAGCACAACTGGAAAGTGATTGCCACCGGCCCCGGTCATGGCATTCAGCTCCGATCGGGGCGCTTGGTCGTACCCGTGTGGTTATCGCTGGGCACCGGGGCCGGCGGCCATGGGGATAGTGTCAGTGCCACCATTTATAGCGACGACGGTGGCAAAACGTGGAAACCCGGGGACATTGCCATACCCAACACCAAGGATTGGAAGGACCCCAACGAATGCTGTGTTGCGGAACTGTCGGATGGCCGGGTGATGCTCAATGCGCGCAGCCGGTCGACAACTCATCGTCGCCTTGTCACCCTCAGCCCCGACGGTGCCACACAATGGAGCCGCCCCCGCTTCGACGATACCTTGGTGGAACCCATCTGCATGGGCAGCTTATTAGCAATTCCGGGCAAGAAAGTGTTGCTCTTCAGCAATCCCGACAATCTCAGCAAAAGGAATGTCGAAGACCCCACCCCCGGCACCGGCCGCGACCGCAAAAACCTCACCGTCCGGCTCAGCGACGACGACGGCCAAACCTGGTCGGCGCAACGCACGATCGAAAGCGGTTTCAGTGCCTACTCCGACCTGGCGGTTCTCCGCGACGGTACGGTGTTGATCTTCTACGAGCGCGGCAGCGACAAGCGACCGGCCTACGGGCGGTTGACGGTCGCCCGTTTCACGGTGGATTGGCTGAAGTCGAAATAGGGCCAGATGTTATGTTGCGCAGCAGGATGTGATGTTCCGCAGCCGGCGCAACGGCCTGAAGGAAGGCGACACCGCGGAGTGTCCCGCGGTCCTGGTGGTGTGAACGTGCGTTAGTAACGCTACGCCCAGGTTTTGGGGAAAATGCTCGTCATTGTTCCCCGTGATGGGGCGCGCCACTTACGCCCCGCCGAAGGCCAGACCCGGTTGCGGGGGCAACATTCACAAGTACGCAAATGATCCATCAACCCTCGACTTACGCTCCGCCGAAGGCCAGACCCGGTTGCGGGGGCGGCTCAGGCAGCGGTTCGGGGGTCGGAGCGGGCGTGGGCTTGACCGCAGCCGACTTCGAGGGTTCTTTCCGCAGTTCCGAAGCTGGTACCCCCGACATGATCAATTCCACTTCCGAGCGATCAATTTCCTCATGTAGCAGCAGCGCATCCTTGATGGCTTCCAACTTGTCGCGGTGGGAGCGGACCAATTCGATGGCCCGGGCTTCGGCTTCGGTCAGAATCCGTTGAATTTCTTCATCGATCAGCCGGGCTGTGCCTTCGCTGAAAGTCCGTGACTCGATGATTTCTTTGCCGAGGAAAACGTGTTCCTCCCCGATTTGATGATACACCGGGCCGAGCCGTTCGCTCATACCAAACTGGGTTACCATAATCCGGGCCAACCGTGTGGCTTGTTTCAGGTCGCTGACAGCCCCAGAGAGCGGCTCGCCCAGCACGATTTTGTCGGCCGCACGGCCGCCCATGGTCATCACCAGCATGGCGAAGAGTTCGCTTTGGGAGTGATCGACCCGTTCTTCGGACTGTTGAAAGAGTGTCACTCCGCCGGCACGGCCCCGCGGAATGATGGACACGCGATCCAGTGATTGCGTCGAGGGCATCAGGTAGGCACACAGGGCATGTCCGGCTTCGTGGTAGGCGGTCCGTTTCTTCTCGGCTTCGGAGAAGGGTTCCTCCCGCATGGCCCCCAGACGGACGCGATCGGCCGCGCGGTCGAAGTCGATCTGCTCGATCTTGTTGCGTCCGGCGCGAACGGCCAGCAGGGCGGCTTCGTTGCATAGGTTTTTCAACTCCGCACCGCTCATGCCCACCATGCTGCGGGCGATCCGCTCCAAATCGACCTGATCGGAGAGCGGTTTATTGCGGGTGTGAACTTTGAGAATCTCCAATCGGCCTTTCCAGGTTGGGCGATCGACGGTGATGTGCCGGTCGAACCGCCCGGGCCGCAACAGGGCCGCGTCGAGGACATCCGGCCGGTTGGTGGCGGCCATCACGATGACCGTTTCGCTGGGTTGGAAACCATCCATTTCCGAGAGAATCTGGTTGAGCGTTTGCTCCCGCTCATCGGAACCGCCGCCGTAACCGGCTCCCCGCATGCGACCGACCGCGTCGATTTCATCAATGAAGATGACGCACGGGGAATGCTCCTTGGCGGTCCGGAACATATCGCGGACACGGCTGGCCCCCACGCCCACGAACATTTGAATGAATTCGCTGCCGCTGATGGCGAAAAACGGCACGTTGGCTTCCCCAGCCACCGCTTTGGCCAACAGCGTTTTGCCCGTGCCCGGTGGGCCGACCAACAAGACCCCCTTGGGAACCTGGGCGCCCATGCGTGTGAATTTGCCGGGGTCTTTGAGATATTCCACCATCTCCGAAAGTTCGCGCTTGGCGTTCTCCATCCCCGCGACATCGTCGAAGGTGATGCGGCCTTTGCCTTTCTCGTAGCGTTTGGCGGGGCTGCGGATGTAGTTGTTGATGAAACCTCCGCCCATCGGATCGCGCAAACGCGGTAAAAAGAAAATGACAAACAGCGTGATCAAGCCAAAAACGATCAACAATTGCAGCAACAGCGGCCCCAACCACGGAGTGGGTTCATCCCGGCGGCTGAGTTTGGTCAGCTCGAATTGGGGTTCCGGTTCGCCTTTGGCCTTGGCTTCGGCGCGAAGTTTTTCCAGGTATTTCCGATCGGCTTCCTGAATGTCCTTGACGAGCTGATCTTGGTCTTTGGAGGCCGGCAAGTTGACAGTGAAGCGGCCACTTTTCCCCAATTCGAACTTCTTGGCCAATTCCGAATCGGGGTTACGCACTTCACCTTCTGCCCGATCAGTGCCAATCAGGGTGACGCTTTTGAGTTCACCCGCGTCCATCAATTGTTTGAAGGGCGGGTAGTAGTCGATCTCTTTATAGTTGTTCCGCATGGTCAGGAAGGCGAAGGCGACCACCCCGACGACGATGAGCACAATCCAGCTCGTCGGGAGAATCGCATTGGCCTTCTTGGGAGGTGTCGTACCGGGGGGCAGTCCGTCGTGCTGCGGCATTCCGTCTCCTCAACGCGGGCGACGACCCGCGTAGATGGGGGTCGATGAACGAGTCACCTCAACCCACGTGGGGTTGGGGTTGTGGTAATCATTCCCATTCTACGGCATCGCACAACGCTAAGTGTACCCGGAGTACGTCCGCAACCAATGGCAGGCCATGACGCCAGCGGCCGTTTCCGGTTCGGCGCGGCCGGAACGGTATGTGGCTCAGGGGGTGGCCTCGGGTGTCTCTCCTGGGGATGCGGCAGCGGGTGGTGGCGTTGTGGCTTCGGCCGTTGCGGCCGGAGCCGTCGCCGCAACATCTGGATTCTCAGAAGGTTGCGGTGTTTTGCCGGGGGGGGGCGGAGGCGGAGGGGACGGGGCCGACTCGGCTTCGGCTGCCTTGAAGTACGCCGCCAACTCCGCGAACGTGTTCAACGCCGCTTTGCCGGAGCGTTTCTCCGCGCTCAGGTGGGGCAGAGGTTTGGCTTTCGCGGGTTTGCGCGGGGGCGGCGGGGGCGGCGTTGGCGGGCTGGGTGCAGGGCTGACGGCCGCCGTCGGGGTAGCCGTTGGTGGGGACGCTGGCCGGGGAGTCGCAGGGGCACCGCCGCGCGATGGGCCACCCGCCGTACGCGGTCGTATGGGTGGACGCTCCGGCCGGGGGGGGCGCGGCGGGCGTTCCGTGGCCGGTCCGGTCGCTGTACCTGCACCCGCAGTGCTGCGCTCGGCACGCGGTGGACCGCTGGGCCGCCGCTCTTGACCAGGGGGAATCATCGACAACGAAATCTTCTTCTCCCCCGCTTTGACATCAATCACCCACACCGTCACCACATCCCCCACGGAAACCACATCGTAGGGGCTTTTGATGTAACGGTTGGCCATCTGGCTGATATGGACCAGACCGCTTTCTTTCAGACCAATATCGACAAACGCTCCAAACGGCACCACATTGAGAACGGTGCCTTTGAGTTCCATACCCGGGGTGATGTCTTCGAGTTTGAGGACACCCGTTTTGAAAATCGGCGGGGGGAGGTCTTCGCGGGGGTCGCGGCCGGGCCGAGCCAGTGACCGGAAAATATCGTCAAGCGTCGGTTCACCGACACCGAAGCGAGCCGCCAATTCGGGCAACCGGTGGGCGTTGGCGTTGAGCTTGGCCCGCAGCTCCTCCACTTTGGCTTTGTCACGCAGATCCTCGGGCGTGAAGCCAAACTCGCTGAGAACCTGCCGCGCCACCGGATAGCTTTCCGGGTGAATCCAGGTGGCGTCCAGCGGATCGGCGCTTTCGGGGACTTTGAGGAAGCCGGCGGCTTGGATGAAGCGTTTTTCACCCAGACCCGGTACTTGCAACAGCTGCTGCCGGCTGGTGAAAGGCCCATGTTTTTCGCGATAATGAACGATTTCCCGGGCGACCAGTTGGTTCAACCCCGATACATGCCGCAACAGCGGCACACTGGCGGTATTCAGATGCACCCCCACTTGGTTGACACTGGACTCGATGACCGCTTCGAGAGATTCTTTCAGTTGTTTGGGCTTCACATCATGTTGATACAGCCCAACTCCGATATGCTGCGGGTCGATCTTGACCAATTCGGCCAATGGGTCTTGCAAGCGACGGCCGATACTGATGGTGCCGCGGGTGGTGGCATCGAGATCGGGGAATTCTTCGCGGGCAATCGGGCTGGCGGAATAATCGCTGGCGCCAGCTTCGATCACGATGATGTACGCGAGGTCTTCGGGCGCCGGCGGCAGCCCTTCCAGCGAGATCGGCGGTTCGGGTTCTGGTGTCGTGGTGGTCGTAGTCGCCACGGGCACCGCGGCATCGGGGGCGACCGGCGGCAGTGATTCCGCCGGCGCTGGAGCGGCCGGTTCTGTGGTGGTCGCAGGTGCCAGCGTCACCCCCGCGGGCAGTTCCGTCGAGAGAGTGACCGATTCGGTGGGCAGTGGCGGCGTTTCGATGGCCAGGGTGACGGCGGTGGGCAGTGGCGCCGCCGTTTCCGCCGGGCTGGGGGGGGGCGGCACGACCGCGACCGGTGGGGGCGAAACCGGAGTGTCGCTGGGAATGGTCGCCGCCGCCTGTTGCACTTCCAGGGCCGGATTGAGGCGCCGTTCGGCCAGTTCCGCGATCAGTTCTGCTACGAGTTGTTCCGTTTCTCGACAGCCGGTGCCATTGCCGATGGCAATCACCGAGATCTGATATTTGCGAACGAGCTGTTCTAGCTTCCGTTTGGCAGTTGTGGTGTTTTTCTTTGGCCCGTGGGGATAAATGACCGCGTCTTCGAGGAATTTGCCGGTTTCATCGAGCACGGCCAACTTGCAGCCGGTCCGAATGCCGGGGTCGATGGCGAGAACTTTTTTGCCGCGTAAGGGAGGTTGCAACAGCAAGCTTTTGAGATTTTTGGCGAAGACCATGATGGCGTGTTCTTGGGCACGCTCGGTCAGATCGCGGCGCACTTCGCGTTCGAGACTGGGGCGGATGAGCCGATCGAGAGCATCGAGCATCACCTCGTGCATCAGCTCACGGTGGGGGTGATCGGCGATGTGGAGATGGTAAGCGGCGATTTCCTTGGCCATGTCGGCGTTGGTGTCGATGCGCACACGCAGAACATTGGCTTTTTCGCCGCGGTTGATGGCCAAGACGCGGTGCGGGGGAATTTCTTTGACCGGTTCGCGGAAGTTGAAATAAGGTTCGTATTCCCGCCCTTTGCCTTCCGGCAGCGTTTCAATCCGGGTGGCGACCAAAACGCCCGTATCCCAGGTAAAGGCCCGCAGCGGACCGCGGACTTCGGCATTGTCCGCGATCATTTCGGCGAGGATGTGCTTGATCCCGGCCAAAACATCATCGGTATTGAGCAGCCACTTGTCCGGGTCCACCAAGCCGGGCAAGACGGCGTTGAGGTCGGCGACGGCTGGGTCGCGGTTGTAGATGGCTTCGGCGACCGGTCCGAGACCCTTTTCGCGGGCTTCGGTGGCCGCAGATTTCTTTTTGGGTTTGTAGGGCAGGTAGAGGTCTTCGAGCCGTTTGGGGTTATCGGCGGCGAGGATAGCCTGCGTCAGCGCGTCGGTGAGTTTATTTTGGAAGGCGATACTGCGCAGGATGGTCCGTTTGCGATCTGCCAAAGCGCGCAAGGCTTTGACGCGCTCTTGGATACGGCGGATGATGTCTTCGTTGAGGCCGCCGGTTCGCTCTTTCCGATAGCGGGTGATGAACGGGACGGTGTTCTCTTCGTCCAACAACTGCACAACGGCTTCGACCTGGGCTTTGCGAATTTGCAGGTCTTGGGCGATGCGCGAAAGATCATGCGGCTGTGGGGCCGGGGGAACATCGGGCACCGGCTGAGGCGGCACAGCGGGTTCGCGGCGTGGCGGAGCCGCCGCGGGCGGGGCTGACGCGGTGGGGACTCCTTCGCCCCCCGCCGATTCCGCACTCGCGGCCCCTTCTGCCGTAGCTGCGGCCACCGTGACGGCCCCTTCTGCCGTAGCTGCGGCCACCGTGGCGGCCCCTTCCGCTGTGGCTGCGGCCACCGTGGCGGCCCCTTCCGCTGTGGCTGCGGCTACCGTGACGGCCCCTTCTGCCGTAGCTGCGGCCACCGTGACGGCCCCTTCTGCCGTAGCCGCGGCCATGCTGCCGTCGTCTGACGCCCCGGCGGTCGGTGCCATTTCCTGCGGCGGTGCCAGTGGCGTTGCGGGCAGGACTGCAGCGGCCGGTGCGGCTGCTGGTTCCGCAGCGGTGGCTCCGTTGTGGGAAGCCTCTGTCGCGGGTACCGAGGGGGTGCCCGGTGCCGATTCCGGGGGGGATTCCGCGGGGGATTCCACAGGGTTAGTCGGGGTAGAAGGGGTTGTCGGTGTGGGATCGGACGGAATCATGATGCGCGCGTCCTACTGACAGCGGGGGTGGCTCCGGGGGCCGGAGTCGAGACGAACAGGCGACCGAACGACAGATGCCCGGTCGATGCGCCTCCACAAGACTACTGTTACTTAGTCATGGTTACGACAGCCTTTGGAGGGAGTCAAGGAACAAGCCCTACCCAGGCCGCCGAAGTTCATAGCCGACGGCGGGCCTGGGTGTCGCTGGCAGTGGTAGTCTTCCTGGGAGATGACTTTTTCTCCCGGCCTATCCCGCCTTCTTCCAGTTCCAGCACTGCATCGAACAGTCCCAAGACCACCCGATGACGTCGTCTTCCGGTGTATCACTTCGTCTTCAAGTAAGCCGTACAGTGGATTAGCTGTTCATGTGAGATTCAATTCATGTGAGATTCAATGACGTCGTCTTCCGGTGTGTCACTTCTTTTTTAAGGGAGGTTGTGGGATTTGCACGCGGAGATCGTCGCCGGGTGGGTCATCGTCGAACGTCTTACCGCCGTCGTCTTGGCCATTCATTCCCACGCTGTAGAGGAGATAACCCTGGGCGGTGGGCTTGTAGATCAACGGCTGGCCGCTGAACCCATCGTGCGGTACTTGGGCCAGATATTTCGGTGCCAGATCGGTGAGCTTGTCGGGGTATTTCCCGTTGTCGTTGTGATACGCGGCCAAGGCCAAGGCGATTTGTAGGTTCATGGCAACTTGTTCGGCGCGTTCTTGAGCCGCAGAAATCCTGCGGATCGCCGGCGCTAACAGACTCATCAGGGTGTTGGCGATCGACCGGGCCACGACCTGCCCCGCCTCGGGGCCTGCGAGCTGCTTTTTGACTTTCTCGGCGTCGGCCAGTTCTTTTTTGATGGCTTGGAAGTCGTCTTCAATTTTTTGGAATTCCTTGACGCGCGCAGTGCGATCTTTGATCCGCATGGCCGCTGCCATCCGGTCGTACCACCGGTTGACCGTTTGCAGCATGACGGCCCAATCTAACAGCTCCAAAGCCTTTTCGGTATCAGCAATCGGCTTTTCGTCGTCATCGACAATCCCTTTCAACGCTCCCAGGCCGCCGCGGCGGATCATTTGCAGCGAATCCAGCCCCATGAAGCGCTCTGCGAGGTCGATTTTGTCAGCCAGAGGGGGGATGGCAGGGAGTTGCTGGATGGCGCGCAGATGGGCCAAGGCTTGCTTCGCGTCCAGGTGCGCGTGTTCGATGTAGGTGATGGTGGCCTGGGTGGCTATTTGGCAGATGGCGAAGCCCACCAACGCTTCGATGAGTGTTGCGCCGCGAGCGATCAGACGACCCAAGCGGTGGCACGTGAGAAGGTCGTCCCAGGCACGCTCGAGCTGGCCGGCGTGGATATGTAACATGGCCCGCAGGGTTAAGGCTTGGGCCAAGTCGCGGCACTTCTGCACACTGGGGAGCAGCGCCCCGATGAGATGGCTCGATTCACCCTCGGCCCGCCTCGAAACAAGTGGGTTGAAGTACTCGGGGCGTTTCACAGCCTCAGCGACCTTGGCCAGGTGTTTGTCGTTGACCTTCAGCCATTCGGCGAGGGGGGGGCAGTCATCAGCTTTCCAGGGCCGTTGGTTGAGGCGATATTGGAGGTCTTGGAGGGCTTCGAGTTTCTCGCCGGTGATACCGAGTTGATCCCGCACGTACTTGTATTGGCTGATGAAATAGTCCCCATCGCGGGGCAAGGGAGGAATGTCCAGCCATTTGTAGTAGGCGAGGGGAAAGCCATCGCCGCCTTCGGGAGCCGGACCGAGTGCTTCCAGCAGTAGCACTTTGGCGTTGTTGTCGCGGGTGACGTTTTTGCTCAACTCGGCATTGAGAGCGGCTTCGTAGTCGATGTAACCGTGTTTGTCGAGTGGCCCGGTGACGAAGGTAGTGTCTTTGCCCAAGGGCAGTTTTGGGGGGGGCGACGAGGGCTTCTTGTCGTCGGCCGAAAGCCCAAGAACACACGCCCCCAAGAGTGTCGGAACCAGAAGCGATTTCATAAAACACCGTGGGTAAGAGGATCATAACCTCGTATCACCATGACGCCACTGCCAATCCCTCACTTCAAGATACAGCGGCTTCGTGCTTGACAGAATAGCCCCGATACGCGACGATTCTTATACCCGCCAGAGTGATTATCCCACCTTTAGCCCCATTGGGGGATTCTGTTATGGGCCTATCCTTCGACTGTCGGCTTTTCCTGCGCCTTTTTAAGCTCTTCCGCCTTTTTAAGCTCTTCGTTGTCGGATCGCTGATCTTGACGACCGCCGACCGTTGCTTAGCCCAATCCCCCCGTGGTGCGCCGAAAGAATTGACCGTCTACCCCTCCCAAGTGAACCTCCAAGGGCCTCGGGATGAGCAGCGGATCATCGTGGTTGGGGTGTGGAATGATGGGCGATCCTTCGACTTAACATCATCAGCAAAAATCACTTGCGACAATCCCAAAATTGCCACAGTCGAGAACGGCAGGGTGCTGCCGCGGGCTGATGGCCGCGCCACACTGACGATTGCCGCAGCGGGAGCGACGGCCCAGGTGCCCGTGGTGGTGGAGAAGGCCACTGCGGATATTCCCGTCGGTTTTTCCCGTGAAGTGGAACCGATTCTCACCAAAGCCGGGTGCAACTCGGGGGGCTGCCACGGGGCGCAACATGGCCGCGGCGGCTTCCGGCTGTCGCTGTTCGCCTTCGACCCAGCCTTCGACTACTTCCAAATCGTGCAAAGCAACGAGGGCCGACGGGTCGTTTTGAGCGAACCAGAACGAAGTATCTTACTGGCCAAACCGGCCCTGATCATGGAACACGGGGGCGGGGAGAAGTTGCCACTCAACAGCCGCGACTACCTCCGCATGCGGCAATGGCTCGAAGACGGCGCCCCGCCCCCCACGGCCAACGACCCCGTGGTGACGCAACTCGAGGTCTTCCCGCCCAAACGGATTATGACGCCCGGTGAGTCGCAACATCTGGCGGTGACCGCTGTTTGGTCGGATGGCCGCCGTGAAGATGTCACCGCGCTGGCCCAGTTCGATGCCCTCAACGAGGCTGTGGCCACCGTCACCTCACAAGGGCTGATCACGGCCAAAAACGCGGGGGAAACGCACATCATGGTGCGTTTCGGCGGGCAAGCCGCAGTCGCGCAAGTGACGCTACCGTTCGCCCGCATCGACAACTACCCCCAACTGCCGGCGAACAACTTCATCGATACCCTGCTGATCGCCAAGTGGAAAGACTTGGGCCTGACTCCTTCCCCCCTTTGCACCGACGAAGAATTCCTCCGGCGGCTGTATCTGGATGCGATCGGGACACTGCCTACACCCGAGGAAATCCGCCGGTTCGTGGCCGATCACGACGCGGCAAAACGCGAGCGAGCTATTGCGCAAGTTCTTGATAGACCAGAGTTTGTGGATTGGTGGGCCTTGAAATGGGGCGACTTGCTCCGCATCAACCGCACCGCGTTGGAAGAGAAAGGCATGTGGAGTTTCCACAACTGGGTGCGTTCCCAGATTCGCGACAACGTGCCCATCGATCAGTTTGTCCGCGACATCATTACGGCTGAAGGCAGTACCTTCACCGAAGGTCCAGCCAACTTCTTCCGCATCGGCCGCAACTTGGAAGATTGGTCCGAAACCGCGACACAACTGTTCCTTGGCATCCGCATTGGCTGTGCCAAGTGCCACCACCACCCCTTCGAGAAATGGAGCCAAGACGACTACTACGGGATGGCGGCGTTTTTTGCCCGTATCGGCACCAAGAATAGCCAAGAGTTCGGCATCTTTGGCCGGGAAACCGTGATTTTCGTACGCGAAACGGGGGAAGCCACCCATCCGCGGAAGCGCACTGTGGTTCGACCACGGCCCCTCGATGGCGATGCGACCATCAACTGGGACGATCCATTCGACCGACGCAAGAAATTGGCCGATTGGCTGACCGCACCCACCAATCGCCTCTTTGCCCGCAATATCGCCAACCGGTTGTGGGGATACACGATGGGCCGCGGCTTGGTCGAACCCCTCGACGACATGCGGGCGACCAATCCGGCCAGCAATCCGGAGCTGCTCGACGGCCTGGCCGACGAATTGATCAAGTGCCGCTTTGATCTCAAACACATGCTCACAACCATTTTCCGCAGCCGGGCGTACCAACTGTCGCATCAAAGCGAACCGGGCAACAAAGCTGATGCCGCCAACGTTCACTTCACCCGGTACACCATCAAACGGCTGACCGCAGAACAACTGGCCGACGCTGTGGATTTCGTCACCGGCACCCGCGAAAAGTACACCGGCTTGCCACTGGGCACACGAGCGATTCAACTGCCCGATAGTGAAGTCCGTTCGTACTTCATGGACACCTTTGGCCGTCCGCCCCGGCAAGTTCTGTGCGAATGCGAACGCACCACCACCCCCAACATCGCCCAGGCGATGCATTTGCTCAACGGCGACTTCCTCAATAAGAAGATCGCCGACCCTAACGGCCGCATCGAACGCCTCATCACCGCCAAAACCCCCTTACCCCAGGCTGTTGAGGAGCTGTATCTGGCCACATGGGGCCGTCGACCCACCGACGACGAACAAAAGAAAGCGGAAGGCTGGGTCCGTTCCTCACCGAGCGTTCGTGAGGGGCTGCAGGATTTGCTGTGGGTTCTCGTCAATAGCCGAGAGTTTTTATTCAATCGCTAATTATTCAATCGCTAACAATTATTCAATCGCTCACGGGGATTTGCCCCTCGCGCTGTCCTGAATGGTTGCCGCCAGGACGCCGCTGTTGGCCGGCCCGGGCGACTGAACGTTGCTGCTCGGACACGGTGGCTCACTGTGGCCGCAAGGGCAGCTTCATCGCGAAAATAACGTTTGTTCAATACTTAACTTACGTACCAATACTGAACTTACGTCGAGACGCGGTGTGCTCCGGGCGTCCACAGTACATCTGCGGTGCCGTTATGATTGGCGATGCGGGCCAAGACGAACAGGAAATCGCTCAGCCGGTTCAAATAAATCAGCACATGCGGATTCACCTTCTCGCTGTGCATCAACGTGACCACGGCCCGTTCCGCCCGCCGACAAACCGTACGCGCCAAGTGCAACCATGCCGAGGCCGGAGTTCCTCCTGGTAAAATGAAGCTGCGCAACGGCTCGAGCTTCTCATTGAGCCGGTCGATGGCCTTCTCCAAACGTTCGTATTGTGCCGCCACGATGCGGAGAACGTGGCCCTCACCTTCATTCTCCGGGGGGGGAACGCACAAATCGGCCCCCACATCGAAAAGATCGTTTTGAATCACCCGCAGAAGTTCGGCTTCCGGGCAATCCGGGCAATAGGCTAGCAACAACCCCAACGTGGAATTCAATTCATCCACTTCCCCATAAGCAGTCACCCGGGGCGAATCCTTGCGGACCCGGGTACCATCACCCAGACCGGTTTCACCACCATCGCCCGATTTCGTGTAGATGCGCGACAGAAAGACCATAACCGTGCCTTCGTTATCAGGAGTTTCGGCGAACTCATCATCCCACAGCCGGTTGTAACCGCCAGCCGTGGTCGTGAGCAACGCGATTTGCCCCTACCGGCGAAGCGATTTCCCCCGCGACCAGTGAACCGTCAGCGTCTGCCGAGGGCCAACGGCGGTTCACCACCGGCTGCAACTTCCCATTTTCGGCTAAACCCCTTCCATCCGGGATTCCGATACATCCGATACACAGCATCAAACCGTTAGGCACGGAGGGATGGTATGTCGTGGATTCGTCGCAAATGGTGGCTGGTGGCACTGGCCCTCGTGCCGGTGGTCAACATCGGTTGTAACCCCTTCACGCTTGGCCTGCTCACCCCTATTCCGGTTCAGCCGTGGGTTGCGGAGCGAATGGAAGAGAAGTACAACCATCATAAAGACGGCAAAGTACCGATCATGCCGCCTATTCGCGACGGTTTTCCCCCTCCCATCTGCGAAGACCCACCCAGCGATGCAGAAGTGCTGCGCGCCATGCCACGTGTGCCCCGGGGCGTACCCTACGTCTACGAAGTTTTCCGCGACGACATCGTGATCGTGAAGAACCGCTTGGTCGATAAGATTGACCCGCCGCGCTTTTTCCCCTTGGTTGGCCCGGCCCAACTGCACCACTGCCACTGGGAATGCGTGGTTTACTACACCGAACTGATTCAATCGGATTACCCGTTCCCGGTGTATATCAAACGGCCGCGGGTTCAAGTCATCTACATCGACAAGGACCACCTGCACTTGTATGTCGGCGACAATCCCGACATGCAGCGACAAGTAACCCAAGACCTCACACGCTACTAGGAGTGACTCACGCGACTGGGAGTGACTCAAGACTTCACGCGCTAAGGGGAGAAATGAGTACCAAGTGCTGCTCAGCTAGCCTTCAGGGGGCTGTGAACCACCGTGGGGGTGGATGGAAAAGCCAACGGGCCAACGGATAGATATGGCCTCGTCTCGGGGAAGTCGAAACTTCTGCTTGTGAAACCCCTCCGTCGCCTGAAGGCGACTGCCGCACCCGGTTCCGTCAGGAGCCTGGGTGCGGGCTTTTTGGGGGTATTTCTTCCATCAGGTTGGCATTGGGGGTTACCTCTTCCAAGTTGGCATTGGGAGTTATTACTTCCATCAGGTTGGTATCGAGTGTTTGCTCCTTCCCCTGCAAGCCCGGGCGCGAGTGTAGGGGATCCGTCATCCAACACCTGTAGGGGGATACGTCATCCAACACCAAGCGTTGGGGGATATGTCGTCCCTGACACCGCGGTAGAAAAGGAACACCTCAGCCGCGTCGGCGTACAGATGTTGAACACCTCGGTACGCGGGTCTTCATCACCGCATTTCCGGAAGCTCATCGTGATGGAAGGCCGTACAAAGTTTGAACAGCTCTTCACCGCTGAGGTGCAGCCGCTGGTGGATTTCGGAGCTACCACTCTGGAGCTGGAATCACTACAATGTCGATAAAAAATGTCATAATATCTGCCGTCGAGGGAGGATGGCCTTTGTGAGACCGGCTTCGTTGGACGAGATTCGCGCGGCGAATGAGCGTTTCCAATTGGCCTCACCGCAAGAAATTTTGCAATGGGGCGTGGAACGGTTTTTCCCTCGCTTACTGATGGCGACGGCCTTTGGGGCGGAAGGCTGCTGCATCATTCATATGCTGTCGGAAATTCAACCGGCGACCAAGATTATCAATCTCGAAACCGGGTATCAGTTCCCCGAAACGCTTGAACTCCGCGAGCGGATCAAAGCTCGTTACGGTATCGAGGTGGAGTACATCTACCCCGAAACGACCGTGGCTGAATACGAAGCGGAACATGGGGGGCCGCTGCATGTGTTGCGGCCTGATCAATGCTGCTACGACCGCAAGGTTCTCCCCCTTCGCCGGGCGTTGCAACGCTTGGCCCCGTTGGCGTGGATTTCGGCCATTCGGAAAGATCAAACGGCCGAGCGGCAAAAAGCCGATGTGGTGCAATGGGATCAGAAATTCCAATTGGTGAAACTCAATCCGCTATTAAATTGGACTAAGAAAGACGTTTGGGCGTTTATCCATCGCTACAACATTCCCTACAACCCCTTGCACGATCAGAACTACCCGAGTATCGGTTGTTGGCCCTGCACCCGGCCGGTGGCCCCCGGCGAGGACGACCGTGCGGGTCGTTGGGCCGGAAAAGTGAAGAAAGAATGTGGACTTCATGTAGTGGAAGTTAAAGACGGGGAAGGTATCTAGCCGCTGCTCCGTTGCCTGCTCGGCCTGACGGGAGAGCGGATCGACGGCATCCCCGGAAACGGATGAACCATGTTATTCTCCGCACGCGCTGAATATGCCTGTTTAGCCATGCTGGAGCTGGCCGCTCAGTATGGGAATCCGCATCCGGTGCGGCTGAGCGAAATTGCCAGCAAACATGGGATCACGTCACCGCGATTTTTGGTGCAAATACTCATTCAGCTGAACAAAGCCGGATTGGTGACCAGTACCCGCGGCGCTGCGGGGGGGTACCATCTGGCCAAAAAACCCACTGATATTACCCTCGCTGATGTGGTGGCCGCGGTGGAAGGGTTGGAACCCCCCACGGCCCGGGTGAAAAAACGTCGCCCCGCCTCACCTTTGGCCGGAGCTTTGCAGGATGTGTGGGATCGGATTCGCGAAGCCTATGATGAGTTTCTGCGGACCCAACAGACGATCTTGCAGGAAACAACGTTGGCTCAACTCGTCGAAGCGGGCCAACCTCCCCAGTATGTCATTTGACCTTCGGATGCGGCCTGGGTTCATCGCATCGTGAAGAGGTTGTTCGTCTCTTTCCCTGATTCCCATAGCCAGAGATTCCATGCCAGACCTGATCCCCCCCCACGGTGGCCTCACGGAGCCTATCAACCGTACAGTGGCGATGCTCGACCCTCTCTCGAGCGATCAGATTCCGGTTTCCGATGCCGATTTGTCGACACTTTATCGGATCGCCGACGGCGGGCTTTCGCCCCTGACCGGCCCGATGATCCGAGAAGAATACGACCGGGTTTTGGACGAGGAAGTGATCATCCGCAACGGGAAAAAATACGCCTGGACGATTCCCTTAGCCTTTCCGGTAGACGAGTTCAAAGCCCGGCACCTGCACATCGGCACCAAACACCCCCTGACCAACGAACGGGGCGAGGTTGTCGGGATGATAGAAGTTCACGATGTGTATCCGTGGGATAAAAAGAAGTATAACGCCAGTGTTTATGGCACGACACGCGAGGACCATCCGGGAGCGCGTATTGCCAACAACGATCCGCGGACGTGGCTTGTGGGAGGCGAGGTATGGGTGCTTCCGCAACCGAAACATCCGGAATATGGCGATTTGGTGTTAACACCACGGGAAACGCGAGCTTTGTTTGCCCAGCGTGGTTTTCAGCGTGTGGTGGCGTTTCAAACCCGCAATGCCTTGCATCGTGCTCACGAATACGCGCTGGTCGTGGGGCTGGAACGCTTAACCCGCGCAGGTTACTACGCCGGCGCGGTTCTCAATCCCTTGGTAGGTGAGACGAAAAGCGACGATGTCGATGCCGCGACGCGGATGAAAACCTACCGTGCCCTCATCGACAGTGGTGCTTTAGGCCAGGGCGACATCGACGAGGAATTGTGGAAAAAGGTTGGTCGCCGTTTCATCGATCACGTTCTGCTGATCGCTCTGGACATCAAAATGTTCTACGCCGGGCCGAAAGAGGCGGTGATGCATGCCATCTACCGGCAGAATTTCGGCTTCACCGACATCATCATCGGCCGCAAACATGCCGATGCCCCTTACGACGACAAAACCGACATCTGGGACGCTCTCGCGGCACAACGCAAATTCGATGAATTGCGTGGGGAGTTACTCATCCAACCGCTGAAAGTCGGTTTTGCGGCGTATTATGCTGAACTAGGTCGCGTGGGTTTGGTCGAGGACTATGCTTCCAAAGGGTGGAAGCCGGTGAACATCAGTGGCACGGAATTGCGGGAGAAGCTCCGCCGCGGTGAACTGCCCGATCCGGGGATCATGCGACCGGAAACAGCCCGTGTTCTCATCGAGAAGTACCAAGCGACCCGATAAGTGAAGATAGCACAACCGGGCCATCTCGGCGTTCTGCCGGGATTGGCCCCTGTTGTTGTCGCGACCCGGCCCGTGAAGATAGCGCAACGGGGGAATCCTGGCGATGCGTTCGGCTCGCCTCAACTACCGTGGGCGAAAATGGTGTGAAGTTTCGTCCGCAAAAAGACGATAAGCCCGCACCGGCGAAAAGTTCCATACGTTCGCGGGTGCGGGTGAGGCGTTATGCGAATCGGCACGCAGATCAGCACACAGCGCGGGGGCGATTTACGTGCTTGGAGTCTTTTGGCGGCGGTGGGGCTGGGAGTATGGATCGTCGTCGATCTGACCGGCCGGGCGTTTTTCGGCGCGGTTCCGTGGCCGCAATCGGTGGTTGATTATCGCATCATCTACGAAGCCAGTCGCCACGTTTACCAAACCCACGCGTTCCCCGTCCATTCGCCCTATCCATATCCCCCCCCCGCGATTGCGTTGCATGCGGCGTCAGCGATTTTCCCATTTTCCGTAGCGGCGGCACTGTGGCTGATTCTGACCGGGTGTGCTGCGGTGGCCGTTTACGCCATTGTCGCCGCGATGCTGGATTTGCACCGGCGCCCGGGTGGGCTTTGGGTGTTACCGTTGGCCCACCTTGGTGTGGCGTACTACTTCCAATGGGACTTCCGCTCCATCAATTGCAATGTACTGGTTCTTGCGGCGATTGTTTTGGGCGTTGTCGCGCTGCGCGCAGAACGAGGGGGCATCGCTGGGTTTTGGTTGGCATTGGCGGTGGCACTGAAACTGATTCCGGTGCTGTTGCTGCCGTATCTCGCCTGGACGCACCGTTGGCGTGCCCTGAGGGCCGCCTTGGTATTCTCCGCGTTTTTCTGGGTGGTCCTTCCTCTCATCGCCTTCGGCCCCGAAGGTTTCGTTCCCGTCTATGCCGGTTGGTATGATGAATTGACGCGCGCGACGAACGCCGCAACGAAGGACACGCACCCGATTCTGATTTCGCTGACCAAAGCGGCGCAAGCGGCTTTTCCGGAGAATGCGGCGGCAACTGTCGTCGGAAGCATGATCGCAGCTTGGGTGGTCTTGGGCCTTGTCGGCGCCTGGACCAGCTGGCGGTTGCGAACTGCCAACAGTGAGACCCTACTGACCCATACCAGTCTGGTGGTGATCGGCCCGGCCGCGGTCAACCCGTACCTGGAGCCGTATCATTTGGTGGCGTTGGTCCTACCGAGTCTGCTGCTGGTGGCCGCCGCGACCGATTCACGCCGGCCGGTTCATGTGCGCGCGGTCGCGGCGGTCGGGTTTGTTGCGGCCCTGGTTATTGTCAAGCTATCCAGCCCGTGGCCTTTGCGGGGTCTGGTGGTGAACCTTCAGGCCTTGGTCCTGTGCGCGACCGCGTTGATTGTCGCCAGAAGGCCGTCCTCGGCAACCGCCGACCGGCGCGCTGAGCCGCGATGGCCCTTCGTCCATCGGCTGCCGCGATGGCTGCCACAGTCTGTGGGGGTTCCCTCCCAGCATGGGTGATTCGCCTGCGCGGGGCGAGCTGCGCTGGCGGCATCACTCAGGAACGCTGCGGTTCACGAAGATGACGGCGCGGCCATACTTCTGCGTCAACAACCGGCGGTTTTTGCGATCCACCCATTCGCGATCGAGAACAAGGGCGGTCAGGTGCGGCGGAAGGGGGGCATCGAGAAGGTAGCGAAGGCAATTGGGCGATAGATTGTTCTGGCGTAAGTCGAGTTCGACCAAATGAGGCCAAAACATGGCTTGTGTCAGGTGGCGAACCCCTTCGTCACAGATATTGCAGCCGCACAAATGCAGCATGCGGAGATTCCGTAACGACGACGATGCCAGCATTTCCGCACCCAGTGGGGTCAATACGCTGTGGGTGGCATCGATGCGCCGGAGATTCGTCAGACGCTCGGACTGGGCCAAATAGCCCCATTCCCACGGGCGAATACGCAGATTGGCCAACGTCAAATCCTCGAGCCCAATGGGGCTGCGCTCGGCGACAGCCTGCAGAGTATGGTAGCCATAATCATTCCGCAGCACCAGCTGTTGGAGACCCGCTATCGGTGGCCCTTCCAACAACTGCCGCATGTGGTCCTCGGTGATGCCCATATTCACGAAGGTGAGCCGCTCGAGTGACTCCGCGGTGTTGATGGCATCAATCAGGTTGCTGACAGATTCATACCCGGTGTGAAAGTGCAGTCCACGGATACTGCGCCCCAGCAAGGATTGGAACAGCTCTTCAATGACCACGGGCATGCCCGCACCGCTGGCCCGATAAAAGCGCAGATCGGTGATGCCGCTGGCAGTCGGTTGGTCGCGTAAAGCCCACAGTGGTTCGATGGGGTTCGTGTGGAACGCGATATCGCGAAATTGTTGGACCGTGGGCGAAGCCGCCAATTTCCGCCAATCGTCGAGCAGTCCACCCCAGAAGTCGATTTGGCCGATGGGTTCTTGACGGAAAAGAGGCTCGGCGTAGTCGGTCCACAGCCCCACTGAGCGGACTTCGAGGTTCCAACCAAACCCGCGGCGAAACGGCTGCGTGCCCCAGGCGATGCTCCGGGCCTGGGAGGGGGGCAGCTCGTCGCGGAAGGCGATGCCGGACAGAAGCTCGGGTTGATGCCAGCGGCAGTCAACAACGCGCGGCTCCCAGGGGGGTAGCCGCGCCAACTCGACTTGTGCGCGAATGAACGCGGCGCGCGCAGTTGCTCCATGCTCTTCCAGATAATCGGCGTAGATCAGCCGCGGCGCGTCTTCATCGGGGTATTCGCAAATTGCGGCACGCAGGGCCTCGCCTTCATTCATACGGTCATTTTACAGATTCCCCTCATCCTGGCTTCTCCGCCCGACTGGGGCCGTGGTCGGGCGCGGAGGCCAGCCACCGTTACAATTGCACGCGGACACCCGGATGGGCTTGCAACAGCTCTTGGTACGACTCCGAGAGCAACGAGCCGCTCAGATCAAGATGAAGAAACTGGCTAAGCCGCGGCTCCTTGAGGATCGCCGTCAGCCCTTCATCGTTGATACGACAATTGGCCAGATTCAGCACCAAAAGATTGTCGCGTTGGGGTGATTGAGCCAAGGCCGCCAACCCCCGGTTCCCAATACGGTTATCGCTGAGATTGAGGACATGCAAATGATCGGCGGAGGCTTTGGCCAGTGCGATGGCAGCCGTGGAACCGAGATTGTTCCCAGAAAGTGACAAATGCCGCAGGTTCCGGAAGAACGGGGCATGTGTGAGGGTGTTGACGCCGGCCTCCTGCGGCCGGGTGCGGGCCAAGTGGAGCGAGCGCAACGCGGGCAGTGTTCCTGTGGCCAAGGCCGTAATACCGCTGGCTCCCAGATTATTATCACTGAGGTGGAGTTCTTCGACCGTTTGGACCGCGGGCGAAACGACGAGACGAGCCAGGACGTCGGCTGACAAGCGGTTTCCCGAAAGATCGAGTCGTCGCAATTGCGGGGGGGCCGTCAGCCGAGCCAGTTCGCCCGCGAGCGGCCCGCCAGCGCGGCTGTCGTTGCGAATCGCTAACGAAGTGAGTTGCGGGAATACCGCACTATTCACCACCGCCGCCACGGTGGCCGCCGTCGTAAATTGGGACCCCAGGCGCAATTCCTTCAACCGGGTGAAGTATTCCGACGCCAAGAGGGGGCCAATCACCTGGCCGCTGGTGCCTTGGGGGAAGGTCAAAGTGGTGATCTGTTGCAGTAGGGGGCAATCGGCCAAGGCGCGGGCTTCACCGACACGCACGACGCGAAATTCGAGCGATTCAATGGGATAGCGGGCCAACACGTCGGCGGCGTGGCGGAGGAAAGTGGCTCCGTCGCGGACTTCGATCGCCCCCGGAAGCCCACGGCGATAGGGTTCAGTGGCCCAGTTAACGCCCTCCGGCAACTCCCAGTCACCCAGCCAGGCCGGATCGGGTTGGGCACTGGCATGTGTATAGCGGATGCGGAGAGCGACAGGGTCGTACTCTGGGTAGCGCTGGAGCATCACTTGGGTGCGAATGAATGCGGCACGTTCGCTGGCCCCCGCTTCTTCAAGGGCATCGGCGTAGATCAGCCGGAGGATATCCTCCGCCGGGTTCTCGAGAATGGCTCGGTACAGTTGCTCGACATTATCCATAATCCATTACAGCCAGACGCGGGAGCCGAAGCGTTCCACCAACGCGGTGCGTGCTTTGTCACTCCAGGTGTGTTGATCGCAGCCTCGTAAATCCAGCAGCAGCAGATTGTCCAAAAACGGTGATTCGGCCAGAGCTATGGCCCCCTGGTCGTGGACAGTGACGTTACGCAAATCGAGTTCTAACAACCCACGCAGCAGAGCGGAGCGAGCTAACGCTATCACTCCCGTGTCGTCCAGAGGATTATTGGCCAGATTCAAGACAGATAAGTTGTCCCACTGTTCGGCGGCAGCCAAAGCCTTGATCGCCTCGGGACCCAGCGAATTGTGGCTGAGGTCGAGCATGCGTAAGTTTCGGAGGTGGTCGGATTGGGTCAGAGCGCGGACACCGCGCGGGCCGGGGCGCGTGTTGCTGAGATTGAGAATCCGCAGCTGGGTCAGATGCCCTTGGGTTGCGATGGAGCGAACACCGCTGGGACCCAAGGGTTGGTCGGTGAGTTCGAGATGTTCGATTGTCTGCAGCCACGGCAGTTGAACCAACCGCGCGACATCAGCGCCCGTCAGATGGCAGAACGCCATGGCAAGATGGCGCATGGCGCCGGGTTTCTCGGCTGTGGCTAAAGCTTCGACAATCACGGTCCCTGGATAGCGGCTGTGGTACATTTCCAACCGCGTCAGTTGGCCAAAGAAAGCCGATTCGGCCAGAGTCTGAAGGCCGCTGGGGGAGAAACCATCTTCGTGAATCCGCAATTCGTGGATGTGGCAGGCACCCGGCGCTGTGATGAGCTGAGCCACTGTCCGCGGACAATACCAGCCCCCCGCAACCCCCAGGCCATGAAGGCGTTCCAGGCCTGGCCATTCGGCCAGCAAGCCGAGGTGGCCATCGAGAGGTTGATGGAGTTGCAAGGCTTGGATAGGGGCCAGGTCGAAGATGGCCAGGCCCGAATCCCGAAGTGGTTGTAACGAATCGACACCCACCGCCCAAGGAAATCCCCGGCGGAATTCGAAATACCGCCAACTGAAACCGGATGGCAGCGGTTTGGGCAAAGTGTCGGCCAACAGCCAACCGGTGGCGATGTCGGGGTAGAGGCGGCGGGCACGGACCCATTCGGCTGAATAGAGGGGCTGGGTAGCCACCGCGAGCTGGGTGCGGATGAACTGAGCGCGGAGTTGGTCGCGGGCGTTTCCAGTTTCCTCGAGCAGGTCCGCGAAGGCCCACCGGGGCATATCTTCATCCGGGTGTGAACAGATAGCACGGTACAAAGACTGTCGCAAATGGGTCATTCGTCCGCCTTCGTTTCTGTCAGGATCAACACCGGCGCTTGGCTCCACTGTACGCCGAGATTGCCCCAGGCGCCTATGCCAGTGGTGGAAGAAACGGCCCGCGGGAGAGGTTCTCATCAGGAAATCAACCGTTTTTGCGGTACACGTTTTTGCGGTACAATAGAGAGTGGCCTCGCGGCTACAGAGGGTAGTTGCGGCCACGATTCGGCGGGGGCTGTGGGATATGGCTCCCGTCCCTGGTGAGTGTGATAGCTATTTTATCATCCACATCGGAAGTTTTGGTAGCTTCGCCCGTCGTTTTATGGGCCGATTCCGGCGGGGAATGGGACTTAGCCCAACTGATCGCGGGCGTGGTGGCGATCCCCATCTTGGTGGCGATCAACGGCTATTTTGTGGCCGCGGAGTTTGCCTTGGTCGCTCTGCGGCGGACCCGGGTCGAGGAGTTGGTGAATCGCGGCAAACCGGGGGCAGTGGCTCTCTTGCGAGCAATTCAGGACCTCGACCGGAGTGTGGCCGCCTGTCAATTGGCCATTACCATGGCCAGCCTCGCTCTGGGTTTCGTGAGCGAACCGGCGATTCATCGAATGATCCAACCGTTATTTGCTGATTGGCCCGGGCAGTGGTCGCGGTTGGCGTCGATTGTGCTGACCCTCACCATCATCACCTACATGCATGTCGTTTTTGGCGAACAGATGCCGAAATTGGCCGCTTTGCAGGAAAGCGAGCGGGTCGGCTTATGGGTGGCCAGCCCGGTCACGCTGCTAGCCCGTATCAGCGGGCCACTTATTCGGCTTATGAATGGTTCTAGCGCCTGGTTCCTGCGCCGATTGGGATATCGAGCCAACGGAGACGCCGGCGAAATTCACACGGTCGAGGAACTGCGGCTTTTGGTCGAAGACACCCAGGAAGCGGGGTTGCTCGACCCCGATCAGGCCGACATGGTTCTCAATGTCTTTGCCCTGACCAACAAAACCGTCCGCGATTGTATGGTGCCGCGCGACAAAATGTCGATCTTGGATGTCGCCACGCCCCCCGACAAAGTCCTGGAAGCGGTACGGCGCGGGGCCCACACGCGCCTGCCCGTTTACGAAAGCCACCCCGATAACATCATCGGCATCGTGAACACCAAAGACCTCTTCTTCCTCTTCAGTACTTCCGGAGCGGTCTTGCTCGAAGATGCCCTCTACCCCGCAACCTTTCTCGATCCGGATGAACCCGTCGCCAATGCTTTTCGCCTGTTTCGCAAGTCGCACCGACCGATGGCCATTGTGCGCGACAAGACCGGCCAGGTCCTCGGCCTTTTGACCCTAGAGGATGTTTTGGAAGAAATTGTCGGTGATATTGAAGATGAACACGACGTTCCCGTGCCGAAGCTGAAGATCGCTCGCCGGCTGGCTGCGCTGAACAAATCGGGTGTATCATCCCCTGCCAAGTCGCGGGCGTCGGATGTCCCCAGTGGCCGTTGATAGCGAACGTTGCAGCGTCTGGAGGCGACGGGGTGCGAAAACTCGGCTACACGGCCTTTAAACTCCGACCAATCTCCATAAGTTGCGCCTCCAAGCACCGGCTGTGTTGTGGAGGAAGGATGGATGGCCGACATTCGGGCGTTTCGCGGCTTTCGCTACGATTTGGGGCGCGTGGGGGCTTTGTCGGATGTCGTGGCCCCACCGTACGATGTCATCGACCCGGCCCTTCAAGAGCGACTGTATCACCAGAGTCCTTATAACGCCATTCGTCTGGAATTAACCCGCGCCGAACCCACCGATACCGATCCTTCCCAGAAGTACGCCCGCGCCGCCCTGACCCTGCGGGAATGGCTGGCCGACAACATTCTCCGTCAGGACACCGCCCGCAGCTTGTACGTTTATGAACAAGAGTATACAATCGAAGGCCAAACCTGGATTCGCCGCGGGTTCATGGCCCGGGTCCGTTTGGAACCCTTTGGTACCGGTAAAGTTTTCCCCCACGAACAAACTCTTTCCGGTCCGAAGGAAGACCGATGGAAGCTCTTGAACGCCACCGGTTTCAACATTTCGCCAATCTTTGGCCTGTATCCGGACCCGCAGGGCGACATTTTCCGCCTTCTTGAACCACACATTCGCACAGCCCCACCGTTGGTGGCCCGCGATCATCTGGGTGTCAGCCATCGCCTCTGGCTAGTCACCGATTCGGCGACGATCAGTCAGGTGGTCGGCGCGATGGGTCCACAACCGGTGTACATCGCCGATGGCCACCACCGCTACGAAACCGGGCTGCGTTATCTCCACGAACGCCGCGCAGCGGGAGAGGTTCTGGATGACGAAGCGCCGGCCAATTTTTGCCTGATGATGCTCGTGGGCATGAGTGATCCGGGTTTACTCATCCTGCCAACCCACCGACTCGTCAGCGGCCTAACCGCTCCCCTCACCGCAGCCCAACTCGAAGCACTACTGGCTCCACATTTCGACATCGTGGAACGCACCGGCACCAATCCCCACGCCGCCTGGGAATACATCCAGATGGACGGTCAGCAATCGACCTTGGGTTTTGGAACAGTTGCCGATGGTCAGTGGCTGGTCGCCAAACTGCGCGATGGCCGCATCATGGCTGAACTGGCCCCCGAACACAGTCCGGCGTGGCGTTCCTTGGGGGTGAGTATCTTGCACCAACTTGTCCTGGATCGTTTGATACCCCCCTGTGCCGGCGGCCCGGTCAAGTGCCAATACGTCCATCTCATGAGCGAAGTGACCGACGCGGTGAGCCAGAGGGCCTGCCAATTGGCGTGTCTGGTGCCGCCCGCCACCATGCAGCACGTCGCGCAGATCGCTGGTCAGGGCGAGAAAATGCCTCCGAAATCGACCTACTTCTACCCGAAACTCGTCACCGGTTTGGTTTTCAACTCGCTCAAAAAGGATTGACCATGCCCCCCACACGCTCCGACCACCCCACTGACGACGATACCTCCGCGGCCGACCCAGACAACACGCGGTACGACGCCCTCAGCTCGGACGACGACCCAGACGATGAGTTCGTGTGCGACGATGATAATGACCCGGACAATCCGAAAGTGGAAGACGAGCGGCCGACTATTCCTTGCCCGCAATGCCGCGCGGAGATCAACGAAGAAAGCCCACAATGCCGCACTGCGGCTGGTTCATCAGTGCCGAGGATGAGACGCCAACAGGGAAGCCCAAGTCGCTTCTGGGGCACGTGCTGATGGCGTTGGCATGGGCCGCCGCGCTGTCGTGGGCTGTGTGGGGCTAAGACAGACTATTCCAGAAGGATATCGCGTGATGTGTGGATGCGATCGCGGAATCGGCGAACTTTATCATCGTCCTTCTGGAGTTCGCAAATGGTCACAAGCCGCTGCAGGGCTTTGAAAACTTCCTCTTTATCATGATGTAAGACATTCTCGATCATCAAAAATTCCCACTTGGCCTCCTGAGGTTTGTTGTCGGCCAGATACAGTTCGCCGATCATGGCAAAGCCCGTGGCATGAACGGTCGGGTCTTTGCTGGCATTCATGATTTGCCGGATTTTGGCAATGCCTTCGCCGTGTTTATTGCTGGAGGCATGGGAGGCGGTCAATTCGTAGATGCTCAAGCGATCTTTGGTGGTTCCCGTGGCGGTTTTGAGCAGTTGAGCGGCATTGGTGGTAGCGGTGGAGTAGGCGGTTTTGGCCCGGATCAGCAAGTCGATTTCTTGCAGGGCGGCTTCGAGTTTGGCCTCGGGGGGCATGTTGGGATTTTTGCTCAGCCGGTTCCAGGTGCGGGCGGCGTCTTCGTATTGGCCACGTTCGATTTGCAACCGGGCGCAGGCGACTGTCGCAGGCCATAATTCCCAGCCACTAGGTTGCGTCAGCAGGAAATTCGTCCATCCGCGAATGCATTGATCCGCCTGTTTTTCCCACTCCGCGCCAGGTGCCAGATCATTGACGATTCTGTTGGTCAGCAACAGCTCTTTGAATTCGAGATGACGTTTGGTGCGCTCATCGAGTCCGGCTTTGCTATTCAGATCACGGTAGATCGTCCGGGCGGCGTCGTATTCGCCGTTGGCTTCTTTGGTCAACGCCGAGCGAATGGTGCTGCGTTCCACACCGGGCAAATCACCAATCGTGACCGCGAGGATATTCTTCGGATGAATTGGCTCGCCGGCTTTGTCACCACGGAAGACCTGGAAGCCGGCCGAGCTAGCCTTCAGAAGCCCCTCGGTGGTTTTCGTCGAGCCGTCTTTGGCGTCGCGATAGACCACCTTATCGAGAATGGGTGCTTGTCCGTAAGCCACCGCATGATGGATGGCGATGAACAACCCCAACGCCACCATGCCACGCACGCTACAGCGCATCATCTGGAGATTCCTTGGTGTTCGAGGAACGTGGATTCACCCGCGCTACGGGGGTGCAAATTACGGATTCTCTGGCAGCGGTTCCAAAAAGAGCTTACCGCCGTTGGCTTTGTACGGCCCGACCACTTCGGGAGTTTCTTTCAGGAACATCATGTAGTTGCGGTGGACGTCAGGATACCACTCGGCGATTGGCAGTTGCCGTTCCATCACGGCAACTTGCTTGCCGACATCCTCATAGGTTTTTTTCAATTTTTCGGGTGCCGCCTTGAGCAACTGTTGATTGGCTTTGACGACACAGCGTTGGAGATCGAGGAAGGCGTCGGCATAGGCATTGCGGTACTGCCGCATCTGTTCGGCGGAGGCCTCGGCGGGTGGTTTAATCAAGCGATTGCGTTGGAAATTGCAGATCGTGAGCCATTCGCGGTAAGCTTTGTCCCATTCCGCCTTGGCAGCTTTCGCGTCGGTGAGTGTTTGGGCTTTGGTTTCATAAACGGAGGCTAACTCGCGGCGGAAATAAAAGCGTCCGTAACCCCAGTTGGGCTTGTCGTTGGTGCCGATGATCTCGGTGAGCATTTTTTCCGCCGCATCGAAGTCGCGTTTCTCTTTGAAAGCTCGGGCGATGGTCAATTGCGCTAGGGCATAGTCACGAATCTGTTCTTGGATGCGACCGCGCAGTTCTGCGGGAATCTCTTCGGGGCGTTTGGTTTCCCAACCGGCAAACTCGGGGGCGCGAATCTTGCGCAGCATTTCGATGGCGCGGTCGTTTTCGCCCACAACTTGCAGGGTTTCACCCAAAAAGAGAACCACGCGCGGTTCGAGATTCGGTACGGTGGTGATCTTCTTGAGTAATTCCGCCAAGCCGGCGCCGAAAACTTTGGCTTCCTCGGTTTTACCTTCGTTGCGCAGCGTGCGCATCTGCGCGGCCATTTCGCGGCCGAGCAGTTCGAGGACCGGCAGATTGTCTTCGATGTTACCGCCGGCTTTGACCATCACATCCAGAAGGCTGGCCGCTTCAGCCGCTTGCGCTTGCCGCACCTTGAGCCGGAAAGCTGCCAGGATAACATCGACACGGGTTTTATCAACCGTTGCTGCCAGCTGGGCAATGCGGGCTTTTTGGATGTCGTCCTCATCACCGCCCACGCCTTGCGACCACTGCTTCATCTCGGCGGTGTAGAGGGCACCATTTTGGGAAACGGCCTGCAGGATCGGTTGCAGTACCTTGGTGACTTCGTTGAGCTTGGCAGCTTGTTCGGCTCCGGCGAGTGTGTCGGCTTCGTCAATCATTGCCCGAGCCTTCAGATAGATGGCACGCGCTTGAACATCTTGAGCTAGCAACGTCAGTTCCAGTCCGTCGAGGTTGAGGGCTTTCTTGCCGCCGTCGAGTTTGGTCAGACAATCGTAAGTCGGGATGATTTTCAGCATCTCCTCGGCGATTTGCAGCGCCTGGTTGTAACCGGGGCGGGTTTTCTCCGTGGCGGGGTCGGCGCGGCCTTGCAGAAACAACAGCGAGCCAATGCGGCATTGCGCTGAAACGTAATCACGGACATCGTCCACCCCGGCCGCCGCCGGTGGGCGTGGAATTTTGCCTAGCTCACTCAGAGCCCGGCGAAACACAGCGGCCTTGTCCTCATCGCTCAGCGCTGTATTCCGCGCGACCATCAGCTCGCGGGCGATGTAGCCTTGCAGAAGGCGGACTTTGGCGATCTGCGCATACGCTGGCCGCACCTTCAGCAACACTTGAAAGGCCTCCGGTAGCCGCTTTTCTTCCAGCAAGATCGAAGCGTGTTGATGCCGCGCGGCATCGGTGGCGGTGTCGTTGGGGAATTTTTCATCGAGGAATTGTGCGACCTGGATGGCCCGCTGCCGCAGTTCCTGGCGCTTCTGGGCCGCTTCGTCGGGGTCGTCAGCCGGCACCATGCGGCTGGCCGCGATGTAACTGGTGATGGCGAACAGCCCCGCCACGGCCGCTTTGCCGCCGGTAGATTTGATCGTCTGGGCGACTTGTTCGCCCAATTCCGCCGCCTTCAGGTGATCGTTGACCAATTGATAGAAGTAGATGAGGCGCAGAAGTACGTCGGTAACATCCGCTGCGTTGTCTTGGGGAGTGGCCAGCGCGCGGGCGCGTTCTAACAGAGCGATAACTTTCCGCCGCCGATCGTTGATCTCGGCCGCTTTCTTGTTGATCTCATCCTCGGTGGTTTCGGGGAGTGCCTCCGCTTTGGCGAGTTTGCTCAGCTGAATGAGTGACGCCAGTTGGGCTTTTTCGAAGCTATCGTAGCTTTCGGGGGGCTTTTCTGCTTCACCCAACATTCGCACGACCACATTGATCCGTTGCCGCGTGGCCCGCGAGGTATATTCGTGGTCGGTGTGCGACAGTTCGCGGTAGAGCTTTTCCGCTTCCTCCAGCATGCGCCGGGCGGTTGTGGGAATGTCTTTGGGCGGTTTGGGGTCTTTGGGGTTGATCGTTCGACTGATGGTATCTTCTGCAAGTGTTTGGAAGATGCGGGCCAGGTAGTACTTCGCGGCAAATTCTTCAGGGCTTGGCTTACGGGGATTGCCGTAGGTCCGTAGCCAGTTCCTGATTTCGCGCTCACTATCCTCAAAGGCTTTGACGGTGCGGGTCCGCAAGGCTTCGAGGAAATTGCGCCGTAGTTGGAAGAACCGGGCCATGCGCTTGCCATCCGCTGAAGCCGGTTCGCGTGAATCGATGATCGCCTTCACTTCAGCCGCGGCATCATTGGCTTTGCCTTGTTCGTAAAGAACTTCGGCAATCCACGCTCGGGCAATCCAGACCGTGCGGCTGCGGGGCGAGCCTTTGGCCAAAGCAGCGAAGGTGGTTTTCGCTTGTTCGAGCAGTTTATCGCGGGCGGCTTTATCAACACCGCTGAGAAGTTCCTCGGGAACGTAGGTTTCCGCAGTATTGAATTGATTGATGCCCACGGCCAGTTCGGCATCGAAGGCTTCTTGTTCGAGTCGGGCGCGTGTGGCCGGCTCGAGGGTGGGGTCGCTGAGTTTGGCCCGGAGTAACTTCGAGGCTTCTTCAAACCGTTTGGCGGCGGTCAGGAACAGTGGCTGAGCCTTGAGGGCTTCAGCTTTTTGTTTGGCCAGTAAGGCTTCCCGTTGGGTGTTTTCACCCGGGTCGTTGCTCTTGGGTGGAATATCCATCCGCCGGGCCTGATTGAGCTGTTCGCGGGCATCAACGGCCAACAACTTTGCTTCGGTCAGCAGCCCTTCGGCCCGGCGCGGATGATTGGGGAACTTGACGAGGAATTCTTGGAGCGCGGCCTTGGCTTCGGCCACCATACCCAAACGAGTTCCTTCATCAGGTTCATCCTCGCAGGCTGCCAGCAAGCACTTGGCCCGTTCGAGACCCAGTGCGGCTTTGTCGTCTGCCGTCAGGGGCTTATTTTCAAGCTGCTGCAAATACTCCAATGCGAAATCGACATGGCCGTTATCCCGCAGCCCGCGGACCAAATCGAGCGGACCGGGCGGCTGCCCCAGCGCCGACCCTGCGGCGACACACACGCCTACAAGTGCGAACCCCATGAACCCAAGCCAGTCGCGACAGTTGGGGAACAACATAACGGCTCCCAGAGAGGAACAGGCCGCACACGCGGTGACAAATATTGGTACTGTGACGTTCTCTCGACTCTGAAAGTTCCACTACGATGAATTCTCCCCGCGCCGTCCCGAGAGTCAAGGGAATCAGGTCGGCTGGAGCCGGCTGCGGGATTCCCACGGCTTTGCTCAGAACCCCTGTCGAACGTTTGATGATTCTCGCCGATCCCTTTGGCCTCAAAAGCTAAGTGTGTTCACGAATTGAGAGGCTGGCCCGACCACGCCATCCGAGCGGCCTCGGCCACGGCTTCGCTCAACGTTGGGTGACCGTGCGGACAACGGGCTATGTCCTCAGCGCTGCCGCGAAATTCCATGATGGTGACACATTCGGCGATCAGCTCGGAGGCGCGCGGACCAAGGATATGAACCCCCAAGACGCGATCCGTTTTTGCATCGGCCAAAACTTTGACAAAGCCATCGGTTTCGTCCATGGCCTTGGCCCGACCGCTGGCACTGAATTTGAATTTGCCCACACGGTAGGCTATGCCTTGTTCTTTCAGCTGCTCCTCGGTGGCCCCCACCGCCGCAACCTCGGGCCAAATGTAGATGATGCTCGGAATTGCGTTGTAGTTGATGTGCGGTTTCATGCCCGCGAGCCGCTCGGCCAATACGGCGCCCTCTTCGCTGGCTTTGTGAGCTAACATCGGGCCGGCAATCAGATCACCGATCGCGTAGACACCAGGCACACTCGTGCGGAATTGGTCATCAACTTCAACGCGGCCACTTTGGGGATCGACCTTCACACCCACCTCCTCCAACCCCAGCCCAGCAGTGTAGGGACGTCGCCCCACCGCAACCAAAACGCGATCCCCGCTGAACTGCAGCGGCTGACCATCGGGGGCTTGCGCCGTGACGGTGACAGTATTTCCCCGAACCGTCGCACCGGTGACACGTGTATTTGTGTGAATCACGAAGCCTTGCTTGATGAGTAGCTTGTGAACCTCCGCGGCGATCTCGCCGTCACAAGCAGGCAAGATACGCGGAAGAAATTCCAGCACCGTAACTTGCGCGCCCAGTCGTTTCCAGACCGAGCCAAGTTCCAACCCGATGTAACCGCCACCGACCACAATCAAATGCTGCGGCACCGGGTTAAAGTTGAGAGCTTCGGTGGAACTGACAATATGTGTGCCATCGAACTTCAGGAATGGCAATTCGCTACTGATGCTGCCGGTGGCCAAAAGCACATGGGGGGCTTGCAGTATCGAAGTGCTGCCATCAGCGGCCGTCACTTCCACCTGTGGGCCTGGTAGCAAGCGACCGGTTCCATAAATGGGCGTCACGCCGTATTTTTTGAACAAAAAACTGATGCC
The DNA here is from genome assembly GCA_025055115.1 of Gemmata sp. Taxonomy (GTDB): domain Bacteria; phylum Planctomycetota; class Planctomycetia; order Gemmatales; family Gemmataceae; genus Gemmata. Next base: position 64,373 of record JANWYJ010000075.1, read on the forward strand.
TCCCGTCAGTTCGTTGACCACACGATCCTTGCGTTGGTGCATGGTGGATAAGTCGAGGGCCACACTCCCCACCTTGATTCCATGGCTGGCGAGTTTGTGCAGTGTAGCGTCATACATTTCGGAGGAATCCAGCAGCGCTTTGCTGGGAATGCAGCCGATGTTCAGGCAGGTTCCGCCGAAAGCTTTGTTGGCCCGTTTTTCCACACACGCGACTTTCATTTTCAGTTGCGCGGCCCGAATCGCCGCGGTGTAGCCCCCTGGGCCGCCACCGATCACCACCAAATCATAATTCTCCGCCATGAGCACCTCAAAAGGAGTGAAAATTCAATCCGCGGAATAAAAATTGAATCTATTGATGTTACAGATTGATACTAGTAGGTAAAAAGAAAGCCCATATCGGTGTTAAGAATCATACCTGACTGGAGGATATAGGTATCTGTGTTATCAATAGGCCGTGGTGTCTATTCTCAGTGGCTGCATAATCTTCAGGTTGGTGACCAGTAGGTAGTTAGACATCGAGGAGAATCCGTTCAGGATTCTCGACACATTCCTTGATGCGGACAAGGAACTGCACAGCTTCGCGACCGTCGATGATGCGGTGGTCGTAGCTGAGGGCCAAATACATCATCGGACGAATGACGATTTGGTCATTGACTACCACCGGGCGTTTCTGGATGGCGTGCATGCCGAGAATCGCGACTTGCGGGGGATTGAGAATCGGCGTACTCATCAACGAGCCGAAAATGCCGCCGTTGGTGATGGTGAAGGTTCCCCCCTCAAGATCGGTAACAGTGATTTTCCCCTCGCGCGCCTTCTTGGCTAAGACAGCAAGTTGTTTTTCAATCTCGGCGAAGCTCAATTGATCCGCATCGCGGATCACCGGTACCATCAGCCCTTTCTCTGTGCTGACAGCAACACCAATATCATAAAAATGTTGATGAATAATATCCGATCCATCGATGCGAGCATTCACCAACGGGAATGCCTTCAGAGCTTCAATGGCGGCCTTTACAAAGATCGACATCAAGCCGAGTTTGACACCGTGTTTTTTTTCGAATTTCTCATTGTATTTAGCGCGTAACTCCTGGATGGCGGTCATGTCCGCTTCGTTGAAGGTGGTCAACGTTGCGGTGGTATTTTGGCTTTCGAGCAGCCGAGCCGCGATGCGCCGCCGAATCGGCGACATCGGTTCGCGGGTGATGCGCGGTCCACGCTTTCCGGCGGTCGGAGTGTCGGCGGGCGTTACTTGTGTTGGCGTGCCATTGACGGTAGCAATGACGCCAGCCGTCTGCGGCGGCGCGGGTGGGAGCGGGGAGGCCTTGGCCGCTGCTTGCAGGGCGTCTTCTTTGGTGATGCGGCCAGCGCGGCCGGTTCCTTTCACATCGCGCGGGGCGATCCCGGCTTCGGCCAAAATCCGCTCTGCCGCGGGTGAAGCGATCACCTCCGGCGGTGTTGTGGTCGCACCATCGGTGCTGGCCGTGCGTGCAGTCGTCGGGGTGGGCGATCCTTCCGGTTTTTGCCCCTCAGTATCAATATGCGCAATAACTGTACCAATGTCAACTGTTTGCCCCTCGGAAACCAAATGTTTCACAATTCCTGAGACGGGGGCCGCGACTTCTTGGGTCGCTTTGTCGGTTCCCATCTCGAACAGTGGTTCATCGGCTTGGACATAAGCGCCATCGGGTTTGTACCACCGATTGATCGTAGCTTCTGTGATGGATTCGCCGGCGGGGGGAACAATCACCTTTTCGATGGCCATTGTGCGCTCCGGGTCAGTGCGGCCCCATCGGGACAACTGGGGGCCGAGGGGATTCACACGAACGATCGCTTATCTGGGAGCTTGCGGTCTATGGTGGGGCAGCCAATTTCGCCTTAAACTTTGGCACTGTCTGTTGTTGTGCTGGGTGTTCCATTGACTGTGCCGTTGTCGTAGCGAACCCATCCCAAGCGGCCCGGTCCAATCGGTCCTGATGGGGTCGGCGCGAAGGCTCCTTCGACCAACAGCTTTTGTTCTTGGACATGGACATGGTGGGAACCAGTGGCCGGGCTAGCACTGGCATCGCGGCCCACATAGTCGAAGGGGAAGTTCATCGCTCGCAGCCGCGGCTCAACGAACGTCCAGCCGCCCATGTTTTGCGATTCTTCTTGGACCCACAGCCATTCGCGAGCACGGCGATAGCGGCTGAGAACTGCGCCAAGTTGGTGTTCGGGCCACGGGTAGAATTGTTCGAGGCGAATGATGGCCACTGCCTGCGTCCCGAGTTCTTCGCGTTTGCTCGCAAGGTCGTAGTACACTTTGCCGGAGCAAACAAGGACGCGGGTCACATTTTCGGGAGCTACGAGGGGATCATCGAGAACTTCCTGAAAATGATGCCCGGGCAGAAATTCTTGCAGCGGAGAGACCGCCGCTGGCAGCCGGAGCAAGCTTTTGGGGGTCATGACCACCAAGGGTTTGCGGAAGTTGCGGCGAACTTGCCGGCGCAGCAGATGAAAATACTGGGCTGGCGTGGTGGGATAAACGACTTGGATATTGTCTTCCGCACACATCTGCAGGAATCGCTCCAAGCGGGCCGAGGAGTGTTCCGGGCCTTGCCCTTCATAGGCATGCGGTAAGAGCAGGACCAGGCCGCTGGCTCGGTTCCACTTCGACTCGCACGACGTAACGAATTGGTCGATAATGACTTGCGCTCCGTTGGCAAAATCGCCAAATTGGGCCTCCCACATCACCAGCGCGTTGGGTTCATCGAGAGAATAACCAAACTCAAAGCCCATGATGGCGGCTTCGGACAGGGAACTGTCGTAAACATCGAAGGGGGCTTGATCGGGGGCAACGTGGGCCAGTGGGTAATATTCCGCGCCGGTTTCGTAATCGACAACGACCGCGTGCCGTTGCGTGAAGGTGCCGCGACGGCTGTCTTGACCACTGAGCCGTACCGGGGTGCCTTCCAATACCAGCGAGCCAAAGGCCAGTGCTTCACCCGTGCCCCAATCGACCGCCGCGCGCTTCTTGATATTTTCTGCTCGCCCCAGAAGAGTTTTAATCAGGTTGGGGTGAACGGTGAATCCCTCGGGAAAACGCGCCAGGGCCGTGGCGATCCGGTCGAGGGCTTCTTCAGATATGCCCGTATCCACCGGTGTGTGGGAGTAGCGGTTGGTGAAACCTTTCCAACGGCCGCCGAAGCCTTCCATGCCCCGCTTGCGGCTGACGCCTTTTTTCACCATGTCCTTGATTTCTCTGTGTGCTGCTTCCATTTGCCGGCGGTAGTCGGCCACCAAGGCTTCGGCATTGCGGAGGATTTCCGCCAATTTTTCGTCGAACTCTCGACCTAAACCCGCTACCACTTCCTCGGTGACACTGGGGTTCTCGCTTGGATGGGCCAGTTGGGCCGCATAGATCGTCGAAATGGGTGGTTTTTTCGCAATCACCTTGGCTTGGAGCGGTTGCGTGTAGCCCGGATTATCACCTTCGTTGTGCCCCCAGCGGCGATAACAGACCATGTCGATGACCACGTCGCGTTTGAACGTCTGGCGGAATTCCAAGGCCATCTCGGCCATCGCGACGCAGGCTTCAGGGTCTTCGGCATTGACATGAAAGATCGGAGCCTGCACGAATTTGGCAATGTCGGTGCAATATTGGGTGCTGCGGCTGTCCCGGGGGTTGGTCGTAAAACCGATTTGATTGTTGACCACAATATGAATGGTTCCCCCCGTGCGATAACCGGCAAGGTTCATCAGGTTGAAGGTTTCCATGACGACACCTTGGCCCGCGAAGGCGGCGTCGCCGTGGATGAGGATCGGCACCCCCGCGGTACGGTCTTTGTCGTTGTGCTGCCGCTGTTTGGCGCGGACACGCCCTTGCACCACAGGGCCGACAATTTCCAAGTGGCTGGGGTTGGGTGTCACGGAGAGGTGAACTTTCCCGCCGCTGGCGGTTTCGACGTCTGAGGAAAAACCGAGGTGATACTTCACGTCGCCGTCGCCGTCGTAGGTCGATTGCGGCAAGTAATTATCTTCAAATTCGTTGAAGATTTCGGCAAAAGGCTTGCCGAGGGTGTTCGCCAACACGTTGAGGCGGCCGCGGTGGGCCATGCCGATGACAAACTCCTTCACACCCAGCGATGGGGCTTTCTCGATAATGGCATCCAGAATGGGCAGCAGGGTTTCTCCGCCTTCGAGGGAGAAGCGTTTTTGCCCGACATACTTGGTGTGCAGAAATTTCTCGAAGAGTTCCGCTTGATGCAAGGTGATGAGAATCCGATACTTTTGCCGCAATGGCAGCCGCCGGCGGCCACCGGGGTGTTCGATCCGCTCCGCGATCCACTTGCGCATCTCCAGAGAGTCGATGTGCATGAACTCGACACCGACGGTGCGGCAGTAGGCGTCTTCGAGCAGTTGGATCAGCTCGCGCAGCCGCATCGACCCTTCACAACCGAAAATCATGCTGGCATCGACGGTGCGGTCGAGGTCGCTTTCAGAAAGGCCAAAGTTTTCCAGCGCCAAAAGCGGATGACGGGGCGGCGGTTCAGGGGACAGCGGATCGATATGAGCTTGCAAGTGCCCGGCTTGGCGATACCAGAAGACCAAGCGCGTCACGCCGGTTTGCAGGCGGACATCGGCTGACACGGGGAAAGGGACAGTCGCCGCCGCCGCCGCGGAAAGACGACCAGCAAACTGCATGCCGGCGAAGAAGGCTTGCCACGTCGGATCGACCGAAGAGGGATCGGTTTGCCAGGCCCGGAATTGTTCGTCAATGTAATCGCTATTTTCGCTGTACATTCACCTGCTCCGGGATTGCCGCCACAGCTGCTAAGGTTACTGATAGCACGGGCTACCAGCAGGGCAAGGCAACGTGCCGGGGACTTCACCGCCATTGTACGGGCAAGGCTAACCGCCCAAGCCTCGGCGGTGACAACCGGACCTCGCTGACAACCCCATCTGACAAACCACAAACCGGAAGGCGAGCGTTGGTCCACGCCCGGCTTCCGGTTCATAGCGCGATGGTACCCCAGCGGGATAGGGATGAAGTGGTCACGATGGGGTTATTTCTTCCCATCCTTCTTGGTTGATGGGGTTATTTCTTCCCATCTTTCTTGGTTTCCGCATCCGGCGGCACGGCCGCTTTCAGCAAGTTGCCGGTCTTGCCGTTGTAAACGCGAACGATACCATCCTCGCAGCCACTGGCGACCACCTCGCCATCGGGGCTGGCGCTGACGGCATAAACAAAGTCCGGGGCACCGGTGAAGTTGCGGATCGTGCCGCCATTTTCGGCGTTCCACAGCCGCACGGTGGTATCGCCGCTGCCGGTGAGGAATTGGCCCGTTTTACCGACAACAAATAGCGACGTGACTTGCTTTTGATGCCCTTGCATGTCACGGATTTTCTCGCCTTTTTCGTAATCCCAGGTTTTGACGAAGTTATCGGCACCGCAGGAGGCGATTTTTTTGCCATCGGGCGTCCAACCCACTCCCATGACGTGGTGGGTGTGACCTTCAAAAGCCTTGGCGAGTTTCAAGGGGCTACCCGCTTGTGCCGGGACTTCCCACACCTTGACAAACTTATCCGCGCTGCCGGTGGCCAGCCGTTGGCCATCCGGTGAGAAAGCCACGGCGAAGACCGTATCGCTATGCCCGGCTTTTACTTCGGCGAACAACTGGCCGGTTTCCGTATCAAAGACTTTCACTTCGCCATCTTCGGTGGGTGCGCCGCCACCGGTGGCGAACTTTTTGCCGTCGCTGGTGAACGCAATAGCACAGACGCGGTCCGCAAAGCCATCGATGCGGCGGATCGGCTCCCCTTTTTGAACATCCCAGAGGGTCAGCTCTTGGAAACTGCCAGTGGCCAGCCGTTGGCCGTCCGGACTGAAGGCCATCGACTCGACGAGGGAAATATGAGCCGCGTTAGCCGGTTGGCCGTTGGGGGTTTTCAGCTGGGGGTCGATGAGGGTTCGGGAGTAGACCCAGTCGATGGTATCTTTGCCTCCCTTTTTGTCGGCGGGGATGGTTTTAGCCACAAACAGATGAACCTGATTACCCCGGCTGGCCGCGACTGTTTTCCCATCCGGGGCGACCGCCACAGCACGCACTGGCTTGACCATTACCGGTGGCAGATTGACCACAATCTTGTCCTTCACCTTAATACTGGTCGGGGCTTTGGCGCCTTGGTCGATCCAGAGCTTAATTAACGTAACTTCTTGAGAATTCAGGGGTTCCTCGCTTTTGGGCGGCATAATCGGCTTCTTTTGTCGGGAGCAGAACAGATAGAGATGGCTTTCGTCCGCTTTGCCGGGCACCACGGCGACCCCGCGTTTGCCACCTTTGAGAACCTTCTCATAAGTGCTCATGTCGTATTTGCCCTCGGTGACACTGCCCGAGTGGCACACGAAACATTTGCTTTCAAAAATCGGCAGAATGTCCTTGTTGTAGTCGATGGGTTCGGACCGTTTGAGGTCGATTAAGGGAATGGGTGGCAAGTCGTTGGCTTTGTCGTTTTTCTTTGGCTCTTGAGCTGCTCCTGTCACAACCAACATCGCAGCTACCAGAACACTGCAGCAACGCATCGGACAGACCCTCGAAGGCTTGACGGCAAATCGACGGAAATCAATTTCCTGAAGACGTTATGTCAAACTTCCTGAAGACGTTATGTCAACACAAAGCACTCGGAGTGCCCCAAACGCGGACACTCTACTTCTTCTTGGGATCAGCAACAATATTCACTGTGATCTTCGCTTCGTGAACCACTGGGTATTGTTCCGCGTACATCGCGGTGACGGTGATTGTCGCATTGGCGAGGGGGCCAGGTTTGGCATCGGCGGTGGCCTGGAGAGGTAGTTTGACCTCATCCTGATTGGCCGGGATGGTCACTTCCGTTGCGGTGATGCCTGTGGTGCCGGCGGGTAACTCCAATTTGACCTTGAATTCACCGCGGTAGTCGTATTGCCGTTCGACTTTGATTCCGAGTTCGCCCTTCTCGCCCACTTTGAGGGTATTGTTGGGCAGGTTCGTGACGGTCAGTTTGGCGACCGCCGTGGGCAAAATGCGAATCGTGATGGGCGTGGTGAAAGCATCAACCGGGACCGGTTGTTTCTGTTTGCCCTGGGGGTCTTTTTGGAAGGGTATTGCGGCGGTGCCGCGAATCACAAGGCTATAGGTACCCGGCAGGGCGTTGGGGCGGACATCGAGGTTGACAAGGACATCGGGTTTGTCTTTGGTCGGTTGGGCCGGGAATTGCACTGTAAACGGGGCGTTTTGGGGCTGTGGAACAAGCGGTTCGGCCACCAGTGTGACGTTGGGTTTCTCCGGAACTGACCAATCGGCTTTGATCGGGATACTGGCTTTCTCACCTTGCTTGAGGACCACACGAGGGCCATTAGCTTTGGTTTCTTGGCCGCTGGCAGGCCGGATGGTGGCGTTGGCGACATCCGCGGTAAGGGTGAAGGGGGCTTTTTCCCCACGAACGGCAAGGACCAGGGTGCGGTCGAGCCGTGCGACGACCGGGGAGTTTGCGTCGGGTTGGGGTAAGCCCCAGATCACGGAGGCTGAACGGGCGGTGCGTGTGAGTTTTTGGCCACTCGGGGTCGTTCCGGTCACTTTCACACGCCAAGGGGTGGTGGTCTGGGCCGCGTTAGGGGCCACGCTGAGTACGAGCAGCCCCCAGCGGGCCGCGGGGCCAATCGTCAGGGGCGCGGCCGTAACCCCCGAGGGCAACCCTTCAACCGCGACTTGCAGTTCTCCGGTATAACCGTCGATGCGGTGGACGAATAACCAATACGCCTCGGTCCCGCCGGGCCAGGCCGCCGAGCCTGTTTGGAACAACCGACCGTGGGGCATGATGACGGCGCGAAAGTCCGGCTGGGGTGGGCCGATGCGCAACCGGTAGGCGCTGGTCGGCCCAGATATGGCCTGCGTATCGCGAGAACCGATGACAACGTAATATTTCCCATCTTCGGGTGCGGTGAAGGAGTAAACCGGAGGGTCGCTGTTGCGGGTGAAGAAAATGAAAGGATGCAGGCTGTCGTTGTCGTCATCGAGTTCGCCGCTCAGATCGCGTTGGGGGTCTTTGCCGTCGCGGATGGAAAAGTAGAAGTCGCCCGAGGAACCGATGCGTTCGGCGGTCAGTTCGATCAGGAACCGCTCTCCCTTTTTGGCATTGAAGGCGATCCAATCCTTCTGTCCGCGTGGGGAGAGGCGGCCCGCCACTTCGCCGGGTACGGGCACGACGGCATCGTTCGGCCCCGGCGATGCTGTGGGGCGCACGGTGAGCTTCGCGCGGGCCAGATAGATGACGACCGGGTTGGAGGTGCCGCCGGAACCGCGGAGGGTGTAGGAGAAACCATCTTGCAAGGCCGTGGCGGGGTCGATCCGGGTAGCACTGGTGAGCTGCGCCGCGGCATCGGGCGGGGGAGTTACGCTCACGGTGAGTTGTTCCAAGGGGCGGCCGTCGAGCGTGAATTCCGAGGGCTTGCCGTTGGGCAAATTCCGCCCCAGGAGCGTCACTTCCGTGGTTTTGCCGACTTCGACAGCGGGGGGAAAGACCGCGTCGATCCAGGGGGCCGTCGTCACGCTCAGCCGGTAGAAGTAATCAGCCCCCCCTGCCGTGTAAGTGAACTGACAGACCCGTACCAGATAATCGCCATCGGCGGGCAGAATCACATCGACCAACGCATCGGTATCGCGGTAGTTGCGATTGGCTGCCAGACGGCGACCGCTGGGGTCGAATACTTCCACCAAGGGAGTGGCTTTGCTGTCGATCGATGACGCCAGGCAGGAAATGATCACCCGTTGCCCTTTCCGGCCCGGAAAGGAGCAGTAATCAACGTCCGTCGGGTTGGCGATAACGCCATTGACGACGGTACCCACGGCAATCTTCTGGGCTTCGGTCACATCGTTGTTCGGTTCCTGCTCATTCACTTCCGCCTGATCGCTGACCACCAACGCTCGCGGATTGCTTACTCCCCACTTCCCGACAAAGCGAACATCATACAGGCCCACAGGCACATCGGCGGTGGCGGTCACCTGGAACTTATGCGGCCCGGCCGGATTGACCTTGGGTGGCGGAATAGTTTTCTTGGGGTCTTTCGGGTCCGGTTGGGGATCTTTGGGGGGCGGGAGGTACTTGCCAGTTAAGCCGGGGTGGGAAAACAGCAGTTGTTCGGGTTCTTCCAGATCGAAACCGGTGACAGTGACCTCCACGGTTGTTCCGGCTTTCAACCCGCTTGGGAAGACCTGTTGCAGCCGTGGCGACGGCAACCCTGGCGGGGGTTGCCCCCCCACGGGGTCAGCCACGGCCAAACACCCTGCTGCCAGGAGAAAACCAAACATCCGTCGGCGCATGGGATGAATCTCCGCAATGATGTTGGAGGTCGTGGGGGTGGGTCGATCCGAGCGCGGGTGGGGGAAGCGTTTTCAGGCGGGTAAAACCTATCGTAAGGCGAGTCAGCGAATCGGTCAAGCATATCGTTGAGCTGGGGCCGAAGTCCGGCTATCATCGCGGTGTGCGCTGCCGTCACCTCAAGAACTGGGAGTGAACCCATGTGGTATTGGCAACTGGTTGGGCTTTTCACACTGCTGGGTGTGCTGGTGGTCGTGGAGCCAACTCGGGGATTGTATATCCCCGTTGAGACACAAAATGTTCCCGTGGAACGGTTGACGAAGAATTTGGAAGAGGCGGTGAAGAAAAATCCCAAGGATGTGCAAGCCATTCTCAACCTCGCCCGGGTCCATGCGATGGCCTACTCCTTGCGTTCCTCAGAAGTTCCGGTCGATAAGAAGAATCCCACGACCGTGTGGTTCGGCTATGAACCGCCGATTGTCCCCTTCAATCAAGTCGCCGCCACCGACGACCCAAAGAAGCTGCAGGCTGCGAAGGAACACCTCACGAAAGCCCTCCAACTGTACGCCGATGCCGCGAAACTGCAACCCGACGACCTGCGCATCCAATTGGGCTATGCATGGCTGCTATCGCAAACTGAGAAAAAGACCGAGGCGATCAAAGCCCTTCGTGACGTGATTGCCAAAGCGTGGGACAAAGAAAAAGACCTCAAGGCCCTGGGGCTGGGGGGGCACACCATCACCGCCGAAGGGGCAAGCTATCTCATCCCGCTTCTCGATAAGGAGAAGGATAACGAGGAAATTGCCACCCTCAGGCAGCGCATCAAGAAGCTCAATGAACTGCCCCGACCGATCACACCGATTGCCATTCCTCTCCAACAGGGCTTGACGGCCCGCGACATTGAAGATCGGACAGCGTGCGTCACCTTCGATGCGGATGGCAGCGGTCTCCGCAAAAACTGGACGTGGATTCATCCACAGGCAGCCTGGCTGGTCTTCGATCCCAAGGCCACCGGGAAGGTTTCTTCAGCCCTGCAAATGTTCGGGAACGTGACCTTCTGGTTATTCTGGGAAACCGGTTACGATGCCCTGGCAGCCCTCGACGATAACTGCGATGGGCAGCTCCGTGGGGCCGAACTGGCCGGGCTGGCCCTATGGCACGATGCCAACGCCAATGGCCTGTGCGAGCCGGGCGAGGTGAAACCACTGGCGGACTACAACATCGTCGCTCTGTCGTGCCGCTATCAACGTGATCCCCAGCACCCCGATCACATCGCCTTTGCTGCCGTGGGCGTGACCTTCGCGGATGGAACCACCCGGCCGAGCTTCGATATCGTGCTCCATCCGGCGAAAAAAGGAACACGGTAGGAATTCGTCGAACCGGGTGCTAAAATAACGGAGGTTGGATGACCGCCGAGGTGCTTGTGAGTCAGCGTTTCCTTTTGATGCCGATTCGTTCGAATAAGCAAGGTGTGCAGATCAACGTGGGCAAAGATAGCGACGATTATCGCGCCATCGTCACCACGGTACAGATGCACCCTGACGACATGAAAGCACTCGGTATCACCCCAGGAGCGCGGATTCGCGTGACCACCGCGGTGGGGTCTGCGGAATTTCACTGTAAGGAAGCGAACGTGCCCCGCGGTATGCTGTTTGTGCCATATGGCCCACCCACCTGCCAACTGTATGGGGGCAATACCGATGGCACGGGTATGCCCACCTCCAAGGGGTGGGAAGTGGACGTTGAAGTGATTCACTGTTCCCAGGAACCACGATGAATCCCGACAAACTCCCGCTCGACGCACACCAGCGCGCAGCCCGGCAACCTGTCGCCGCCGACCAACCGCCGTGGGAAGAACTCGAATCCGGACGATACATGCCGCGGCGCATTCGCGGCAGCTTCCGTGGCCGAGCGCTGGGGTGAGCCTTCGTCGCACCTCCGTCCGGTCCGGACGACTCCAACCCACCCAAGCCGCTTTGACGCTCTCCCGGTTACCATAACCCCGGCAGCGACCCTATGACGACCGCAACACCATCGGATGCACCCAAACACGAACTGACGGTCGTCCACCACGCAACGTGCACCTTCTGCGGTTGCGTCTGCGACGACATTGAATTGCATGCCGATCACGAACGTATCGTCGAAACGAAGCGGGCCTGCATTCTGGGCGAAGCCTGGTTCAAGCACCACACCGCCGAACGCCTTTACCCCGATGCTCTTATTGATGGCCAGCCGGCCAGCTACGACGAGGCCGTCGAAGTCGCCGCAGAGATTCTGTATCGTGCCCACATGCCCCTGGTGTACGGCCTCAGCAACACCACCTGTGAAGCCCAGCGCGAAGCCGTCTGGCTGGCCGAACTCGTCGGCGGTGTCATCGACAGCCATACCTCGCTTTGACACGGCCCCACCGAAATCGCCGCCCAGTTGGGCGGTAAGGTCTCGTGTACGTTAGGCGAAGTGAAAAACCGGGCCGATTTCATCATCTACTGGGGCGGGAACCCGGCGGAGTGCCACCCCCGGCACTTCACCCGCTACACGTTGACACCAAAGGGGAAATTCCTGCCCCGGGGCCGTAAGGATCGCACCATGGTCCTGGTCGACATTCGGGAAACACCCAGCGCCAAAGCCGCCGACATCTTTCTGCAAGTGCGGCCTGGCAAAGACTTTGAGATGATCACCATCCTGCGGGCCTTGATCAAAAACCAGAACGTGGCACCCCACGCCGCCGCGGAAACCGGTCTGACCCTCGACCAACTGCAAGACCTAGCCCGCCGGATGAAAGCCGCCAAGTTCGGCGTCCTCTTTTTCGGCATGGGGCTATCGATGACTCGCGGCAAACACATGAACAGTGCCGCAGCATTGACTCTGGCCGCCGAGTTGAACGCCTTCACCAAGTTTGTCGCCATGCCCATGCGCGGCCACGGCAACGTCACAGGGGCCGATGTCGTGCTGCGCTATACACTGTCCTACCCGTTTGGGATCAATCTCAGCCGCGGCTATCCGCGTTTCAACCCCGGGGAATTTTCCACCATCGACCTGCTTGTGCGCGGCGATAACGACGCCACCCTGGTGATCGGAGCTGATCCCGGGGCGACCATGCCCAAACCTGCGATTGAACATCTCCGCCGCACGCCGACGATCGTGCTCGATCCCAAAGTGACACACACCAGCCGCCTGGCCCGCGTTCATTTCACGACCGCCCCGGCTGGCATCAGCGCAGCGGGGACCGCCTACCGCATGGATGAAGTTCCGCTGCCGTTGCGTCCGGCCCTGAAGTCACCCTACCTGAGCGATGAAGACGTTCTCAAACGCATCATCGCCGCCGTGCAAAAGAAGCCGGCTTGGTACCCCCCCGGCCGCAACCACTGGGCAGCGCATCGCCGGGAACCCGTCCACGAACAAATCGCCTGATACGCCGAATCGAGATCATTAGTGCGGTGCCACAGTTGTGGGGCCACACCGATGATGCCCACCACTGCCGAGAACAAGCTGCATGATTCGCATTACCAACGGGAAAGTTTACGACCCCAAGAATGGTGTCGATGGCGCTATCCACGATGTGTGCATCGCCCAGGGAAAGATCGTGGCAGATGTGCCCAGCCACGCCCGCACGATCGACGCCACGGGCATGATCGTCTTCCCGGGGGGCGTCGACGTTCATACGCACGTCGCCGGGGCCGCCCTCAACTTCGCCCGCGGCCTGATTCCCGAACAGCACCGCCAGGCCCGCCCCATCTTCCACTCACCCCAGTGCCGCGCCGGCCTCGCCGGCACCACACCGACCACCTTCGCCACCGGCTACGTTTACGCCGGGATGGGTTGGACCACCGTCAACGAAGCCGCCGTGCCCATCCTCAGCGCCAAACACACCCACGAAGAATTGGCCGATACCCCTATCATCGACAAATGCTCGTGCGTGCTGATGGCCAACAACGAGATACTCCTCGATTGGCTCGAAAACGGCGAGTTCGAACGAGCCAGAGAACTCACGGCCTGGCAGGTCTGGGCCGCCAAAGCCTACGGCGTCAAAGCGGTGAACCCCGGCGGTGTGGCCGGCTGGAAGTGGGGCAAGGACTGCAAAGGACTCGACGAACCAGTCCCTGGTTATCGCCGCGTTACCCCGCGAACAATCATCCAAGCCCTCGCCGATATCATCGACCAACTCGCACTGCCTCACCCCCTCCACATCCACTGCAACAACCTCGGCGCTCCGGGCAACTACACCACCACGCTCGAAACAATGAAGACGCTCGAAGGCCATCGCGCCCACATGGCCCATCTCCAATACCACTCTTACGGTGGCGATGATTGGTTCACCATGCGCTCGGCCAGCGTGCCGATCGCCGAATACTTCAACACCCACCCCAACCTCACCTGCGACGCTGGCGCCGTCCTGTTTGGCGATACGGTGACCATCACCGCCGATGGCCCCTGGCAGCACTTGCTCTATGAACTGACCGGCAAGAAGTGGGGCAACCTCGATGTCGAGAACGAAACTGGTTGCGGCGTCGTTCCTTACGTCTACAAAGACAAAAATATCGTCAACGCGGTGCAGTGGGCGGTCGGCTTGGAATTGATGTTGCTCATCAACGACCCGTGGCGGGTCTGCCTCACCACCGACCACCCCAACGGGGCCTGTTTCTGGCGCTATCCGGAAATCATCCGGTTACTCATGGATCGCGACTTTCGCCAACAGGAGTTGAAAAAACTCCCCGAAAAGGCCCTGTCCCGCCTGGTGTTGCCAGAACTCGATCGCGAATATACCCTGCGCGAAATCGCCATCATCACCAGCGCCGCCCCGGCTCGCACCCTCGGCCTCGAGCACAAAGGCCATCTGGGCATCGGGGCCGATGCCGACATCGCTATCTTCAACGCTCACCCCAATCCCATGGAGATGTTCGCCTACCCACGCCTCGTCATCAAAAGCGGGCACATCATCATCGAAGAGGGCGAACTCCGCCATAGCCTCGACGGCAATCAATACGTCTCCAAACCCCACTACGACCCAAGTATCGAAGACTACCTCCGCCCCCTCTTTCAGCAGTATTACACCGTGTCGTTTGAGAACTACCCCGTCGATGAAAGCCGCGTCCACGGCCTGCGAGTGAAAATCTGCCAACCCGAGAACTAAAAAAGTTAGTAAATGAATCTGTTTTATAATGATTTCCCAAAAGCACTAGAAAAATTGAATGCCGTTACCAATCCGGAACAGTCATAATAGTCGTCCTTCGGGTGATGATGAGTGCCTGACCCCCCCGACTTATGCTCACACTGACTCTCAAATCTGCGCTCACCGTGCCGCTTGAGGCGGAAGTGCTTTCTCCCGATGTACTTGCGGGTCTAGCCCACTCAGCCATTCGGGCCTTGCCAGTGATGCTCGGCAAACGGCAACAACGGCTGGAAGACCATTTTGACATTGAAGGTGACGGGAGTGAAGAAATAGAACTGCGCGGCGACCTCAGCAAGGTCAAATGGATCGGCCGCGGTATGCGCCGTGGCCGCATTCGTGTGGTCGGCCACGCCGGTATGCACCTTGGGGCCTATATGCAAGGGGGGGTTATCGAAGTTACGGGTAATGCTTCGGATTGGGTCGGCGGGGAAATGCGGGGCGGGCGGATTCATATTCGCGGTCACGCCGGGCAGCAACTGGGGGCGGCTTATCGCGGCAGCACCACCGGCATGACCGGGGGCACGATTTTGGTCGAAGGAAGCGCCGGAATCGAAATCGGCATGCGGATGAAACGGGGGCTGATCGCGATTCGTGGTCCGGTTCGTGATTTTGCGGGCCTGCAAATGAAAGGCGGCACGATCGTATTGATGAGCGGCGCTGAACTGCGGACCGGGGCGTGGATGCAGCGCGGCACCATCATTTCCCTCCAACCCCTGCATCTGATGCCCACGTTCACCCCCACGTGCGTGTACCAACCCACCTTTGTGGCACTCTATGCCAAATACCTTGCCCCGTTCGGTTTTACACTCCCTGTGGGCCGTTACCAGCGGCACATGGGCGATGCCAGCGTGCCCGGAAAAGGAGAAATCCTTATTTGGGAACCTTCCGCGTAACGCTACCGGAGTGGGACGCTGGGTGTCGAAATTCGTATTCGGGAATACTCCACGTAACGCTACCGGAGTGGGGCGCTGGGTGTCGAAATCCTTATTTGGGAACCTTCCACGGAAAGCTACCTCAATAGGGCGCAGGGTGTCTGTGATAGTTGACCGTTGGCGAAACGCGGCACTCGGCCGAAACGACTCTTGC
>JANWYJ010000082.1 GCA_025055115.1 Gemmata sp.
GGCCGCGGTTGGTGAGGGTTAGGTGGCCGCTTGCCACCCTCGGACAAGCGGCTAAAAGCGAGCGCAACGAGGTGCTGAAGCCCGCGCCAACTTCTCCAATTGCAACATTTTGCCGCAGTGCACCGGTCTATGCAGTTAGCATAATCCGCACATTCGCTACGCGGGGAACCAGGATTTCCGCTCGATCAGGTCAGCGGACCTCGGTTTGCAAAATTTACAACGTAGAATCGGAAGTCAGGAGTGCGTCTGTCGCCGATGGGACGGAGAGCTAACCATGAGAATTCGTCGCTTCCTGCTCGCCTCCGTGGCCGTGGTCTTCGTGTTGGCCGGGTGTCGGCACAAATGCCAGAAGCTTTTTGACCGCGACTCCTGCTGTCCGCCGCTAGGCGGCACCGGGCCGCGTAGCCCGCTTTTGCTGCCGCCGACGCAAGTTCCAACCACCCCCAGTTCACCGGCGCCCGCGCCCTTCCCGCCGCCGGCTCTGATGCCCGAAACGAGCAACTTTCCCCCGCCGGCAGCTCTACCGCCCAAAGCCCACGGCCCGGATGTCCTCTTGCCCGATCCGCTGCCCGGTGGCATGTCGTTGCGACCCGGACCAGCCGGAACCAATGTGCTGGGTTCCCCGGTGAAGCCCTCCACTCCCGAGCCGACGAAAGCCACGACCGGCCTTCCCGGTTACACGAAGGTGAAAGACGGGATTTTTGCGGGTGGTAAGCCGACGCTGGACGGTTTCGACACATTGAAGCAAGCCGGTTTTCGCACAGTGATCTATCTGCATGGGCCAGGGGCCGATACCAACGCCGTCAAAGATATGGCGGCAACACGCCATCTCACGGGTTTTACCATCGCAACCACCCCCGAAACCCTCGCCGAAGCCAGCCAGCAGTTCCAGCGGCTCACCACCGACAAAGTGAACCACCCGGTGTATGTTTTCAGCGATGATCCGCGGCGCGCCGGGGCTGTGTGGTATTTGTACTTCCGCACAGTCGATGCCTATGGCGACGATGTCGCCCGGTTGCGTGCCAAATCGCTGGGGCTGAGCGAGCAAGGCGAGGAAGGACAAGCCTTCGCCCTGGCCATTCAGCGAATCTTGGAGACGAAGTAGCGTTCCGGTGCCTGTTGCCCCCCCCGCCAGCACACGTCCGGTATCCGGCCAGCGCTGCGCGGCCAAGCCCGGTTGTTGCCGCACCCCTTTCCCCCGCGCCATCTCCGCGTAGCGCTGCTACACTGATGACACCCCCCGCGGAGCATGTCCTATGTTCGATTCGGATGAAGTCCCACAACCCACTTTGACGCCCGCAGCATACGACCGGCTGCGCGACACTCTGACCCGTCGCGGAACGGCCGCCGCCATCGACGAACTGATCGCCGAGTTGCGCAAGATCGAAGACTATCAAGCCCTGTTCTATGCCCTCTTGATGAAAAAGCGGGTCGAACTGGGGGTTTCGCCGTTCCCCACCGGCAACGCCCACGAGCTTCCCCCCCACACGCACGAGCCTTATGAAGAGGCGATTCGCCAAGCGGCACGGCAGATCGGTCGGCTCCTGTTAGAGCGCAAAGACTTTACCAAAGCGTGGGCGTTTTTCCGCATGCTCGGTGAACCCGAACCACTGCGGGAAGCTCTCCAAGCCTACACCCCCGGTCCGGAGGAAGACATTTACCCGCTATTGGAAATCGTCTGGCAGAATGGGGTGTTACCGGAAAAAGGCTTCGATTGGGTCCTGGAACGGCATGGTATTTGCTCGGCGATCACCATGGTCAGCAGTTCCGACCTTTCCTCCAATCCAGCCCTCCGCGATTACTGCATCAGCCGTTTAGCCGCAGCCTTACGCGACCAACTCCTCGAACGGCTGCGCAACGATCTGACCGCGCGGGGGTTACCCTGTCCCCCCGAGGCTACCATTCCGCAAATTCTGGACGCTCACCCCGAATTGATGGCCGACGAGGCCTACCACATCGACACCTCGCACCTGGCCAGCGTGGTGCAGATGAGTCTGCAATTGCCCCCCGGCGCGGGGGTGAACTTCGCTCGCGAGTTGTGCGCCTACGGCCGCCAACTGGCGCCGGGATTACAAGGCACCAACGATCCTCCCTTTGACGAAAACTACGACGACTTTCTGGCGTATTTGAACGTTGTCGCGGGGGAGAATGTCGAGGCGAATCTGCAACGGTTTGCCGCCAAAGCCGAACGGGAAGCGGCCGAGGGGGCTACCTTCGCCGCGCAAGTTTACGTCAATCTGCTGTTGAAAGCCCAACGACCGGCCGAAGCCCTGGCCGCGGCCAAACGCTTTTTACTGGCGGAGGACGATCGCCAATTGATCTGCCCCAGTGTCCACGAGTTAGCGCGGCGGGCGGGCGACTACGAAACCATGGCTCAAGCCGCGCAGGCGCGCCGTGACCCGGTAGGTTTCCTGGCCAGCCTCATCGCTGGGCAAGCGGCGGCGTCAGACCATGCCCCACAACCGCCGCAACCCCCACTCGGCCCCTAGTAACGAAACGAACAGCAGCAACCACAGCGACAAGAAGCCACGCGACCGGTGGCGGTGCCAGTCGGGGTAGTACCGCGGCTTGACACCGATATCGGGTGGGGACTCCGCTTTCAGTTGCCGCAGAAAGCTCGGCAATTCATCGAGCCGCATCGCTTTGCCGCCGGTAGGAGCCACGACCCGCTGCATGAAGTCTGGATCGGCACTGATGCGGAGCATCTCATCGGAGGTATCGGCAATGACAATGAATTTCGCGGTTCCTTGGCCGGGTTCGGTGCGGCCATCGGCCTTGGGGACCGGCCCTGTGACGACGACGAAGTATTCTCCCGGGGCCGGGGCGCGGAACAGCACTTTCCGGAAGGTGCGGCCATCGCGATCGGTTTCAGTCAGGACCGTCAGCGGCGGGGCTTTGGCCAGGTCGGCGGGGTTGGGTTCCTTCGCCCCGGGGGGCAGCGGGACAATCCGCACTTGCAGAGGCGCGTCGGGATCGTCGGTGCCATCGGGTTTCTTAATGCCAACACGAACGGTCTGTTCTTGGGTCATTTTCAGTTGCCGGTACTGCGGTCGGGCGTAGACGGCCCCTTCGTCTTCATCCTGATAGGCTAACCACAGCACACATTGCCGCCAGAAGCGTTCATGCATCTGGATGCCATCCTGGCTTTTGGGTTGGCCGAGGCTGCGCCACAGGTAGGTATCGAAGGCCCCGAATGCCAGCCACCGGGATTTGCCCGCGTCGCCCCGTTCGGAGCCGATGAGCAGGGGTTCGTGTCGTTTGGGATCGAAGGGAGTTCCGGCCACCAGGGCCGCCGGATCGCTGGGATCGACCGCGTCGCCCACCAGACGGGCCGTCCAGGCGAACACGGTGAAGCGTTCCCGTTGTTGATCGGTCAGGATCAGCCGGTTGTAACCATTGAGTTTGATACCCGTGCGGAAATGGTTCATCCGGTTCCACAATTCCTCGGATTCCCCCGGTTTTGGCGGTTCGCCCGGTTTCCCGGAAACCCGGAACATCTTCTCCAAACCCTGGGGCGTTGGTACGGCCGGAAAGCCGACCAATGGGGCTCCGGTGTTCGGATCGAGCCGGTCCACCAGTTGATCGCCCGAAATGGGTAGAAGTGTCTTGGGAATTCCGCGGTAGGCGTTCTCGCCGCCCAGAAACATCACCCCGACGCCTTTCTGGAGGGCCAGTTCGGTGAGCTTGGGCAAAAATTGCGGCGACGCCGTTTCCAGTTGCGCAGCGCCCACATCACCGATGATCACAACGTCGTAGGCTTGAGCTTGCAAATCGAGGAATTTTTTGGCGCTGTCCGGAGCGGCGAAATTCGCTTGCAACAAGACCTCATAAACATCGAAGCGCGGTTCGCTGCGGAGAGCATCGCGCAGGAAGGTTTCTTCCCAGCGGAGTTGATCGACAATCAGAACGCGCACTCCCTCTTTCTGCACAGTCAGGTAGGTTTCGAGCCGGTTGTTGGCCCCATCGAGTTCGCCGGGAAGGGGTTCGATCCGATCGTTTTTGTCCAAACCCACTTCGACGCGCACTTTGTATTCGCCTTTCTCATCCGGGGTCGGAACGACCATCTTCAGATGGTTTTTTTCGCCCTCCAAGACAAAATCTTCGCGCCATTTCGGTTCGTCGTTGATGAAGACGCGTGCTGTCACCGCAGCACCGGAGAAGTTGTAAGCGTTCACTGTGGCGGCGATCGTCACTTTGTTCTTGACAAATGCCGGGGATGGGTTGCATTCCACCGCGGTAACGACAATATCCTTGACACTGGAGCCGGACGATTCTTCCCCCACCAAAACGCCATGAACGGGAATACCGCGCCGCCCAAAGCGGGCCGCTTCGTTGATCGCCGAGTAACGTTCGCCGTTATCGATGAAATCCCCGATGACGATGTGTCCACGAACCCGTTGTTCCGTTTGCCAGCGTTCAAAGGTGCGATGGAAATACGCGCCGTAGTCCGAACGTTTGGCATTGGCGGCAACGTTCGGTTCATAACGGTGGGTCGCTTCGTTGAAGTTGGGATCGCCAAAGGTGTAAATGACGACGTTGACATTCTGCTCGGCCTGCATCTCGTCGAAAAGGGGCTGGCATTTGTCGAGAATTTTGCGCACCGCGTCGATGCGTGATAGCCCGCCGATACCGTCTTTGGTCGTCATACTTTCCGACACATCGACACCGATGAGCAATGTGGCGGGTTGGCGGGGGTTTTCATGAACGCCCAGGCTGGGGCGGATGGCGGTGATGAGGGCAACGCACAACGCGGCCAACCGCAGTACCAGAACGATGAGAACACGTTGCCGCGTGGCCTGCGGATGGCCCAGATAGGTCCAGATGGTGAGAAGCACCAACAGAGTCGCGACGGCGAAAAAGGCCGGCAGGCCCAAGGGTTCCAACGACCATGGAAAAGCCGGCCGCGAAGAAAAGAAATAGTCGTCCATGCTGGTATGATACCCGAAAGGGCCGTGCGAACACATCCGCGGTGCGGAAACGTCGCGACGGTGATGGAACCAGTCGCTGTGATCCGACCGGAGGATTTCCGTGCGAACCGATCCGTGGTGCGGAAACGTGGCGGCGGTGTCGGCAAGGGGCTACGCGGCCCGGTTGTGGGACAGTTGCGGAGAACGCCGTATGATTCGCCGATTCCTTCTGATAGCCGTCGGTGGGCTTCTGACCAGCCCAGGGCCGGCCCAAGCCCAATTGGACCCGGAAACGAAGCAGCCGTATCTGTGGCGGATCGTGTTGGTGACCAAACCCCATCCCCACATCAGCGACGATTTCCGCAACCGGCTCAAACGCGACATCTTCGCCGCCTTGCAAACCGGACTGGGGCCATTGGGAACGGTGGAACTGATCGATCTGGCCGATCCGGCCTGGCCCCGCGACAAATGGGACCCCCTCTGGCAGCAATTCGACGATAAAGGCTTTGCTGCCTTAGACTTACCACGCGATCTGACCGGTAGCAAAACCCATTTTCTGCGCGTCGAATACCGCGACGGGCAATTCCACCTCGAAGCGCGGCAGTACGATGGCTTCACGGGGCTTTCGTCGCCGTTGGTGCGCAGCCAATCGGTCTATGCCCCCGAACAGGTGGGGCGTGTGGCGGGTATCCTGCTGGATCGGGATTTTGGCATTGTCGGAACCGTCGAACCTCTGGCCGGCTCAAAAGAGCTAGTGAAAGTCATCCTCCGCGCGGCAGACCTGGGACCGGTGCAACAGGGGGTGAAAATCGGCGATGTGCTGGCACTGGCCGGGGTCCGCAAGACCAATCGCCCGGCCCCAGTGGAACGCACCGCCACCGGCAAACTCAAGCTGCCACCCCCAGGAGCAACTCCGCCGCCAGCGCTCAGCTCGACGCCACGCGACTTCACCTACCTGCGCGTGATCGATGTTGTGCCCGACGGCACGTTACGCTGCGCCGTCTTCACACGCTACGAGAACGCCCTACCCACCACCGGCGGCATCGTGGGCTACCGGTGTATGAAACTCGGCACGGTGAAAGCCCCGGTGGCGATTCGGCTGATCCGCGGCGACGGTACTGCCAACCGCACGGCTTTGAATATCGAGGTGCGGGCCAATGATACCGCTTTTCCCAATCTGGCAACACCCAATCCGCGGGAGGTGTGCAAGTTCAACCCCACCACCGCGCAATTCCATTCGGAGCGGCCCCTGGCCGGCATCGCTTGTATCACCGTGGCCCAAGGCCGGCAGGTCAAGCAGTTCCCCGTGCCGATTCTCAGCGATCAGCCCATCTCTTTGCCCTTCGACGACAACCCGGCCACCGCCGATCGCGCGGAGTACGAACGAGCTGTTTACGCCGCCGCAGCCGCCACCGCGGATGCCCGCCTGTCGCAAACCGTATGCTTTGAAACCGTTACACGCTTGTTGAATAAACAAACCAAAGCTGGCAATAAGGAAGCCCTCGAACACGCCCAACGCGGCTATGAA
Organism: Gemmata sp.; assembly: GCA_025055115.1. Taxonomy (GTDB): domain Bacteria; phylum Planctomycetota; class Planctomycetia; order Gemmatales; family Gemmataceae; genus Gemmata. Next base: position 6,436 of record JANWYJ010000082.1, read on the forward strand.
ACCGCGGATGCCGCCTACAAATTCCTCAGCGACGAACTGGCCCGCCTCAAGGAGCAGAGTGAGAAATCGCCCACCGCAGCACCACTGCTGGAACGGATCGAACAAAGCCTCGCCACCCTGCAGCAGTACAACAGGCAGTTGGAAGAGCATATCCGCAAGATCAAAAAGGTTGTCGAACGCGAGAATAACCCGGCTTTGGCCGCCAAAGAAGTGCAGGCCGAAGAGCTGAACGCCCGGATCGCGATCCTCCTCAGTCATGGGGAAGCCGAGCAAGCCCTGGCCGCCTACGACCAACTCATCCTGCTGTTGCCGGAAAACCCGGAACTGAAGGAACGCCGCGACAAGCTCGCCGCAGAGTGGAAGGTTCAAGATGCAGCCCACCAACAGGCCCGCGACTACCTGCTGAAAATCTGGCCCACGGTCGCCACCATTGCCGATTTCAAGGACAACCTCGATAGAATTCGTGCGGCGGTCGATACCTGCAAAGCCAAAGGCGACAAGCTCACCCTGCGGAAACTGCTGACCATCTTCGTCGCTTCGCGCACCAAACTGCAAGACCTCGCCGCGGCCCTCGATGGAACCCAAGAAGCCGACCGCAAACTCATCCTCGATGCCACCGAAGTCGGCAAACGCATGGCCGCTCTGGAGAAAGAGATCACCGAATTCGTCAAGTGATCGTAGAGGTGGCGAATCTCGACCGGACCGCCGACGAAGCTGGAGAAAGAAATCACCGAATTCGTCCGGTGATCGCTTCCTACGAAATGTCGTCCGGTGATCGCTTCCTACGAAATACCATCATCAAAACCTGTTCGTGCTGGAGAAAAAGATCACCGAATCCGCCCAGTGATCGCCGCTGGCAAAGTCGTGGTTGCAACGGACACTGCCGACTCGTTGCGCGAATATTGGCACGGCTCGCAGGGGGCTTTGCGTGGCGCCGTGGTTGCAACGGACACCCCCGAAGCGTTTCGGGGGCACAGCTATCCCACGCATTCGCCAGGCGATCCTCGATGGGCCGAAGTCATGATCGAACCGAAGTGATGATCACTGCAGGGGATTGATAGGAATATGGCCTGGCCGCCGAGCCGATTCCCGCTGTGTCCTCTCCCTGTGCCCTCTCCCCGTGGTGACAAACTGGCAGCGACCGACCTTAGCCAGACACTGGTCCATCCACCGTGGCAACGGAAGACTGGGTCGCACGGTGAGGTAGTGGAGACAAAGTGGAAGACGACGTTAAGACACACCCACCGCGGCTACACAATGCTGATTCAGACGGTGGGTGAGGTTCAGAGGCGCAGAGCCGACCCCTTCCCTTTCGCATGCGGCCACACAATGCTGGGTCGCACGGTGGGTGAGGGAGGCGTGGATTCGCATTCGACCCGCAAAGATTGCGGCTCGGGGATTAGGGCCGTAACCCCAAAAGTAGGACATCGATGAAGTACAGGTCTTTGTACTCACGCGGTTTGGCCGCGATCCGCGCGCGGGTTTTCTGAATGGCGCTGAAGTATTCGACGATGTTGTTTTCGGTCTTTTCTCCCAACAATTTGACCCCTTGCAACTTCTCGGACCCCTTGACATCGTGCATGAACGTTTGCGCTAATTCGGTCAGGTTCGAGCCTTTGCGCGGTTTAGCGACCAGGACTTGATCGAAGTAAAAGCTACTATCCGCGCGTCCTTTGGTATCTTTTTCGGCATACAAAAACAGCATGGGGTTGTTGTCGCGGATTTTCTGCTGATCCGCAACCCAGCGTTTGATCAGGGCTTCGGGGAACGAGGGCGGGCGGCTGGCCGTCAGCCACACGGCCCCCCCGTAATCATTGCCCGCTTCGTTGAAAACGCCGCCGACCAACGGCTGGGGAACATATTCATACCGCGGTATACCGATGCCCAGCTGATTGACGTTGGGAGCCACCTGCGGACGTTTCCACTCGGCGGCCAGCCAGGCAAACCCCAACGCCGCGGCATCACCAGCCCCAACGACGTAAATGGTACTCGCATTCAGCTCGCCTTTATCGTTTTTGGTATCCAGCAAAAAGCGCACACCGGCCAGGTCGTTGAGGTAGGCGGGCATATAGCGAGCCGCGTTGGTGCCCAAATCCTTGATGTCCAAGTCGCCTTTGAGGGGCATTTTCGGGGGGCCGCCGCGGATATACTTGTTGAAGCTCAGCTGCCCGCGGTTCAGGTAGTTGTTGCCCCAGAATTTCTCTTTGTCCTTGATGTTTTTGCTTTTGCCGTGCCCGCGCCAATCGAATTGGAAGACGTGATAGCCATTGTCGTTGAGTTTTTTGGCCAGTGAAGCCCAATCGCCTTTGGTCATGTCTTGGTCGATCCCAGGGGGGTAGAGAAACACCACCACCGGGGCTTCGCTGGGTTTGTTGTCTTTGGCATTGCGGGTGGGGTGGAAAAGCCCGATCAGTTCCATGCCGTCGGGCGTCATGAAGGCTTCGGGCAAGGACCCGCCTTTGGGCTGCGCGGTGGTGATGGGTGGGGAATGGGCCAGCCAACCGATCGCTGCGGCCAGTACCAGCGCTGCGGCCATCCAACGTTGCATGGTTCAACCTCAATCGTGTGCGGAGAATATCCCCCTACTAGCTTAACGCTGTTGAATCCTACGTCGTTAGTAAATCCGATGCCAGCAAGCAATTACGAATCTTGCACCTGATGCGCCGGCCCAGGCCCGAGTGTTCCCCCTCCGACGATGAAACTGTTCAAATATTGTTCAGAATGGCGGGATTGGCGATCATTTCTTCACACTCACCAGAATCACCTCGCTGGCATAACCGATTTTCACGACAAAGTTGATGGCCACGAAGCCTTGTACACACACAGGAACATCCGTACATTCGGGGGCGTTGGCGTCGGCCTTCAGGACAATGTGTCCGGTATTGCCCGTTCCAAGGAGGGTTTTGCTTTTGCCTTCCACCATGGTGACTCCGGGGGGCAACGGATTGCCGAAAACCTGCCCCAAATGCCGCAATTGCACATCGAGGGTGATGGCTTTGTCGTAGCGGGGGTTACGAACCACTTCAACGTCGATCTTCACTTCCTCGCCTGGCTTGAGAGTAATGCGGGTGGGTCGCACCTTCACTTCGAGCAAGTCGGAGGGTTCCGTCACCGCCACAGCCATCAACCCCACATCGAAGCGACCACGACCACCACCGGGAATGTAGATTTCCTCCACCGGGATCGCCGTACGCTGCAGAACGACCGGTGGCTGGTTGTGATCCGTAGTTTCTGCCGTGCCCACGACTTTCACCACAGCGGCGTCCCGGGGGGCATCACGATCGGCCGAAACCACCAGCAGTCCTTGCGTCATGTTAGCAGGAATGGTCAGGGGGTTGACGCGGACACCGGCCGGAAGCCCTTCGACCTCCACCTTCACCGGCCCCGTGAAGCCATTAGTCCGCGTTACATGCACAAACCACGCGGTGCGTGAACCAGGGCCGATCATGGCTTTGGCCGGATCACACTTGAGGGTGAAATCGGGGTTGGCCGGGGTGCATTGGAGGTAGTAGGCGAAACCGTCGCCGCCTTTGTTGTTCAAATCCCGGACACGGATGATGAAATCGCCATCCGCAGGGGGGGTGAAGATCAGCCCTGAATCCTTACCAACAAAGTCATCATTCGATGCCAGAATCTTCCCTTCTGCGGTCATAATATCGATCTGGGAGTCGAGCTGGCTGACCAACGGGGTGGCGAAGCGGCGGGCGAAAATTGTGATGGCCAGCGGTCGACCTTTTTTCGCGGTGATTCTGAAGTGATCGAGATCGCGTTTCGACCCGATGCGGCCGTTGGCTCCGCCGGGCACGGCCAGTTGCGTCGCCTGGGCCGGTGTGTCGTTGGGTTCTTGTTCTTCGACCAATGGCAGGGTGGTGACAATGACCGGAACTGGGTTGGTGACGCGGCCCTCCTGCCGCAGGGGGACCGTGTGCAGGCCAGGGGTTTCCGGAGCTGTGAGCGTCCAACCGGCCCCGGTGGCCGCAGCACTGCCCACCGGTTGGGCGTTGACGGTTTGGTGGGGATGGACCGCCAGGGGGAACGAATACACCGCGTAGGGTTGGTCGGTGATGGTGAGAGCATAAACCCAGCGGGGGTCGCCGTCGTACTTGGCGTCGCGTACCGCGATGCGGTAGTCGCCGTCGTGCGGCACGCGGAAGGTCAGCACTGGGTCGGCGAAGTAGGTATCGTCGGCGGAAGCCAATTCGCGGCCCGTATGGTCGTAGATGGCGATGAGCGGGTCGGCATGTTTTTGCAGATCGTGAATTTTGTCTTGAATGCGGGCGCAAATGACTTCGCAGGTGAGGATTTGTCCACTTTTGGCGGAGAAGGTGTAATAATCCACCGCTTCGAGAGCGCGAATCCGGCCACAAACGACCGCCGGCACGGGAATCGGGATGGGTTTGGCGAAGGAACTGGTAGGGCCTTTTTCCGGGATCACCGGGGCATCGACAATCACCAACTGACCCAACGACGAAATCCCCAGCGTCGAGGCGATGCGGAATTCGCGGACGCCCAAGGCCGCATCGGGGGCGACGGTGATTTTGAGCTTGCAGGAGGTGACATTCGGGGGTGGGGCCTTGGGGTCGGTCGGTGGCGGGGGGGCCTTGCCGGGAACGACTTCGGCCGACACGCCGGTGCCTTCGAAAAGCACCTTGTATGCCCCGGCCAGGGAGCTGTTGCGGCATTCCACGGTGACCTCCGTAGTGGTACCGCGTTGCACCGCCACCGGGGAAACATGCGTCACCATGGGGAAGGATGTTTGCCCGGTGGCCAGCGCCGGGAACAACACACCAACGCCAATCACGACGAACGAGGCACGCATGGGGGGAGGTCCTCCGGGGTTTGCGACCCGATTTGCGACCCGATCGGGGGGGGATCAACGCGCAGGCCAGTTATTTGGCCGTATAGCTTTTGAGTTCCAAAAGGAGGGTTTCACCGCCTTGCAGGAGGAATTCTTCCTTGACAATACCGCGATCTTTCGCCAGCCAGATGCGCAGGGTGGTTTTGGCTCCGGCTACATCCACATCTTTCCCTTCGATGAGAACCGTTTCGTATTCCGTTCCTTGCACTTTGATCTTCTCTTTATCGTTGACGATCTTCAAGGTGCCTTTAATGCTTTGTGTGCCCAATTTGCTTTCCACTTTCCACGTTTCATCCTTCTTGATCGGCAGCGGCACCACTTTGATCGGCGGTTCGATTTTATCATCTTTCACTTTCGTCCGATAGATGCCATCCGACCGCACGACATACCATTCACTGGTCTTGGGTTCTTTGCCCACAATCGTATCCACTTGGAAGTGTTCTTCTTTGTTGATGGTCTCGGATTTCACCACGGTGACGATCACTTCGTTATCGCCGACCTTGTAGGTCCACTTGGCCCCTTTGATGAGGGGGAAGTAGTCTTCGCCGCTGCCTTTGGGCGGCTGCTGCGCCAGCACCGAGCTGCCGCAGAGAACCACCATTGCGCCGATGAGTGAACGAGTTGTGCGCCACATCCGCCAGACTCCTCAATTTCTGAAGCCACAGGAACGAATGGAGAAATAGTATACGACCAGGGGGGCCAGGGACCGGTTACTTCCACACCGGTTCGGGAACCTTTTCCCCGCGGGCTGCCTTACCAACCGCACCGGGGTTGCGCAGCGGCGCCAGAAGTTTCTCATCAGTCACCGCTTGCCCGGATGTTTTCCATACGCCGCGGCTGAGGACCTCGTTCGATCCCGCGAAGTAGCCTTCGGCTGTCAGGGCCAGCCAATGGTCCCCGCCACTCCAGAGAGTCACGAGCAACCGCGCCTCGGTGGCGTCCCACAATTTCACCAGGCCATCGGCCCCGCCTGTGGCGATCCGTTGGGCGTGTGGATCAACCGCTACTGCGAAGACCACCGCCCCGGTCTGCAAAGCCCGCAGTTGCGTGGCGGTTTTCGGATCGAGCAGCCGTACAGTGTTGTCGCCCCCGGCAACAGCGACAAGGGTTCCCTTCGGGTCGAGCGCGATTTCGTTGGTGGCCGTGGCTGGACCGCCGGCCCGGCGGATGCGTTCCCCGGTTTTCGGATTGTACCAGCCGACAAGCGGATCGTAGCCGGCTGTCAGCACTTGCCCCGTTGCAGGATGAACCGCGACCGCCAATACTTCCTGATCGCTGCCACTGAGGGTGAAGCGCCCCTGACCGCTTGCCGTTTCAACAATGCGCCCGGTACGGTCTTTACTGGCAGTGGCATACCACGAGCCATCCGGACCGAAGGCCACCGCGTACACGAAGTCGGAATGCCCACGGAAGGTGTGCAGCAGCTTCACTTCGGCCAGATTGTGAATGTCCCATAGCCGAACCGTCTTATCGAAACTCGCACTGACCAGCTTCGTGCCATCCGGATGAAACGCCACCGCCGACACGGTATCGAGATGGCCGCCGAGTGTGGCCAGGAGTTTCCATTCCCGAGTATCGAACAGGCGCAAGTCGCCACGGGCCGATGGTTGCCCACCCGCAACCGCCAGCAGTTGGCCGTTGGGGGAGAACTTGAGGTCGTGAACGGCCCCGAGCAAGTGAGTGAGAACCTTGCGGGGCTGGGCCGTGGTCAAATCCCAGATGGTGACACGACCATAGATACCGGTGGCCAGAAGTTGGCCATCGGGGCTGAAGCTAACGGCCGCCACGGGCGACAGTGGACCGACGGGCAGCGTCAATTCCAGTGCACCTGGGCCTTTGGCACTGCGCGGCAGGGTGGCACGCGTGCTGAAGACGACATCACGCGGACGAAGGGGGCGGCTGGGTGCGGTCACAACGGTCTCGGTCTCCTTCGGGGGAGTCCCGGCGGGCATTCCCGCTGCAACCCACCGGCGGATGGTGGCAATCTCTTCGGGTGCCAACGGGTCGGCATCCAGCGGCATTGCCCGTTTCTTGTCGGAAGTGGTCAACAGTGTGACCAAAAGGGATTCCTCGGGCTTGCCGCGTACCACCACCGGGACTTTCCCCTCCTTGCTGCCGCGGAGAATATTGTCGAGCTTGTCCAAGGCCAGGCCGGCGGAGATGTCGATTTCCGACAGCCGCCGCTCCGAGTGGCAAACGACACAATGTTTCCGCAAAATCGGCCGTACATCCTGCCAGTAGGTCGGGTCAGCAGCGAACACCGAACCGCGCAGGGTGCTCACCAGCAGGCACAACGCCAGTGCGTAGCGTATCATCAGGTACGCTCCCAAGGGGCCATGGGGTGGGATATTCGGAGAAGACCCGCGCACACGGAGGATGATGTATCCCCGCGGCGGGGCATCATGGCGGGGGGCCTACCGTCGGGGTTGACGGTACTGCATTGTACCAACCCGACGGAAACGAGGCTATGGATCACTCTGGCAGGATGTTCAATTTCTGATCAGGCAGGTCTTTTCCTGATCACGGCCAACGTTCCATTTCTGGTCAGGCCAGTATTTCCTTGATAACGGTTCCTGCGACATCGGTGAGGCGGAAGTCGCGGCCGTTGTAGCGGTAGGTGAGCTTCTTGTGGTCCAACCCCAATAAATGCAGCACGGTGGCGTGGAAGTCGTTGATGCTAACGCGGTTCTCCACAGCTTTGAAGCCCAGGTCGTCACTGGCGCCGTAGCTGACACCGCCTTTGATGCCACCGCCGGCCAGCCAATAGGTCATGGTGTGCGGGTTGTGGTCGCGGCCGTTGTTGCCTTTTTGAACAATCGGCAACCGCCCGAATTCCCCGCCCCAGATCACCAGGGTTCGTTCCAGCAGTCCGCGGCGGTGCAAGTCTTCGAGCAGTCCGGCGATGGGCTGATCGGTTTCTTGGGCGAAGCCGCTGTGGTTTTTGGCGATGTTATTGTGGCCGTCCCAACTGAGGTCGTTCTCCATACCCCCGCTGTAGATTTGGACAAAGCGGACGCCGCGTTCCACCAGTCGACGCGCGATGAGGCATTGTTTGGCGAAGTGTGTGGCTTTGGGGTTATCTAAACCGTAGAGTTTCTGGGTGGACTCCGTTTCGCGGGACAAATCCAGTGCTTCTGGAGCGGCCATTTGCATGCGGTAGGCCAGTTCGTAGCTCTCGATGCGGGCCGCCAGATCGGGTTCGTCGGGGTGTTTTTCCAAGCTCGTTTGGTTGAGTTTGGCCAGCAGATCGAGTTGCTGGCGTTGCCGCTGGGCGGTGATGTCGGCGGGGCGTTGCAGATTGTCGATCGGGTCGCCTTGCGGCTTGAAGGCCGTGCCTTGGAAGATGGTGGGCAGAAACCCTGCGCCCCAATTCAACGAATGGCCTTTTGGAATGCCGCGGCCGAGGGTGTCGTACATGACGCAGAACGCCGGCAGGCTACGGCTTTCGCTGCCCAAGCCATAGGTGACCCAACTGCCCACACACGGGAAGCCCATCCGCGTCATCCCGGTGTTCATTTTGAAAAGCGCTGGCGAGTGATTGTTGGAATCCGTCCACAGGGAGTGGATGAAGGCCATTTTATCAACATGCCGCGCCATGTGGGGGAAGAGTTCACTGACCCACTTGCCGCATTGGCCATGTTGTGTGAACTGGAAGGGTGACTTCATCAGCGGCCCCACCTGCCGGTTGAAAAAGCCGGTGTTGGGGTCGAACCCGGGTAGCTCTTGGCCATCGCGTTTGGCCAATTCCGGCTTGTAATCCCAAGTATCCACCTGGCTGGGGCCACCATTCATGAACAGCCAGATGACCGACTGCGCTTTCGCCGGGAAATGCGGTTTCTTGGGGGCTAGGGGGTCTTTGGCTTTCGCTTCTTCGGCTTGGAGCAAGTCGGCCAGCGCGAGCAACCCCAACCCGCCACCCGCGCGGGCCAGGAATTCGCGCCGACTGCGATAAGCCCACTCCGGCGAAGCAAACAAGCGCGGAATGTTGAGCATGATGGCAGCCCTCATGTCGGCCGAGATGGCCTACGTATTCCTACGTTACCGATGATCGTTACCGATGATCTCTCTGGATTCGTCACAATCCCAATTTCTTTTATCATCAAGAACCCTGAGGATATCTACACTCAGGGACCGTGAGGATTCGTTGCTTATTATCTGCTCATTATCTGCCTCAAGTTTGCTCATTATCTGCCTCAAGATTGTCGCGCTTTCGTGCGCGACCGTCTCAGCGATGCCTCGAGCTGCGATGCCTCAGGCCAACCGCGAATCCACAGCAAGGAATGCGTTGACGCAGCAATTTGGCCGGACGATGTTGGGTTGGTCAGGGTGCCATCGCGAATCCACATCGCTAATCCACATAGAGAAACTCGTTGAGGCAGAAGAGAACGTGGCAGAGGTCGGCTAAGGCAGTTTCGCGGGCTGCGCCGGTGTGTGGTTTGAGGAACTCCAGCGCTTCGTTCAGTTCCGTGGCCGTCGGTTCACGGCACAGGGCGATCTGGTAGGCGCGGCGGACGGCTTGGGCATTGGTGATTGTGCCGTCGCCCAAGGCGCGTTGGGCCAGGCTATAGGCGGCGGCGCGAACGTGGGGGTTGTTCATCAGATGCAGGGCCTGCGGGGCGACCGTGGTACTGGGCCGATCCCCCACACCCACGGTACCATCGGGCGCATCGAAGACGATCAGCGACGGGATCAGCTTACTGCGTTTCATGGTGAAGTAGATGCTCCGTCGTGGATTTTCTTCGCTGAGTGTTCCGGGGCCGTACATGGTGGTGTTGAGCCGCCCACTGACGGCCAGAATACTATCGCGGATCACTTCGGCTTGCAGACGCCGCACCGGTTGCCGCCACACGAGCTTGTTGTCGGGGTCCACTTTCGCTTTAGCCTCATCGCGGGCCGACGATTGTTGATAGGCGGCACTGGTCATAATGAGTTTGTGGATCGGTTTGAGTTTCCAGCCGTTGTTAATCAGTTCGCGGGCGAGAAACTCCAACAACTCCGGGTGGGTGGGTGGTTCGCCACGAACGCCAAAGTCGCTGACGGTGGCGACGATGCCGCGGCCGAAGTGTTGCGCCCACAAGCGGTTGACGATGACACGAGCCAGCAGATGGCCCGCGCCGTCTTCGGTATCGGTGAGCCATCGGGCGAAGGCCGTGCGTTGGTAGCTGAGCCGCGAACCGGGGGGAGCCGGTTTCAGCCACTTGGTTTGTGCTTCGGGATGCGGCATGAGCGTTTGCAGGAAAGCGACCGTGGCGACCCCGCTTTTTTGGGCCGGATCACCGCGGCGCAAAAAGTGCGTCTCTTTGAGGAATTCCGATTCGGCTTGGGTGTGTAGTTTGATGGCCGGCAGCCCTTCGCTGGCGATGAGGGCTTTCACTTTGCTGGGTTGCGGCGCTTTGGCGGCGTGGTCGCGTTCGGCTTGCAGCAGTTGAGCATAAGCAGCATCTTGGGGAGCGTACCATTGCAAGATGGCCTGTGTTTGTTCGGGGGTGCGTTGCGCGGCGGGGAGGGCCAAGGCAGCGCGGACCATTTCTGAAACCGGCGCGGCGGTCAGTTCTGGTTGGGCGGCGGAACTGACGCTCACGCGCGGACGACCCAGGCCATGACCGGTGTTGTTGTTGAACGCTAAGGTGATGGTGAACTTGATGCCACCGGGGAACTGCACGGGTTTGTCGAAGGTGAAAGCGGCGGCGTGATCGCGGCCAAATTGCGGGTCGATGGCCCAGGCGGTCGTGGCGTTCTCATCGATGGCATGGGCGACGGGAAACCCCTTCTGTTCAAAGGTAGCCCGTGGCTGTGTGAGTTTCACCCGGACCGGGGCAGATTTGTCGCCGGCGGTCCGCGGTTCGGCCACCACGCGGATTTCGGAGAGAGCGAAGTTCCCGTTGGTTGCGCGACCGGGTCCGTTTTTCACCAGCGTTGCATGGGTCAGCGCTTCGAGCCGCAGCGCATGAACCGTTTCCAATTCGGTGACCAGTTCCAACGTCAATGTTTCCGTGGTCGGATTCCGGCCGGAAATGAGGATGCTGCCATCGGGTTGCGGGGTGAGAGTCGCTTTCCCGGCGGATTTACTCGACACCAGCCGCGGCAGTATCCACACGTCGGCCGGTAGCAAGCGCCCGGCATTTTCTTTCTCGAAGGCGGCCCAGCGCGCAGGCAGTTGTTCCTTTTCAAACTTGTTGAGAGCGTCGACGTAGTGTTGGTGGGCCGCATCGAACGCCGCTTTGGCTTTGGCGTAGCCGTGCGGGTCGAGATCGAGTTCCACTTCGGTGCGTACCACAGTGGTGAACGTCGCCAACATGCGATAGTAATCGCGCGACGGAATGGCATCGTATTTGTGATCGTGGCAGCGGGCGCAGCCGATGCTCAAACCGAGAAAGGTGGTGCCGATGTTGTTGAGGATGTCGTCGAGTTCGTCGTAGCGATGTTTTTCCGCTTCCGCAGCGGTGATTTGCGTACTGTGAACCCCCGCGGCAAGATAACCGGTGGCCATCACCGCCAGGGGGTTGTTCGGCTCCAATTCGTCGCCGGCGATTTGCCATTGGGTGAAGGTATCAAACGGCAGGTCTTGGTTGAACGCTTTGATGACGAAATCGCGATAGTGGTACGCGGTCGGCCGGTCGTAATCGTGTTCGAAACCGTGACTTTCCGCAAAACGGACCAGATCGAGCCAATGCCGGGCCAGTTTTTCTCCATAATGGGGCGACGCCAGAAGGGTATCGACGACTTTCTCGAATGCTTGCGGAGAATCGTCGTTGAGGAAAGCCTCGACTTGCTCTGGGGTCGGTGGCAGGCCAATCAAGTCCAGATAAGCCCGGCGAATGAGGGTGCGTTTATCGGCGCGCGGGTTGGGTTGGAGCCGGGCGGCCGCGAGTTTCGCTTGCAAAAACCCATCAATCGGGTGGGCGACGGCGGGTTGGGGATTGGCGACTGTGCGTGGCAGTGGCTGATAGGCCCAGTGCTTTTTAGCTTCCGCCGGGATCAGCTTTTTGGTCCAGGCGTCCGGATCGACTTCCACAAAGGGTTTATCGTAGTGGGCTCCCAGATCGATCCACTCGGCGATTTTCTTCAGGTCCGCCTCGGGCAAGGGGGGCCGGCTCTCCGGCATGTGGGGTTCTTTGAGGTGGGCCGCCAATAAGTAGAGCAGGCTTTTGGTATGGTCGCCGGGAACCACCGCCGGGCCGCGGAGGCCGCCTTTGAGCAGCCCTTCGCGGGTGTTCATATCCAGCTCACCTTCAAGCCGCTCTCCCGAGTGGCACTTCACACATTTGGCTTGCAGCACTCGGCGCACATGCGATTGGAACAATGCCGTACTTTGGGCGACCTTGGCCACATGGTCGGCTTCAACAGCAGCCGGTTGCTTGGGTTGTGACCAACCGTAGGAAGCCATCACGAAAACGATCAACCCCGCAGTCGGCAGCACCACTTGCGGAAGAGAAATTCGCCCATGCATGAGCCGTTCCCTCGGTGGGAGAGTCACTGGTCCAGCGGGCCACGGCGAGGCCATCATTTGCCATCATCATTTGCCATTTTATCCAGTGGAAGAATGAATGATAAGGAAATCCCAGAAAAATGGAAAATTTGTTCCCTACCGACATTGCGTTCACTATAATGGAGAGGGTAGAACACCTTCCACATAGGTTGTGGAGGAAGAACCGATGCTCTGTCCGCGTTGTTATGGCAAGCACATCATCGCACTGAATGGTTTACGGATTCCCTGTCCTGAGTGTGCGGGTTTGGGGGATATTCACTGTTGCGATGGGTTGCGAGAACAAACCCTCTGCCCCTCATCCGAAATCACCCCGCCTTTTCCCGCGGCCCCAACGTGGAAGGCGGACGACACCCGCATGGGAACGTAGCGTACCGCCACCCCCAACAAGTTGAATAAGCTAACGATGAGTTGAATAAGCTAACGATGAGCCTCAGCCTCACCCACCATTCCGATGGGCGTGGAGAGCGGCCGCTTCCACCCCCAGGACGAAGGGACGGCGCTTCTTCTCTGGTCAGACTTTGGTTCTGGTCAGACTTTGGTCGGACGCGCAGTTGGGGTTGCCGTCGTCTTTGGCGAGTTGGTACATTCTCGCCGGGGGATGGATTGTATGCGTTGTGTAGTGACCGGAGCCGCTGGTTTTATCGGCTCTCATTTGTGTGAACGCCTCCTGGCCGACGGGCACACCGTCGTTGGTATCGACTGTTTCACCGACTACTATCCGCGAGCGATCAAAGAACGCAACCTCAGCAGTTTTCGGCACCACCCCGCATTGACTTTTTACGAACTCGATCTATCGACCGGGGTACCCGCCGATATTGTGTGCGCGGCCGACTACGTCTTCCATCTGGCTGCCATGGCCGGATTGACCCGCAGTTGGTTGGATTTCGACACCTATACCCGTCATAACCTCACCGCGACCCACCGGTTGCTCGAAGCACTGAAAGGCTCGCCGACGCTGAAACGGCTCATTTATGCCAGCACTTCCAGCGTCTATGGTCGCTATGCCAGCGGCGATGAATCCCTGCCGACACGACCCAGTTCACCCTACGGCATCACAAAGCTCGCGGCCGAGCAACTCTGCCGGGTCTATGGCGACGAATTTGGTGTTCCGTGTGTGGTGTTGCGTTACTTCAGCGTGTATGGGCCGCGGCAGCGCCCAGAAATGGGTTATCATTTGTTCATCAACGCGATGCTGCGGGGTGAGCCGATCAAACTCACCGGCGATGGCTTGCAAGTCCGCGGCAATACCTACATCGCCGACTGTATCGAAGCCACCGTCCGAGCGATGCAAGCCCCGCCGGGGGAAATCTACAATCTCGGTGGCGGTCAATTGGTGACAGTCCTCGAAGTCCTCCACAAACTCGAACGGATCATCGGCCAACCCGCGATCATCGAACGCCACCCGCCCCGCCCTGGCGATCAACTGGCCACCGGAGCCGACGTGACCAAACTGACCCGGCACCTCGGTTGGAAACCCACCACCAGTATCGACGACGGCTTGGCACAACAAGTCGAATGGCAAAAAACATTACTGGGGAATTACGATGATCGGCAAGGATAGAGTGCAAAATAGCGACGAAAATATTCAAAAATATCATCAACGAAATTTCAAAATGAATGATTATCATTGATGATATGTTCTATCATGATGAACCAACTGATCCATTGTGATAGATTTTGTGATAGTGTGAGTCCTTTGTGCTTCGAGGTCGTTTCCAAACACTGGGATAGTTGCCGAATACGGCTTCTTTTGCCAGCGTTTTTCGCCTGTTGGAACTGTTGCTATCGAGTTCAGGAGTACGGATGCTCGATTTTCTCAATCGTTATGTGATGCACCCACTGTTGGCCTGGCGGGACGGAAGCCCCCGACTGCGGCATCTGCGTACCCTCGAACGCACCCAGTTCGACCCGCCGGAAGTCATTGCCGCCCGGCAATTGGCTGCAGTCCAAAAGCAACTCTGGCACGCCTGGAACACGGTGCCCTACTACCGCAGTGCCTGGACGAAAGCCGGTGTGCACCCGTCCGACGTTCGCGATCTGGCCGACCTTTCCGCGTTCCCCGTTCTCACGAAGGCCGACATCCGGCGGCACCATCGCGATCTTCTGTCTGCGGCTTACGACCGTGCCAATTGCCGGAGAAAAACCACCAGTGGCTCCACCGGGGTACCATTGACCATCTACTGCGACGAAGCGGCGATCCATTGGAAAGCGGCCTGTACCATCCGCTCCGACCAATGGAGCGGCTATCGGTTGGGTCAGCGTGTCGCGAAGGTTTGGGGCAACCCCGAATACCGGCACTTCGGACTCAAAGGCTGGCTCCGCAACTACTTCTTCGACCGCGCCATCTACCTCGATACACTGCAGCTCACCGAGCAACGCATCACCGCCTTCGCCCATGCTATCCGCCGGCACCGTCCCGGCCTTCTTTTCGGCCACGCGCACTCCCTGTATCTGCTCGCCTGTGCCCTGCGCAAAAGCCGCCTTCTGGACATACGCCCCAACGGTATTATCGCCACTGCGATGATCCTGCACGACTGGCAGCGGCGTGTCATCGAAGAGGTCTTCAGCTGCCCTGTGACCAACCGCTATGGTTGTGAGGAAGTCAGCCTGATTGCCTGTGAATGTGAAGAGCACAACGGCTTGCACATCAACGCCGATTCGCTTTACACCGAAGTGACCAACGATGGTCGGCTGTTGCTGACCGATTTCAGCAACCGGGCCATGCCCTTGATCCGTTATCAAGTGGGGGATGTGGTGGTGCCGTCGGCGCGGCGTTGCCCGTGCGGGCGCGGCTTGCCGCTGCTTGAACGGATCGAAGGCCGCGATGCCGATTACGTCGTCACCCCCCGCGGGCAGCTCGTTTCCGGTATCTCGCTCACAGAAAACTTCGCCAATCTCATTCCTGGCACAGCCCAAGTGCAGATTATTCAGGAATCGCTCACGCAGTTTCGTATCCGGCTAGTGGCTGACGATGGCTTCAACGAGGCCAGCCGCGCCAAAGTGGCGGAACTGGTTCAGCGCACCTTGGGTGAGGGCGTTGACCATGAAGTGGAATTGGTGGATGCGATTCCGCAAGAAGCCAGCGGCAAGTATCGCTTCTGCATCTCGAAGGTGTTGCCACCACACGGGCTGGAGGTGAACGTGTGAAACCGGTCGTTTCCGTGGTCATGGCCGCGAAGAATTATGCCCGCTTTCTGCCCGAAGCGGTGACTTCAGTTTCTGCGCAGACATTCACCGCTTGGGAATTGCTCATCATCGATGACGGCTCGACCGACCACACCGCCGAAGCGGTACAGCCTTTTCTTGCCGACCGCCGCCTCCGCTACCTGCGTTCTGATACCCTCGGCCAAGCGCGGGCCAAAAATCTCGGCGTGCGGCTCAGCCGGGGCCAGTTCATTGCCTTCCTCGATGCGGATGATGCCTGGGAACCTACGAAATTGGAAAAGCAACTGGCCCTCTTGGCCGCCCAACCGGCGGTAGGGGTGGTCTTCTGTGGTCGGTCGTTGATGGATGAAGCCAGCCGGCCGTTGCCCCGCCAACCGATGGATGACCCACCGCGGGGATTCGTTCTTCCTCAGCTCATTACGCAAAATTTTGTGTGTTTCTCCTCGTGTGTGGTCAAACGGGAGGTTTTTGCGCGCGTCGGCGCGTTCGACCCGCAATGGGATTTGGCGATTGATTACGACTTCTGGCTGCGGGTGGCACAATTTTATGCGTTCGAGTATGTCGCGGAGCCATTGGTGCGTTACCGCACGGGGCATGGGAATCTGTCCAAGAAACTCCGCGACCGCGTCGATACGGCCTTGGCCATTCTGCATCGTGCGGAAACACGGTATGGTTTGCGCGCGGTGGTGCCATCACCCATCCTGGCCGCCGGGTATGCGTCGACCTGCCAAACACTGGGCTACACGCTCCGGGCCAGTGAACCTGTGGCAGCACTCCAATGGTACACTCGGGCGTTGCGCTGGCCGGCCCTCCGCTACCGGTCTGTCAAAGGTATTGTGGCCAGTCTCTGGGCCGTGATCCGCGGCCAGCGCACAGCCGCTTGGCCCGAAAACGCTACCGTCAACCTGTGAATGACAAACTCTCACCACGCCGCCCCTATGGGGACCCCAAAAACGCCACCATCCAACTCGATCCACGCGATCATCAGCTCCCGATGAAAGCCGCTGCGCACCCCGACCGCCCAACGGATCGCCCGCGGGCATGCGTCCGCGGTGAACATCCGGTTCTTCTGGTCCGCCGTATTTTGCAGGCAGGTCGGAGTGATGGTAGGGGCGGTCGCTCAATACAGACCGCGATGGTACGCGATGGTAGGGGCGGTCGCTCAAATGATAGGGGCGGTCGCTCAATACAGACCGAGGTCCATGGCGTTGGCGAGGGTGCGGGCGAGCCACCACGCCCCGCTACGCCATTGCGTGTGAATCTTGACTTTCGCCAGTTGCCCCGGGTCGATGGCGTCGTCGGCGTCCAGCATTTCCACTTCGACCAGGTACACCTGAGCCAGGGGTACCAGGACGTTGGGGTCGTCGTGGGGTTTGACAGCCAAGGAACCGCCACCGCGTTGCGTCAGTGCCAGCGGAACTGAAGCCGCGTTTTGGGCCGGCAGCCGTTTGAGTTGGCCGCGGAAGATGCGATCCGTGCGGCCTTTGGCATAGATGGAAGCCTCGAGTTCGCCGCGGGCGGCCAGATCGTCTTTGAGCAAGCGATAATCCGGCGGCGACACGGGAACTTTGACGATCAAGCGGCGCGGGTCGCCAATGGCGAACACGGGGGTCGTTTCGGTGTAACCTTTGTCGAAAAGTTTGTTGAGGTCTTCGCGTTTGGGGGCCGTTACGATCATCCCGGCTCGCGGCGCGCGGACCAGTTTGACGCGTTCGAAGCGTTCTTCGAGCCGCACCAGGTCCGTCGCGGCGATTTTCGCCCTGGTTTCGGCCCGGGCGCGTTCGGCCGCCAGGCGGCGGGCTTCCTCGAGATTACCCAGCGTACGAGCAGTGATTTCCGCGCTTTTGAGTTTGGTCGCGATGGCCTCTTGTTCGTCGCGCATGGCCCGGGCGCTGGCGAGGGCGACTTCCAATTCTTCGCTGTGGAAGCGGGCCAGGGGTGTCCCGGCGGGAACCATTTTGTCGGAGGGTAAATCTTCCAGGGCCACCAGCCGCGCCGGCTCGGGCAGAAAGACATACTCCACCGCTTCCGGGTCGACACTGACAAGGCCGGTTTCATGAACCCGGCTGATGGGCAACGGCAGCCAGAAGAACGCCAACAGGAACGCTGCCAACGTACTCAATGTGATCGCGACGCGTGCCGTTTTCATATCAGGCAACCGTCCGCGCTGGCGGATGTTCTTGATAATCCGGTAGGTCGGCCAGATGAAGATCGACGCCAGCGCCATAATCGCCAACATCTGGCTGAGAATCTTGAGCTTGGGACCCAAAAAACCGGACAAAAACCACAAGATGCTAAAGGTGATCACCCAGCGATAGACCCAACTGGCCATCGCATAGATGATAAAAAACCACCGCCGCCACGGGGCCATATACGGTTCGGGCGGAACCTCGATTCCTAATGCTTTAGCCAGAAACAAATGATTCAAAAACCGGTTGGCTTTTTCCCGCAAATTCGGCACTTCGAGCCAGTCGGCCAGGATGTAATACCCATCAAACCGCATGAGCGGATTGGCGTTGAACATCACGGTAGATACCGAACACAACACCATGATACACAACGCGATATTGTTGATCGTCGGATAGGCCGGCGTGTACCACCAAACAAATGTCGCGATAGCAGCGATAACGAGTTCAACATAGATACCGGCAAAGCTAATAATAATCCGCTTCCATTTATCCGCGAGCGTCCAGGCATCGGTAACGTTGGCATACAGGCACGGCGATAGGCACATGAATAACAAACCCATCTCATGGCATTCGCCTTTGAATGCCTTACAGGATAAACCATGGCCAAATTCGTGAATGACTTTGACAACACCCAGAGACAGCCACATATAGAGCACAGAATTCCAAGTGAAGAATTCATGATAGGCTGGGAGCTTGGCCTGGAAGGTATTGAAGTGCAGCATGACATGGAATGCCGCCGCCAACATTAGCCCTACACTGGCCGCAAAAAACCAGGGTGTGAAAATCCACCATAAATACTGGTACATCCTGGTGAGCAGTCGGTCGGGATCGAAAACCGGGATTTTGACATAGAGGATGTTGGTGAGAGCGGCGAGGCGGCGAAGGCGGCGTTGTTTGGCGCGGCGTTGGAAGAGGTGCCGCGCGGCTCCCGGTTGTTCGTTTTGCACCAAGCCGGCGGTGATCAGTTGCCGAGCGAAGCCTTCCAGATCGGTCAATTCCAAGCGCAGCGGTTTGAACTCGTCCTCGAAGCGTTCTTGGACTTCCTCCATCGTGTGCCGGCCGTCGAAGAGCTGGAACACGAAGAATTCTTGTTTGTTGAACCGGTAGTAGCGGAGGCACACCGGGTCTTTGACCACATGAAAGGTTTTGCCTTCATATTTCTGCTCAAACACCTGCAGATCGGGACGCACGCGCAGCCGCACCTGTTTGCGGCGTTCCGCGGGGTGACTGAGATTGGCGATCAGGTCGCTGGCCATGGTGAAGGGTCCTGAGTCGTCGCAGAAGCGCTGATGGGGCCGCGGGGGCGTCCGCGCTTCCCGGCTGGTGGGACGCGGACGCTGGCCTTTCCGCGTCGGCGTGCAACCGCGAGTTTACGGGTTGGGCGGATGGATGATGATGGTGGCGGCACTGTGATCTGGTAAGTTGAGTTCTTTATTGCTCATCTCCACGCGCACGGTCACATAGCGCGTGTCGGTGGCGTCGATATAGGTGATACGCCCGGTGTGCGCTTTGCGGGTGGCTGTCGGTTTCCACAGGTGGACGCCGCCGGCAGCCGTACCCACGACGAGAAATGGCTCATTGCGGACGGGGCTGAAGGCGGCGGTGGTGATGGCCGCGCGGCCGGGGGTGATGAGCCGACCGATTTCCGAGCCGCGGCCACCGTTGCGCGGGGCTTGCCAGAATTGCAGGGTACCTTTCAAATCGCCATCGCCCCCGGCGGTGGCGATGGTGTAGGGTTGATCTTCGATGGGTACGCCGGGGAGCAATTCATCGGGGCCAAAGACGGCCAGGGTGGAGAAGGCCCCGGCTGAGCTGACATTCTCAATTTGCCCCACGGTTTGGCCACTGGCCGCATCCACAAGGTCGATGCGCGTTTTATCCTGATCGAAGAGAATCCGTCCGCCGTCGCGGCTGACGGTCAGAACATCGATGGTGCCGGCGCGGTGATCGAGCGAGCGGACAACGGCGGCCCGCTCGGCTCCCAGTTTCCAGATTTTGATGGTGCCGTCTTTGGACGCTGTCACCAGGGTATTTTGCGGGGTGAAGCTGACGGCGGTGATGGTGTCGCGGTGTTCGTCGGGTAAGGCGTAGAGTTTTTGGGCGGTGGCGGTTTGCCAGATGAACACTTCGCGGCCCGCGGCGCTGGCAAAGAATTCGCCCTGGGGGCTGAAGGCCAGATATTGCACGGCGGCGGAGTGGGCTTCGTCGGGGCGGTGTTGGGGGCTGGTGGGTAGGCGGTTACGATCGGCGAGGTTCCAGAGGCTGATTCTGCCATCGTCCGCTCCGGTGATGACGAGGAAGCTTTTGGCGGTGGGTGGGCTGGCCGCGACACAGCGAAGCCCCACGGTGGAGGGTGGGCTGAGGCTGTGTGGGACGCTTGGGCGATGGTTTTTCTTGCCGAGGTTGGGGTCCCACACCAGCGCTGCGCCGTCGGCCCCCACGGACACAACGAGGGGGCCATCGGGGTGAGCCGTGACGGCCACCCCGGTGACGGCGCGGCGGTGGCCGTTGTGGGAAACCAGCGGTGCGCTGGGTACGGCCGGTTCCACGAACACCGGTTCTTTGCGGGCAACGACATCTTTGAGTAGCGGCAGGTACTGAATCGCCAATTGGCCCTCGATGCGGACGCGATCGGTGGCTTCGATTTCCATGATCTTGTCGCCGGCTTTGACATATTCGCCGGGGCGTTTGCTGATATTGCGAATGATGCCATTGACGCGGCTTCGGATGCGGTGTTTATCGAGAGCCACTTCGGCTTCGGTGAGATCGGCGTTGGTTTTGGCGATGGTTTGCCGGGCGTTGGCTTCGTTTTCGCGGAAGCGGGCCAGCGTCAGTTCCGCGTCGATGAGTTCCGTCAGGGCGATGACACCCTTTTCTTGGACCCCTCGTTTGACGATGTCGCGGCGTTTTTCGGCTTCTTTGGCCCCTTCGGTAGCGTATTTCAGGGCCAATTCCGCCGAGGCTTTGATCTCGCGGCCGCCCTGGATGCGGGCCGCGATCTGGCGGTCGTCGAGGAAGACCAGGATTTGGCCATCGACGACGTCATCGCCTTCGGTCAGGCGTTTGAGGGGCAATTCTTTCTTCAGGTCGCGGGGATGGTAGACTTTCAGATCGTCGGGAATGTTTTCGCCGGGTTTGGGATAGCTGGCGAACAGGTCGATGGTGCCATCGACTTCTGCGGAGATGATTTGCCGTTCTTCGAACTGGGCCAGGGCATTGGGAATGATGATGGGTTCGCGTCGGGCCACGATGGTTTTGTATTCGGGATAAGGGGCCGGCGCATACAGGGGGCTGCCGATGGGCGTATCGCGAACCGTTGGTTCGGGGGTGTTGGTGGCTGAAGGACCGCCGGGGGTGGGTCCGCAGCCGACCAGAACATGGGTCATCAGGAGCGTCAGGGTCGTCAGTCCAAGGCATCGCGAACGCATCGGTGTGTCCTCCGGTTAGGACGGCAACAGATTGTGGCACGGTGGCCGCCGGGGCGGGGGCAAGCCCGCTGGCCGGGCGGCAGGACAGCAACACGGTACAGTGGGTTAGAAGAAGAAGATGACCTTCTCGTAGAACCACTCCCACACCCCGTGGAAGAGGGTGTAGCCCAGGGCATGTTGGCCGCAGCGAACACGGGTCCGCACTTCCAGACCGGTGACGAACATGGTGCGGGGAACTTGCTTCTCCGGCGGAATACCCTCGACGTTGAGTTTGACGTAGGCCGTCACCACCGGTTCGTTTTCGTCGTGTTCGTTTTTGTTGGGGACCGCTTCGGCGGCCATTTCGTCGCGGTAGAGGCGGCCTTGGTAGCTGGTATCGGGTTGGCTCGCCAACAGAACATCGACCAGCAGATATTTGCGTTCGCCTTTGCGCGGGTCGTTATCCACAAAGTAGGCGTTGGGGTTGGCGAACGCCCGCAGAATTTGGCCGACGTTGCGCTGGGGAATGTCGAGTTTGACATGCCAGGCGCCTTGGAGATTCCCCAGCCGCAGCAGTTCCTCACTGGGGCGGAGGGTGCGGCCGAGGAGATTTTCCCGGCGATCGTCGTTGAGTACCGTCCAGCGGGATTGGCCACGGGCGCGGGCCAATTCGTCGAAATCGGGGGCGATGACGTGGAAATAGCCCGGACCGCGTGGGTTGGGTATGCCTTTGCTGTCTTTGCGGTTGTTTTCTTTGTTGTATTGTTGGTCGAGGGCTTCCATGTCTTTCCAGGCTCGGTCGCGTTTGCCTTCTGCGACGGCCCGTTCGGCGTCGATGCGGCTGATCTCCTCTTTGCTGCGCCCGGGTTGTTGCCGCTGCTTGGCGTATTCGATCACCAAGGCGCTTTGTTCGATCCATTCGTTTTTGGCCCGGGTATATTCCTCCTCCAGTTGGGCGCTGCGGAAGATGGCGATGGGGAAGTTGGGGTCGATCTCTTGGCCGGGTTTGACGCGGATCTCCGTAACCACGCCTTCGCGGGGCGGGAAAATTTTCGCGATCTCGACGGGCAAAAGCTGCCCTTTGGCATCCATCCGCAATGGCGCCGGGACCAGCACCATCACCCCCACCAGAACGGCCACCAGCACGGTCACCGCCGCGACGACGAAGCGGCGTTTGCCGCCCAAGCCGTCTTGCAGCTTGGCCAGCGGCCACCACAGTACCTTCAGGGGTATCCGCTTCAGCTCGGCGGCGTTGTACAGGGCGGGGGCGGCATGTTTGCCAACGATCTCCAGCCGCGACACCAGTGTGTCGATGGCCTCAGGCGGGTTGAAGCTTTCGAGCATCAGCACGGAGCGGGCCGGTCGCTGCCGGTCTTTTTCGCGTTCGTCGCGGCAGGGTGTGACGATGAGCAGTTTGGGTTGACTTTCGTGGAGGTAATCGTCCAGGGCTGCGGCCACGGCGGGGGGCAGGCCGGGGTCGCGTTCGCCTTTGAACGTCAGCGTTTCCCCCCACTGCAGTACCGCTTCCATCAGGCGGCGCATGGCCCGCACGTGGGTACTCGCCTTCTCGACCACATCGGCCCCACTGACCGCTTCCACCGTTACCCGCCGGCGATCATGGCGAATCCCGACACACAGCCGGTCGCACTCAATCAACTTGCGGCCTTCATTAGCAACGTGATAGGCCACTTCCGTCGGGTTGAGGCTGCTGTGAATATGCCGGGCGAAGGCTTCGATCTGCGCGTAGGTCTTCTCGATGCCGGCCGCGACGCGGGCATTGCTGTAACTGTGATATTGGCTGGCGTATCCCGCCATTTGGAAGGCGTAATTCAAAAAGGTGGGATACAGCCGCGGATCGTGCGTGGCCTCTTGGAAGACTTCCAGAATGCCCAGCGGTTGTTTGTCGGGGGTGATAATTGGGGCAAAGAGGGCAAAATGATCGGTCAGGTTGGCCGGAGGAACCGGGCCAGGTTCACCCGGCCCCGCCGGCATGCGGCCATTCGGTTCGAGCATTACCGGTCGGGGGGGCGACGTTTGGAACACCTGCCGCAAGACTTCGTTATGGCATTGTCGCGCCCCGCGGCGGTTATCCAACCCGATTTTATCCAGGTTCTCCTGGCACGCCAGTTGGAGAAAGCCCTGCGGTGTCCGTAGCCAGATAGCCCCGGCGGGGGCATCAATGGCCGCCAGCGTGCGGTGGAGAAATTGCTGGTAAAATTCGATCGGCGGTAACGCAGAACCCGCGAGTTTTCCCGCCGATTCAAACGCCTCTTCGATTTGCCGCGCGTATTTGGAACGGGCATCGGTCGCGGCGGTATCCGCGGTTGGAGTCGTACTCACGGCATCCTCGATTGTTCACCCACCCACAGGCCGGTTTCCTGCAGTGGGGTTCCCTGGTTGCAGTTCGTGGCTTGGGTCCGTGCGGCGCATTCCAGAGCCGGGGGCGAAGCGTCGGCACGGCGAAACACAGGGGGGCTTTTGGCGGACCGTTCCGCTTCTCGAGCAGGTCTACGCCAACGCCGAGCTTTTCTCCTCTTCCAACAGTTCCGTTGGTTCAACTGTGCTGATTGTAACGCAAAGTCCGTTGGGAAGACCAGAGCAGAAATTACCCACGGCAAAGCCGGCCAACGGTTGCATTTCTAGTTGCGTTTCGTTGCATTTCTAGTTGCGTTTCTAGGTGTGGCTCGGCAGCCGTTTACTGGGAGCATAGAACGGATTGGGGCTATGCGCCGGGATGTTGATTTTCCCAGGTGAGAATATGGTGCATGAGGTCGGCCGGATCGATTTCGCGGGTTGGTAAGGGCCAATCGAACCGTTCGGCCGCGGCCAATTGGATGGCTGCCCCCCGGTCGAAGGGATTGTTCCACAGTTGCACGAAGCGGGCGATGGCGCGCCCGCGACG
The DNA here is from genome assembly GCA_025055115.1 of Gemmata sp. Lineage (GTDB taxonomy): Bacteria > Planctomycetota > Planctomycetia > Gemmatales > Gemmataceae > Gemmata. Next base: position 30,446 of record JANWYJ010000082.1, read on the forward strand.
GCACAAACGCTCCACGCACGACCATGCCTCGTCTTCGTTGCGGGCGGCGTCAGCCAGTAACTCCGTCCAATTGGCGAGCCATTCCATCAGCATCCGCGCTTCGATATCTCCTAACCCCCGGGTCAGTCGTTCGTTGCGGAGTACCGAGCGGATCATCGTATCACAGGGTGTCGGCATGCACTCCCCCGCCGTAACATGGTCTGTGGTGAAATCGGCACGCCCCCACTGGCCGATTCCGCCCCGGTTCCGATTGTGTGCTTCGTATGAAGTGGCCGCTGTATATCGGCGAGTCTGCGGCACTGCAAGCGGACATGCCCCCGAATTCCTCCACCGCCCCCTCACCGTTGGAAAAGACTCCCCAATCCCGTAATCTGGGCTGAAAAACGCAACAACAACCGACCGGGAATGTCCCCATGACTGTGTGGCTGGCAGTGGCAGTAACAATTGTGGCCACGGCAATCGCTCTGGCGGCCCTGACGTGGCGGTTTCCGTCGCTGTTGCGGCCGATGGGGGGGCTTGTGGTCCATACCTTGTACCGGTTGACGGTCTATCACCGCGCACGCATTCCCCCCCACGGCGGAGTGCTCTTAGTCGCCAACCACGTCAGCTACATCGACTGGCTGGTTTTCTGGCTGGCGTGCCCGCGGCCGCTGACGTTTGTGTTGTGGGCCAGCTACTACCGCCATCCGCTCTTGCGGTTTTTCCTCGCCTGGGTCCGGCATCAGACCATTCGTATTCCCGATGACCCCAAGGCGATTCACGCAGTCGCCGCGGCCCTCCGGACGATCGCCGCGGCCTTGGACGCCGGCCGCGTGGTCTTGCTGTTTCCCGAAGGTGCCTTGACCCGTACCGGGCAAATGCTGCCCTTTCGCCGCGGAATCGAGCATGTGCTAAAGCTTGTCACTAAAGACGTTACGATCATTCCTGCGGCAACATGCGGATTGTGGTACGGCTTTTTTAGCTACGGCGGCGGTCCGCCACTGGGGAAACTCCCCAAAGCCTTCCGGCCCCGCGTCGGGGTGCTCTTCGGACAGCCTCTGCGAACCTGGCCGCCCGCTCCTATCGCCGCCAACTTGCGCCTGCTGGTCCAAGAATGCCTGGCCGATTTGGCAATTCTGCAAAGCGATTACGTTCGGCCTGTTCATCGGCGTTTTGTCCGCAACGCTGTGAAATTCCGGCGCCTGTTTCGCCCCGCGATCATCGACCACTCCGCCGAACCGGTCCGCACACTCAGTTGGGGGAAGCTGCTGGTCGCGGCTTGGTGTGTGACCCGCTACTTACGACCACGCCTGGGCGATGCTCCGAACGTGGGGGTGTGGCTGCCAACCGGCTTGGGCGGAATGCTCACCAACCTGGCCTTGGCGTTTCTGGGCAAAACCTCGGTGAATTTGAACTACACCGCCGGTCCGGCCGCGGTACGCAGCGCCCTTCAGCAAGCGGGGGTTCGCGTCGTCATCACGGCCAAACGCTTCACCGCGCGTGTGCCTTTGGAACTTCCCCAAGACGTGCAGCCAATCGTTTTGGAGGAAGTACTTACGGCCGTTAGCCCCTGGGAGCGCATACGCACCTTCCTGACCGTGCTGCTGTTGCCCGGTTGGGTGATCGAACGCTTCTTGCTCGGTCTGCACCGGCACCCGCTGGACCATCCGCTGACGATCATTTTCTCCAGCGGCAGTACGGGGGAACCCAAAGGCGTGGTGCTGACTCATCGCAACATCGCGACCAACGCCGATGCCGCGATCCGCACGCTCGAAATCGGCCCCCAGGAACGACTTTTCGGCATCCTGCCGTTTTTCCATAGCTTCGGTTATACCGTCTGTTTGTGGGCACCGTTGAACGCCCCCTGTTCCGCGGTCTATTTTCCCGATCCACGACAAGCCAAAGAAGTGGGCGAGATCGCCCGCACGCGGCAGGTCACCATCATGGCCGCCACGGCCACCTTCTTACGCTTCTACATGCGTCGCTGCGGTCCCGACGACTTCCGCTCACTGCGGTTGATCATCTGCGGCGCTGAGAAACTGCCGGTGAAGTTGCAAGAGGAGTTCCGCGCGAAATTCGGAGTCTTGCCGCTCGAAGGCTATGGTTGCACAGAGTTATCACCCGTGGTTTCGTGCAGCCTGCCCGATGTGACGGTCAACGGCTTCTATCAGCAGCGGAATCGGCCGGGTTGTATCGGTCAGCCCATTTTCGGTGTCGTCGTTCGTGCGCACGATCCCAACAGCGGCCAACCGTTGCCCGTGGCCGCAGAAGGCGTGCTGTGGGTGAAAGGACCCAACGTGATGGCCGGTTACTTACACCAACCCGAGAAAACCGCTGCGGTCATCACCAACGGCTGGTATAACACCGGCGATGCCGGCTTGGTCGAACCCGATGGCTTCATTCGCATCACCGGGCGCATCTCCCGCTTCGCGAAAATCGCCGGTGAAATGGTGCCTTTGGAGAAACTCGACGACGAAATGCACGACCTTCTGGCTACCGGAGGTGAACGGGTGCTGGCCGTAGCCGCCGTGCCCGATGAGAAACGCGGCGAACGCGTCGTCGTGTTATACTTGCCGGAAATCGAAGCCCGACTGAACGATCTTCTGGCCGCCCTGCCCCAACGCGGCATCCCCAACCTGTGGATACCCGACCGCCGCGATTGTTACCCCGTCGAAACCATGCCGGTTCTGGGCAGCGGCAAACTCGACCTCAAAAAACTCGGTGATTGGGCCAAAGAATTGGCCGACCGCCACCGCTAGCACAGGTCCGCAGATATCCGGTCCAAGCTGTTCCGATCATGCACAAAGGAAGACTATCGCGACGGCGGTCACTACGAGCTGCACAAATGCGGTCACTGCGGGCTGCACAAATGCGGTCACTACGGGCTGCACAAATGCAGTCACTGCGGGCTGCACAAATTATGAACATCTGATCACATGAAGTTCCGGTCGCTACTGGCGCGAACCCGGGTGAATCCGCCACGCGGATCGATGCCCCATCACCGGCCAGTAGATGCGGACTTGCGTACCCCAACCGGGTTGCGATTCCACGTCGATGGCCCCGCCGGCTGCTGTGACCGCCTCTTTGACCATGGCCAAACCCAAGCCATGACCGCCAGAACCTTTTGTCGTGAAGTAGGTTTCGAACATTTGCGACCGCACCTCGGCCGTCATTCCACAGCCGGTATCGGTTACTGTGAGCACCACATACCCGCCCGGCCGCAGGGGGAGCGCTCTGTGGGCGGCGTCGGGTGGTGGGGTTTCGATCCTGATTTGGGCCGTGCGAAGGGTTATCGTCGCGGTTCTATCGCCTGGCGGGTCTTTGGCGTAAATCGCATCGCGCGCGTTAAGGACCAGATTCAGAATCACCCGATCGAATTGGATGGCATCCACGGCAATCAGGGGTAGGTTGGGGGCTAAGTCGAGCTGCAGTTGCATCGACGGATCGAGCAATCGCCGCAGCAGCGGTTCCAACGTCTGGATGGCGTGTGTGACATCCAGCGGGGCGACGCTCGGGGGTCTGGGGCGTCCCCATTCCAACAACTGGCGGTTCATGTCGCCGAGGGTCTGGGCCGTGCGGGCGATCAACTCGGCCGACTCACGCCGCGGATCGTTTTCATCCAGCGAATCGCGTAATAAATCGGCCGTTCCCGTGACAACGCTGAGCAAATTGTTCGAATCGTGGGCCAATCCGGCCGCGACGCGTGCCAGAGCCACCTGGGGGGCAATGTTCCGGAGGACCGCGTCCTTCTCGTGGAGCTGTTGTTCGGCTTGACTGAGGCGTTGATGGAGTTCGGCATCGTGTCGCCCGCGTGCGAGTTCGGCGGCCAACCGCGGGGTAAACGCTTTCAAAAGCGAACGCAGGTCGTGATCGGCGACAAAAGCTCGTCCATCGGCGACCGCGACAAACCCCAAGACCTGTCCTTGCGCGTCGAGCAGAGGTTCGGCAGCCAAGGCTTCCGCCTGTAAGGGCAAAAGCAGCGGATCGGCCGGATAGCGTTCGCGGGCGGCTGTGGGAGCAAAGGCCCGGCCCCCAGCGAGCAAATCAGCCACCAGACGGCTATTCGCCGGAACTGGAAAATCGTTGCGGTTTTCCCCGGCGATGACCGCGGCCACCGTGCGCGTCCCGGTCGCGTGTGCTTCCACAATCCAGACCGTGGCGACGGCGTAGGCGGTGGCGAACGCCGTCACCCAACGGGTCAGAAATTCGCTTCCGGTGGCCGATCCCAGAGCCTGAAGAAGATCCAGCACCACTGGCCGGGACCGCGACAAAGCGAGGCTATCGCTGGAAATGCCGTCGATCCTTAAGGGACGGCCGTCGCGGTCACGAATCAGTTTGCCCCGGCTGATGACCCACCGGTAACCACCGCCGGCATACGCGACGCGGTGTTCGAGGCGGAAGCGTTCCGTTTCGGGCAAGCGGGCCAGCACCGCTCGCCATCGCTCCCGATCCTCCGGCGGAATCGCGGCCAACCACCGCCCCGGGGCGGCCTGCCAGTGTGCCGGGGGAACCCCATAGAGTCGCTCGACACCACCACCGATGAACAATACTACTTCGCCATCGAGGGAAATCGACCAGACCACATCGTCCAACGAAGCAACGATCGATGCTGGCGACAGGAGAGCGCTGGAGGGAGTTTGCGTCGGCGGCTGGCTTGGCGACGCTAGGGGTGGCGGGGTGCGATCGGTTTCCACCGGGCCGACTGTCAGCGTGGGCGGGGCCGGGGCAGGAACACTCCGCGGAGCCACCCCGGTGGGCTGAGCATCACGCACGGCCGCTTCCAACGCGGCTGTTCGCTGTTCCTGAGCCTGGAGCCGTTCCAGCGTTTCGCGCAGCAAAGCGGCTAACGGGGCGAACCTCATCGGCGAACTGAGATCGTCCGACCATTGCAGCGGCTCCGCCGGCGCGGTACTCTCACTGTGCTCATGGTTTTTTTCCCAGAAAGGTTCACTCATGGTTCGCGTCGGGTCTTGGCTCACGTTGGTGTTCCTTCTAGCCGCGCTCACATCGCCACCGTCGGGAGTAAGGGGGGCCGACGACTACACCTACGGCCCCGATTCACAGCGACAGCCCAAGGTGCCTCAGGGCGAAGTCACACAGTTCAAGTGGAACACCAGCAAAGTGTTCCCCGGTACCGAACGCGATTGCTGGGTATATGTTCCAGCTCAATATGATGGCCAAACGCCCGCATGTGTCATGGTCTTTCAAGACGGCGGCAACTACGTCAACGAGAAAGGGCCGTTCCGTGTGCCGATCGTCTTCGACAATCTGATTCATAAAAAGCACATGCCGGTTACGGTGGGCATTTTCATCAACCCCGGGACTTTCCCCGCCGCGGACGGCAAAGGAAAGGGACGCTCCAACCGGAGCTTTGAATACGACACTCTTTCTGATCAGTATGCACGGTTCCTCGAACAGGAGATTCTCCCCGAAGTGGGGAAAAAGGTTAAACTGCGTTCCGATGCGGCCGGTCGTGCCATCTGCGGAATCAGTTCCGGCGGGATTTGTGCCTTCACCGTCGCGTGGGAGCGGCCCGACTTATTCTCCAAAGTCCTCTCCCATGTCGGTAGTTTCACGAACATTCGCGGTGGTGATGTTTACCCCGGCCTCATCCGCAAAACAGAACGCAAGCCAATCCGTATTTTCCTCCAAGAGGGGATGGGGGATTTGGATAATCTGCACGGGAATTGGCCCTTGGCCAACCTCGCGATGGCCGCGGCGCTGAACTACATGCAGTACGATTACAAACTCGTCATGGGCGATGGCGGCCACAACGGCAAACACGGCGGTGCGATCCTGCCAGAAGCGTTGCGCTGGCTGTGGCGCAATACGCCGCCCCCACCGAAGTAACCGGCGCCACCTCGAACCTAGCCCCAACCTGGCCCCCCCCGGTTGTTTGCAGCGCGATGGTCAGTTTCTTGGGACGATCCCCCTCGCCGGAGTCGCCGTGGGATACGCGCCGTGGTTGTTCGCGGCGCGATGATCAGTTTCTTGAGTCTCTCGGAGCCACAGTGGGTGTATCCGTCGTCGGATCGTTGTCCGTGTCGAGCGGCTCGGCGTGGCGTTCTCAATGGGATGATGATGTATGGCACGCTTTTTAAGTGTACTTGCGTTCATAATCCTTCCTTCCGGGTTCACACTCCTTCCTTCCGGACCGGTGATGGCCCAAGATATGCCGCTGGGGCAACTGCTGCTCCGGGGGGAACAGTGGAAGAAGGTTCCTGCGTCGGAGAAACCCAGCCCACCTCCGCCGGTGATTCTGGAAGCCATCAGCGACCCGCGACTGCGTCAACCCACATGTACGGTACGAACTGGCCATACCCTCTATGCGGGTTATCCCCAAAGCCGGGCACTTGTGGCCTTCACCGTGGGGGCAGATAACGTTCCGCGGCACCCGGCGCCGTATTGTCCTTTGCGGGTGAAACCCGGTTCACCGGGCGTTGATGTGACCGCGCTGACTGTCGATCGTGAAGGTCGCCTGTACGCCGCCACCAGCTTGGGAATTCAGGTTTTCGATCCCACCGGGCGGTTGTGCGGTGTCCTCACCACTCCGGCAGGCCGCGTGGATGTGCTAGCGTTTGAGAACGACCAATTGACGCTCTGGATCGGTGAGCAAAAATACACGCGGCGCTTGAATACCCGCGGTGTCGAGTAACGTCGCAGCGAACTTCGAATCAAGAGTGCCCGAGAGTCGGATCGAGTCAAGCGTCCTACGATCTTTACGAGATGCTTTACGAGTTGCTGCTTTACGAGTTGCTTTCCTGCTTTCCGGCGGCGAACTTCGAATCAAAGACGCCCGACGGTTGGACCGTCGGGCGTGGTGAATGGCGGTCGGGCGTGGTGAATGGCGAGTAAGCCAACCATTCAGTTGGCGGGTACTTCAAGGATGATGGGTCCGCCGCCCTCTTTCACTTCTGCGGTCAGGCCGCCGGTGGCGGTTGTGAAGCGGTTGGGAATCCGGGGTGCTTTTTTGGCCACTTGGCCTTGCGGGGGGCGTTCTTCCTCCAAGTCGGCGAGTACAACCATGTGCGTACCAGGCACGGCCCCCTCGCGACCATCGTAGGTTTTGAGTTGGAATTTCCCTTCGGCGTTGGTGGTTCCG
>JANWYJ010000094.1 GCA_025055115.1 Gemmata sp.
GCTCGACATCCCCCCCGACCAGGACCCCCGCGAAGTTCTGGCCGATTGGATGACCGCCCCCAATAACCCGTTTTTCGCCAAAGTCATCGTCAACCGCGTCTGGGCCGACCTGATGGGCCGCGGCATCGTCGACCCCGTCGATGATCTCCGCGCTACCAACCCGCCCAGCAACCCTGAATTGCTCGAAGCCCTCGCCCAGCACTTCCGCGACCAGAAATATGATCTGAAAAAACTGATCCGCACCATCTGCACCAGCCACGCCTACCAACTCTCCACCACCCCCAACGAACGCAATGCGGCCGACCTGCGCAACTACTCGCGCCACTATCGGCAACGGCTGCGAGCCGAAGTACTGCTCGATATGGTTTGCGACATCACCGGTATTCCCGAACGCTTTGAGGCCATGCCCCCCGGTTCGCGAGCGATGGAACTGTGGACCGTCCGCGCACAATCGTTCTTCCTCGATAGCTTCGGCCGCCCCGACCCCAACCAAGACCCCCCCTGTGAACGCACCAGCGAAACAACCGTCGTCCAAGCGCTGCACCTGATGAATTCCCCCGCGTTACACCGGAAAGTCACCGCCGATGGCGGCCGCTGCGCCCAGTTGGCCCAAAGTAACAAAACAGCCGCCGAAATTGTCGAAGAACTGTACTTGCTCGCCTACTGCCGCTACCCGACCGACACCGAACGCGCCAACGCCCTCCAACGTTTTGCAAAGAACGGAACCTCGCGACGCAGCGCCGCGGAAGACCTCCTGTGGGCTTTGATCAACACCCCGGAATTCGTCTTCAATGATTGATTGGAACGAATTGATTGGAACGATTGATGGGAACGTCAACAGCCCACAACAACCCCACACCCACGACGAGGAGAATGAACCGACCCTCACCACGCGGAACCGGCAACACCTGCCACGGTGCCATCCTGGCAACGGGTACCATCCTGGCAACGAGCCTGCCGGAGTCGCATTGCGGGGACGGCGGTGAAGAGGCTTGAAAAACTGTCGAACTCCGAAGGAACAGTCAAACCTGAGGTGAAATATGGCTTTTTATACGAATTGCAACGGCGTTACCCGGCGCGATACGCTGCAACTGGGGCTGGGCATGTTCCTCGGCGGAGGATTGCTCACAGCGCTGCGGGCGCAAGCCAGTGCCAAGCCCGCTGCGGGTGTATCGCAACCGGCGGCCAAATCGTGCATTCTCATCTGGATGGACGGCGGACCAACCCATTTTGAAACCTTCGACCCCAAACCGGAGGCTCCCGCAGAGTATCGCGGCGAGTTCAAAGCCATCCCGACGGCAGTCCCGGGGGTTCTTTTCTCCGAACACATGGTCCAGTTGGCCAAGAACTTGAAAAAATACGCCCTCATTCGCTCGATCCGGCACGACCAAGGCAACCACGGAGCGGGCAACCACTACATGATGACGGGTGCCCCACCCCGCATTCCGGTGGGCTGTGGGGCTTTCGTCAGCTTCCATCCGAGTATGGGTTCGGTGGTCGCCCATGAGAAAC
>JANWYJ010000055.1 GCA_025055115.1 Gemmata sp.
ACGAACCGGCCAGACGTGCCGGAAAGACAAGAACCGCCAGGCTTTCTGCCAACTCCCGCGGTTCACTAAGCCTTCGTGACAATAAGTTCACTGAGCCTTCGTGACAATAAGTTGACGGGAGTGTATCGGAATCGAACCGACAGGGAGCGTTGTTCACACCCCCCACGGGTTTTGAAGACCCGGGCCAACACCAGTTGTGCAAACACTCCCAATTACCGCTATTGTAAGGCTCGCCGAGGCTTTGGGTAGCGCTCGCTTCTCGCACCGTGGGATTGGGGACTTCTCTTATCCCTGGGATAGGGCACCCCCAAGGCTTTGGGTTGCACCAGCTCTTCGCGACAATTGGTGCAAGATGATCCTTTCGGGGCCACCGCATAGCCTTATTCGCCGACTCCTTATTCGCCGACCGCCCCGTGGGTGTTGTTGATCCTGTGTTGCGCCCTATTCCTACACTTGCGGGACCGCGAGGAGGGCGTGTTATGCACGAGCAAGCCGTGGCGTTTTTTCGCGATTTGCAAGATCGCATTTGCGCGGCGTTGGAACAGGTCGATGGCGAAGCCGCGTTTCGCGAAGATAGTTGGCAGCGGCCCGGTGGTGGGGGGGGGCGTACGCGTGTCATCGAAAACGGGGCGGTCTTCGAGAAAGGCGGCGTGAATTTCTCGGAAGTTTTTGGTGAATTCACACCCGAATTCGCGCGGCAAATCCCGGGGGATGGCCTTGCGTTCACCGCGACAGGGGTTTCCCTGGTGATTCATCCACGCAGTCCGCTGGTGCCCACAGTGCATGCGAACTTCCGCTATCTGACCCACGGCTCCAAGGCGTGGTTTGGTGGTGGCGGCGATCTGACACCGTACTATCCGTTCCGAGAGGATGTCGTTCACTTTCACAAAGTGTGGAAGCGAGTGTGCGATGCCCACCCGGCGGTGGCCAATTATGCTCAAATGAAACACGATTGCGATGAGTACTTCTTCCTCAAACATCGCAACGAAGCCCGCGGTGTCGGCGGGATTTTCTTCGACTACATGGACGCGACCGACGCCGCTTGGGCCTTCGTCCGCGATGCCGGCAACGCCTTCCTCGACTCTTATCTGCCCATCGTGCAACGCCGCAAAGGGCTGAGCTATACCCCCCAGCAGCGGTTCTTCCAGGAATACCGGCGTGGTCGCTATGTGGAGTTCAACCTCATCTACGATCGCGGTACGGTCTTTGGCTTGAAAACCGATGGCCGTACCGAAAGCATTCTGATGAGCCTGCCCCCAGTGGTCCGCTACATCTACGACTACAAACCAGCTCCCGGCACCCCGGAAGCGGAACTGACCGACTACTGGCTCAAGCCCCACGATTGGGCCGCGATGAGCGAATAACGGCCTGACAAAAACGAGCGGCATCAAAACCGAGTTCGGTGCTCCGAAAGGCGGAGGGATGAGCGAATAACAGCCTGGCAACAACGAGCGCTTCAGGCGATCAACGCTTGCACGCGCCGGGAATGGGCCACGATGAACGAATGACGGCCTTGGGCTGATGGTTCTAGTGCAATGTATACAAATGGCCATATTTGGCCATGCCGCGGTCGTAAATATGTATACTTTTGTATATTTTGCTGATCGCGTAAAATTCATGCCAAAGCTTCATTGGCCTCGGATAGTGCGATTTTCTCGAGAAATAGGCCCCTCTCGCGCCCGATATTCTAACGTTGGCTGACGTTCCACGTGGAACATGTGGCCCAAAGCGCCGTGGGCGGCTCTGCGGCGTGTCGCCGATGCCGGATACTTCTCCGATATTGCTCCGGAGCCGGTGGATGTCTTGCTTCGCAGCAAGAATATGTGGCCCAAAATGTCTTGCTTCGCAGCAGGAACATGTGGCCCAAAGCGCCGTGGGCGGCTGCGCGGTGGCTACCCCCTCGGGTGACGTACAAAGCGCATCGCGTAATTGATAGCGGCTCCCAGACTTACCAGCGTTGTGATGGTCAAAAGCCACACCGGGGCTGAACCCTTCACAACCAGTACAAGCAGCACGACGAACTGCGCGGCGGTGGTCGATTTCCCCCACCACGATGGCTGGAACTTGTGCCAACGCAACCACTGCGGACGCACCACAACCACCAATAGGCCGACCATCACCGTGATGTCACGAGCGGCGATCCCCATCAACCACAGGGGATGAAGTGTGCCTTCCGCGAGCAAGGTTGCTGTAACCATCAGAACGAAGAACTTATCAGCGATCGGATCGAGCCACCGTCCTACGTCCGACTCTCCCTGCAGCCACCGGGCCGCCAAGCCATCCAACCCATCCGAAAGCATGGCCAGCACGATGATGAACAGTCGGCCATCGTCTGATGAAAAGGGGAACGCAGCGCCCAACACGATCCGTGCGGCCGAAAGCAGGTTGGGTATCAGCAGCCGGTAGTTCATGAAACGTAGCGCTGGTGGGGGTGGGGGGATGTCGTTGCGATCACACGAGCCAACGGCTGCGGCAATGACGGAGTCATCACAGTATCAGGACGCCGTGGGATGATGCAATCTCCGAGGGTGGGTAGGTGGGTAGAAGTTTGTGGTGGAGGTTGTCGCACTGGCAGATATTCAAAGAAAAACACCCGCAGTCGTCATTTGCGGGTGAGTGGGGAAATCGAGATTTTCAAGTGATATCATTTCGTCTGATATCATTTCGTCATTGGCCCTTCCACCTTTTTTTCCTCTTTCTTGGGGTCTTTGTTATCTTTTTTCGTTTCGTCTTTCTTATCTTCTTTTTTGTCGGGAACGGGGAGGAGGTTTCCGATCAGCACATCATAGGCTGTAGGGCGACCGACGACGCGGCCCTGCCATTCACCGATGTATGGTTCTGCGGGCTTCTGATGCCAGTGGTGGATGCCAGCGGGGCCATGGTGGGCGTAGCCGGCGTAACCTTTCGTGGTGGTCCAATTGGCGTAGGGGCTGGCGTGGAAGTTGTAGTACGCATACCACGGGTAATACCAATTATAGTTGTAGGTATTGGTGTACCATCCGGACGGATGAGCCGATGCCCATGTGACCGAACTGGCGTGAGGCCCAAAACCATGATTGCCGGTTCGCGCTGGCGGCAAATACCGTGGAATGCCGTCTGCACACGCCCATCCGACAGATACCCAAAGACCCACAGTAGCCAACAACAATCGTGCAGTCATTCGAACTCTCCTTAGCTGTCGATCCGTGGTGGAATCCAACCCTTACATAGGCAAGTGTGCGCTGCGATGGCCGATAAGCAACTGATGGGAAAGCCTCTTCACGCCGTTGGGCCACCCTCTGCGCCGGGTTATGGCTATTGCGCCACTTGCGCCAAGCCGTTGCTGGAGAAACACCGATTGCGGTTAGTGTCGTGAGTGATACAACAGCTGCTCGCGGCCCAGCGCAACAGGAACACATGCCATGACTCTCGCCAACCGCCTGGCTGACATTCGCGATAAAGTTTATGCCGGTGTTCGACTCACCTTCGACGATGGACTTTTCCTCGAACACCATGCTGATTTGTTCACTTTGGGGGAACTGGCGAACTTTGTTCGGGAAAAGAAAAACGGCAACATCACCTACTACAACGTCAACCAACACCTCAACCCCACGAATGTGTGCGTTTACCGCTGTGCGTTCTGTTCCTTCCGTGCCGACTTAAAATCACCGCGCGGTTATGTGATGACCGACGAAGAGATTCTGCAACGCGCTCGGGAAGCTAGCGAAGCAGGGGCCACCGAACTGCACATTGTGGGTGGGTTGCACCATCTGCTACCGTATGAATGGTATCTGAACATCATCCGCATGATCCACAACGCCTTCCCACAGCTGCATTTGAAAGCGTGGACAGCCGTGGAATGGGATTGGTTTGAGCGGATCACCAAACGCCCCACCCAGGAACTGCTCGCGGAGATGAAAGCAGCCGGGTTGGGTTCGCTCCCCGGCGGTGGCGCAGAGATCTTCCATCCTGAAGTTCGCCGCAAAATCTGCGATTACAAAGCCGATGCCGAACAATGGCTGCGCGTGCATCGCGAATGGCACCGCATGGGTGGCCGCTCGAATGCGACCATGCTCTACGGGCACATTGAAAAGCCCGAACACCGCATCGACCACCTGTTGCGGCTGCGGGCCTTGCAAGACGAAACCGGCGGCTTCCAAACCTTCATTCCGCTGGCCTTTCATCCCTCCAACAACCCGTTGGGCCAAAATATCCCCAAACCCAGCGGGCTGATGGACCTGAAAATGATCGCAATTTCCCGGCTGATGCTCGACAACTTCCCGCACATCAAAGCTTATTGGCAGATGCTAACGGTGAAAGTGGCCCAAGTGGCGCAAAGCTTCGGCGCCGACGACATCGACGGTACAGTGGTTCACGAAAAGATTTATCACGCCGCTGGCAGTGATTCGCCGCAACAACTCACTGTGGCCGAACTGCGCCGCTTGATCGAAGAAGCCGGTCGCATCCCCGTCGAACGCGATACTCTTTACAACCACATCGTCCGTGAACCGGCTGACGTCACCAAGTGGACCATTCGCCAGCCCCTGGACACACAGCCACTGCTGGAGGTCGCCAGTTGAGCAAGGAGCTGGAGAAGCTGGGTCGAAGGTGGCACGAGACTGGATACACAGCCACTGCTGGAGGTCGCCAGTTGAGCGGTTCTGATTGAGCGGTTCGGACATGGCGCAAGTTGCTGCAGCGATCAGTGCAGCGATCAGAACGTCGTCTGGGTGACTTTCAGGCAGGGAGTCAGTCGAGGCGAACAAGGGCAGTGCATGGGCCAGCGGCCGAAAGGTCAATCCGAGTCACCCAGCGGCCTGGCGTGAGTCGATGTGGGCTATTGCAGTGCACCTGCTGTCTGCCGCCGTGGCAGTGACACACCATTCGGCCCGGTCATCATGGCCATCGTGCGCACAACCTTGATGCGTCGCGCCAAGGTCTGTCTTGTGGCGGCTTGTTTATCAGGGATGAATATTCAGCAGGGATGAATTTAATATTCAGCAGTGATGAATTTCGAGTGGGATTACAGATGCATGGGCGATAGAGGTTGTTCTCGGCGTGACGCGTTGAACAACTTCTATCGACGATGCGAGCAGTGTGTTGTGTTTAAGGTGGAGGTGAGGAGAGTTGAACTCCTGACCTCTTGAATGCCATTCAAGCGCTCTACCAACTGAGCTACACCCCCTTAGTTACTATTAACGTAGTGGTCGAAGGAGAGAGTGTCAACCCTTCTCGAAGGTTCACTTTTTCCCGCATTTTGCGGGGGAATCTTCTCGGGTAGTGTGGCGTTTTCCATCTTGGAGCCATGCCGGTTGGATCCGTGCCGGCATGGCTGCGTATCGCTGCGGACAATGAGCTTGAACTCGTCGTGCGGCCAGCCACCCCATCAACCCCGACGGTGTGGCTGGCCGGTCGAACAGGCGTTGCCTGTCGCATTCTGAACGACCAAGCCACCCCATCAACCCCGACGGTGTGGCTGGCCGGGGCATTCCCTCAAGCCCACACGTTCTGATCGAGCCTGTTGTTCTTGTCGAACCTCTTTCTGATCGAACCTTTTGCCACGGAGGGGCGCATGGCTTGCTGTGACGCATCATCGGAGGGAAGTGTTCACGTTCTGATCGAACCTCTTGCAACTTCTGATCGAACCTCTTGCAACGGAGGGGAATTCTCGCGACAATCAGCTTACCTGCCGTACAGCACGTCCGCATCTCCGCGGCGTGACCTGCCTGACTACCCGCGAGGGTCTCATCCCATGCTGAAGCTTGTCCGTTGGGGAGTGGTTGTTGGCTTCGCCCTCTTGGCTCTAGCTATTAGCGCTTCCGATGTGGCGGCCGCCGAAGTGAAGAGTTTAACCGTCTATCCGGAGAAAGTGACGCTCACGGGGGCCGACGACGCCGCACAGTTGATTGTCACCGCAACGCACGCCAATGGCCGGCTCTCGGACCTGACGCATCGCGCCACCTATGCCGTCGCCGATGGCCGCTCGGCGGAGATTGTCGCGGGGGGCCGCGTGGTTCCCCGCGCCAACGGACAGACGGACATTGTGGTGACCTATGAGGGTCAATCGGTCCGAGTGCCGCTGGTCGTGCGGAGCATCGATGAGAACCTGCCGTTGAACTTCACCAATCAAGTGGTGCCCGTGTTCACGAAACTGGGCTGCAATAGCGGCGGTTGCCATGGGAAATTGGCGGGTCAGAATGGCTTTCGGCTATCACTGTTAGGTTTTGAACCCGAGCTGGACTACACGACGTTGGTGAAAGAAGGCCGGGGGCGACGTCTGTTTCCGGCCAATCCCGATGCGAGCTTGTTCTTGATGAAGGCGACTGGCCGTGCCCCCCATGGGGGTGGCAAAAAGATGGACCCGGCGTCGGATGAGTACAAGCTGGTTCGCCGCTGGATTGCCGCCGGCATGCCGTGGGGCCACGAGAATGATCCGAAGGTGACGCACATTCGTGTTTATCCTGAACATCGTGTTCTGGGCCGCCAAAGCCAGCAGCAGTTTGCCGTCTACGCACATTACAGCAACGGCCAGATCGAAGACATCACCCGTCGTGCCCAATACGAAAGCAACGACACGGAAATTGCCACAGTCGATGAACGCGGCTTGATCACCACGTTGGGACTCAGTGGCGAGGCCGCTATCATGGCTCGTTATCAGGGGATGGTTGCGGTCGTGCGCATCACGGTACCGCTGGGTGTCGAAACACCGTCGTGGAGCTTCCCCGAACAAACGATTGTCGATCGTTTCACAGCGAAAAAGTGGCAGGAACTGGGACTGGTTCCCAGCGAGCGCTGTAGCGATGAACAATTCATCCGCCGGGTGTTCATCGACATCACAGGCACACTGCCCACACCACGACAAGTCCTCGATTTTGTGGCCAACACCGACCCCGCCAAACGCGACAAACTGATCGACCAACTGCTGGATTCACCAGAATACGCTTACTACTTCGCCAACAAATGGGCGGACATTCTACGTGTCAAGCGGCGGCAGCAAACTGAGCGCGCCGCCGGAACGTTCGCCTTCCACGAATGGATTCGCGAGCAGATGGCGCAAGACACACCGTATGACCAGTTCGTCCGCGCCATCCTGACGGCTAGCGGCGATGAACGCCAATCCCCCCCCACGGTGTGGTACAAGGAAATCGAGAAAGCCGAGAACTTCGTCGACGATGTCAGCCAGGTGTTTCTAGGGCAGCGGCTGACCTGCGCCAATTGCCACCACCACCCTTATGAGAAATGGAGCCAAGACGACTACTGGGGGATGGCGGCGTTCTTTGCCCGGGTAGGTCGGAAGGAAGTGCGGCCACGGGTTCTCGACCCCAACCGGCCCGACAACCGCTTGCAAGTCGTTTACGTTCGCCCCATGGGCAGTTTGAACAACAAACGCACCGGTCAACCGGCAATCCCCAAACCCCTCGATGCCGATCCTCTCACCATCCCCGCGGATGACGATCCGCGCCACAAACTGGTGGATTGGATGGTTGACCCGAAAAACCCCTTTTTCGCAAAAACCGTGGTCAACCGCTACTGGGCCCACTTCTTCGGTCGCGGTATCGTGGACCCACTCGACGACATGCGCATCACCAACCCACCTAGCAACCCGGAATTGCTCGAAGCCCTCGCCCAGGATTTTATCGCGAAGAAATTCCGCCTCAAGGAATTGATCAAAACCATCTGCAAGAGCCGGACGTATCAACTCAGTAGTACACCCAACGAGTTCAACAAGCACGATAAGCAAACCTACGCTCGCTACTATCCCAAACGGCTCGCCGCAGAGGTCCTCCTCGATGCCGTGGGGCAAGTCACCGATAGCCCCACCCGGTTTGGTGGCCTCCCCCACGATAAAAACGCCCCCACCCGGGCCATCATGCTGCCGGATGAATCATTTGCCTCGTACTTCCTCGATGTTTTTGGCCGCCCGCAGCGGATCAGTGCGTGCGAATGCGAACGGGTCAGCGAAGCGAACCTGGCCGCGGTGCTCCACTTGCTCAACAGCGACGAAGTGCAAGGCAAAATCGCCCGGGGAGGCGGTCGTGCCGATCAACTCGCCAGGCCAGAGGATAAGCGGAGCGACTCCGAGAAAGTGACCGAACTATTTCTGTGGGCCTTCGCACGCAAACCCACCGCCGACGATCTGGCGACAGCACTCGAACACATCCGCACGATGGAAGCCAAATCGGGCGCTGCCGGCAAGAAAATCGCCTACGAAAATATCCTCTGGGCACTCATCAACACCAAGGAGTTCGTCTTCAACCAATAACCGCGTCTCCGCGAACGTGTGGCCCCGCGTAGCTCAGCCTTCCTCCTTCTGCGCCCATCGTCGGCGAACTGGCGGCCGGCGATGGGGGGAGGCTTTGCCTGCCATCAGACTTGGGCGTGACAGAATTTTTCACGACTGTGATCAAATGCTGCTCGACGGCCGACGTAGCCGTAATAGCTGAAGTTATCGGCAGATGCGCTCATTTCTGTTCGTCCACGACGAAATCACTTTGCGACTGTCGGGACATGAAGTAGGCTTCGTTATCCCTGACAATAACTCCGGTTCCGCGATTGGCGCCTGGATGTCTTTGGATGGTTATGGACCGCAGTTCGCGGGGTTGTCGATGTCAATTATCGAAGATGAGTGATGTGTGATGGTTCGGTTGAGTCCTGCGCTGCTTCGATTCTTAGGCTCGCGTCGTCCGACTCCCACTTGTGTGGTGGTTGTTTACTCGTTGCTTTTTCTGGCTTGGATTGGTTTGTCGTATCTATCGTGGCTGACGGTGGTGGGGGAAAGCTCTTGGGCGTTCTATCTGGATATGCTCAAAGGCTGTGTCTTTTTGGCGGTGTCGGCGGGATTATTGTACTGTGCGGTGCGGTGTAAAATCCGCTCGGAATGCCGTGCTTTCAACCTGCTTCAGGCTATTCTGGATCAAGCGGCAGATGCCATTTTCGTGAAGGATCGTGCGGGGAAATATTTGCTGCTCAACGCAGCGGCTGCACGTTTGGTGGGCAAACCTGTTGATGAGGTTCTCGGCCACGACGATACGGCGATTTTCGATGCCGAGAGTGCCGCACGCATCCAAGCCAACGACCAACGCCTCTGGCAAACCGGACAAGCCCAGACTGATGAAGAGATTCTGACAGATGGAGTGACCCGAACGTATCTGGTCACGAAATCGCCCTATCGCGATGGGCAAGGCCACATCATCGGCCTCATCGGCATCGCTCGCGACATTACGGAACACAAACAAGCTGAGCGCGAATGCCAAACGCGGCAGAAACGCTACGAGCAGTTGGTCGCGACGGTGGA
The DNA here is from genome assembly GCA_025055115.1 of Gemmata sp. GTDB lineage: Bacteria > Planctomycetota > Planctomycetia > Gemmatales > Gemmataceae > Gemmata. The sequence goes on from JANWYJ010000055.1 coordinate 9,275, forward strand.
TGGGATTGTTTGGGAGGCCGATGCCCAAACGTTCCAGTTCACTTTTGTCAGTCAGCAAGCCGAGCGGTTACTGGGTTATCCGGTGGAGCAATGGCTGCACGAGCCAGACTTTTGGGTGAATCATCTGCACCCCGAGGATCGTCAGGCGGCCATTGAGTTTTGCACAGCGGCCACACAGGCTTGTCAGAATCATGATTTCGAATATCGCATGGTGGCTCAGGATGGCCGGGTGGTGTGGCTCCGCGACATTGTGACATTAGTTGTCGAAAATGGTAAGCCCGTAACCCTTCGTGGGATTATGGTGGATGTCACTCAGCACAAAAAAGCCGAAGAGGCTTTGCGGCTGAGCGAGGCCCGTTACCGCGACCTGATTGAAATGTCGCCGGAAGGGATTGGGATACTGCACGATGGGAAATTTGCGTATCTCAACCGCTCGGCAGCGCAATTGCTGGGTCTGGAGCCGCACCAGCTCCTCGGGCGCTCGCTCGGCGAGTTTCTTCATCCCGATGATCGCGAAGTGAGCCAGCAGCGCCAGCAAATCGTTCTGCGGGAGCATCGTCCCGTTCCTCTGCGGCAATTCCGACTGCGCCATGCTGATGGTTCCTGGCGGATCGTCGAATCGTGCGCTGGGCCATGCCGGTTTGAGGGGCAACCCGCCGTTCAACTGATTGCCCGCGATGTGACCGAGCGGATTCGCTCCGAACAGGCTCTGCGCGAGCGCGAAGAGCAGCTCCGGATTTTTGTGGAGCATTCGTGGGCACCGATTGCTATGCTCGATCGGCAGATGCGCTATATCCATATCAGTCGTCGGTGGTTGACCGATTACAAGTTGGGCGAGCGCAACATCATTGGCCTGTGTCATTACGATGTTTTTCCAGAAATCCCTGAGCGGTGGAAGGAAATTCACCGGCGGTGTTTAGCCGGGGCTGTCGAGCGGTGTGATGAAGACCGCTTTGAACGGGCCGATGGCAGCGTGCAATATCTCCGCTGGGAAATCCAACCCTGGCGTGGAGCCGATGGCGAAGTGAAAGGCATCGTGATATTCACAGAAGACATTACAGCGCGGAAACGCTTGGAAACGCAGTTGCAGCATTCGCAGAAGATGGAGGCGGTGGGTCGGCTCGCCGGTGGTATCGCGCATGATTTCAACAACTTGCTCACCGTGATCAATGGCTATAGCGATTTGGTCTTACGCGATATGGCCCCCACCGATCCGCACCGCGAAGCGATTGTGCAAATTCACAACGCCGGTGCTCGGGCTGCGCGGCTGACGCAACAGTTGTTGGCGTACAGCCGGAAAGCCATCGTGGAACCGAAAGTTCTTAACCTCAATGAGCTGATCGGCGATTCCGTACGCCTTCTGGGACGCCTGATCGGCGAGGATATCGTTGTCACCACGACACTCGCGCCCACCCTCGATCCGGTCAAAGTCGATCGTGGGCAGATCGAGCAGGTGCTACTCAACCTGATGGTCAACGCCCGTGATGCCATGCCCACGGGGGGGCGAATTACGATCGAAACCCGCAATGTTGTCTTCACAGCGGACAATTTGCCCGACGATCCTGACGTGCGTCCGGGGCGCTATGTTCAACTGACCGTCGCCGATACGGGCATTGGCATGACGGAGGAAGTGAAAGCCAAGATCTTTGAACCGTTTTTCACCACGAAAGGACCGGGCAAGGGTACAGGGCTGGGCTTGGCGGTGGTGCATGGTGCCGTCAAGCTCAACGGCGGCCACATCAGCGTGACCAGTACCTTGGGCGTCGGCACTACGTTCACGATTTGGTTCCCGGCAGCGGAGCATCTGCCACCGCCATCGTCGCTGATTCACAAAAAGTCACGGGGTAATGAAACCATTCTGTTGGTGGAAGACGAAGACGCTGTTCGGACGATAGCGCAGATCGGTTTGGAGAATCAAGGCTACAAAGTGGTCACAGCCCATGACGCGCACGATGCGTTGCACAAGCTCGAAGAACTCCGCCAACCGATTGATCTTCTTATCACCGACGTCGTCATGCCCGAATTGGGTGGACGCGAACTGGCCGAGACACTGCGCGCCCAGCGGCCCAACCTGCGAGTGCTCTACATCAGCGGGTATAACGACGACATGGTGCTTCGTCATGGGTTAGCGGAAGCAGTGGCTAACTTTCTGCAAAAACCCTTCACTCCCGCTTCGCTGGCGCAAAAAGTTCGCGAAATTCTCGATAATCCCGCGTAAAACAGCTCATCCGTTCACAGTGACCAGCTTGGGTGTTGGCTGTCGCCCCTTTTGATCCAGCCATAGACTAACGTTGTCAGCTCTGGCTCAAGGCGTTGATCCTGGTGTTTGCTCCACTGTTGTCCCGCGGTTACCAAACGATTGGGACTAGGGCTACACGCCGCTAGTGCGGTTGTTTCTCCGGGTGCAGATAGATGAAGCTTTTCCCCAAGCGCCCACCGTAGTTGCCCGCAGAAATCATCATCAAATCCGCAACGTCGCGGGAAGCTGCAATCGCTGCCTGTGTGGCACGAGCGATAGTCGCCAAATCGCAGCCGTTGATGACAATTTCCTGAACACTGGCCACGCCATCAGGGAGTCGGGAAACAACCCCTGGCTTGCCCCGGAGTGTGGGGCAGTATTCGGCATAGGTACTGGCGATACTGAACTTGTAACGGCTGCCGGCTTTGCTACCACTGGCCGCGACGCCGCCAGGGAAAGGCAAAATGACCCCAGGAATGGCTCGGGCTGCCGCGGCAGCCAAACTGGCGGCTTCCAAGGCCGCATCGGCCGTGCGACCCAAAAACCACAGATTGCCACCCATCAGCCCATCCGCAAAACCAATCCGCCGCTCACAGACAAATTCCCCACTCAGAATGGGCACAACATAGCACCGTCGGCCATAGCGTTCGGCCGTGTACTGGAAACCGTCACCGAAATAGGCCAACTTCCGACCCAACGGGAACCATCGACCCCCAGGGCGGGGCGGCTGTTGGCTGGCGTACCAACTCCCGCTGGCATCCAGCACGTTAAAAACCGCCGTGGTTGGGCAAGTGAGGACGTTTTGGGAAATCCGCACCAGCACGGCACGTTCGAGCCGGGCTTCGCGGTCTTTGAGAAACCGGGGCACATGGAATTGAACAATCGCCCCCGGGCGGCCGTCGGGAGTCTCCGTTTCGGGCACGTCACGATCCCAACCGGCTTCGCAGTCGCACAGGATGGTGCTACTGGCATTGCCGGTACACGCGGTGACGGCGTGTTGGAGCCAGAAGCGGTTGCGGGCGGTAATCAGAACACTGGCATAAATGCTGCGAAAGGCTTCCGCGTAGGTATCATCAATGATGGCCGGCATCGATCGACCTCATGCAAAATCTCGAAGAGTTTGGAAATTATGAAAAAAGGCAGGGAGGTTTGCCTAAAGATTAGGCTTTTACAATGTCTGACTGCGCGCTCATGTGGCAGATGACTGAAGGCGAGTATTTTCTCATATTTCACTCAGAATGCGAAAATCTCCGGGAAAATCGCAGAGAAAACCACCATCTCGCCGCCTCGGCACGAATTGGCACAGGAATCGCTTATATTAAATCGGCGAGAGCCTAAAACCACACGGTTGGCGGTCCGAGGGAGAGGCGGACGGTCAACCGTGTGGTTGTTTTATGAGTTTCGTTCCACTGCCGATGGCCATTCTTTCAGAGAAAGTGAAGACGTAGTACTGAAAGTAAACCATTCTTTCAGAGAAAGTGAAGACGTAGTCTTTCGCCGAGTTCTGGGAATTCGTCTCCTGGGTGGGTTGATCACTGGCGCGTCATTCACAGCTCGATTGTTATATCCAACCTCGATTGTTACGTCCAACAGTGTCCTAGATCACAGTCTGCGTTGAGCTTCAGGAACTGCTTTCTCTTTCTGCGTTGAGCTTCAGGAACTGCTTTCTCTTTCTGCGCTTGGCTTCACGGATCAAGCAATCGTGCAACGGCCCCTCCTTAGTTTGCTCCGCGAACTCCGCATCACTTCAGGCATCAACATTCCTAAGCTGCTTCGCGATTGTCGAACAAAACTGACGCTGCTCAGTTTGCTCCGCGAACTCCGCATCACTTCAGGCATCAACATTCCGGCTACCCGTTTGGTGTGTTAAGTTCAATTACCCGAGGGTTCAGTTACCCGAGTTACGCCCGCTCCACTTCGAGTTCGGCAGCCTGAGGGGGGAAGCATTGGAGCCGTTGGCCCATTACCCATCTCTGGGACTGTTCAATCTCTGGGACTGTTCAATCTGAGCTACAACCCGATCGACGACAGGAGCTAGGCCCGCCGGCGCCCGCCGCCGACACTCCGCATCCTGGCTCTGGCACCGTCGAGGCCCCCTGTTGGGCTGAACTGCGGGTCAACCGCACTTCAATGAGGTATGGACGTACCGCTACAATGACCCCATGAAACTTCGGGATGCATTGACGCGGTTGGCGGTTCAGCCACAAGCCCCTATCGATCTGGCCCGGGTGGCACTCCTGATCGCCCGCGACGCCTATCGTCGCCTCCGGCCACGCCACTATTTGGCGCAGATTGAACGCTTGGCCGCCACCGTGCGGCCCCGGCTGACCGGTTCACTTGCGGCACGCACCGCCGCTTTCAGCGCATTCCTTTTCGACGAGTGCGGCTTTCGCGGCAATACTCGCCATTACTACGATCCCCGCAACAGTTACCTGAATAAAGTTCTCGATCGTCAGGTCGGATTGCCGATTGCGTTGGCGGTGTTGGCGATGGCCGTGGGCGCGCGTGCCGGATTGAAGGTGGTGGGGGTGGGTTTACCGGGCCACTTTATCGCCAAAGCCATCAAGGACGACGAAGCCATCCTGTTTGATCCTTTTCACGGCGGGCGATTCCTCGATGCTGATGCCTGTGAGAAATTGGTCCGCGCGGTCACTGGGCAGCCCTTCGCGCTGACACCTGCCGCCTTGGAGCCAGCCTCGCCGAGAGCGATTGTCGCGCGGATGCTCCACAACCTCAAGGCGGCCTATGTGGCGGCTCGGGCCTACCGGTCTGCGGCCCGAGTCACCGACCGCCTAACGCAACTATGGCCCAACGATCCTGAGCAACAGCGCGATTTAGGAGTGCTGTGGGTTCAAGCCGGCCGGTATGGTCGGGCCATCACCCCGTTGCGGCATTATCTGGCCGCACGGCCCACCGCCGAGGATGCCGACGATGCCCAGCGCTACCTTCGTCGTGCTCTGGTCGAAGTGTCGCGGTGGAATTGAGAGCACGCAACGGCGGAATTGAGAGCACGCAACGGCCTGTCATCCGTCGTTGGGCCTATCTATTCAATGATCTTGCTGATGGGATACTCGACGATACCGCTGGCCCCCGCAGCCTTCAATTGGGGAATGATGTGCCGGACCGTGTCTTCGTCGATGATCGTGTTGACCGCGACCCAATCGGGGTCAGCTAATGGGGAAATCGTCGGGTTCTTCAACGCTGGCAGCTGACGGATAACACGGTCCAGATCAGTGCGCTTCACATTCATCATCAAGCCGACTTTGCTTTCTGCCGCCATCGCACCTTTGAGCATCAGGATGAGGTCATTCATCTTGTCGCGTTTCCACGGATCGTTGGCGGCCTGGGGGTTGGCGATGAAGCGCGTGGTACTGGTGAGTAAGTCACAAACGATCCGCAGGTTGTTGGCCCGCAGAGAGCTGCCAGTCTCGGTCACTTCCACAATCGCATCGGCCAGTTTGGGCGGTTTCACCTCGGTGGCGCCCCAACTGAACTCAACTTGCGCCGTCACCCCATGACTCGCCAGCCATTTGCGGGTGATGTTGACCACCTCTGTTGCGATCCGTTTGCCCTGCAAATCCTTCGGCTCGCGGATCGGGGAATCATTGGGCACAGCTAAGACCCAGCGCACCGGGCGACGACTGACCTTACTGAAGACCAACTCCGCCAATTCCACCACGTTTGCTTCACTTTCCACAATCCAGTCGTAGCCGGTCAGACCGCAATCGAGTGAACCATCGGCGACGTAGCGCGCCATTTCCTGGGCGCGAATGAGGGTACAGTGCAATTCTGGGTCGTCGATCGACGGATAGTAGCTGCGATTCAAATACGTGATTTTGTAACCCGCTTTGCGGAATAACTCGGCCGTGGCCTCTTGCAGCGAACCTGCGGGTAGTCCTAGCTTCAATAGGTTGTTCATCGTGCGCTTCACTCGTACTGAAGAATACTGTTGTTGAACGGGTTTTGGCGGCAATGTCCATTCCCCAGGAACGAACAACCTCACTCAACGGCTCCACCCAAGCCCCGCGCGGCTTGGGTGGGAGGGCGAACCCGTCAGGAAGGTCCTAGTAGGTATACTTCAGGCCAAAATTCACACCGCCAAGCAGGAAGTGATCTTGGACAAAGCTGACCCCAGGCCCACGCGGTGCGTCGGCGGCACCATAGTTCGGGGCGAAGGGAATCGCCGCACTGCTCACCAAGGGGTTGATGATGTTGCCGGGGCGGATGACTTCGGGGATGTAGATGATGCTGACACCCACATACCCCGTCAAACCTTTGGTCAGAGCGATCCCCACATCGAAACTGCCTTCCGGGATGTAGGAGAAGCGATCTTTGACAAAGGTTCCGATGTTGCTGGGATTGGCCAGCACACCGCCGACCGCGGCACCAGCTCCGCCCCCGACGCCGAGGTTGAAGCCTCCCAGAGTTCCGGCACGCGTTCCGGAGCGACCGGTGGGGTCGAAGAAGGAACTGTAGCCGGTAATTTCGATCCGCTCATGCATATTACCGATGGCAATTTTGGCCGTGGTACTCGTGGTCACCATGCCGTAGCGAGTCTCACCGCGGAAGCCCAGCACGAAACCATTGAACTTGTTGGTGGCGCGGAACTGGTCGCGGATGATCACCGTGGCAGGTCCCCCCACCGTGACGCCCCCCAGGGTCGTTTGCGCCGGGGCAATGATCGCGGGCAGTTGCGTGATGATGCCAAACGGACCAGTCTGGAACACCGGCAACGCAGCACGAGCATCCAATTCCGTGCGACTGTGGACCCACAATTCTTCCTTCAATTGCAGATATTTATAACCGGCCAGGAAGTCGAGCGACCAGCTGGCCCGGGTATCCGGTTCCGAACGGTACAAATTCCACAGCGCCACCGGTTCAACACCCCAGGTTTGCGTATTGGTCCCCACTTCGACGCTGGCGGGGCCGAAATCCGGGTTGGAAATAATGATCGTCGATTGCAGATTATCCAGATCAATGAACGGGCGGGCGAACACGGGAATGCCGGATGGCAACGCAACAGTATCACCGAAGCGTTGGATGTTGGCGGCCCGTTCCAAGATGAAGCCGGACATTTCAAATCCGAAGCGGCGGTCGGCATCGCCAAAGAAACCACTGCGCAGCCGCAAGCCGTTGATGGCGTTATAACCCAGGTCGCGTTGGCCAACGAGGACGGTCGTACTCGCCAAGCCGAGTAAGCCAGCATCGCTGGGGGCGCTAGTGGTCAGTAGTGGGAAGTTGACATTTTGACCGTTGACGAACCACAGCAGGTATTCGCCATCGAACCAGAAGCAGGGGGCCGCCCCGTAGTTCAGTTCGTTTTTCTCCATCAGTTTGTGGATCAGCCCACCGCGACCCAGGCCGAAGCGACCCGTACCACGTTTGTAGCCGGGGATGCCGTCGAGGTCGAACGGCACGTTCGGCATCGGCGGTGCCGGTTGGTAGGTTTGCGCAGCGTAAGGCCCGGGCATGGGGTACATCGGTGCCGGCGGCGGACCAAAGCCGCCGATTGGACCGACGCCCAAGGGATCGTCGGCGGGGCCATAGTTGCCGGGGGGCATGATCACCGGTTGTGGTGGGAAGCCGGCGTTGCCCGGTATTGCCCGCGACGGCGTGCCGCCGAAGCGCGGCGGACCCCCCAAGGGAGGCTGCGGCACGGCGGGAGCCTCTGTGGTGGTGGGTGGTTTGGCTGCCGGCGTGGCCGGTGCTGTTGTCGCTGGGGGCACCGTGGCACTCGGCGAAACAGACGGCTGCCCCCACGCCGCCCCAGCTCCGGCCGCCAAGGCCGCGATTGATCCGAGAAGTCCCTTTCGCATGGCACGCTCCTGCTCTGCCAGCCGTGACGGAAAAAACCGCGCCGACCGAGCGTTCCCCCCGATGATGGGTGCCGGATCGCCATACGCGAGCATCCCCCAATTCGATACTCCGCGCCGACCCGGACAACGCATGTCGTCCTGCTGCACGGAACAATCGGCACAATCCCCGCATGCGCTTGAATAAGATTGCGATTTGCAGCGAATTCGCCGGGACTTCGGGGTTTAGTGATTCTCACAACCCGATAAAATGCAAAAAATACAGCAACTGGCGACCGCGCGACAGCCCCCCGTTCCGCGCCATGCGCCCAACGTCCAAAGCTGCCCCCGCGCTACCTATGGACTTTGCTACCGCTCGTCGTGATTCCCTTCTCCGCTACCTGCGCCGCCATATCCGCGGCGAAGTACGCTTCGATGCCACCTCCTGCGCCATCTACGCCACCGATGCCAGCCACTACCAGATTCGCCCCCTGGGAGTTGTGATTCCCCAATGTGTCGATGATTTGACCGTGACCGTCCAAATCGCCGCCGATCTCAACATCCCCATCACCGCACGCGGCGGTGGGACCAGCCTTTCTGGGCAAAGTATCGGCCCGGGGCTTGTCCTCGACTGCTCCAAGTACTTGCACGCCGTGGGTGAAGTGGATGTCACCAACCGGCGTGTCCGCGTTCAACCGGGAGTTGTTCTCGACCATCTCAATCGCGCATTGGCTCCGCATGGACTGATGTTTGGCCCCGATGTGGCCACTGCAAATCGCGCCACCATTGGCGGCATGATCGGCAACAACTCCGCCGGTGCCCGCTCTGTGGTGTACCGACAAACGGTTGATCATGTCCGGTCGCTGTCCGTGGTTCTTGCTGATGGCACACGGACCGATTTTGGCCCACTGACGGCTCAGGAGTACGAACGCAAGTTGGAGCTACGCACGCGCGAGGGGGAAGCCTATCGCGCGGTCGATGCCGTCGTCCGGCGGCATGCCGCCGAGATTCGCGCGCGAACGCCGAAGATTCTCCGCAAGGTGAGCGGATACAACCTGGCGGGTGTGCTTCCCCCCGAGTGCGGAACTCTGACTCCCCCCAACGATCACCCCAGCGCCGCGCGCAACGGCGTGTCAGCACCATCTTTCCCGGCCGCCGCACATCCGCAGTCGTTGGTTCCCTTGTTGGTCGGTTCGGAAGGAACGCTGGCGGTGGTGGCGGAAGCCGAGTTGGCGCTGGTTCCCAAACCCAAATACCGCGGGCTATTGGTGCCCCAGTTTGCGACACTCCGTGCTGCGCTCGACACCGTGCAACTGTGTCTGGAACTGGGGCCATCGGCCGTGGAATTGATGGACCGGATGTTGATTGACCTGGCCCGGCAGCAGCGGTCGTTGAAAGACACCATGGCCGCCATCCGCGGGCGGCCCGAAGCCTTGCTGATGGTCGAATTCAGTTCCGATGATCCTGCGGACGTTTCGTACCGGGTGCATGAACTACAACGGCGGTTGGCCCCATCGGTGGGGCTGATCGCCAGTGTGCCAGCCATCGACGCGACGCTGCGCGATCCGTTGTGGGCGTTGCGCAGTGCAGCAGTTCCGTTGCTCTATGGGATGCCCGGCGATGCCAAACCGGTGACCTTCTGCGAGGATGCCGCGGTGGCCCCAGAACGCTTACCCGAGTTTGCCGCCCGTTTCCGGGACATTTTCCATCGTTACGGTACCGATGGCGCCTTCTATGGTCATGCCAGCGTCGGTTGTTTGCATATCCGCCCGGTGCTGAACATCACGGAACGCTCTGGATTGGCCACCATGCGCAAGATCATGGAAGAAGTCACCGATCTGGTGCTGGAATTCAACGGTAGTCTCAGTGGGGAACATGGTGATGGTTTGGTGCGCAGCGAATGGAATCGCAAGATGTTCGGCCCGGTGGTGTATGAAGCTTTTCGCCGTGTGAAATACGCCTTCGATCCGGGGAATGTACTCAATCCCGGCAAGATCGTGGATGCGCCACCGATGGAAGACAATCTGCGGGTTCCGCCCGAACGCAAGCCACTCACCGATCCGCCCACCGTGTTCGATTACTCGCAACAAGGCGGCTTTTTCCGCAGTATCGCGGTGTGTAACGGGGCTGGGGTCTGCCGCAAGACTCAGGGTGGCGCGATGTGCCCCAGCTATCGGGCCACACGCGATGAACGCGATACTACCCGCGCCCGCGCCAATGCCCTGCGCCTGACTCTCACGGGGGATTCTCCCCACGAGCGCTATCCTCCTCGCGATCCGGCTGATGTATCCCATTGCTCATCCCCGCCCACCTCCCTAGCGCAACGTTGGATTCATGAGGTCATGGACCTCTGCTTGTCGTGCAAAGCGTGTAAGAGTGAATGCCCGAGTAATGTCGATGTCGCCAAACTGAAGGCCGAGTTTCAGCACGCCTATTACACCCGCCATGTGCGACCGTTGGGGCATCTCATTGCCAAGTACATCCACCGGCTCAGCCCCTGGGCCGCTCGTTCTGCGGGTCTGAACAATTGGCTGGCCCGGCGGCCGTGGGTGCGTGCCGCTTTGGAAGGGCTTTTCGGCATTGACCGGCGACGCAGCTTGCCGCGGTGGCACGCCGACCATTTCCGCGGCTGGTTCTCGCGGCGTCCGCGGCGCGCTGCAGCGTCTAACGGCGATTCCATCACAGTCGCTGCAGATGCGATGAACGCCGGGATAGCACGCGGTCGCGTGGTCGTCCTCGACGATTGCTTCACGACCTTTCAAGAACCGCAGATCGGCCGTGCTGCCGTCACGCTGCTGGAACGTGCCGGCTTCACTGTCGAGCTGGCTGGGGTTTGTTGTGGGCGCGCTTTGCTCTCCAAAGGGTACTTGACCGATGCCCGCCAATTGGCCCGCGAAGGCATCGCCCGACTCGAGCGCTACGCAGGCGACGGTGTGCCCATCTTGGGCCTGGAGCCGAGCTGCCTGGTCGCGTTGATCGATGAATGGCCCGAACTGGTGCCCGGGACAGCAGCTAGGCGAATCGCCGCCGTGGCCGAAATGGCCGAGGCGTGGCTGGCCCGGCAAGTGCGTGACCGCCGCTTGTCACTGGCCGTTCCCACATTCTCCGGGTCGATGGTCTTTCATCCGCATTGCCACCAGAAGGCGTTGTTAGGCTCCCAAGGCACAGTGGACGCCTTGAAACTCGCCTGCGAGCGGGACGTCACCGTGTTGGATGCGGGCTGCTGTGGCATGGCCGGCATGTTTGGCTACGAAAAAGAGCATTATGACATCAGCGTGACCATTGCGAACCTCGAACTGATTCCCGCTCTGCGCTTCCACGCCAGCGCCACCCTGGTGGCTACCGGAACCTCCTGCCGGCACCAGATTCGCGACCTGACCGGGCGCACCCCGCTGCATCCTTTGGAAGTTCTCGTCGGGGACGAGGGGGTGTAATGTTAAGAGGGGCGTTGCTTTCATCGAATGTTCTCCCCAGCCAACGGTTATGCTCACAGTGACTGAAACCATCTCTATTCCCGATGACGAGCTGGAATGGAGTTTTGCCCGCGCGGGGGGGCCTGGTGGTCAGAACGTCAACAAAGTGGCGTCGAAGGCGATTTTGCGCTGGAAGGCCGCGGCTTCGAGCGTGGCTCTACCGGTGGCGGCCTGGCAGCGCATGCGCTCACGCTTTCCCCGGCGATTCACCAGCACCGGTGATGTGGTGATTCCATCCCAGAAATACCGCGATCAGGAACGGAACAAGCAAGACTGTTTGCTCAAACTCGCGGACATGGTCCGTAGCGCGCTGATCGAACCTGCGATCCGCAAAGCCACCAAACCCTCCAGCAGCGCCCAACAACGCCGCTTGGCGGAGAAAAAACGCCTCAGCCGGAAAAAGCAGGCTCGTCGGCAGCATCCCCCGGACGACTAGTGGTTACTGCCTGGCCACGGGTGGCCAACTAATGTCCACTACTATTCTGCGCAATCGTTTCCTTCTTGTCAAATTCGCTGTGGCGTAAAATTTGCTGGCAGTGGTTTGTGGTCACTTTTTCACCGAGGAGATTGTGTTATGATGTTCCGGAAATGGCTGGTGATGCCACTGGGCGTGTTGGCTTTGGCAATGGCACTCTGGCCCCATCCAACGGCCGCGCAACCCCAAGCCAACGAATGGCAACAGGCGGTCGATAAAGCGGTGGCCTTTCTGAAGAAGTCACAAAATGAGGATGGCAGTTGGTCGGCAGCCCCGCAGAATCGCGGCATTACGGGTGTAGTGGTGACCGGTCTGATCCGCTGTGGCGTCAAGCCGGAGGATGCACCGGTGGCCAAAGCGGTGAGCTTCATTGAAAGTTTAGTGAACAAGAAATCAGGGCATATCGCCGGGGATGATGCGCGTGCCACTCTCATTAACTACACCACCAGTATCAACATCATGGCGTTGAACGCCGCGAATAAAAGTGACAAGTACAAATCCGTGATCAACAACGCAGTGAAGTATCTGAAGGATTACCAATGGGATGAGGCGCGAGGCAAAACCCCGGAGAGCGATTATTATGGCGGAGCCGGCTATGCGGGCGACAAATCGCGCCCGGATTTGTCGAATACCGCGTTTTTCCTCGAAGCGCTCAAAGAAGCTGGTGTTCCCAAGGACGATCCGGCCTTCAAGAAAGCTCTGGTATTCGTCAGTCGCTGCCAGAACTTTGCCAGTGAATTCAATACCGCCCCGTGGGCCAAGAAAAACAACGATGGCAGCTTCATCTACACAGGAGCCAACGGGGGTGAAAATCGTCGGACTGATGGTGAAGGGGTCAAAACCGATATGGGCGGCTACGGCTCGATGACCTACGCCGGCATCAAAAGCATGATCTACTGTGGCGTGAGTAAGGACGATCCCCGGGTCAAAAAAGCCCTCGAATGGATCGCCAACAACTACACGCTCGACAGCAACCCCGGCATGCCCGAAGCCAACAGCCAACGCGGGCTGTACTACTACTACCACACGTTCGCCAAGTGCATGGATGCTCTGGGAATCGACGAATTCACTGATGCCAAGGGTGTCAAACACAATTGGCGGGCTGACCTGGCTGCGGCTCTGATCAAACGCCAGAACCCCGATGGCAGTTGGACCAACAAGACCGACCGATGGATGGAAGGCGACCCGAATTTGGTCACAGGTTATGCGTTGATGGCCTTGAGCTATTGCCAGAAGAAGTAAATGGCTGTCTGTCGCCGGCGTGGGGTTTGTAGAACAACCCCATGAGCGACATATGGCTGCTCGCCGCGCTGATTTTTGGCGCGGCGTTGTTGTATTCGTCGGTGGGTCATGCGGGGGCGTCGGGCTATTTGGCCGCGATGGCGTTATTCGGACTGGAAACCAGTCAGATGCGGCCGGCGGCTTTGGTCCTCAACATCCTCGTGGCCACCATTGGGACGATCCGTTTTGCTCGGGCCGGATTGGTGAACTGGTCACTTCTGGGGCCATTTAGCCTCGGGGCGATCCCGATGGCGTGGCTGGGTGGGTTTCTCACCTTGCCGACAAGCGTCTATCGCCCTATCGTCGGTGGAATTCTGCTCGTTGCGGCTGTTCGCATCGTCGTTCCATCGTCTGCGGATCGCCCCGGGACCATCCGGCGGCCACCGGTGATGGTGGCTGTCAGTTGGGGTGCGGCGATTGGTTTGCTGTCGGGGTTGACTGGTACCGGAGGGGGGATTTTTCTCTCGCCGTTGTTGCTCCTGATGCGTTGGGCGGAGACCAAAGAGACCTCCGGGGTTGCGGCGGCGTTCATTCTGGCCAACTCCCTGGCCGGCCTGGTCGGTTTGCTGCTCCACCAGCCCACGCTTCCCAGTGGGATTGAACTCTGGGCTGTGGCGGCTGCCTGTGGCGGATGGATCGGCTCCGCACTGGGCAGCCGACGACTCGGCAATCCCACGTTGCGCAAACTCCTAGCAGTGGTTCTGGTGATCGCCGGCGGGAAAATGATCCTGGCCTGAACTTTCTGACCCTTTGGCACTGGCCAAGGTCTGGAGAGGCGGTTCTCCAACGCGAGAAAAACGCTTCTCCAACGCGAGAAAAAGCCGAAAAATCAGCCGCATTCGGCCACTATCCGGGTGTTTGGAAACAATGGCGAGCCACTGGGACACGCCTTGGGCGTTGTAGCGTCGTGGCCAACTTCAGGCGGCTTGGCGGCGTGGCGTGGCGGGGGCACGCACAATCGCATCGAGGTAAGCCAACAATTCGCGTTCGAAGCGTTCTTTGCGGAAACGCAGGGCTTGGCGGCGTGCGACGCGGGGGTCGAAACGGTCGGCGTCGCGTTCGAACTGCTCGATGGCGGCACAGAGGGCATCGGGGGTTTGTTCGTAGAAGAACACACCGGTTGGCTCGGCGGCTTGCCCCCAGGGAAGAACCGTTTCCGTCAGCCCACCGCGGCCCAGGCCGATGACCGGGCAGCCGCAGGCTTGCGCTTCCAAAGGTACGATGCCGAAGTCTTCTTCCCCGGGAAACAGCAAGGCCTTGGCGCGGCGGAGATAATCGCGAATGACCGTGTCGGGTTGCCAGCCAAGGAACTGAACATGCGGTCCAGCCAGGGTTTGCAGCTTCGCAGCGTGCTGGCCGGTGCCGATGACGATGAGCCGACGCCCCAACTTCCGGCAGGCTTCGATAGCCAGATCGAACCGCTTGTAGGGGGCCAGGGCCGAAACCACCAGATAAAAGTCTTCGCGGGCTGGGTGGGAAGGGGTGTAGAACTCGGTGTCGACCGGCGGGTAGATGACGGTGGCCTGGCGTTGATAACAGTCGTAAATACGTTGCCGCACAGTGTGGCTGATCGCGACAAAGTGCGTCACGCGACGAGCGGTTTGGCGATCCCAGGCCCGCAACCGGGCTAACAACAGATCGACCATCTTCGCTGTCAAGAGTCCCCAGCGATGCGTGGTGGGGAAATAGGACTGTTGCAGATGCCAGGCATAGCGCATCGGCGTGAAACAGTAGCATACATGCGGAACCCCATTCGGAGCGTGGGCCGATTTGGCGACCGCATGGCTGAAGCTGACGACCAATTCGGCATCGGCAATGCGCCAGCCGGCCGCCAGGGGCATCAGCGGCAACAGGTAGCGGTAGTACCGATCCACCTGGGGCAGGGTATTGAGAAAGCTAGGACGAATGCGCAAGCGTTCGATGGTTGGTGCAACCGTTCCCGGCTTGTGAATCAGCGTGTAGAGGGTTGCTTGGGGCCAGCGCCGGCACACCGGTTCGAGGCATTTCTCGCCCCCCCGCATGCCCGTGAGCCAATCGTGTACCAACGCCACATGTTTTCCTTCCGCATCCATGCCACATCCTCCTGGGCAGCCGCCCAACGGTGCCGCAGTGTAACGGCCCAGGGTTCGCCGCGGAAGACAGAATGCCTGCGGCCAACGATCCTGTCAGCCGGCCCCGTGGGGGCTTGATGGGGGTGGAAAACGACGATTCCTGCCGACCGCGTTGCGTGTTGTGTGTTAGCGTTGTAAGTTGAAAGCAGACGAATTCCTGTAGCACCGCAGGCGCGGGGGGTGCTGGAATCGCGCAGTGACCAGCAGGCCGTTGCGTTTCGGGAGGCGATCAGATGGGTTTTGCGTTGAATATCGGTAAATGCAGCCTGCTTGGCAATTATCGCGAAAATAATGAAGATTCGATCGATGTCAAAGTCTTCCCGGACTTAACGGTCAACATTGTGGCCGACGGCATGGGGGGGCAGGCGGCAGGGGAAATTGCCAGCCGCAAAGCGGTCGACACCATTCCTCGGGAATTGCGGAAAAACCTCACGCCCACGATGAACGCCGAGGCGGTCAAAACCGTCATTCGCAAAGCGATTGTCCAGGCCAATGAAGAAATTATGGCGATGGGGGCGTTGGATAAGGACATGAAAAACATGGGCACCACCGTTGTCATGACGGTGTGGCGACGGGGTCCGGAAATTTTCGTGGCTGGGGTGGGGGATAGCCGTTGTTATCTGGTTCGCAACAAGCGGATTCAACAGCTGACGGTCGATCATTCGCTCGCTCAAGCTCTCGTTGAAGCGAAAACGATCACCGCGGCGGAAGCCAAAGACCACCGCTTTCGCAATGTGTTGTGGAAATACTTGGGCAGCAAGGAGGTGGGCGAAGGCCCGGAAGTGCAAGCGGTGCCCATTCAAGTGGGCGATCGCTTCTTGCTGTGTACCGATGGCCTCAGCGGTGTCGTTACCGATGACGAATTGGCGGAAGAAATCACCGCGGCCACGGATATGCAACAACTGGCGGAGCGCCTCGGTCAACGGGCACTCGACCAGAACTCCCGCGATAATGTCTCGTGTATTGTCTTTGAGGTGGTTGAAGGTTAGCCAGTGGGGGGCAATGATGAGCGTATCGCCGACAGCAAAGGGCCTCCTTGCAGGCCTCCGCGGTCGAGCGGTTGCCGAGAGCCTTTCGGACAAGCCGTCCGAGCCGCATGGTCAAGTAACTGTTTTTGTTCGTTTCAATCCTGGTTGTGTTTAAATCTTGGTTGCCTCTAGCCTTTCGGACAAGCCTTCTTAGCTGCGGCCGATTCGCGGTGGACCACTTCGGGAAGCGTTTTCTTCGTGTTGATGGATCGGGCTGTGTTGATGGATCGGGCTGTGATGCCGTAAGTGGAGATCACCAATACAGTTGCGTTGTCGGTTTGATGATCAGTTCCGGGATCGACACGCGCGGTGGCAACGTGGCGACAAATAGGATCGCTTCCGCAACATCTTCTGGCTTCAGAATTTGCGCGCGATGCTCCTCGCTGACCGGTTTCGGACGTGCCGCGAGTATGGGCGTATCAATCTCGCCTGGATAAATGTTACTGACGCGAATACCGCTATCCTTTTCTTCGTTGGATAATACCAAGCCCAACCCTCCCATCCCGAACTTCGCGGCGACATACGCCGCCCCCCCCAAAGGATTGGCACGTTTGCCCGCAACACTGACGATGTTGATAATCACACCGTCTTTCCGCTGGAGCATCTGGGGGAGCACGGCGTGGGTACAGAAAAACGCGCCATGCAGGTTGGCCCGGATCATCATCTCCCATACTTCGGGGGTCAGTTCGCGCAGCGTGCGTTCTTTGATGTTTGTTCCGGCGTTATTCACCAGAATGTCGATGTGGCCGAAGGCTTTCGTAGCGAACTGGATGAGGGCAGCACATTGCCCAGCATCACCCACATCGGTCGGTAACAGACGGAGGTTCTCTCCCGCTTTCAGTTCGTGCGCCACCGCTTCGAGCTTGGCCCCATCGCGCCCGGCGATCACGACGCGCGCTGCCTCTTTGAGGAATAGGGCAGCGGTTGCCTTGCCCACCCCCGATCCGCCACCCGTAATCACAGCTACCCGATTGGCGAGTTTCCCCATGATTGGTCCCTACCGCGACGGCTCCGGCGATGATTGCGGTACTCCCATCGCCTGGCCTTTTGGTTCCGAACCCTCTTCGATATGCTACTCTCTAACTGAGAAAGTGGCTGTTGGGCTACAAAAAAGACCAAGGACAACGCAATGAATCCGGATTTACGCCGTCGAACCCATGAACTGTGTACCCGCCTCACCCAACTGCGGGACTCTCTTTGACATTCCGGGCAAAACGGCCGCACGCAATCAACTCGAAGCACAGCAAAGCGAACCCGACTTCTGGAACCACCCGGAGAAGGCCAAAAGCGTCATCGGGCAACTGAAAGTTCTCAACGCCCTGCTGAAGCCCTACGAAGCGCTGCAAACGGCGGTCAACGACCTGACGGCGATGGCCGAATTGGCGGAAGAAGACCCGTCGTTTGAAGCCGAAATGGAACCCGCCCTGCACAAGGCCGAAAAACAGTACGAAGCCTTCGAGCTGCAAGCCATGATGAGTGGCAAGCACGATTCGTGCTCGGCGATCGTTTCCATCAAACCTGGCGCAGGCGGTACCGATGCCTGCGATTGGGCGGAAATCCTCTTCCGCGCCTACCAACGCTGGGCGACCAATCACGGCTTTGAGATCCCCAAAGACGAAATCGACCTCGAACCGAACCTCGAAGGTGGTATCCAGAGCGTTTCGTTCAAAATCGTTGGACCTTATGCCTACGGTTACATGCAGAGCGAAATCGGTGTCCATCGCCTGGTACGCATCAGCCCCTTCGGCGCTGGCGATACCCGGCAAACGTCGTTTGCGGCAGTCGATGTGCTGCCGGACCTGCCCGACGATATTGAGATCGTCATCAAGGAGAGCGACTTAGAATGGCAGCACTTCAGCAGCGGCGGACCTGGTGGGCAACATCAAAACAAGACGCAATCCGGTGCCCGGGTCATTCACAAGCCGACAGGTGTGCGGGCCGAAAGCCGCGTCGATAAAAGTCAACACAAAAACAAGGAGAATGCCCTCAAGTTGCTCAAAGCCCGATTGTACGCTCTCGAAGAACAAAAACGCATGGGCGACGTGATCAAGCACTACGACTCGAAAGGAGAAATCGCCTTCGGATCACAGATTCGCAGCTATGTGTTACAGCCCTATACCCTCGTTCGCGACGAACGGGAAGGCATCGATGTGAAAACACCCGCCGTCATGGATGTCCTCAACGGGGATTTCGATATGTTCATGCACGCCTACCTACGGCACAAAACCGCGAAAGCGAATCAAGTGAAAACGAAATAATCCCGGTGAGCTGGCCGTGGTTCTGACGATGGACATTCCGGACCTTGCGGCCACCGAAGCGTGGGGCCGCCGACTGGGAGCGTTGCTTTTTCCCGGTGCGGTGATAGCGCTGGTGGGGCCGTTGGGGGCAGGCAAAACGCACCTGGTGCGGGCCATTGCCGAAGGCATGGAGGTGAAGAACCCAACCGCGGTCAACAGCCCGACATTCCTACTGATTCACGAATACCCAGCACGACTGCCCATCTACCACTTCGACGCCTATCGGCTGACAGCCCCACGAGAATTCGCCGAGCTGGGGGTGGAAGAATACTTTCGCGGCGAAGGGGTTTGCTTGATCGAATGGGCGGATAAAGTTGCGTCCCTGCTTCCCGCGGAACGGTTGTGGATCGACATTCAGATCGTGGATACCACCCGTCGTCGGTTCACTGTGACCGCGACCGGCCCACGATACGAAAATCTGTTGACACTTTTAACTGCCACGAATCCCCTGCCATCCCACGCGGCGGGGGAAGCTCCGGCGTGCCCGCGGCTGGGTCCAACTTGAAGCCGTCGTCAGCGCCTGGTAACCTACAATTTCATGCTCTCTTCATGAGCCACGGTGGGGCGGATCGACAGTATGCCATTGACATTAGAACAGTACATCGAGCGCTTGGAGACACGAACTGATTGGCCGTGGCCGGCGGCACCGAAGATCGACCCACCCAAAGCCAAAGCCAAGATCAAGCCCATGCCCGTGCGGGCGGTCTTTTGGACCGTCTATGGCACTCTGATAGCAGTGCCGCAGGGCGAGTTGTTGTTCGAGCATCCGCAAGAATTTGTGACCCGCGCGGCCCTCGAAAAGGTCATCAAAGAATTCAAAATGTGGCCATCTATGACACGCAAACCGGGGGCACCGTCGGAATACATGAAAGAACTGTTCGATGGCGCTCTTATGCGGTTGAAGCTCGCCGGCAGCGGTGGCGAAAAATACCCGGAAATTCCTACGGAAAAGATTTGGGACGACATTGTCAAAAAACTCCAACAGAAAGATTACCGCTTCGATGCGGCCACCTACGGTTCCCTCGACGATTACACGAAAAAAATCGCCTACTTTTACCACGCCAGTATTCAGGGAGCCGGCGCCTATCCGGGCGCTAGCGACGCGCTGCGCCTGGTTGCCGATCGCGGCGTGATGCAAGGCTTGCTCGCCGACGGGCAGTGCTTCACCTGCGCTCAGTTGCAGCGCTGCCTCCACCAGCAAGACCCAAGCCTCGACATCAACCACCATCTACCCCCCGCTTGGCGGATCATTTCCGTGGAGAAGAAAGCCCGCAAACCCTCGGATACTCTGTTCAAAGCCGCCGTGGCGGTCGCCGCCACCAAAGGCATCTCTCCCTCGGAGATTCTCCACATCGGCTCGAACTTGACACGCGATATCGCTCCGGCCAAAAAACACGGGTTCCGCACAGCGCTATTCGCGGGGGATAAGAACAGCCTGGCCGCAACACCAGAGCAGCTCCTCGATCCGACGACACGGCCCGACGCCCTCATTACCGAGTTACCGCAGGTTGTGGAACTGATTGCGTAATCATGGCCGCAGGAGGACATCACCATGACCGCTACTGTCAGCGAACTCGATCTGACGGCTTTCGATTTTGATCATCCGCTGGCGGGCATCGAGGAAATTCGGGCGATCAATCCGCATCGTTATGAATTCGAGATGCTCACCGGCATTGTTCACATTGATCCCCAACAGCACCTGATCGTAGGTTTCAAAGACCTGAAGGACACCGACTTCTGGGTCCGCGGTCACATGCCCGGCTTCCCCCTGTTTCCCGGGGTGTTGATGTGTGAAGCCGCAGCTCAAATGTGCGGCTACTACTTCCATCACCAGAAAATTGGCACCCCCGGGTCGCTCTTGGGCCTGGCCGGGCTGGATGAAGCCCGTTTTGTACGGATCGTCCGTCCGGGCGAACGGCTCGTTCTGGTGGGGCGAGGCATCAAAGTTCACCGGCGGTTAACACGCTTCCGGGTCGAGGGTTTCGTCGGCACCGAAAAGGCCTTTGAAACCCTGGTGACCGGTGTTCCCCTCGGGCAGTTGGAGGAACTTCGCGGTGCGTAAAACCCGCCGCCTGAGCCGCGAACAACTCGCACCGTGGGTCTGGGAGTTGCCGGGCAACACGCTCTTTCGTGCCCACAGCCTGCTGCCCCCGGCTGGCCCCGAATCCGCGCCGCAAAACCCCACGCCAGCGGTTCCTGACCCGCCCCGACCTATTGATTGGGTCGAACTATTCGGCAATGCTCATCCGGTCGAAATCGAGGTCGGGATGGGCAAAGGGCTTTTCCTTCTCAATGCCGCAATGACACGGCCTGAGACCAACTTCTTTGGCATTGAGATTGTTCGCAAATACCAACTGTACGCGGCGACGCGGTTTGCCATTCGCCATCTGCCGAACGTCAAAACCGCCTGTGCCGATGCCAAGCTGCTGCTGCGTGATTATGTTGCGCCTGGCAGTGTGGCGGCCGTACATGTGTATTTTCCTGATCCGTGGTGGAAGAAACGCCACAAGAAACGCCGGGTGTTTACACCCGAGTTCGCCGCGGATGTCGCGCGGAGCCTCAGTCCCGGCGGGCGGTTACTGATCGCGACCGATGTCGAAGAATACTTTGGCGTGATGACGGCGATTGTCCGTGCAATGCCGCAGTTTGTCGAACGCCCCGAGGAGGCGGATCGCGCCGCCCCCCGGACCGATGCCGGCTTCGCCACCAACTTCGAACGCAAAGCATTGGCTCGTGGTGGTGCTGTTTGGCGAGCGGTCTATGAGCGGGTGATTACCACAACTCACACAGAAGGCTTCAGTACCAAGTGAAGAGCCGGTGGCCTACTCCGCCGTAGGCCACCGGCTTGCAGAACGTCGTGGCTTGTAAGGCCCCTCACTTCAGGCTGATAAGGCCCCTCACTTCAGACTGATAAGGCCCCTCACTTCAGACTGATCCCCGCCGTGGCCGCGTTGATCGCTGAGGTGGCCACCGTACTGGCGTGATCGACGCAACACTCGGCCGACTGTTCGCAGCACACTTCATTGGCCGCACAGCACGCGGACTTCGTACGCACCTGCGCCTTCACCGGAGCTTGAATCGCGCCACTGCAGCACAGTTCGCACAATTCGCAGCAATCCGGGCAAGAGGTGGCACAATCCGGGCAAGGCGTGGCGCAACACGCTAACGATTCGGCCGGCGCTTTCACACAGCAGCCGCCGGCAGGAGCGATCGGGCAATCGGCAAACGGGCAAATGCCATGGGTGGTGATGTAGTAGTAACCCACACCCGCCGACGCCATCAGACACGCTGTAATAACCGCAACGGTTTTCATAACCATTCTCCCAGGGAAAATATTCCAAGAATTCATATCGGGAGTCGTCAACTCCCCCACAATCAACGACAGACTGCAGACAAAGATCAACGACACACTACAGACAAAAATTGACCGTTGCAAGTCGATCGTGATTAACAGCGCAGAACATGCCGGCGATGGAGAGCTTCCGAGCGGGTATCGACCTCGAAACGCTGGGGCGGATCCAAGCCGCGGCCCAGTGCGAGGTGTTCGGGGCCGCCGCGTGCAAAGGTGCCGGTCACCGGAGGAAGGCGTTCGCTGGTACGCTCGGGGTTGTCGACCGCGACGGGGGATTCCGGTTGGGTGGCATCGGGCCGATCACTCCAGCAGGCACACGGTGGCGGCGTCGGGCATGCCGGTGGGTTTTCCCGGCATGGCTCATGATGCCCATCGGATGACGTTTTCGCGCAGCAACTTGTAGCCGGCGTGCTTCGGGCGTCATCCCCAGACTGGATGGCTACCCACACTGCATGCCAGGCTTGGCGAACGGTGCAGCAGCACGCAAGAGGGGCGAAGATGATAACCGCGGCCAGCCCAAGATGAGCCGAGATACGCAGCATGACTTGCCCTGCAACGGATTATCGTCTTCACCAAACCTATCGGAATTATGCGCATATACTATACCAAAGTCAACTAAAATTCCACAATTCCAACACTTCACCTCTCCAGGCGGCGGATGACGGACCGCAATATCTTCGTAAATAACGAATTACGACCGTCAACTGCCCGGATGAGGGGTGCATCCAACAGCCGTGGAAAGCGAACAATTCAGTGCAGTGGGTCAAAGTGTCGGAGAACAGCCTCGTGAACAGGTCGTCGATTCTCATCGCGAGCTTGGGTGGGTTGTTCAGCGTGTTCGGGTTGCTACTCATCTGGGGAAACCCGGAGGGCTTTTTCATGCCAGAGCACTTTCCCAAATTGGATGTAGCGGAAATCGGTCCGGAGCCAGCGCCTTTGGGTGAGCAAGAGCAAGCCACGTTCGGCTCGGGCTGTTTTTGGTGCACCGAGGCGGTGTTTTTGCAACTGAAGGGTGTGCAGAAAGTGGAATCCGGTTATAGCGGCGGCTGGGTGAAAAATCCAACGTATCGCCAGGTGTGTTCTGGTAGCACCGGTCATGCCGAGGTCGTGCAAATCACCTACGATCCCCGGCAGATCAGTTATGCGGAATTGCTCGAAGTTTTTTGGCGGTCGCACGATCCGACAACTAAGAATCGCCAAGGCAACGATGTCGGGCCGCAGTATCGCTCGGTGATCTTCTACCATAACGATCGGCAAAAGCAGCTTGCGGAGCGGTACAAGCACAAGCTCGATGCCGCGGGTGTCTTTCCAGCTCCGATTGTCACCGAGATCGTCCCATTCGAAGAGTTTTTTCCAGCGGAAGACTATCACCAAAACTATTTCGCCAATAACCCGGGCCAAGGCTACTGCCGCGTGATGATTGCCCCCAAAGTCCAGAAAATCCGCGAGGTCTTTCGTGACAAACTGAAGACCGACTGACGCGGTAATGGGGCATGGCCAGTAATGGGGCACCACGGCCAGTGGACCCCCCGTCATCGGCCGTTGACCTCGCGGTGGCGTTCTCGTGGCTGCCAGTCATTCACCGCGACCGATGGGGGCCGCCGAAGCCTTGGCCGGTTGGAGTCGGCGACGGACCAGACGCACCCCCTCGCCTACCCACAACACCACTGAGGTACCCGCCAGCAGCAGCAACCATTCCTTCGCATCCAGCGGCACTGTTCGGAATACGCTGCCCCCGAATTGCACGATCAAAATCTGCCCGAGCAGAATGATACCGACCACCAGTAGGAAGCTGGTATTGTTGAGGAGCCCCACGAACACGGATTCGGAGCGGCCCAGACACTTCGCGTTGAACAAATTCCAGAATTGTAGGAGCACAAAGACGGTAAAGACGACCGTTCCGCCCCACGTTGGTTCGGTTGGCGATAAGTTCTCGTGACCGAGATAACCGATCAGCCCCACGATGGCCAGGACGAAGATCGCTGCGACGCCAAAAATGGTATAAGCCATGTCGCGCGTGACGATGAAGGCATCGGGACGGCGCGGCGGGCGTTGCAAGACGGCATCATGCGGGGGTTCCGTGGCCAGCGCCAACGCCGCGAAAGTATCCATGATGAGGTTGACCCACAGCATCTGCATGACGGTCAGCGGAAGTTCGAAACCGATAAAGGGGCCGAGGAACACGATCGTCAGCGCGGCCACGTTGATGGTCAGTTGGAACAACAGGAACCGCTGAATATTCTCGTACAAGGCTCGGCCCCAGCGGACGGCGTTGATGATGCTTTGGAAGGAATCGTCGAGCAGGATGATGTCGCTGGCTTCTTTGGCCACCGCGGTACCGGTTTTGCCCATCGCCAGGCCGACATCGGCATGATTCAAGGCCGGCCCGTCGTTCACTCCATCCCCAGTGACGGCGACCACATGGTTGCGTTGCCGCAACAGCGACACCAGGCGTAGTTTCTCCGCCGGTCGCGCCCGGGAGATGACTTTGACCCGCTCGGCCGCGGCTGGCGCTTCGGCTTCCGGAACGGCGGCGAATTCGGCGCCGGTCATATGCCGGTCGTTGCTGTCAGTAGGTTCCCACAGGCCGATTTGCCGGGCGATTTCTTTCGCTGTATCGGAGTTGTCGCCGGTGATCATTTTCAGTTCGACGCCGGCCTGCTTGCACACCGCGACGGCGGCGGCCACATCCGGGCGGATCGGGTCGGCGATGGCGACAAAGCCCAGCCACGTCAGGTTCTGCGCCAGTTCTTCGATATTTTCTGCCTCTGTGGAGGAATGCCGGTAGGCAAACCCCAACACGCGCATGCCGCGGGCTTGGTAGCTTTGGATGGCGCCGGTAATGGTGGCGCGATCCTCGGGAGTCAGAAGACGGGTGGAGAAATCGCTGTTGACGACGTGCGTACTTCGTTCCAACAGCAGCTCGGGTGCTCCTTTCATATGCAACACTTCACCACCCCATACGGGGGAATGACCAATCGTGGCCATGAACTTGCGTTCGGTGGTGAAGGTCCATTGGGTGCGGATATCGAAGGCTTTGCGTGCTACGATGTAATCGGCGCCGATCGCTTCGAGCCACAGCAGAAGCGCGCCTTCCGTCGGATTGCCCACCGGGGTGACGGGGTGTCCCGGTTCGCGGCTCAAATGCGCCGTGGTATTGGCCGCGATCGCCTCAATAACGAAATCGCGCATGCGGCCGGCTGGGGGATTTTCTGGGGAGATGCCCGGGAACTCGACGGCAAACACCCGCATTTCGTTGAGTGTCAGCGTTCCGGTTTTGTCGGCACAAATGACTGTGGCGGCACCGATGGTTTCACACGCATCCATGCGCCGAACAAGATTGTTAGTGGCGGTCATTTTCCGCATGCTGTAGGCGAGGCTGAGCGTGACACTCATGGCCAAGCCTTCGGGGACCGCGACGACAATAATGGTCACGGCGATCATGAAGTTTCTCAGGAATTCTTGGGCCGCGGCACGCGAAAGCCACTGCTCGGGAGATGTTGCGATCCATCCGCCGGCGATCCCCAGACCGACGACGAGCGCAAAGGCGGCCAATCCGGCCAGGGCGGAATACAGCCACGGTTTGGCGGAATCCCAGAAGCGGCTGTCCGTGTCGTTGTCTTCTTCGCTGGGGGGGGGCTGCCAACCGAGAAGAGATAAGGCATCTTGAACGACCGGCAGCCAAATTTCCTTGAGGGCTATCGCGACACCGAGCAGTAAACCGGTTGCGAAGAGCCATTCTCCCTGGGTCAAATGGGCTAGCTGGCCCAACCACGCCGACCGGACGACGAGGGCGATGAAAGTGATCAGTGCCACCGTAAAGCCAACAACGCCAATGACTTTGCTCAAATCGGCCAGTTGGCGCTTCAGTGGTGCTCGACCCTTGGCTTCAACTGTCGATTCCCGGAGCGTTTGGCCGATCTCGGTGCGGTCACCCACGGCGGTAACGACATAGACCCCGTAACCATCGACAACTGTTGTGCCGCGGAGCAACTGTCCACGACCGTAGGCCGTGCCTGGTTCCGCGGGTTGCTCGCCGGTCGGCTCTTTCTTGACCGGTTTGGATTCCCCGGTGAGCTTGGCGTCGTTGACCAGAAGCGAAACGGCTTCGATCAGTTGCCCATCAGCGGGAATTTCTTCGCCCACTTCCACCAAAACGGTATCACCAACGACGATATCCCGGCGCGGTACGGTGGTGTAAGACCCATCGCGGAGGACTTTGACCAAAACGTCGTCGCTGGTTTGGTTGAGAATGTCGAATTCGCGATTGGCGCGGTATTCGTTCCAGAACGATAAAAAGGTGGCCAAAAAGATCGCAATGATAATCCCAACTCCTTCGGATGCTTTACCTTCCGCCAAACCGGCCACGATGGCCAAGCCGGCGGCGATCATCAAGATGCGAATGACTGGGTCGTCGAACTTGGATAAGTACAGCTTCCACCACGGCTCTCGGGGGGCCGGGGTCAGGACGTTCGGCCCGTATTTGGCCCGGCTGGCCTCAACTTCCGCCGCCGTCAGTCCGCGGCGGACGGAACCTTCGGTTTGTGGTGGATGAGTTAGGCTCGTTGGTGTCATAGTCCAGCAACCCTGGCTCCCTGGGGGTTGGTAAGCCCGCAGGGAAGGGGATTCTTTAGTGTGAAAATAGGGTAATGGTGGTTCGCTCGCGCCGGGCGAACATTGCGGATAATGGGAAGGTTGCGACGGTGTTCGGAGGGATTTTCCGCCCTCAGTTCAATGATGGTTCCGCCCTCAGTTCCATGATGGTCTAGGGATTCACAATATGGAAAATCCGTCATGGGGAGAACGTGTGGGGTGACGTGGCCAAGGTTGAGGTGGTGGCGGATGCAATGCAAGCCTAAGAAGAACCACCGCGGCACACGGCCCCTGTGGAGCCGCCGCGGTGGGGGAGGGGATGACAGTTACCGGCCAGGCGATGGGGATCACGAGTTTCCCCAGCACTCTTTCTCGACGACGAAGGCGGGATCACTAGAAGCGGTCTATAATCCGAGGACTTTATCCATCGTCGCGGAGAGTTTCTTGAGGTACTCTTCGCCGCCGCCGGCGACTTCTGCTGTGGCCCAGCCGTCGTAACCGATTTCGCCCAAGGCTTTGAGAATCTCCGGCCAATTCTCGTCGCCTTCGCCGATCGGCACCCATTGTTTGGCTTGGCTATAGCCTTTGAAGTCGAACTTCAGCAAGCGGGGGCCGAGGCGGCGAATCCATTCGGCCGGCGGGACACCGTATTTGATCATGTTGGAACAGTCGAAATACGCGCCGACCCATTCGCTTTTGAAGCTATCGACATACTCGATGAGTTGTTCGGGTTTGGTGATGAAGTCGTTCCAAACCACTTCGATGGCGATTTTGACTTTGTTTTTTTCCGCGTGGGGCAGGGCTTTTTTTACTTCAGCCTGCGAACGTTCAAAGCATTGTTCGTAGGTGACGCCACCGCGAACAACACCGGGCACGAGCAACACCGTATCGGCGCCGAAGTAGGCCGCATCGTCGATGGCTTGCAGCAGGGCCAACAATCCTTCCTCGCGAACGGTTGGGTCCGGATCGGATAGAGGTAGATTCCAGTGCACCGAGTCGATTACGCCGTGAATTTTGACGCCGGTATCGTGAGCCGCTTTCAATGCCGCCCGCCGGTTCAGCGCACTGGGGCTATCCACCTCGACCCCAGCAAAGCCGCATTTCTTGGCCAAGTCGAACTTATCCCGCGTGGTCCGACCCCCGTGAATCATACTGTATTTCACGGCTTTCTTGAGTTTGGGTCGTTTGGTCGTATCCCCAAAAAGGTAGGCCCCGGTCATGGCCGAGGCCGTAATCGCCGCGGTGGTATGAAAGAAATCGCGCCGACCCAACGGATGATTCATGGGTGTGCCCTCGTTGGAGAGAGAGGTCACACGGCACAGCGTCCGTTCTGCACCGGCGTATCCATTCGTACAAACAAGGGCGACGGGGCGTTCCATGCCAACAAGATAAACGAATTGTGACGATCGCGCAAAGGGGATGCAAGAGGCCAGTTGCTGAATCTGTAGGCTTTAGCGTGAACTGGCACGCCATTCGACCGTGGCCGATTGCCCCGGGGCTTCCTCCACTTCCACTCGCAGCACCGTGGGGGTGAAATTCTCGTTGGTTTGTAGCGACGCCCATAACCGCCCGGCGATGTAGCGGGCAATCAGTTCAGCGGTGGTGTTCTCGATGGGCAACAGAACGCAATCGCCGCGTGGGAAGAGCCATTCCCGATCTTCATAGGTCACCCGCACCCGATTCGCTTCTTCCATCACCTGAATGACGGGATTCGACAGTGGCAACAGCATATGATGGTCGAGTTCGTCGGTGATTTCTTTGGTGCGTTTTTTGAGGGCAATAAAATCGAAGACGTAATAATCCTCCTGGAGGGGGCCTTCGACTTCCACCGCAGCGCGGTAGTTGTGGCCGTGCAGGCGTTCGCATTGATGGCCGCGGTAACTGATGAAGTGCCCGCAGCAGAAGACGAGGTGATCTTTGGTGACGCGAACTTTGAAATGCTCAGCGGGCATGATTCACAGCCAATCGGGAACGTCCCAGTGAAACGGTGTCGTGGGTGTTACCTTATTTTCCCGCAAGGCGACAAACAGGCAAGCCGTGATCAGGTCGGCGGTGGTACCGGGGTTGAGTGTCGAACCGGCGCTGCGTAACGAGCGGTCGAGGGCCACGGCGGCGGCACGGCCTGAGGGCGTGGCGATGCCGCCCCGCTGCAGCACCGCGGCTGCTTGGCGTTGAACCGCTTCCGCCACGGCTGGCCCGTTTTTGCGGGCAATCAGCGAATCGGGGAAACGGGCCAGCCAGTGCAATTGTGTGTCGATGATGGCGGCTTCCACCGTGCCGAATTTCGCCACAGCCTCCTGAAACGCGGGTACGCCAAAGTCGAAAACATCGGCATAACCGGTGGCGTACTGGCGGGCGATGGCGTCGCGATCAGCGGCCTGGTGCATCGCTTCGAGCAAGCTTACGGTGGGTTCTTCGTGAACATCGTGTTCGCTGGAGCGTCCTAACCCGCCGGGGTTGGCTAGGCGGATGGCCCGGTAGGTCCACAGGGCGTCGTCGCGGGTCAGTTTTTGCAGAATAGTCGTCACTTCGTTCCGGAGCGACGTGTCGCCACGGCAGCGGAGCAGCGGGACTAACAGTAGGATGATCCCCAGGTTGGTATTTTGCCCCACCATCGCCTGGGTTTCGCGCACGGCCGACCAAATCATTTCCCCCAGGCTTGCGTGCTGTGTTTGGCAGAAAGCGTGATGAATCGCCGCAGCACTCAGTAGGAAATCGGTCAGATGGGTCGTGGGGAAATCCGCGTAGCGGTGAACGTTCCCGATTTTGCGGGCCACCGCTTCCCAAATACATGCGACCTGGGCCAGCGTGGCGTTGGGCCAGGGCGAGTTCATCGGTCTGCCTCTTGCGCGAGAAACTGCACCACTTTTTGAGCAATATCGACGCCGCAGGTCGCAGCGAGGGCTTTCCATCCCGGGACGGCGTTCACTTCGATCACATACAACGCACCGGTGATATCCGGCAGCAGATCGACACCCGCGATCCAGCACCCCACAACCTCCGCAGCGCGGCGGGCCAGTTCTTGTTCCGCGGGCTGTAGTTGAACCGGCTCGACCAGACCACCCTGAGCCACGTTGGTGCGCCAATCGTTGCGGGCGATCCGTCGCATGGCACCGACCACACGGCCGCCGATCACAAAGGCCCGGAGATCCCAACCGGGGTGGGCGACGAATTGCTGGAGGTAGATCACTTGCCCAGTTTGTTCCAGGACACGAAACGTCCGCCAAGCGGTTTCCCCATCCGTCAGACGGCACATGCCGCGACCCTCCGCGCCAAAGAGGGGCTTGACAACAACATCGCGACCCAAATCGGCAAATGCGCTCATCGCCTCTTCGGACCGTTGGCATACGGCGGTGGGGGGAGTGGGTATCCCAGCGCGGGCCAGCCGCGCCGTCGTGAGATACTTATCGACACAAACCTCCACGGCGCGCGGCGGATTGACCACAAGCTGCCCGCGGGCTACCGCTTCGTGGAGCAAATCCATGCGGAACACGATTTGTTCGAGCGATCCGGCGGGCATGGTGCGGACCAAAATCGCATCGAAATTCATGAGAATGTCGCGTAGGGTGTGGACCCCGGTGGCCAATTGGCGGAAGTCGAACGCCGTGGCCTCGTGCCGCAGGTCTTTGGCCGCCCGCAGAACATCTTGCACGTGCCAACCAGTGCCGCCCGAGAGAATCGCGATCCGCATCAGCCTAACCCAAACGACTGCCGCAGCAATTGTGGTTCGGTGCGGCCAAAACGGTGGCAGCGACCGGTTTTCAAATTGCGCAACTCGATCACGGCGGGCGAAAACAACAACGGATCGATCTTGTAGAAATCACCGTGGTAGCGAGCGAAAATCGCGGCGAAGGGAGCACCGTAATCACGGGAAGCACATGCGGGCACTTGGGGGCCGAGTTGTTCCAGCCGTTCGTCGTCAGCGCGCACCCACAGCGTCACTTGGCTGCCGTAGAGGATGGCGTCGTTGGTACGGCCAATGGCGGTGACAACATCTGTCGCCACAGGTGGCAGCGGCGCAACACCATAGCCACTCAGAACTTGTGTCACATCGAATTTCAGTTCATGCAGTTTATGCAGCGCGGTTTCCACCGAACGAGCCACAATTTGGGTGGTCCCGGCCAGACTGGTGGTCGGGGCCACCAGAAGCGTGAGATGTTCTACCACCGGGGGGAGCTTCCCGACAATCGCGGCGATGACCTCTTCGGTGGGATGTTTGTGAGTTTCCAGCACGCCGACGGCCACTGTGGACTCTTCCTGGCCGGGAATGTGTTGGAACAGTTCCTCCCGCGCGGCAATCGCTCGCAGGGGGCCAGAACCCATCGCAACGAACGAACCGACCGTCACCGACATCCCAGCGTATTGCGACGCCAAACATGCTCGGATCGGGTCATCGGTGGTCACCTGGATGGCCGGACCGCCCACTTCTGGGATAGGGCAGGGCACCAAGTCGACCTCGGCAAGGTCCGCCAGACAGACGCGGGCCATCGCAAGCCCGGCGGCCAATGAACCGGGAACCGCACCGCCGCAGTCGATCACCCGCGCCCCAGCCACCTTCGACACCGCGACACGTAGCGCCGCGGCCCGCCGTTCCATCTCATCCGCCAATGAATACGCTCGTTCGTTCAACGTCATGGGTAATTCCGGAAGAGTTGATCAAGCTGAACCGCTTGCGATTGTAACTGTTCGCGGACCTTCGCGGGGGAATTTTCCCTGACGAAAAAGCTCACAACCGGATGACCCGCGTCGATGCGGCTGCCTGCGTCGGGAATGTCCGCAAACTGCGGGCAACGCCAGGGGTCAAAGTCGCCTGACAAGTCGGCATCCCACGGTCCGTGCTCGGGAAAAATGAGTGTGTGGGGGGCGTAGTAGATAGCTTTGCCAATCACTGGCGTAGGGGTGGAGCGGTTGTCGGGCGAAATGGAACTGCTAGCTTCAAAAGGAGAAGAGTTGCCAGCCACTGGCGTGGGAGCGGGGCGGTTGCCGAGGGGGGCAGATGGTTCATGGCCTGGGGGCGAGAAAGACGGTTCATAGCCTGGGGGCGAGAAAATGGCCCTTTGGTACGCGTGTTCCAGCACTTCGACCGACGCGGTGTAACGCGGGTTGATTTCCAGAACATAAAGCGTGCCATCGACTTGCAACAGATCGGCCCCCCACACCCCACAAACACCAACGGCCGCGAGCCGCTGGCCGAGTCGCTCCAGCCCCGCCCAAGGCTCTTCGAGCAGCCGGTTTGAGGTCGATAAATGATCTAAGTCCTTTTTGGATAATAGTTTATGGTGCGATAAGGGCTGTGGCAGCGGCCCGATGGTGCCGCAGTAAACGAAGGGCTTGGCATGAAGCGGTGGCCAGCCAATCAGCTGCTCGGTGACGCCCCAAAGCGTGTCGTTGACAAACACGGCGGACAGAGGCTGACCGTCGTGAAATTCCTGAAAGTAGTATGATGCGGACGCCGGCTCTTGGGGGTTGGCCCAACGGATACCCCGACCGCCGCAGGAGCGGAAGGGCTTGCGCAGCCAGCGCCCGTGGACCGGGCAAGCCTCGCCGCGGCTAACGAGGCGCGGCATCATCAGCCCCACATCGGCGACCAGAGTCTGCAGAGCGAAAGGATCACGCACACGGCGGAGAACCTCGGGGGGCGTTGCTGCCAATGCGTGGTGTTCCGAGAGGCTCTGGAGAACGTCCGGCGCGTTCTCCAGCCCGCCGGTGTACAGAATCTGTGTCGCCGGACGCGAGCACGCCAGTTGCGGCAAGGCCTCGGGATAGTGTTCGAACGGGCAGCGGATACAATCGGCCATACGTGTCAGATCGCGGTCGGCGAAAAGATCAACGGCCCACGCCGTCCAACCAGCTCGGGCCAGCGAGTGCACCGCCGCTCGGGCACTGGCGCCCACAACCCCGACCATCCAGGACATCCGTCACACGCCCTTACCGTTCGACGGGTGTTGGTAAGCCGAAGAATTTGCGAATCGCTTGCAGTTCGCGAATCATCATGACACGCATGACATCGGCGTAGTCGTCGGTCCAGGCTTCAACACCGCGGAGTTTGCGCACCGGCCGGAAGCCGTAACCGGTTTCCCTGTGCAAGATTTCGCCCAAGCTGATGAACTCCGAGCGATACTTCCGCATCCATGTGGCCAACGACTGGGCTTTGGCATCGGCCGTTCGCCCCTCGAGATATTTCAACACCGTTTCCTGCTGCTTATTGGCATCGGCTTTCTCCAATTGGGCTTTCACTTCCGGGTAAAGGTGTTTGATCAAGTCGATGAGGGGGGTATCTTCCCCGAAATCGCCTACCAGATCGCCAATGAAGGAGCAGATACGATCGCCCAACGCTTCACGGGTACGGGCCAGTAACACCCAGCTCGACGCGGTTTTGCCCGGCAACGAGCGATCCGCAGACCAGCCATACAAACCATCGCCATCGTTCCAGACACGCGCAACCAGGTTGTGATGCTCGGCAATGGCGGCGACCACCGGCTCCAAATGAACGAACTTGTTGGAAATATGCAGGGCCAGAATGCCGTCGTCGGTGAGCCGCTCTAGGTACAAGCCGACCGCTTCGTTGGTCAGCAAGTGAACTGGGATCGAATCGGAACTGAAAGCGTCCACCAGAAGCAGGGTGTACTTCCGATCGACATCTTCCTTGAGTTTCAGGCGTGCATCACCGACGCGGAAATCAATGATCGCGCCACGATTCCGCGCATCGTGCACGTAGGTGAAAGGTCCCAATTTCGGGGGTTGCCCACCTTTCACCTCCTGGGGGTTCATCACCATCCACGGGGTTTCGACAATGCGGATGACGGCAGGGTCGATTTCGTAATAGGTCAGCCGTTGGCCCTTATTGGCATAGCACGACACGCTACCGGTGCCCAAGCCGACCATGGCAAAGTCGGCGTTGGCATCGGCCCCACCTTTACGCAAGCGCAGTTGCGTGAAGGCCGCTCCGACCGGACCGGTGCGGTGGTAGTACGTCAGGGGTTCTTCGCGCGGGCGGAAGAGAGCCTGCGTGCAGAAAACCACAATGTTCTCCCACGGGTTGGCCACGGTGAGGCGCTGAAATTCATCCGCCCAGTGGGGAATGAACTTTTCGTTGATCTGCGTACCGTGCAAGGTGGTGCCGTGGACCAGCCGGGTGTAATGGCCGCGTTGCTCCACTTTCAGAATGCCAAAGAAGCTCCGCTCGGTGTACACCACCTCCACCCCATCGTCATAAGCTTCTTCCCGGAAAGTCTTCAGACCCAAAATGGCGGCCACACACAAACCGAAACGGATCGGCCGATCCACAAAAAAGAAACACGCCATCACCGGCACGGCGTAGACGATGATGTTGTGAACCATCTTCACCCCGACGGAGAGCGTCTCGGCAATGTTGGTGACGAGCTTCAAATACCACTGTTGTTCGCTGAAGTTCAACAGTTGCCAGAAGGCCACGCCCATCAACACGGGAATGGCTAAATCCAAAGCCCACGGCCAACGCCGCCGCCGCGAGGAAAGCGTGTTGAGGCTGTTCAGATTCGGTTCATTTCCGGGAGTAGGGCCATTCAATCCCGGGACCATGAAACAGGCGATCACCATCACCAGTTTGTATTCATAATCTTGAACAAAGATTACTGGGGCGATCAGCGAGTTGAAAATTCCCCCCAACACCCCACCCAACGACATGATGAGGAAGTAGGTGGTCAGGTATTTGGGCTGCGGGCGGTCCCGCGCCAGTTCATAATGACACATCAAAGCGGCGGCAAAAAAGGTCAGTAGATGCAATAGCAGCCGCGGCCCGGTGCTGATCGGCACATCGGAAATCAACACAAACACCAGTAGCAGAATCATCACAGGAGCGAGATTGCCAATCACCAGTCGGAACCAATCGGGTACCCGGCCGAAGGCGATGATGAACGTGATCAGATATAAGGCTAGCGGACCCACCCACAATAGCGGCACGCTGGCAATGTCGGTGGTCATGTGGAAGGTCACACCCAGCATCAGGCTGCTGGGCACGAAGGCCAAGAGCGTCCATTTGGCGCGGCGAAGCCAGGATGGTGGTGGTTCGTCAGTGTTGGCTGCCGGTGCCGTTGTGGGTGTAAATTCTTTGCTGGTATGTGTTTTCGCTTTGCCGCCCGATTCGCTACCCAGCCGCGGCGCGCGGGTGGCGGCCGCGGTGGCGGTCGCCAGAGCCATCCCCGGCGGGACACCCAGAGGATTGGCCGCCATGGAGCCGCACAGGGTGATCAGCCCAAACAACGCGACGAAACCGCCGGCCCAAAACCACGTT
Organism: Gemmata sp.; assembly: GCA_025055115.1. Taxonomy (GTDB): domain Bacteria; phylum Planctomycetota; class Planctomycetia; order Gemmatales; family Gemmataceae; genus Gemmata. The sequence continues at coordinate 44,188 of JANWYJ010000055.1, forward strand.
TGCGCCCCTTGGGTCATGTTCGGTTCAATGAAAATCGGATAACCTAACAGTGAGATCAGGCTGCCGAAATTGCTGGCCGCATACAGGAAGTAAGGGTCGCGCGCCGAGGGGTGCCCCGTGTAGGTAAACCACTTCTGCAACAGTGTCGCGGAGGTCGATACCACAAAAAACGGGATGCCGATCGCAATCAGCAATATCGCCAACACGCTCGCGATCGCGCTGGAACCTTCCGTGGGTGCCAGACTTTCCACAACGGCTATCGGCAGATGCCGCGAACTGAACAGAATGGCCATCAGGAAGACGCCTATCGGCAGCGCCATCACGCCGATATGGATGATCCACTGGTTCCGGGCACTGGGCAGCCGCGTGAGCCGGTCGGCGTACAGATACCCCAGCAGTAATAGAGCTTGGAAGAACACCATACAGGCGTTCCACACCGCCGGGCTACCGCCCAGAAGTGGCAATACGAGCTTGCCAACCATCGGTTGGACCATGAACAACAGCGAAGCACTCACAAAGAGCGTGATGGCAAACAGAACAGGCACGGGGACAACTCCGGGTGCGGATTCCGCGTGTCAGGGCAGGGCCGATTATATCGAAATGTATCGAACCCCGCGGCCGGAGTGTAGTTTCGACTCATGAGAAGTGGCGGACTCATATGAGAAGTGGCGGACCCATATGAGAAGTGGCGGATGCGTATGAGAAGTGGCGGGCGCGTATGAGAAGGGGCGGACGCGTTTGAACCGAGGCTGCACGAGGAGCCAACCCATGGCGAAGGTGGTTTACTATTCCGGAACTGTCCAGGGAGTCGGTTTTCGGGCGACGGCGGTTCACCTGGCCCGTGGGCGGCCGATTCGCGGATGGGTGCGCAACCTGCCGGATGGCCGGGTGGAACTGTTGGCCGATGGAGCCGAAAGCGACATCCAAGCCTTTCTCGCCGCAATTCGGGAACGAATGGCCGGCTACATCACCCGCGAAGACATCACCGAACGTGAGTCGGACCCCACGTTGCAGGGATTTCGTATTACCTGGTAAAACTGCCTCTTCGCCCCAGGAACTCTCCGCCCTAGGAACGTTGTACAGGGGCCAAGCCCGTAGGCGGTGTTGGATCGCTGCTGCTGAGTGTCCGTACGCGGGCTGCGACGATGGTGATGTTATCTTCGCCCCCGGCTGCGTTGGCCGCGGCCAGCAGCGTATCGACCGCCTGTTGTACGGTCGGCGATTGCCGCAGCACGGTGGCGATGGCTGCGTCGGGAATGTGCCGGGTCAGCCCATCGGTACAAAGCAATAACTCATCGCCAGGTATTAACGTGGTGTGGTAAATGTCGGGAGTGACACCATCGCCGCCGCCGCCGATGTAGTTCCACAGCGTATGAGCCAGCACGGAACCTTCGGCCTGTTCCGGGGTCAGAAGGCCTTCGTCGATCGCTTTTTGGGCCACGGTGTGGTCGGTCGTCATTCGGGCCAGGCGGCTGCCGCGATGCAGATAACAGCGGCTATCCCCGGCGTGAACCACATACAGCCGCGGCCAGAGGATGTAAGCCAGGGTCAGCGTGGTTCCCATGCAGCGGAAATGCGATTGGTTCGCCGCTGTGGTGATGGTGGCCTGACACGTGGCCACGGCATTGCGTAGTTCGTTTTCCAATTCCTCTTCGCGGCCGTCTTGATAGCGAAAGAACCACGGCATCGTCCGGGCAATGTACCATGAGATGGTTTCCACAACCATTCCGCTGGCCAATTCGCCGCCGGCGGTGCCGCCCATGCCGTCGGCGACCACCAGCACATGCCCGAGAAGAGTGGAACTCAACCCCCTGAGGTGCCCGCCGCTTAAGCTGGTGTGGGTGATGCGCAACTGCTTGCACAGATCGGCGATGAGGAAGTGGTCTTCGTTATTCTTGCGCACCCGACCCACGTCGGTTGCGCCGGCGAATTCCCAAACAACGGCCATTGCCGACCCTCGATCGGTTCTTCCGGAGCCAAGTCTTCGCTGTTGTTGCCCTGGGGCATGCCATGGCGAGCCGTCCGGTACAACCATCAGAATAACTCAGAATTGCTAGAATGCACGAGTTAGCGGCGCAAACCGAGTTGAATCAATTGGCCGGTATAGTTGGGTGTTGTACCCTGCCAGCGGCCCACTTTTCCGCCGCCCCCATTGACACCGCTGGCCAGGCCGCGCGTTAACACATACCAGCAGAAAAAGCAATGGTTGCTCGTCGCTCCAGGCAGGGCGTTCGGGTCGCGGGCCAGAATTTCGTCCCGGATGGCCGACAGTCCGCGGCGGAAGATCGTCCCCACGACCGGGTGACGACGGGCCAACGCGATGATTTCTTCAACGCTATCGGTATAGATGTTGCCGATGGTCAGTTGGTCGAGATCGGAGGCGAAGCCACAGCAGGGTTTGACCTCTCCCTTGGGGTTGACGATGAGCGCTTGCCCGGGTCCTTCGCAATAGTCTTCCTCAAACCAGGTTCCGTCCCACGGGTTGCCCGGCAGGGTTTCGGCCCGTTCCACTGGGGCGAGGTGATTCCAACAAGCTGTCATCGTAAAGTCTTCACTGACAAGAAGATAACGCCCCAATAGATCGGACCATTCCACCACCCCATCCAACGCTTGGGCCAGCCGGCGGATGGGTTCCAGACCTTGATCGACGGCCCGGCTGGCATAACTGAGCGAAAGGATGGTATCCCGAGCAAATACCTTCCGGGTCACACGGCAGAATTCGGCCAGTTTGGCGATATCCATCCCGTGGAACTTATCGACGCTCAGCCCGATTTTGCCCGTGAAGCCAGCATCGCGTAGCGAACTCAAGAGGTGTTGCGCGTGGGCGGCATCGGTATGCCAGAGGCCATTGGTCATGAGTTTGTCGAAGCGGAAGCCCAGTTGGGCGGCGCGTTGGGTGACTGCCACGAGGAATTCGGGGTACAGAAAGGGTTCGCCCCCCGTGAAACCGAGCCATTCGATTCCCGCGGCGTGGGCTTGTTCCAAGAAACGAATCGCGGTGGCAATGTCGAGTCGGTCGGTCCATTCGATGGGTACGCAGCAATGCGGGCAGCGGAGATTGCATTGATAAGTTCCGGCAAATGACAGGTAGTTGGGGCGGAAGGTGCGGGTGCGGCGTTTCACGGGGCGCACCTCGGCCCGGGGGTTGGCGATGGGTCGGGATGGGGTTGGATCGGCCATAACCAAGCGCTCGTGACAGATGATTCGTCTAGGAATAATGTAGAAAATCGGGCGATGCGGTTAGAAGTGTGGCTGCGCGTCGTCGGATTCTTCAGCCGAAAGTCTGCCTTGTAACAGGCGATCGGGGCGGCCCTCGTCAATCGCGGTGGCCGGCGTAGATTTCTGCTTGTGAGCCATTTCTCCTTGTGAGCCGAGGGGAAAGGTGACACAATCGGTAGGGGAATGATCGCGTGTCGTGGCGTCAACGTCCCACCAGTTTCCGCACAATAGGAACGGCCATGCCTGGCATCAAATTCCGGCTGTTGTCGTGTGTGTTTTTGGGCCTTCTTGTGGGTTGGGCGGTTTCCTCGGGTACGCCAGTCATCGGGAAACAGCAAGTGGTTCTCCCCGGCAAACCCATCCCCCCCGATCAACCGCCCAGCAAGGACGACAAGGAAGATCGCTCCGAACTCGATGCTAGCCTGCCTTTTGCGCCGCCCTACGAACGCGACCATAAACGCCGCCTCGAAGCCGTTCGTGATTATCTCAACGTCCAAGACCCCAATAACATCAAGTGGGGCGACGTCTGCAATTTCTTGCAACTGATCTTGGATTCCAAAAGCGATTCGTTTTTCGACGTCAAATACAAAGTCGGGACGAAAGTGCTGCTCAACCGCATCAGTGTGAAGACCGAAGCCAATCGGATCATCGGCTCGTTCCCGCCGGAGGGGCTGCAATTCTATCAGCAACTGCAGGGCCAGAACGCGGCGAATCTCCTCGACGACGCCATCAAAGCCAATTACGACCTGGCGATGCTGTCCGATCTGTCGCAGCGGTATTTCCACACCAAAGCGGGTGCCCAAGGCACTATCCTGCTGGCCACGATCTATCTGGAACGCGGCAATTATCTGGAAGCTGCCTATGCGTTCGAACGGCTCTTACCGCGCACCGACATTGCCGATCTTTTCACCCCACTGACATGGTTCAAGGCCTGCTTGGCCTTCAAACGCAGCGGCGATCCGCGCCACCAAGAACTCTACGAAAAATGCCTTACCGACCTGAGCAAAGCCGCCAAAGAGGGCATCAAGATTGGCCGGACGACCTACAGTTTGGAGAAGCTGCGGCTGGAACTGGAACGGCCTGTGTCGTTGTTGGTCACCAGCGCGGTGGTGGGCGAATGGCAGATGTGGGGTGGGAATGCGGCCCGCACCGCGGTGGTCGATGGTGGCCCCCCGTTCCTCGATCCCGTCTTCCGCACCTCACTTTTCTACCAAGGGGATGATGAAGCGAATCTTTACATCAAAGGTGAATTAGATAAACTTTTTGCCCGCGATGGGAAAGTCACCCCTAAAGGCTTCATCCCGCTGCCAGGAACCTTCCCGATCACCACCTCGGATGTTCTCGTTTTCCGCGGCTACGATGGGGTCTATGGTGTCGCGACGAAAGATCGGGTCGTTGGCGGTGGCGTTGTCCGGGCCGGCGATATTCTGTGGCGTTCCAAGACGACTGCCGGTCTGCACAATTTGCTCTCGGCCGAAGCGACCGACGATACCGACATGAAAGATGACGTGAAACGGTGGTGGGGCACCTACTCCAGCCGCAACGTCAACGTGTCGAGTATTTTCTACGAAAATCCCCTGATCGGCATGCTTGCGCACGATGGTCAGTATGCCTATTTTGTGGATGATGTGGCTATCACGCCGCCACCGGTCATCAATCAACCGGAGTTCGGCATCGTGGGAGGTCCGCAATTCCGCCAAAGCGGGGATTTGGCCGACATGGTGCGGGCCGGGCGCCTGGCCGCTGTGGATATCCGCACGGGGAACCTGAAGTGGGAATTGGGACGTGTCAAACCTCATCCCGACGCACCGCCACTGCCACCACGGCTCAACGAAGAAGAAGCCGACAAGACCAACGATGCCTTCCGGCTCTGTTTGGATGCTGTGTTTCTGGGTGCTCCGTTGCCCCTCAATGGCAAGTTGTATGTCCTCATCGAGCAAGCGGGTTGCATCCGCCTGCTGTGTCTGGACCCGAAGAATCTGGTCCAAGTCCCCGGCCAAACACGCAAACCCGCCTTGGTATGGAGCCAGAAGCTCGGCAAACCGAATACGACGCTGCCGGCGGACTCCGTCCGTCGGTATCAAGGGGCCAATCTGGCGGCCAGCGAAGGGATCATCGTCTGCCCGACCAACTGCGGCGTGGTCATTGGTGTGGATATCATGTCGCGTAGCCTGTTGTGGGCGCACGCTTACCGCAAACTGGAAGCTTCGACCCGTCCGCGGCAACCTCGCTTCGACCCCAACACGGGCATGCCCATCATCGACCCGCAATTGCCCAATGAACGCTGGCGGTCTGGTGGGCCGCTCATCAGCCAAGGCCGGGTCATCCTCACCGCCTACGATTCCAACGTACTCGAATGCCTCGATCTGCGGACCGGCAAGCTGCTGTGGTCGGTGCCGCGGGATGCCAACGATCTGTATGTGGGCGGAGTTGCCAATGGCCGCGTCATCGTGGTTGGGAAAAACACGGTCAAAGCCTACCAACTGTTCAATGAAGACAAATCGACGCAGCGGCCGCGTCTGGCGTGGGAAACGCCCCTGAGCGCTGGTACCGGGGCGGTTACGCCGACCGGTCACGGTGCCCTCAGCCGCGATGCCTACTACTTACCGGTCCGCCAAGAGAGTGCGGGCAAAGATTCCTCCATCCCCGCTGGCGAAATCTGGGCCATCAGCCTCGAAACCGGACAAATCACGTCGAAAACCGCAGCTCGTAAACGCAACGACACCGCCGAAGTCGCCAAATTTGGCATCGGTAATCTGGTCTTCCAAGACGGTATGGTCTATGCTCAGTCGCCTTGGGAAGTCGCCTGCTACCCGCAGTTGCAACTGAAGATTGCCGAGATGGACCGGCGACTGAAGGAGAATCCCAACGATCCGCTGGGCCTTTTGGCCCGTGGCGAACTCCGACTTGACGATGGCAAACTCAAAGAAGCCATTGCCGACTTCAAAGCCGCCGTCCGCAACAACCTGCCACCCGAAAAAGAGCCACTGTTACGAGAAAAACTCTACATCGCTTACACCGAACTGCTGCGGGCCGATTTTGAAGCTGGCGAAGAGTTTCTCGCTGAGTACGAGGCTTTGTGCGAAGTGCCCCCCAGCCCCAACGAAACCCCCGAAGACCGCATCCGCCGCGAAGACGAAACCAAGCGCCGCAAACGCCTCCACTACTATCTGCTAGCCCGTGGCCGCGAAAAACAAGGGCGGCTCAGCGAAGCCTTCGACCATTACCTCGCCCTCGCCAACCTCGGCGAAAGCAAACAACTGCTCGACACTCCGGATGAACCGAATGTCAAGATGCGGCCCGACGTGTGGGCCCGCGGGCGGATCGAATCCATGATTCGCCGCGCCAGCTCACCCCAGGCCCGCCAAGCGCTCGAAGTGCGGGTGAACCGAGAGTGGGAAAAAGTCAAAGACAGCAAGAATCTGCAGCAGCTGCGGGAATTTGTCGCGGTCTTCGGCCCGTACTTTGACTCGGGCCGCGAAGCCCAATTCCAACTGGCCGACCTGCTGCTGGCCACCAACAACGATGCCGACGCCCGCGAAGCCCAAATGCACCTGGCGCAACTGCGCGTCAGTGCCGAGGATGTTCGCATTCGCGCCCGGGCCACGGAAGCTCTCGCCCAGCTGATGATCAAAAACCGCATGATGGAAGACGCCGTCGCCATGTACCTGCAACTGGGCAAAGAATTCCCCAACGTGATCGTTCGCGATGGCAAGACCGGTGCCGACTTCCTCACCAACCTGCTCACCGATAAACGGCTCTTACCGTACCTGGAACCCACCCGCTATCCCATGCCGACGCGGATGCGCGCCGAAGAACGCCGCGGCAACCAACCCGGCATCAACTACGGGGCGCAGTTCGAAGTGGAATCGCCGCGCGACCTGTTCCCCATGTACCGGCAATACCGCTTCGTCCTCGATCAATTCTCCTCCGGCAACGGCACCTGGAGCCTGCTGGGCTACGACCGCAACACCCAGAGTGTGCGTTTCCGCTTCTCCAATATGATCTCGCCCAACCTGTACAACAATCAGGGCAAGCCCATCCCCTACTCGCAATTCGTGCAAGGGGCCGGTCACCTCGTGCTGGTGCAACTCGGTGTCAACGTGTACTGCTTCGATCTGGCCGAGAAAAGGGAATTGTGGCAGCGGAACTTGCTGGGGGATCACACCGGAGATGTGAACCCCAACTTCCGGCAAAACCCGCCGGTGGATATTGCGGCCGACGGCACCTGCACCATCCGCTTCCCCGATGGTTACACGATGTTCCTGGGCCGCTCGGCCGTGGTGCAACCCAACTATATTGCCCTGCTGACGCGCGACGGCCTGGAATGCGTTGAACCCCAAACCCGCCGCATCCTCTGGACGCGCAGCGGGATCGCCGATCGCACACAAATTCATGGCGATGGCCGCTACATCGTCCTCCTCGAAACCGACACCGCCAATCGCGTGACTTCCACCAAGCTGCTCCGCGCCGCCGATGGCATGGTGGTGGAGAATTCCCCCGATTCCGGCCGCATCCTGGCGGAAGCCGCTTCCTATCAGCTCCACGGACGGTTCGCCTTGCTCACCTCCAGCCCCACGAGCAATCCACGGGTGCTCCGCCTCTACGACCTGGCCACCGGGCAAGACGTGTGGAAGAAGGAAGCTCCCGAAAAATCCGTTGTGATTACCTCGCCGTTGAACTCGGAATGGACCGGCTTGCTCAAAGCCGATGGCACCGCGGAAATCTATGCGGTCCGCACTGGGGAACTCGTGACGACCCTCAAAATCGACGAGAAAAACGTCGCCGATCACGTCAAACCCTGTGTCGGGGCCCAGTTGCTGGCCGATGCCGACAAATACTACCTCATTCTCGATCGCGACCCGAACGCCCCCGCGGCCAACGGCAACCGGGCGGTTCCTGTGTACAACAATGTGATGCTCCGGTCGCAGAAGGTCCACGGCCCCATCTACGCCTTCGACCGTGCAACCCAAAAGCGGCTGTGGATGTATGCCGATTTGCTCGACCACCAATGGATCGTGCTGGAGCAATTCGCCGATCTGCCGGTCATCATTGCCGCGGCTCCGGTCATCACGCCCAATAACGTCTACAACTACGCCGTGGTGGTGATCGAAAAAGACCGCGGACGCATCATCTTCAACAAGATGCTGCAAAATAACGGGTTATTCATGAATATGACGGTCGATCACAAAAACGGCACCATCAGCCTCAACCGTTACGACACCCGCGTGGTCATCCAACCCGACGAAACGAAGAAGTAGCTCATGAAGAAGTAGTTCATGAAGAAGTAGCTCACGCGGTCGGGCGATGGCCCCCCCGGACGACCGCCGCCGGTGCTGTAGCGCCGGCGGCTCCTCTCCACTTTCAGACGGGACCTGGAAACTCGGAATCATCGCGGGGCGCAGTCCTTAGGACTACGCCGGCGGGGAGAAACTGTTCCTCACGAGCTGCCCCAAGCAAGGAAAATTGGCAGGTGCGAGGAATTGGGGGGCGCGAGGAGTTGGGGGGCGATTTCTCCCCACGAACCGTGCCAGGCGCCGGGCCGTCGCTGGTCACAACTGGCTCGCCGCTGGTCAAAATGTGACCGGATGGTGTTAAAGTTGGCCCGGTCGGTCGTCTTAACCTTACATCCCGTTACATCACAGTTACAAATGCTGGGGTCAACGGGAACAACCCCTTGGGAGATTGCCTATGCGCCGGAGTTGGTTCCTGGCGGCTGCCACAGCGATTCTGCCCGCCTGGGTTTTGGTTCTTCCCACAGGGCCATCGGTCCACGGGGCTGATGGCCGCGATAATAAGAAGTGGGATGTGGAAGGGGCCGTCGAACGGGGCTTGGAGTTTCTCAAAAAGCAACAGGCTCAAGACGGTTCCTACTCCGCCCAAGGCGGTCAATATCCCACGACGATGACCGCGCTGGCTGGCATGTGCTTTCTCATGGAAGGCAGTACCCTTAAGGAAGGGAAATACTCCGAACAGATCGCCAAGGCGGTCAATTGGTTTCTCGCCCCTGCGCGGCAGCAGCCCAACGGGATGATCGGGGATGTCCGCAATCCCTCGGAATCGACCCGCTATATGTATGGTCAAGGGTTTGGCACACTCTTTTTGGCCAGCGTTTATGGGGAAGAAGAAGACAAAGATCAGCGGGAAAAACTCGAAAAGCTGTTGAAAAAATCGGTCGAGTTTATTTGCAAAGCCCAAACGTCCAAAAAGCACCGCAAACCCGAAGGCAAGGAAGTGGAGATCGGCGGCTGGGGCTATGTCAGCGCCGCCGACGGCGGGAACTTCGACGAAGGTTCGGTGACCATCACCGCGCTGCAAGCGCTGCGGGCGGCCAAAAACGCCGGGATTCCCGTTCCCAAAGAGAATATCGACAAAGCCATCAATTACCTGGAAGCCTGCACCACGCCCGATGGCGGAGTGATTTATAGCTACGCGGGTGGCGGGGTCGCGGCCCGGGGGCAAGGCCGCCCGCCGATCACCGCGGCGGCCATCTGTTGCGGCTTTAGCGCTGGGCAATACGACGGCGAACTACCCAAACGGTGGATCAAATATTGTCGCGATAACATCCCCCTGGGCAAAGGCCGCCAAGCGCACGACGAATACCAAACCTACTACTTCGCCCAAGCGGTCTATGCCCTCGGCGACGATAAATACGGCAAAATGTTCCCCAACGAACCGAAGGAATCGTGGCTGACCTGGAGCAAGTTCAAGGAAACCGTCTTCCCGCAAATTCTCGACAATCAGGATAAAACCACCGGGGGATGGAGCCAAGGCTACATCGGTCCGGTATTCGTCACCAGTGTCAACCTGACGATCCTGCAGTTGGAGAAGGGCATTCTGCCGATTTATCAGAAGTAGCCACGCGGAAGGACCGGCTGGTCGGGTTATGCCGACCCCACCGGCCGGTCCGCGTTGCTGGTGTCGCGATTTCCGCGTTGTGTTCGCGACAAATGGACCCCGCAGCGCCTATCTCAATCCCTACCACCCAGTTTCCTGACCCCAATTTCCGAGACTGCCACCGATGAGTAACACGGTTGAAATGGCGCAATCCGACATTGACGCCATCCAAAAACTGAAAAGCGCGTTCGATAACATCAAAAAACAACTGACCCGCGTGATTGTCGGTCAGGATCAAGTCATCGAAGAACTGTTGATCGCCCTGTTCAGCCGCGGTCACTGCATGCTGGAAGGTGTGCCGGGCCTGGCGAAAACCCTCATGATCAGCACGCTGTCGCGTTGTTTGTCGCTGGAATTCAGTCGGATTCAGTTCACCCCCGACCTCATGCCGGCCGACATCACGGGCACCGACTTCATCGAGAAAAACCCCGCCACGGGCACGTTTGAACTGCTCTTCCGCCCCGGTCCGTTGTTCGCCAACATGGTGTTGGCCGACGAAATCAACCGCACGCCGCCGCGCACGCAAGCGGCGCTGCTGGAAGCCATGCAAGAGCGGCAGGTGTCGGTGGGCCGTGTGCGCCACAAACTCGCCAATCCCTTCTTCGTTTTGGCGACACAAAACCCCATCGAACAAGAAGGCACCTATCCATTGCCGGAAGCGCAACAAGACCGCTTCATGTTCAAGGTGTATGTCAAGTACCCCTCCTTCAACGAAGAATTCGAGATTGCCCGCCGCACGACGGGTGTCCAGGTGGAAGAAATCACCCCGGTTCTCAATGGCGAGCAAATTCAGGAAATCCAAACGCTGGTCCGCAAAGTGCCAGTGACGGATCACGTCATCCACTATTGCCTGGCGCTGGTGCGGCAAACCCGCGTTGGCGAACCGGGGGTGCCCAAGTTCGTGAAAGATTGGCTCAGCTGGGGGGCGGGGCCGCGCGCTGTGCAGAACCTCGTCTTGGGGGGCAAAGCCCGGGCACTGCTGTATGGTCGGGCCCATGTGACCACCGAAGACATCAAAGCCCTGGCCTACCCGGTGCTGCGCCATCGCATCCTGACCAACTTCACCGCGGCCTCGGAAGGCGTCAACAGCGACATGGTCATCAAGAAACTGTTGGAAGAGACTCCGGAGAAGGAGGGCACGCTGTTGAGCGATCCGCGCTTCCAGAAGATTTTTGCATCCTAGACGATTTTTGCATCCTCGACGCACCGACCGCGACCCGAGTTCCTCGATTGAGGGGCGAGGACCTCGGGTCGCCCCCGCGTGACCATTGCCCGGGGCAACTGTGAAACTACGAAAGATTTTCTCATGGCCAAGCGAATCGACTGGAACGACCCGCGGCGCTTTCTGGACCCGAAAGTCATTGCTCGTATCTCCCAATTGGATTTACGGGCCCGCCAGGTGGTGGAAGGTTTCTTGTCGGGCATGCACAAAAGCCCCGTGTATGGGCAGAGTGTGGAGTTCGTTCAGCACCGCGAATACATGCCCGGCGATGATCTGCGCCGCATCGACTGGAAAGTCTGGCAGCGTTCCGACAAATTCGTGGTCAAGCAGTACGAAGCCGAAACCAATCTGCGCGCCTATGTGGTCGTCGATGCCAGCGAATCGATGCTCTATGGCATCGAGAAACACCAACGCGCCGGAACCCTCTACAAGTACGACTATGTCGCCACAGCCGCGGCCTGCCTGGCCTATCTGACCGTCAAACAGCAGGATTCCTGTGGGCTGATCACCTTCGATGCCGATGTCCGCGAGTCGATCCCGCCACGCAGCTCGATTCGGCATATGGATGCGGTCACCAAAGCGCTACAAATCTCGCAACCCCGGGAGAAAACCGATATTCTGAAGATCCTCCGCCAAGTCGCGGAGTCGATGCCCAATCGCGGCCTGGTGTTGATCTTCTCCGATTTATTGTGCGATCGCGAACCGCTCTTCAAAGGGCTGGAAATGCTCCGGCACCGGCGGCACGATGTGATGGTCTTTCACATTCTCGACGACGATGAGCTGCTGTTCCCCTTCTCAGGGATGACGAAATTCGAGGGCCTTGAAGAGCAACCCCACTTATTGTGCGACCCACGCTCGCTCCGTGAAGGCTACCTGGAAGAACTCGAACTGTACCTGACCGAGGTTCGCCGCGGTTGCACCCGCATCGGTATCGACTATACCCTGCTCCGCACAAGCGATTATATGGACGCGGTTTTGTCGAAGTTCCTCTATCAGCGGATGTCGGCCCGGGCCAACCCGACGCGACGCTGACAGGGACAGCCCCCGGAACGTCATTCGACTACCCCTGCAGACCCCGCGGGCCGCCCACAGCCACGATCCCGCATCCGGCCCGTCCGGTTTGGGCCTGCGAAACACTGAATGGCCTAGAGATTTGCACCGATGATGTCGTTGTTCCTCAACCCGTGGACGTTTGTCGCTGGCGCACTTCTGGTCAGCACGCCGATTATCATTCACCTGATCAATCGCATCCGCTTCCGCCGCATCCGTTGGGCGGCCATGGAGTTTCTGCTCAAAGCTCAAAAGCGGATGCGGCGGCGCAAGATTCTCGAACAACTGTTATTGCTTTTGCTGCGCTGTTTGCTTGTGTTCTTGGCCGGCGTGCTTCTGGCTCGCTACATCGGTTGTGGTACCGGCGAAGGCCAAGAAACCCGGCCCACCACGCACGTTGTCATTCTCGACGACTCCCCCAGCATGGCCGATGCCGGTCGCCGCGAGGATGGTGGGGAAGTCGAAGCCTTCGCCGAAGCCAAGCGGCTGGTGTACGAAAAACTCATGCCGGCCATGAACGAAGCCACCACGCCGCAGACGCTTTTCCTCGTGCGCTTGTCGGACGTTGATCGGCCCTATCCCGAACCGACCAAACAGATCGATGGCAAAACCGTACCCAAAAGCCCCGACGAACTGCGTGACGAAGCCCGGGTCAGTGGCGAACACATTCTCGCCATGCAAAGCTATCTGAGCCAATTTGCCAAACCTGCGGATGTTCGCCGTAGCCTCGTCGAGGGGCTGGCCAAAGCCCAGAAAATCCTCGACGCGGCACCAGCCAACGATGCCCGCGTCGTCCACATCATTTCCGACCTGCGCGCAGTCGATTGGACTGTCGATGGCCCGGCGATCCAGGAATTCATCCGCAAATTCAAGGAAAATGGCATTACCGTCAACATTGTCGATGTCGTGCATCCGGTGCGCAAAGTCGATACGAAATCCCCCCGCTTCAACGACAATCTCGCCATCGTCGAACTGCGCCCGCGCAACCGGGTCGTGTCGGTCAATCAGCAAACGGAAATTGAAGTCCGTGTCAAAAACTTCGGCAATACCGACATGCCCAACGTCCGCATCGATTTCTACCGCAACGAAGAACCGGATGTCATCCCGACTATTCAAATTCCGAACCTTCCCGCCAACCAAGAGCGAACGGAAATCACCACCGCCACCTTCCACCGCACCGGGACCAAAGAAAAACCCTGGGAACGGTTCAATGTGGTCACCGCCGTACTGGCCTCCGGAGAACCAGGCGGATTGAAGATCGACAATGTGCGCCGAACTGTCGTTGAAGTCCGCAATACGCTCAAGGTGTTGATGGTCGATGGCCGCACGATGGAAGGAGGAGTCGATATTCGCAACCGCCCTGAGGCCGATAGTGCCTATCTGCGGGCGATGCTGCTCAACCCGAAGTTGGAAATGAAGCGGCACATCGGCGATATCGAAGTCATCAATGGGGAATACGGCCAACTGGAGAAGATCGACCTGCGGCCGTTCACGACGGTCTACCTGGTCAATGTGCCAACGTTGAGCGAAGCCGCGGTAGCCAATCTTGAAAAGTTCATCCGCAATGGCGGCGGCGTGGGAGTTTTCCTTGGCCCCAATGTCAAACCGGAAGATTACAACCTGCGGATGTACCGGGGTTCCGCGGGCTTCTTCCCCTTCCCGCTGCCAGCCAATTACAGCAACGAGCTGACGCCGCAGCAAAAAGAACTGCGGGCCTTCTCCTTCACCCCGCGACTGATGGTCCGTGACCCGGCCATGCGCGAACACCCGGCTCTCAAGGGCGTCTATTCCGACGAAAACGGCCGGCCTGTCAAACCCGAAGTGATCGAACGTTACTTCCGTTTCCCGATCATTGAACACCATTGGGAAGTATCACGCCGCGGTATTTGGCGTGACGATAAATCCGTTCAGGAACTCTACTGCTTGCCCAATGAAGCCCCGATTGCGGAATTTGAAAGCCGTGTCGAGGCCTTGGTCAGTGAAATTCGCAAACGCTACAACGAGCCGAAATTCGAGCGCGCTCGCCAGGTGCTCGATGGCCCCCGCAATTCCCGTCGCTCCCAGCTCGAAGAGTTGCGGCTGTTGCCCAAGGAAGCCAATCCGCTGTCGGAATTAGCCCGCTTACTCGATGAGCTGCTTTGCGACCAAACCAACACCGGCGACGAAAGTGAGCCGATTCTCCGCGAATTCTGGAGCCAACCGGAAATGGCGGAAGTGCGTCAACAAGCCATGCTGCTGCGCGATGAGGCCAAATATGGTGATCCGCTTTATGTCGTCAAGCAATTCGGCCGCGGCCGCGTCGCCGTGATGACGACGGATGCTGGCGGAACTTATCCCGGCAAGAAAATCTGGAACGATTGGCCTTCGCTCAGCGGTGCCGCCGGGTGGGTGGTGGTCGCGGCGGAAATGCAAAAATACCTCTCCGGCGGGGGCGAAGACCTCAACCGTGCCGTCGGCCACGAGTTCTTCGCCGAGTTCGATGCCCAACGCTATGAGCCGAAAGTGGAGGCGCTACTGCTTCTGAGTAGCCCTGTCGAGGAAGCGGGTAAACGCGAAGTCCGCATCTTGGAGAAAAAGTTGGAAGAAATCACGATGGATTCGCCGCCTCAGCCCCCCGAAACGCCCGCCGATGCTCCACCGCGGCCCTTCCAGCTCAAATTCGCCAACACGCGCGAGATGGGAACCTACATTTTCATGCTCAAGCGCAAGAAAGACGAAGTTCGCCCCGGAACACCCCTGACCCCAGACCCCCTCGGCGACCTCGATTTCGTCGGAGTCTCCTACAACGTCGAGGCGCTCATCGAAGGCGATTTACGCCGGGAATCCACCGAAGAACTCGAAAAACACACCGATAAGGTCCCCATTTACAACACCGACGACCTCACATGGATCGATAAGCTCAAGCAGAAACCCTCGGATATGTCGAGCCGACGATGGATTTATCTTCTGATTCTGCTTGTTCTTATGGCTGAACAAGCCTGGGCGGTGCGGATGAGCTATCACAGCAAACCCGACGACTTGGAAACCCTCGCCCCCTCCGCCGCAGCCGCCTTCGCCCACACTACCGTCCCGGTACCATCAGCCAATGGCGAAACCGCCGAAAGTCCAACCGTGGCCCGTTCCGCGTAAGCGGTGCCAGTGGCAATGATGATCGTAAGTTCAGATATTGTAAAAGCTTCTATCAACTACCGGGGCCGATTCTTCCCCCGGACCAACCGGATACCACCGAGCCTGACACCCGCGATGTGGCGATGAACGACATTCAACTACAACCGCAAACGACGCAACAAAGCGAATTCATTTTCCGGCGCACGGTCGATTCCTTCGACCAATTCTCGGGAGATTTTCTCCATGCCCTGATGGGGCATCCGATCGCCAAAGTGTTGTTGGCGCTGGCGCTTCTGACTCTGGTCGCCCGGGTGGTGTACCGTTATGCCCACCCCGCGGCCCGAACGTTAGGCCCCAAAGCCCCGGTGGCCCGCGCCTTGCGCATCGCCTCGTGGGTCGCGGTCGCCGCGGTGATCCTCTGGACCCTCGTGGCGTTCTACAATCGCGACCTCGAACAGGGGCGGGAAGTCGTTGAAACGGTGCCGACTTTCGGCTCCACCAACGACATCAAATGGTATTCGTTCACCATCGGCTTGTTCATCTTAGGATGCTTCTTTGTCGGCCTGATGTACTACAAAGACTCCCAATCAGTCCGCTGGTATTGGGCTGTGCCATTGGCGCTATTACGCATCAGCGTCTATGCGATTCTCTGCTTCATTTTCCTGCTGCCGGCCATCCAAACCTGGGAAGATACCCAGAAACAGTCCCGGGTCGTCATCTTGTTGGATATCAGCCACAGTATCACCTCCGACAAAGCGACTGACGATGTAGTGACCAAACCTGGGCAGAAGGCCAAACGCCGCATCGACTACATCATAGACTTTCTGACGGATAAGGACGTTGCGTTTTTGCAAAAGCTTCTGGAGAAAAACCCGGTCGCGGTCTATGCCTTTGGCAGCCGGTTGGATGAAGCCCCTCAGCTGATCGCCTCTGAAGGCCCGGTGTGGAGCCGCGAGGAATGGGAAGCCTTCGCCACTTACAATTTCCGCCCGCATCTGATCCGCAACATCAGCCGTGAAGGCCAAACGAAGATCGAGCAATCCGATGATTGGCAACCGACGATGCGCGGCGATGCCGATTGGGCGACGACGTGGGCCGCGCGCTTGGCGATGATCCGCGCGGCCGCGGCTCTCAAACAAGGCCGCGCCGAACCGGGTCAGAGCCTCGAAAAATTCCGCGAACAGTACCCGACTGGAACGTGGTTGCTGGAGATGACCGGTAATGACCTCGATCAACTGGCCCAGAACCTGGAACGGTTGGAAAAACGCATCGATGTGGCCCGTACGATCATGCGTGGAACCAACGTTCCCGATGCGATCACCGCGGCCATCAATCGCGAATCGGCCAATATGGTTCAGGGTATCATCGTCATCTCGGATGGCCGTAGTAACCTTGGTTCAGAAGCCAGTTATGTGGAACTGCGCGAGCGGGCACGCCGCGAGAAGATCCCCATTTTCACAATTGTGGTGGGGGAAGATCGACAGACTTCGGCGATTGTCATCAGCGATGTTTTGGCACCCGATAGCGCTCCTGTGGATGAGGCTTGGGAAATCAATGTCGAGGCCGATGGGGTGAATTTGGCCAACAAAACCGTGGAGGTGGAACTGCACCTGTTCAAACCCGGCTCGGATTTCGAGCGTGTCGATGCCCAAGGCTATCCTCTCAGCGATTACAAGATGACGCAACCGATGACCTTCGCCCCGGGCGATCCGCCACGCGGGCAGGTGAAGTTCGTCATCGACCCGGCCGACCCCAAACTGCCCGACGATCTGACCACCGAATCGAAGGATGCCGCCATCAAGAAGCGCATTCTCAAAGAAGGCAAGTGGGGTGTAAAAGCCGTTATCGCCAAACACCCCGACGAGGCCGCAGCCGATGCCTTCCACGTCCGCGCCCGCCCGAACATCAACGTGGTGCAACAAAAACTGCGGATTCTGCTGGTCACCGGGGCACCCGGACGGGAGTTCAGCTTCCTCCGCACACTGCTGGTTCGTGAAATGCAGGATCAGCGGGCGACTCTGACCACCTATGTGCAGAACGAAGCCGGGACCAAAGGCCAACTGACCCCTGAAATCGGGGAAACCGTGATCTTACGCTTCCCCAACCGGCTCGATTTGAGCAACAAAGATTACGGCCCCGATGAAAAACCCCTCAATCTCAATGAATACGACGTGATTATCGCCTTTGATCCCGATTGGAGCGAACTGTCGCGGTTGCAGGTCGACGATCTGGCCCGTTGGGTGCGCGAAGGCGGTGGTGGGCTGATTTTCGTCGCCGGTCCAATCAATACCTTCCAGCTGGCACGCGTCGAAATACCCAATGGCAACCTCGTCAATCTGCTAGAAATTCTGCCGGTTATCCCGGCGGACATCGTCGCCCAGCGCATCCGCCCCACACCAACGACCCCGCGCCGCTTGCGGTTGTACCCCGAACGCATTCCCGGCTCTGAGTTATTAAAATTGGATGAGAGCGTCCCCAACGACCCGATTGCTGGATGGGAACCGTTTTTCACGGATCGCGACAAATACATCCCTGATCCCGATTGGCGCAAGGAACTTTTCCCGCGGCGCGGTTTCTTCTCGGCCTATCCGGTCACGGAAGTCAAACCAGGTAGCGCTGTGTTGGCGGAATTTCTCGACGTGTCGGATACCAACGAACCGGTGCCCATTCCGTGGATTGTGACCAATAATCCCTCTGCCTCCTATCGCACGGCGTATCTGGGCAACTCCGAACTGTATCGGCTGCGGCCCTACCGCGCGACGGAAGGCATTGGCCGCCAATACTTTGAGCGCTTTTGGATCAAGCTCATCAAGTACATGGCGGCCAAGCGGAACTTCAAAGCGCCCCGCGGCCGGGTCCTTGTCAGTAAGGAGGGCATTTCCGGCATGCCGCTGCGGGTGCAAGCGCGGATTTTGAATGAATCTGCCAAGCCGTACACTCCGGCCGACATCGGCGCCAAATTCAAAATTGTGCAAGAGAAAAACGGCGAAAGACGTGAATTCGGCCCCTACAACTTGAAGCCCAAAGAAGGTGTCGATGGGACCTTCGAAGGCTACTACGACGGTCAAGTGCTGCTGGAACCCAGTAAGTTCCCCCCGGATGATTCGATCTATCGGGTCGTGGTCGACGTTCCTGATTCCCAAGAAACTCTCACGGGGGAATTCCGCATCCGGCAATCCGATCCGGAAATGGATAACCGCCGCCCGGACATTGCGGCGATGATTCGTATGGCCAGCGAGTTCAACAAAGAATTCCAAGAAAGCCGCCTGGCCGACAAAGCCTCCGTCAAACTCGCACTGGGTAAATATCTGCCCAAAGAAGCTGGCGTGCAACGCTTGGCCTTCCGGCTCAACGACAAAGAAGAACTCAAACTCATCCCCGAATGCATGCTGACGCTCAAGATGCAAAATCAGAACCGCGGACCGATCCACGACTTGTGGGATACACCGGTGATGCTGGATTTGTCGCGGTCCAATGTCTTCAACGGGCTGTGGGTGCTGATCGGCTCGTCGCTGCTGTTGCTGCTGGCACGGATCGGTTGGCACTACGGCGCTGGTCAGCTATCCGCAGCCCTGCGCGGATTGATTATTGCCCTCTGGGTGCTGGCGAATCTGGTCATATTCATCGGCGGCGCGGTGGCGGTCGCTTTCGATCCTCTCTATGTGCTGCCGTGGTTGGCGGCGATGCTCGTTTTTGGCTTGGCCATCTTCGCTTTCCGGGCCGAATTGGGAGCCGGACTGACGATGCTGGGCATCCTCCTGGCCAGTGGAGTGACGCTGGCCGTGGCCTGCCAAATGGGCGACTACACCGGCATGACGGTGCCCATCAGCATTGCCTTACTTGTGATCGTGCTGCTGTTGGGGTGTGAATGGGCAACGCGGAAATTGCTCCGGTTGGCGTAACGGCTGTGCGGCCGCACCCTTCCCAAAACGCTCTGAGGGGAAGGGGAGAAGCTGTTCCAAAAAACTGTGCAGATGACGCCACCGGTTTGTGAAAAATTGTTCAAAAATTGGACACACTCTGGTTCTCAACTTGGTAATGGTGTATGGCAACCGTTCACGAGCGTCCTTCGGGCCGACCCTCCCTGCCGCCGTTGGCGGACCGCGATCCGCAAATGTATCATCCCCTCGATCGGCTGCGGGGCATCATTCGCCGCTATGTCGTCATCGAAGGCCTGTTGCTGGCGATTCTCTTTGTGGCGTTGTGGTTGGCCGTCGGCCTGATCCTCGACTTTGGTCTCTTCAAAGTCACCGGGTGGGATTGGGTGCAAGACGGGGCTTGGTGGGTACGCCTGATGGGGCTACTCATAGCGCTGGGGTTGTTGGCGTCGATTATCATCTTCCGCATTGTGCAGCGATTGACCACGGAGTTGTCGTATCCTTCGCTGGCCTTGGTGTTAGAACGTCGCTTTCCCCAAGTATTGGGCGACCGGCTCATCACTGCGGTGGAACTAGCCGATGTGGAAGCGATGAGCCGCTACGGCTACTCAAAAGACATGCTCCGGGCGACGATCCATGAAGCCCGGTTGCGCGTCGGCACCGTACCTGTTCAAGAAGTGTTCAACTGGAGGCGATTGTGGACTTTGGGGTTGCTCACGATCGCCGTATTGGCGGCGACAGTTGCGTTTTCGTATGCCAGTTATGCGATTGCTGCGCGGACTGGTGACCCAGTTCGCTTCGGCTGGAAATTCGCCCACGTTGTGGGCATTTTCCTGGAACGCAACGTCGCGCTCATGGATACCCCCTGGCCACGGCGGGCCCACCTCGAATTGGTCCATTTCCCCCCCGAAGGCGTATTGACCGTGGGCCGCGATGCCGACGCTCCCACCATCACCGCTCGGGCCTACCAATGGGTTATTGCCGATCCGCACGCCCCCGCCGGCTGGCGGCCCCTCTTGTGGCAAGATTTGACAGAAGAGCTGGTCGGCCGCCCCATTCCCGAATTGCCCGCAGTGATTCAGGCGGAAACCCACGACGACGTGATCATCGTGGCCTCGTCGCTGGAGTCAACAACACAGGCTCCGGCCTTGCTTTGGCGCAGCGGCCCGGAGCCGAAGGGGCCATCCCTCCGCAAGGTCGTTCGCGATGGAGTGCAATACGAATACTTCCACGCCCCGACGGTCGATTCCGTGGAGTGGTACGCTTACGAACCCCCCGGTGAGGATGCCACCACCGACGATGGCCAGCGCCACGCCCACATCAAAGCCGAACTGGGGGGCCGTTACGACGAAATCCAAGAGATTTTCCGTGCTCTGATCGCCAAGGCCGACGACCCCAGCATGGGCCGCAAGCTCCGACGCTTGGAAGTGCCCGCCGCGGCGATGTTCAAGTTCTCCGGTCGCCGCACCGCGGGCAGTGGCGACCTGCCCCGCAAGCCCAAAAATCAGTTCATCGGCGTCATCGCGGACAAAGATGGGCGGATGCCCAAAGAGGACGTGACGTTTGTTGTGAAGGCCGCCGATTTCGTCACCCCGGCCAAAAAGATTCGCCCCATTCCGCCACCGAGCCTCAAGCGGCTCTACCGCGAGCAAGCGGAACCGGCCTATCTGCACCATGCCCCGCCCATCGATGCTGAGAATGGTTTCTACGCTCTGGAAGGGCAACTGCAGCGGATCGCGACCAAGGATTTGTCGTTAACCGGCGAACGCACGGTCTTCGTCGTCCCTGCGGGCACGCAACTGACCCTGCGGGCCGAAGCCTACAGCAACGACGCAGGGCAAATCGAAGATGTCGACGCCATTGCCACCGCAGTGGCCATCCCACGCATTGGCCGTTTTCCCGGGATGAAACTCAAAGATGGCAAACCGTCGGAAGAACCCGTTCCGTTGACCATCGAACCCAACGGTGCGGGTTGGAGCATCACTTTCGACAACAAACTGGGCATTCCGGCCAAGGCCGCTCGCGGCGACAGCTTCTTGAGCCACTGTGTCGCCATGATCCGCAATGCCACCAATTTCCAGCTTTTTGAGAATGTCGAATTCCGTGTCGAATTCGCCAACAAATACAACGTCAAAACCACCCGGACCTTCCTCATCCAGGTGCAACAGGACCAAGCCCCGGTCGTTGAAGTGGCCGCGGATGTGATCCGCAAACAGGGCAACCTCTATTTGGTAACCGCCAATGCCCGCATTCCCTTCAACACCGATAGCTTCATCAAGGACGATAACGGCCTGAGCAAAGTCGAATATGCTTTTGAATACTATCCGGAAGATTCCGATGTTGTCCGCGGGATTCGCACCAAATTCGCACTCCGCTCCCTTTGGGGCACGCCTCTGGCGGGCGATTGGCCCTCGGTGGCGTTACCATTGGCCCACGCCGAGAACCTCCGCTTCCTCGACCGCGGCGATAACCGCCTTTACGGCTCCGCGATTGTCAGCGAATTCAATAGCCTCATCAGCCGATTGCAACGCGATAGCACCCAGCGCTTCCGCGAATTGCTGGCCACCCCCAAAACCGACAACGACCCGCCGCAAACGGTCCGCAAGGTTGAACTCAAAAGCCAAGACCGCGATTACTTCGACCTGAAAGAACTCAACGATCTGGGCAAAATCGACCTGCGTCCGAAAAAGGACGAAGTACAGTCCATCTTCCGCATGGACCTGTACATCCAGGCGACTGATACCAACGTGGATAACGATACCGGCCCGCGGCTGTCGCGCAATCCGGAACCTATCCGCCTGCGCATTATTTCTGAGGGGGATTTGCTCCTGGAAATCGGCAAAGAGCAGGATCAGTTGGGTTCTCGGCTCGATGAAGCATTGGCTAAACTGGCAGCCGCCAAGCGGAACTACGAATTCGTCCGCAACTCCAACGGCTACAAGGCCGAAACCCCAGAGTTGGTCACCCCAGTGCAAGTACGCTCCCAGGGCACCATCGGCGACATTGAAAAAGCCCGCGATATCGTGCAAACCGTTGGTCGCGAGTTCCACCGCATTGCCCGCGAATGCGAGGTGAACCGGTTGAATGACAAGACGATTGAACAATATCGTCGTTATGTCGATATGTTCGAGGAGATTCAAAGCGATAATTCCTTCAAACTCAATCTCTCAACCACGTTCCCCCGAACGCTCGGATTACTCAACTTGGTGCAAAATGCCCTCAACAGTGGCCGTTGGGCTCCCCTGGCGGCGGTCAGTGATGCGGAAAACGCCATCTACGCGCTGGAACGGGAACTGCAAGCGATCCGCCGCGCCATTGGTGAAGCCCAAAGCCTCGATCTTCTGCGCAAAAAGATCGACAAGATTCGCAACGATCAGGCCCGGATCGATCAAGAAATCCGCCGCATGAGACAAGAATGGGAAGCTCGGCTCAATAGCGATATTCCGACTTTTGGCGAGGTGGGTGCGGTCTTCCTCAACCGCGGCGAGAAGAAAACGATCTCGCAAAAGATCGATTGGAACCAGTACAAGCAGGACGAAATTGTGGTGAAATTCTCGGTCGTTGATACCAATAACAATCCCGTCGCGGATGGAGTGATCGTCCCCGCGGAAATGACCCTCGACTTCGAGAAACATCAATTCCGCTTCGAATACACGATTGCCGGCGGCAGCAAACCCGGGGAGTACAAAGTACGGCTGACTCCGGCGGTTGGCCCTCCCAAAGAGTTCCCCGTAACGGTGAAGTGATCGGCCATCGTCTGGGTGGTTAGCATCGCCCGCGTCTCCACCCCTCCGGAGCGGGGTGAAGACGCGGCCGACCATTTCACCGGGAAACGTAACAGGTTGTAACGAACGTAACAGGTTGTAACGAGTGGACTACCACGAGGCGTTTCGCTGTTGGCGGCCCGGGAATATCTCGTCAGAATAACGACAGCTTCACCATGCCGCGTGGGAGAAATCACCCGCGATGCAACCCTTCCAGGGAGACCACGTATGAACCGCCGACCGTCCCGAGTTCTGTCGCTAGCATTTGCGGCGACAGTCGGCCTATTCGCCGTAACCTCTGCGTTCACTGCGCAACCCCCCGCTGGCTCGACCGCCTCCCCAGCCTCAGGACCGGCTGATAACACGGGCATCAAACGCAGCCAAGAAGAGAACCTGAAATTCTTCAAACAGTTCTCCGAAGAAGTGTTGCGCTTGGCGCAAAAGTGGGAAAAAAGTGACGCTCCCGAAGATCGCGATCGCGCCAAATCCCTCCGCGCGGCCCTCAAACTCATCGAAGAAAAGGGTGTTGAGAAACTCTTCACCGACCTTGTCGAAGGTCTCAGCAAACGCGACCTCAACGGCACTGACTTCAGCACCCTTCTGGCCAAAGACAAAAAACTCATCGACGCCCTCGATGAAATTCTCAACGTTCTGAATACCGAAGCGGAAATCGACCGCATCAAACGCGAAATCAAAGACCTCGAAGCGGCCATGAAGGCCGTCAAGGAACTCAAACGCAAGCAAGAGAACCTGCGCGCCCAAACCGATATCGGCAAACGCGACAACGCCAAAATCGCCAAGGATCAAAAGGACCTGGCCAAAGAAACCCAAGACGTTGCCAACGCCCTCAACAAGAACAACCAGGGCAATAACGGTCAGGGTGGCCAAG
Source organism: Gemmata sp. (assembly GCA_025055115.1). Taxonomy (GTDB): domain Bacteria; phylum Planctomycetota; class Planctomycetia; order Gemmatales; family Gemmataceae; genus Gemmata. Next base: position 68,215 of record JANWYJ010000055.1, read on the forward strand.
GCAGCCAACAAGACTCCCGCGCGGAAACCAAAGCCGATGCGAAACCCGGGGACAACACCGGTGATGCCAAGTCCGACACCGGCGAAAACAAAAGCGACTCCAAAGGCGACGGCATGGGCGGCATGGGCGGCATGTCTGGCAACCCTCAAGCCGGCGAAGGCAAGCCCTCAGGCGACGGCATGGGCGGCATGATGGGCGGTATGGGCAAGGAAGGCGGTGACAAACCCGCGGGTGATCCCCAAGGTGGTGGCGACCCCAAAGCTGGCGATCCCAAAGCCGGGGGCAACCCCATGGGCGGTAACCCCATGGGGGGCGGCAACCCCATGGACCCCAAGGGTGGCGACAGCAAGCCGTCGGGCGGCGAAGGCAAAGGCCAAGGTCAAGGCAAAGGTGAGAGCAAACCCGGCGCCGGGCAAGGCCAAGGCGGTGGTGAAGGCAAGGGCATGGGCGGCCAAGGCGGCCAGGGTGGCATGGGCGGCATGGGTGGCATGGGGGGTATGGGCGGCCAAGGTGGCCAGGGTGGC
>JANWYJ010000060.1 GCA_025055115.1 Gemmata sp.
GGGGCGGGGTTTCCCGCCCCGGAGAACGGCCAGCGCCGCGGCAAGGTCGTCGGGGTGAACACGGTCGGAAGCCCCCTCTTCGATTACGAGGGTGGCGGTGGGCAGCCGTCGCCCCGTGGCGGGGAAACAGCCCACATTATCGCACACTTGCAGTGTGGAGGTGGTGAAGGCGATCGTGGTGGTCCCGGCTTTGGCTTTCGGGGACACCACGGCCTTGAATTCCCATGTGATCGGTTCAAAAGTGACTTGATCGAATTCGCCTTCCCGGCCACCGAGGCGAGGTTTCCGTTCCCATTTCTGCTGGGGTGGATCGGTCACGCGGCCGATGAAAATCACATCGCCGGGTTCAGGCAGTTCGATCAGGTTGGTCGCGGTCTGCCCCGGTTGATTGGGAACGACCGGATAAGTCCACGAACCGGGTTTGGGGGTGATCGTCAGCTTCACCACCACGGTTTCCCCCCACTTCGCCTGGGCCGGCGCCACGGTGAGCGTCACTTCGGCCCGGCTGGTGAATTCTTTGGGTAGTTTGCTGGTCGTCGCGGGTTGGGGGGAAAAGGGATCGTCGCCGAAGGGCGGCTGGGCGGCGCCGGGGGTTGCGAACGAACACACCAACAACACTGCACACAGGACAACAGAGCGTGGCATGGCGTGGTATCGGGAAGGGAAACATCCGGGCGGTTAATTGTTGAAGCCCACGGTGGCATCACCGTGGGCTGTTTTATAGAAGAAGAGGCGACATGTCGGTCTGCCTCATTGAGAGACGATACCGCGACACTGTGGGCGGCTTACACACCCGCGGGGAAAATCACCGTGGGTCCGAGCGTTGGCTGGTCGCTTTACGGACTTCCTCGGCATAGGCGGGTTCCACAGCCACCGCGGGGCCGTCCAGGATTTTCAGAGTCGCTTCCACGGTGAGCTTCTTGGGTGGAAAGCAGGTGGTTGAGTCGCAGACACTGAGGCTGAAGTTGGGCAGTTGGATGGTCGTTTTGCCGGGCGGAGCCTGGGGCGCGACCACCGCCTTGCGGGTGTAGACGACCTTGCCGGTGTAGTAGCGCAATTCCTGGATGCCCAAGGCTGGCTCGGCTTTGCGGGCGAAGTCTTTCGGGTCAAGCGGTTCACCGACAAAAATAAGTTTGTCAGGAGCCGGGAATCGGATGAAGTTGGTCATCCCGGCGGCCGCGGGGTCCGGCTGGACCAGCGGGTAAGTGTGGTAGCCCTCGTGCAGTTCCACGGTGAGGGTGAAGGTGACGGTCTGGCCCGGGACGGCTTCCGCCGGGCTGAAGCGGCCTTCCACCTTTTTGACGGCTTTTTCATACCACTTTTGGGCAGAAGTGGTGGGAACTGCGACCATCATCGCCATGATGGCGCCCAGGCTCACTGTAACCCATCGGCCAGCCATTCAAAGCCTCCTTATCACTTGTTGATCGGTTCCTGGGGTCGCCGGGGCGGTTCCACACCGGTGAGCTTCAGCGGGGTGAATACCCGGTTGTTGATATCCCATACGACGATGCGATGGGAATTGGTGTCGGCGATGTACAACTTCCCATCCGCGTAGCTCAACCCGGCTGGTTCATTGAGCAGCATGGGGCCGAAGATACCAAAGGGCCGGCCATTCAACAGCGTGGTCAGCTTGTGGGTGGCCAGATCGTAGACTTTGATTTTGTTGTTGTACGTGTCGGCAATGTAAATTTTCCCATCGTGATAGGTCACGCCGAGGGCATGTTGCATCCGGGCTTCGGTGAGGCTGTCTTCATCGCCATCCCGGCCCGGTCCGTCGCGGTCACCGAAAACGAACAAGCCACGACCGACGAGCGTTTGCACCCGCGCGTCGGGGTCGAGCGGCACGGCCCGCAGCGAGCTGGTTTCGCTATCGGCGACAAATAGCCGCTGGCCGTCGCTGGCCAGCCCACTGGGCTGAGCGAAGCACGCCGCACGCAAGGCTCCGTCGCGGAGCGTTTCGGCCCCGGTACCCGCGTAGGGCATCACCGTGTTCGCTTTCAGGTCCAAAACCCAGATCTGGTGATGCCCAGCGAGGGCTATGTACATCTTATCACCTTCGATGAGCAGGTCCCAGGGGCTGTTGAGGCCAATTTCCTTGGCCGGAATGGGACGGTTGAGACGGCGTTCCTCGGGTTCGCCTTGCCGGCCGGTCCCGGCCACCGTAGTGACTGTTTTCGCCGATAAATCCACAGCCCGAATGCTGTGGTTTTTCCGATCCGCGACATAGAGAATGTTATCCCGCAGGGCCATCCCTTGCGGATCATCGAATTGGGCTTCGTCGAACTTACCGTCCTTTTTGCCCGGAAGCCCCGTGCCGATGACGGCCTGTTGTTTCCCCGTCAAATCGGTCACCACCAGGCGATGGTGGGTGCTGTCGGCAATGAACAAGCGCTTCCCTTTGGCATCGGCCAGTACCTTGCCAGGAAAATACAACGGGGTGGCGGTTTCCCGGTATTTCGCCAGATCGAACCGCAGCGGCGTTTCGTTGAGTGTTTTCTTCTGCCGATGTTCCTCCACCAACCGGCCGATAACAATATCGAGCAATTCATAGTTCCCCTCACCGGTGGTGTAGCCGTAGAGGTTGCCTTCTGGATCGATGAGAACCAGCGTGGGCCATGCATCGCATTCGTACTTGTCCCAAAGCGCATGGTTGGCATCGTTGACCACGGGGTGGTCGATCTGATAGCGAAGAATGGCCTTGCGGATGCTGGCGGTTGATTTTTCGCTATCGAATTTGGGGGAATGGACGCCGATGACCACCAGTTGATTCGCGTACTTCTTGTGCAATTTGGCCAAATCGGGCAGATTGTGGATGCAATTGATGCAGCAGAGTGTCCAAAAATCGAGCAGCACGATTTTGCCGCGCAGGGACGGCCGCTCGACCAGGGGGTTGAAGCTATCGTGAATCCACAGGGGGGCTGCGCTATTGAGCCAGGCGACGCCGCCTGTCAGCTCGGGGGCGGCGATTTTGCGTTTTTCGCGAGGTTCGGGCGAGGTGGCGGTGGGCCACAGTGGATTCATCACTGCCGGGGCGGGGGTGGCAGCCGGTGGGGCGGGCGGATCGGTTGGCGTTTCCTGCGACCGGCGCGTCGCGGCCACGGCCACCAGCGCCGCGCCAGCCGCGAGGGCCAGCACCACGGCCCACCCAAGGCGGACGGACGCCAGCGGTTGACGCCGGGTCGACAAGACCGGCGGCGGGGCATCGCTCATAACACATTCTCCGGTGTCGGTTCAGAATCGCGAATTCTATGGTAAAGCGCCGCGCCGGTGGGGTGAAGTACGAAACGGTCCCGTTCCATCATCGCTTGCGTTCACGGCCACAATCAACAACAGCAGCTCTACCCGTAAAGACCCACGCTACAGCGCCGCCGATTGGCAGATATATTGAACGAACAATGATCTCAGACCGGTAAAGGCCCACCCGGTAAAGACCCCCGCCACAGCGCTACATCGCCGCCAGCAATTCCCGCCAGCCCACCGCCTGGCCCAGCACGATCAGCGCCGCGGTTAAAGACAGCATCAGGACCCACTTGAAGACGAATAAGCGGCGCTGGAAACGGCGTTCAGCGGCCAGATCGTCGGCCAGACGGTGCAAATAGGCCACGCGCTGGGCAATCGTTGCATGTTGCCACGCCCGCATCCAGGCCCAGACGTTTCTGACGAACTTCCCAAACGTCGTTTGCCCTTCGCCCAAAACCAGACTGATCCCATTGAGATCGCCCACCCGGGCTAGCGCCCGGGCGAAGGTGTGAATCCCGGTGGGGCACAACGCCCGCCCGCCGGAGGGATACCGGGTGGTCGCATCATGCCCCGTGCAACGCGGATTATCGCACGAGACGGCTTTGCAGCCGAAAATGTCGGCCTGCCGCTCACACCGCCGCGACAACGCCCCAAAGACCACAAACAGATACACCGCGATCACCGCCACCGGTGGCAACAACAGCCACGTTTGATACTTTTCCAGCCACGCTTCGTAACCGGGTTGGTTCAACAGCCCGGAGCCATCAATCTGTTGAGCCAAGAAGAGCATCAACGCCGCCAGGGTGGACAGACTGAGCAGCAGAAACGCCGCGTAGAGCCAGATGTGCCCGTGCTTGGCATGGCCGATCTCATGACCAAAGACGGCATCGAGTTCGTCGGGGGGAAGTTCTTCCAGCAACCGATCGGTGAACACGACATAGCGTAAACGGGGCAATAATCCAGCAATCATGGCATTGGCGGTCGCGCCGTGGGTCGGCCACAACAGAAAATCCGTACAGAGGAAGTTCAGCCGCCGGGCCAGGGCTTCGAGTTGGTCGCGGATAGGCCCCGCCGGCATCGGTTGCAGCCCTAATAGCGGCTTCATCACCACAGGCATCAGCAACAAGACCACCGGCACAATCGCCAACGAACCCACGCGGTACCAATCGCTGTGAGTCACTTCCGGCGCCCAGCGACTGAGCGTTTGTTGCAAGACGATGAGCACCACCGGAATCATCACCAAGAGGGCAAATTGCCGGGCGTTGTGCCCGACAAAACGGCCTCGCGATTGGAATAAGCGGTTGGTGTTGGCCGAACGCTGTAACGCCCGTTCGGTGTCGTAATCGATCAGCCAGCAGCCCACCAGCAGAACAAAGTACGGCAGCGGAACCAATAACTCGGCCAACGGAGCCAACCGCACGGTACCGTTCCACTCGATCACCAAGTGATGCTGAACAAACCATCCCCAACCAAAAGCGACAATACTGACTACCGTCGTTGTCAAATTGACGAAAAACAACACCCGCCGCCACTGCCCATACACCCGGCCCACGACCTTCCGCCGCTCCGGATCGTGTGCGAGCGTCCGAATCACCCACGTTCGCAGGACCAACGCCGCCACAAGCACCAGCGACACGGCACTGCCGGTCAGAGCCAGGGCGGTCCATTGCGGGGGATCGAACGGCGGCTCCGGCCATTCGACCGGCAAACACGCCGCAATCAGCGTGAAGACAAGCAGAAGCGGCATAACACTCCTAGAGATTTCCCGGCGATCGTGGACGACCACTCAGACCACAGGGGCGATCCGGCCGGCGCCTCCAACCCAGTTGTCGTTGTGTCAATCTCCCCCGTCTTGGGCACACCGGTATGGAGAAAGAATAGGTCGTGGTGGTTTTCGGATAGCCTTCATTCTTGGACTTCATCACCCGACACGACCAACAACCGGCTGCGTTCGCCCGCGGCCAGTGTCACCGTTCGCCGGGCTTGATAGATTTTCCCGTTCTGCGTCCACCGGGCGCGAATTTCGAATGTGTGTGTCGCTAGCGCTGGGAGAACCGGTGAGACGAGAACGTATTCTTCGCACGCAGCCCCGGGCATTTTCTGGCCTGCGACCCAAATTTCGGCGGCTGCGGGAAATTGCACCGTCAGCTGAGCCGGGGCTTCTCCCGACAAGGGCCGCACCGGTTCACCACGCCGCGGTTCCCCCCCCGCAACCGGTGGCCACGCTGGTACCCGAGGGATAACCACCCACGGATAACCGTAACCCGGCGCGATTCCCCACGGAAAATAACCCGGGAACACCCAGGGCAGAAGGATCAGAGGATTATTGGGTAGCACCGGATTGGCCCCCTGGGCGGGCCGCAGAGGATTGGCGAAGGGCATACCCGGCCCCCAAGGGCTGCCAGGCATAATCCCCGGCCCCAATGGCACCAGTGAGCCGGACCGCGGCGGCTGCGCGGCCACCATCGATCCCCCCAGTAGCACCAGCCCCATGGTCATCATCATCCGCACCATACCCCGCCCTCCGCGACAAGATACCCATTCTAACCATCGGGAGCCTGACGCAGCTTGGAGATTCTGCCGTACAACCGGCGCTAGATCATGGTTTCGCAAAACTTGGCCGAGCCATGAATGCCGAGGTAGTTTCGCAGCAACGCCCGTGGGGTGGTTTCGCAGGAGCGTTTCTGCAAGCCGGGCGAAAGGAAATGGCCCACGGGTTTCAGAAGCGGTAATTGTCTCGTCTTCCCCCACCCCCGGATAGTCCGATGACCTCAGAAAATCGCCCGCATTAGGGTGCTGTGAAGTGCTTCACTTCCGGCTCGTAACCGGATAGTCCGATGGCCCCAGAAAATCGCCCGCATACTAGGGACGAGGGATGGTACACATACTAGGGACGAGGGATGGTATTTTCACGCACTTGACCAACAAGGGGTGGTACTTCCACGCACTGACAGAGGATGGTTTCTCCACACCCTTGGCCCAGCTTGTTTGGTCACGGGGGTGGCTAACGGAGGGGTAGCGAAAGAAGGTCACTGGATACAAAGAAGGTCACTCGATACGTGGGACAAACTGATGAAGTTTCACGAACGGGGTGGCTAGCGGATGGGAGAAGCTCACGGGGGTGGTGAAAGGAAGGTGAAAGCAAGCAAAACAACAACGCGAAGGTTTAACAAAAGCCCAAACGTGGCGAATGAAGCTCACAGGATTGGCGAAAAGACGTGGAGCACAGGATGACGTGGGGCACAGGATTCGGTGGAGTACCGTGGATGTCCGATCGAGCAATCTGCCCCAGCGCTTCAGCGTCTGGTCCTAACTCAGCGGTGGGCGGTGCTGTGGGATGTCCGATCGAGCAATCTGCCCCAGGGTGGCGAAAGGACGTGGAGCACGGGATTCGGTAGAGGGTTCCCCAAGCAGGTTCTATCGCACTCAATCGTGGTGGGGAAAGGTTCCAAGCAGGTTCTATCGCACTCAATCGTGGTGGGGAAAGGAAGTGGGGCACGGGATTCGGTAGGGGGACTCGCAAACCCCTACTATTCCCGTGCCCGTGTCTGGAGTGGAGGTCTCGTTAGCCGGGACTCGCAAACCGGCTTGTAGGAAACAAAAGCATCGTGCGTGCCAAAAGTGTTCGTATTGCCGGGGTGAAAAGGCGGATTTCAACGCAAGTCACGATCATCGAAACACTTGCGGAATTGAAAAAATTCTCATTCCATCCGCGGCAACGAATGGCTCCGAAATCGGATGTCTTTGTCCGATCCATTCTGCAACACTCAGTGTGCAATTTTGCAAAGCCTCCTGCTGCCCCCCGGATTGGCCAGCGGCGGCCATCCCCCAGCCGCGGACAACTCGGTTCCGCCCAACGGGATTTGCCAGCGGCGACCGTTCTCTTCAACCGCAGAAACTCCTGGACCTGTGACCATTTTTTGAACAGATCAACCCTCCCGGTCGCGGTTTCTATCCTGGCCCACGTGTTGCCAATCCGACAAGACTTCGCTCACCAGCCTGAAATGCTATTATCCACTTGAAATGCCATTACCAACGAACAGCCGGCCCTGGCCCACGTGTTGCCAATCCGACAAGACTTCGCTCACAGGTTCTGTAAGAAAGTCCCGTGGTAAGAAAATCCCGAGGGTGGATGCACCCATTCTCACCTACGCGAGGGGAGCGCGGTCGATGGCGCGGTGGATGTTGGATTGCCGAAACATCTGTGGGCACCCGTGGCGCTTGGGATTAGCCACAGAACCCCACGAACTCGATGAGGTCTTCCAACTCCGCTACGATGTTTTTGTTGTTGAACAAGGTTACAACCACGTGGGGACGGCAGCCGGTCCGCAACGCGACAAAGACGCCATCGACTCATGGTGCGAACATTTGTTTTTGTATGACGACGAGCAGCAACGGGTGGTAGGAACCTATCGCGTCATTCGCGGAACCGAGGCGATGCGCCACGGCGGATTTTACGCTCACGATGAATTCGATCTGTCGCCGTTGCAGCCGATTGCTCACCAAATCTTGCAAGGTGGCCGGGCCTGCGTGGCTCGTGACTATCGCAGTACGCTGGCGTTTCAGTATCTGTCGTACGGGATGGAATTGCTCCTGCGCGAATATCACTGCCGCTATCTGCTAGGAGCCGACAGTTTCCGGGCGGATGACGAAACCCTATGCCGTATCTATTCTTATGTTCACACCTACAAGATGGACCCCGAATGGTTCGTCGCTCCCTGGCCGGCCAACCGTGTCGTGGGGTTACAGAAAGTCGCAGTTTCCCCCGATGACGAAAAATTCCTGCCCGACATTATCCGGATGGATTTCCGCCTGGGATTTCTCGCATGCAGCGAACCGGTTTGGGACCCGGGCTTTGGCTGTTACGACATCCTGATGCTCGGCCGCCGCGACCGCTTCACTCCCCTGTATCACCGCATTGTCGACCGTATTGAACGGCAACTCGCCGCTCACGGCAGGGCGAACGCAACGCCCGAAAACTTCCAGCAGGCCTGTCAGCCGCAACGACCTTCCTCATAACCCCGCCTCGGAGCCATTCTTCAACCCACGCTCATCGTGGCCAAACCAACGTTTGTGGCCACGAATAACGACGAACCTTACATCGGTGAGGGCAACCCACGGGCAAGCCGCAGCAGCATGGGCAAGCCGCAGCAGCATGCGGCTTCGCCCAGGCTATTCGCGAATCACAATCCCCAGGACCACGGTTTGGCCCCTCCGCAAGTTGTGAACCACTGTAGCCGCTGTTGCGGCGTGGCTACGGTTTGGCCCCTCCGCAAGTTGCGAACCACTGTAGCCGCTGTTGCGGCGTGGCGGACACTATTCGCGAATCACGATATCCACTCCGGTGGCGTCGGCTGGCACCGTTTCGGTTGTGGTGACACCATGGCCGCATTTCCAGCGGAACTGGGGCGGCAATTGGGCGTGCAAGTACGTCATGGCGGGCAATTTCACGGTTTGGCCTTCGATCGTCAGTGTCAGATCATGTCGAGTGTGGTTGTAGAAGCCGATTTGGCGTAGCCCCGGGATGTTGCGGTTGCCGTTGGCCGGAAAGACACTCACGCGCACACCTTGGGCTGCCCCCGACAGTGGGCTGGAACGAGCTTGCACCTCTTTGGGGGGAACCAAAGGCACGACGGGCGAATCGGGCGGCAGGGTCAGCGGAGGCAGGCCATCGGGCGGCGTTTGACCCGGTTTTTCGGGGGGTGTGAGAATATCGGGCGAAGGAGCTGGGACGGGCACCGCCACCCCCGGATTGTCCGCAGGCAGAGCTGGAGGCGAGACCGGAGGAAGGTCATGTGGGGATTTTCGCGGCTCCGGGGGAGCTGCAGTCGCGGGATCGTGGGGCTTTTTCGGTTCCTGGGGAGAAGGAGGTACTAGCGGCGGTTGCTGAGAGGGCGTTGGGGCGGGATTGTGAGGCTTTTTCGGTTCTTCGTCGTCAGGCAGAACCAGCGGCGGAAGTTGCGGGCTGGTATCGGCTTTGGGCAGGTCGAGAGTCGGTTCTTGGACACCGGCCAGGGGCGTCTTGGGTACGGATACGGGAGGGATTTTGGCTTCGTCGGGCTTGGGCTGAGGGATCGGGGGGGGCAGCGGTTCGGTACTGACCACTGGGCGAACCGGCTCCACTTGCGGTGGCCGTGACACCGGGGCGGACGGTCGACCGGCGGAAGCCGGGACGATCCGCGGCGGTTGCAAAGGGGCCGGTCCAGCTGCAGCCGGCAGGACCGGGCTGGCGTATCCGGGCAGGCACGGATAGCCCGCCACCGGCACGCCGGAAACGTAAAGCGGCCCAGCGGGCAGCGTAGAAATCGGGGCACAATACACCGGGGCTTCGTAATAATACACAGGGCGTGCCCCGCGCAGCCAACACGCCGCCGCCCAATCGGGCAGCAGTACCGAAGCCGCAAACGTAAAGACACACAGCAGGCGCTTCATGGTGGATTCCTTTCCCTCAAGCTGTTCCGGCGATTGAGAAGTTGTAACTTTTTCCGGGGGTACGATGCAATGCGACCTGGCCGAGATTCTGCCATGCGAGCGGCCGTCATTTCTCTCAGCTGCCTGGTGATTGGCGCGACAAACACGGCCGCCCAACCGCGGGCCGACAACCGCGACAGCGCCGCACTCCGCTACGAACTGGGGCAACGCCTCAAGCGATTCGAGATGGCGTGGGAAAAACAGCCGCACGAGGAAGCTCGGAAGCGAGCCTTACCCTTCGTGGAGAAGATCACCCAGCAATTCTTCTCCTTCCAATTCGGAGAAGCCGGTCGTTCCCTGGATCGTGCAAGCTATGCCTTGCTCACCGCCAACGAACCCAGCCTGACCCGGCAATGGGTCTGGAGCCTCTTTGCGGTCCCAGAAACCCGCGTCGTCGATGGAGCCACCAAAGAACTGACCGTCACCATTCAGTCGTTCTACCCCATTCGCGGCGAGCTACCCAAGGGATGCGAAGTTCAGCTATGGTTCAACGACCAACAAGTGACCAAATCGACACCGAAGAAGTTGCCGCACACGCTGGCAGTGCCGCTGCCACCGTTGGGCGAATTCCAGCAGTTGGACCGGAAATTGTACTTTCTCGTCGAAGCCGGCTCGGAAATGCGCTACACGACAATTGGCATATCACAGATCAACAAACTGAACGATCGTCTGGCGGCGTTGAAGAAAGCCGCCGACGATCGCGCCGCGCCGGAGACGATCGAGAAAGCCACCCTCCGCAGCCGCGTGGCCCTGCTGACGGATTTGGCCGCTGGTATATCCCCGGAAACGGATCTTCCCGCGGGCCAATTATTGGCCAACGCCGAAACCATGCTCAACGGTCAGCCGTTTTTCGGGATCGACAAAACCGGGCAATTCTGGCTGAGCGTGCCCATCGAAGGCCAGAAAGCGACACCGGTTCGTATCTTCGTGCCCCACGGACTGGACGCCAAGAAGCCGGTTCCGGTGGTGGTAGCGCTCCACGGGGCCGGAGGGTCGGAAAACCTGTTTTTTGAAGGCTACGGGGCCGGACAGATCGTCAAGGAATGCCGCGAACGTGGCTGGCTGTTGGTGGCGCCACGCAGCGGCGCGTTGTTTGGAGCAGCTCCCCCCGTGCCGGCACTTCTCGATCAACTCGCCCAACGTTACCCCATCAACCGCCAACGGGTGTTCGTCGTCGGCCATTCCATGGGGGCGATGCAAACGATGGAGTTGGTGCAAAAACACCCAGGGCAGTTTGCCGCGGTGGCCGCTCTCGGCGGGGGCGGTACCATCCGCGATGCCAAAGCCTTCGCCCAGCTCCCGATCTTCATTGGTGTCGGCGAAAAAGATACACTGGCCCTGCGTGGCGCTCGCGCGCTGAAAACAACCCTCACCCACAACGGCGCTGAACAGCTCATCTACAAAGAATATCCGGCTATTGAACATATGGTTATAGTCCGGCAAGCACTGCCGGATGTGTTCGCTCTCTTCGACCAGGTCAATCGATCGAAATAGCTTCCTGGGGCAGAGGGGTGGAAGCCCGCACGCCGATCGAGGCAAAGAAGGCAGATTGGCACCGCCCGACAGGGGGGCCGGCCGGTTGTTGCGGCCGCCACGATGCAGCGCCGGGTCACCACTATCGCAGCATTCTCACCACTTGTACCGAAGGTAACGAACTCAGCGAATACACGTGTCCTTCCCGGCTGCCGGAGTGGGGACCGTACGGTTCCACAAGACCCCCTGCGGTCGGCCAACCGATGAGCTACCTGTCGGCATGTGACACGGAGGCTCCTCGATGTTTCCAGTGAAGCGGATTGTGACGATTCCAACGGCGTTATCGGCTTTTCTGATACTGGCGACGGCGTTGGCTGCGGCCCAGCCGGCCCCGGCTCCCTCCCCCCCTCCGCCAGTAGCGGCTCCGTGGGCCAATAAGTTCTTCCTGCCCGATATCGCGACCAACCGCGAACAAGCCCCACCGGCGGTCATCACTCACAACTTCGGGGAAGTTCCGCACGGCACCCTATGTGTTCACAAGTTCACTATTACCAATATCTACGATACGCCGATGCAAATTCTCGAGGTGCGAAAAAGCTGCACCTGTTTAGACTATGTGCCGATGGACAAAGTACTTCAGCCGAATGAAACGGCGGAATTCATCGTGACGATGAACACCGCTAAGTTTGTCGGTCACAATGCCCAAACTTTTTACGTCACATTTGGGCCGAAGTACATTTCCACCGCGGTGATTCGCGTTTCCGCGACCAGCCGCACCGAGGTGAGCCTCAACCCCGGGGCCATCAACTTCGGAACGGTGCCACAGGGTTCGCGTCTGAGTCAATCGATTACGGTGAAGTATTCGGGCCGCAACCGCGATTGGCGAATCACGGAAGCTGTTCCGACCACTGGTCCTTTGGAGGTGCGTTTTGGGGAAACCTATCGCGGTGGGCCATTGCGCGGCGGGGCCGAATACGCGGTTGAAGTGTCTCTCAAACCCAGCGCCGCGGCTGGTCCGATTTCCGAGCAAATCACTCTCAAGACCAGTGATCCGAACAATCCGTTGATTCAAATCGGCGTCACTGGGAATATCGTTGCGCCGCTCGAACTTTCCCCCCCGAAAGTCCGTCTCGAAGCGCACGTAGGCCGTGAACCGGTGACGCAACGGGTCTTAGTCCGTGCGGCCAAACCCTTCAAGATCACCGCGGTGGACGGCGCGGTGGGCGATTTGACGGTCGATCTGCCGGCCACCCCGGCGGCGTTACCCGTACAGGTCATCACGCTCAAATACCAACCGAAGCAAGCGGGTATCGTGTTGTATGAACTCCGTGTGCGTACCGATTTACCCGGAGAGCTGACGGCGACCCTGCCGGTGGAGGTGGAAGGATTGAAATAGCCGCAGCTGCGGGGAATAACGAAATAATCCGTGAACGGGGGCTGGGACGAACTCATTCGTTCCAGCCCCCTTCCCCTTGCTGGCTAGCTTCGGCGGCGGCATCATGAACACATGCCATACGCCATTTCTTTCACCAACCCGGAGTTTTTGTGGCTAACCCCACTGGCATTGGGGCTGGCGTGGTGGTGGTTGGTCCAGCCGCGACCGGCCCTGCGTTTTAGCGCCCTGAGCCGCTTCGCCGCTCGCCGCGGGGGGCGTGCCACCGTGGCTTTGGGATGCGGGGCAGCGCTGCGATCGCTCGCCTGTTGCGCTTTGATTGTGGCCTGCGCAGGGCCTCGACGGCCCGATCTGCAAACCCGCCTGCCCGCAGAAGGGATTGCCCTGATGATGGCTATCGACAATAGCGGCAGCATGGGTGCCGCTGACGTGACGTGGAACGCCAACAGCCCCCCCATTTCGCGGCTGGAAGCGGCCAAACGCGCTTTCAAACTCTTCATCGGCGGCGGTGAAGCCCCCGATGGCACCCGTTTTGAACCACGCCCGGGCGATGCGGTAGGCCTCATCACCTTCGCTGCTATCCCGCGGGTCGAGTGTCCGCTGACACTCAATCATTCGGTCTTGTTCCAAGTGATTGATGCACTGGAGCCACGCACCGGTGTTGATGCCGGAACGAACATCGGCGATTCGCTGGCCGAAGCAATAGCCCGGCTCGATGGCGCCCGGTCGAACCGCCAAGCCAAAGTGCTGATCCTCATGAGCGATGGCGAACATAACATCTACAAAGAAGATGTCCCCAACGCGCAACAACCCGGGATTGACCGGACCATCCGACCGCGGGAAGCGGCCCAACTGGCTGCGGCACTCGGGATTCGCGTTTATACGCTCGACACCGGCGACGATCCCCCTCCCGGCGCTTCCCCCGAGGCCGTGGCGCAACGGCTCGCCGGCCGCCGCACCCTGCAAGCGATTGCCGAAATGACCGGAGGGCGGTCGTTCCCAGCCGCCCGCGGTGACGAATTGCTGGCCGCCTACCGCGAGATCAGCGAACTGGAGAAAACCCGCGACGAAGCCCCGATCTACCGACGCTATTTCGAATATTCCTCGTGGTTTGCGGGGGCGGCTTTCGTCTTGTTATTGATCGCCCACCTTCTGGAACGCACCCTCTGGCGTGTGGTGACCTCGTGGTGATCCTGGCGTTTTCTTCCGGCATCGGCGGCTGGCTGACCGATGCGCACGAATTTTTCATGGCGGTCCGATTCAGACAACCGGTCATGCTCTGGTTGCTGGGGATCGTGCCACTGTTGGGAATTCTCAACCGCCTGGCGCAGCGGCGGAATCGGGCTGCCCTGGCCGCTGTGGGCCGCCCGGCAACCGTGGCCGGGCAACTGATCCAGCCGCAGAAACGCACCCGGTGGCACGGCTGGGCGTATCCGTTGGCGTGGGTGTTGCTCGTGGTGGGCTGGGCCGGCCCGCGCTGGGGCCGCAGCGACGAAGTGGGAGTGGCGCTGGGGCGTGATGTTGTCCTGGTGATCGACCTGAGCCGCAGTATGTGGGCCGATGACATGAGCGACCCGGTTCACCGCAGCCGATGGGAAGCGGCCCGGGCCGGAGCCCTCGACTTGCTGCAAGCGATCGCGCGGCGGGGCGGACATCGTGTCGCCGTCGTGGTTTTCGCCGCCAAAGCGAAACTGCTGTGCCCGCTCACCACCGACTACGAGCATGTCCGCGTCATTCTCGAAGACCTCCACGGCGTCTACCCCCCGCCGGAGATTCGCCCCGGGGCCGACCCGACCATCACCTCCGGGACGCGTCTTGGCGCGGCGTTGGTTCTCGCTGTGCAAACCCACGATCGCCAATTCACCGGTTCCCAAGACATCATCCTGCTTTCCGATGGTGATGATCCTGCGGCAGAGCAGAAGGAGTGGCTCCGCGGCGTCAATGCGGCCATTGCCGCCACCATTCCCGTGCATACCGTCGGTATTGGTGACCCCACCGGAGCCATCGACCCGTCCAAACAGCGTGTCGTCATCATCGACGATGAACCGCAATTCGCCACCGCGTTGCACGAGGAACCGCTCCAGCAGATCGCCCGCGAAACCCGTGGCGAATATCTCCCGGCGCGCCGCGAAGTCCCCGCGCTGGGTGAATTCTTTCGGTCCCGCATCGAACCCCAACCCAGCCGGCTCTATAGCGGCGATCCACTGCCGCAACAGCAAGACCGCTCCGTGTGGTTTCTCGCGGCCGCTCTGGCCCTGTTCACCCTCGGCTGGCGACACGGTCGCTGAACGCTTTTCAACCCCGATGAAACGAACATTTACGAAGTTTTGACAAGCTGTTCACCCTCGGCTGGCGACACGGTCGCTCAACGGCTCCCGGAAAGCATTCCTCACAAATTCGCTCGGGTTTACCACAACAAATTCGCTCGGGTTTACCGCAATGGCCAGCGTGGCGCAGAACACTCAGAACCGCGCGGGGAGAAATCGCCCAACCACATGACAACCGACAACGACAACCCGCCCCAACGCGGTATGATGAAAGGGAAGGAGGGGGGGAGGGCCGAAGCGGACCAGAAAGGTTCGACCACTAGAGTGCGACTCTTCGTCGCGATCACGCTGGCGAAAACAGCGTTCCCCGGAGCGCAGAGGATGAACTTTCGACCATCGAAACGATTATTTCTCCTGGTGCTCGTGAGTGGCGGCGTGGCCGTTCTTGTCGCGGCTGGACCACTGCTGGCGGATTCACCTCTTGTCGCGGCCGGACCACCGCCGGCGGATTCGCCCGACGAGTGGATTCGTCAGGCCAATGCGTTGTTCGCGACCGATCCGGCTGCTGCCGACGCTCTTTACGCGGCCGCCGAAGAACGAACGACCGATCCTGGTCTGGTCGCGTTCAACCGTGCAGCGGTTCTGTTCCACCGCGGTGACTACCGCGAAGCCGAACGCTACTACGACCGCGTACTGGCCGATGCGGCTTGCCCGCCGCACCGGTCCGCGCAAGCGTGGTACAACCGTGGGACTTGTCTGCTAGTGCGTGGCGGTTCGCTGAGTGTCTATCGTTCCGCGATCGCGTGCTTGGAAAACGCGCTGCAAAGCCCTGGGGCCGATGACCCGCTCAAAGCCAAAGCCCGGCACAATCTCGAAATCGCCAAACTCCGCTGGATCGAACTGGCGCAACAGGAAGCGAAAAGCGAATCGCCATCGCCCAATCAGAATGTTCCCCCCGAGGAGAATGCCCGGCCCCCGAGCCTGCCCCGCACGCCCGACAGCGAACCAGGCCACGAAGCGCCCCAGCCCACCTCCGGTTCTCCACTAGCGGCCCCACCGATGCGGCTGCCGCTTACGCCCAGCGATCAACACTTATCACCCAGCGAAAAGCCGATCGCTGGCCACAATCCCAATTTGCTCATTCCGCAGGATAGCGATATCGTGCAACGCTACAGTCCTGAGGAAGCCCGCGAGTACTTGAAGCGCACCGCCCCGCGCCGGCAACGGGAATATCAGGCTCTCCTGCAATCGCTCTACGGCGCTGAGCGCATCGATATTCGCGATTGGTAAGGGGATGGCGGACACGATTGGTAAGGGGATGGCAGAGGAAATCGGGTATGACGATGGCCGGTGCGGTTTGGCCCACGATAGCGCCTTCTCTGGTGCGACGGAGGACGCCAGCGCTGGTGGGGGTGGGGTTCTGGGTGCTGGCCATCCTGTTGGCCGAACCGCTGCGTGCCGATTTTTTTGAGCCAGCCGCCGACTATTACCGCGCCCAGGGCTACCGCATTGAGGTGCGCTGGCATATTCCTCATCCGACCGTCGCGGTGGGCAGTGATCTGTTGGCGGTCCTCATCATCACCGGAGCGCACAATCCGCTCGAAGTGCAAAAGCCGGACCTGACGAAACTCTCTGCGTTCCACGACTTCATCGTGACCAATGCCGACGATCGCCCGCGCACAGCGCGCGATACGGAAATTCGCTTCCACTACAAACTGCAACCACGGCACAGTCGCGTCCAACACGTTCCGGCGCTGGAGTTTTACTATCGCAGTTTGGCTGCCCCGCCAGAGAGCAACCCTTTCCGACTGACGCGGGCTTACTCGGTACCCATCACCGTCACGGCCCCCCCGCCGCCGGTGCCGATTCCCATGACAGAGGCCGACCATCTGTTCCACATCACTTCCGGTGAGGCTGTTCTCCGGTCGCCGATGGTCCCGGATGGGTGGGCGTGGTTGGCGGTGGCGGTGTTCGGCCCTGTGGCGGCAGCCGGGTGGTATCTGTTGTGGCGGTGGCTCTATCCCGATGCTGCGCAGATGGCCCGGCAGCGGCGTTCGCGGGCGGCGCGTCGTGCCTTGGAGGCGCTTGAGAAGGCGGAGCAGCATCCGGAGCCGGCAGCGGCCATCGCCGCGGCGCTTCTGGGTTATCTCCGGGCGCGTTTTGTGTTACCGGAAAACGCCGTCACCCCCTCGGAGGTTCACGCGGCCTTGCTCGCCTGTGCGGTTCCCGCCGAGTTGGCCGAGCAAGCTGCGGAGGTTTTCCGGTTGTGCGATGAAGCCCGTTTTGCCCCCCAGCGCCCCCCCGGGACGACGCCTGCTGCCGCGGCGCAGGCGGTGTTGCTGCGGTTAGAAACGGTCGCCGCCCCCGGTTGAAACGGGCGGGCACATTTCGCCCTACGTGCCCGGTCACGCGCGGAACTTGCGCTAGCGCGGTGGGCCATTACGGTTGGCTGTAGAGTTTCTTCAGTTGCTCCCGTTCTTGGTCCCGTTCGCTGTAGGGGACGCCTTTTGCCATCCACTGTGGCGCAGGCTGACCTTTCAGGTGATGTTCGAAGAATTGGAACATCCGCACGGAGAAATCGCGGGCCGCGTTTTTGTTCGTCAGGTTGTGCGGTTGGCCGTTGTAGTTGAGCAGATACACCTCCTTGCCCAAACGGCGCAGGGCCAGGTAATATTCGATTCCCTGATACCACGGCACCGCGTCATCCTGATCGTTGTGAATCATCAACAGGGGCGTCTGCACGCGATCGGCTGCGAAAATGGGGGAGTTTTCCAGGAATCGCAGGGGCGCTTCCCAGGGTGTGGCCCCGATGCGGCTTTGGCTCCGTTCGTATTGGAACTGGCGTGGTAAACCCGTGCCCCAACGGATGCCGTCGTAGGCGCTAAACATGTTGGCCACCGGTGCTCCAGCGACCGCGGCTTTGAAACGGTTGGTCTGGGTGATCATGTAAGCGATCTGGTAGCCTCCCCACGATTGGCCGTTGATACCGATGGCGTTTTCATCCACACAACCCTTATCCACAACCGCCTGCACCGCGGGCAGAACGCACTTCAGGGCGCTCGGCCCTGGGGCACCGACTTTGTAGGCAATATCCGGCATCAACACCAAATAGCCATTGCTGGCATAGAACGTCGGATTGATCACTTGCCCGCGCGTGACATCGGGAATGCGGAATTGATGCAAATTCTCCGACAATCGCTCGTAGATATACACAATCAGCGGGTACTTCTTCTGGGGGTTGAAGTTCTCCGGTTTGATGAGAATGCCCGCGAGCTTGTCGCCATCCAAGCTGGTGTAGGTGATGAGTTCCGCCCGGCCCCAATTGTAGTTCCGGATGTGGGGGTTGATGTCGGTGACGCGCTTCAATTCATGAAAATCCGGTGTGGTGACGTAGTAATCGGGATACTGTGTGAAAGTTTGTACCGTTAGCAGGTACACCTCGGCCTGGTGCGCTTTGACCGGAGTACCGTACGCGCGCGCGCCCATCAGGAGCAGTTTGGGCGTGCCGCCGGGTTCCAAGCGATAGAAGCCGGTGTCGTAGGTAGTGAGGTTCACAGCGGCCAGCAGCAGCGGTTGCTTCAGATCGATACCGCGTTCTTTGGTGCGCTCTTCGACACTGCGGGGTTGCACGATAGTGAAGCGAATGTTCTGGGTGCGGCCGATTTTTGTGAGGTTTTCGGCACAGGACCCATCGGCAGCGATTTTCCAAATGTCGTAGCGGTCGCGGAGCAGCACGAAACGGCCATCGCTACTCCAGCCAGCAGAACCGTACGCGCTGGGTGGGCTGGGCATATCATGGTGTTCGTTGAAGAACTTCACGCCGAGGTGGGCCGTCAGATTCGTCTTCTTCGCATCGGGAACGGAAATGGTGAACCAATTCTGGCCGTCGAAACCCAGTAGGTACTGGCCGGTCGGAGACAATGTCAGGCCGTGTTCGGCGGCTGTCAGAAGGGGCTTGATGGCCCCGGTGCGGATGTTGACGAGCGAATAGTCGTTGGGTACCGGGTAGGCGTAGCCGGTCATGAAGCGGTACTTGCTGTCGTCGGCGGCGATAGCCCAATCGCCGACACTGGGAGCCTCAACGGTCAACTGTTCGTTCGATAAATGGCGGAATTCCTTGGTATCGAGGTGGATGACGGCATTGTAGGTACGACTGCGGCCGCTGCGGCGTTCTTCCTCAGCCCGGACTTTCTGCATCGGCTGAATCAGTTCATCTTTCCAGTGCCAGATGTCGAGTTGGAAGTCGGGCGTGGTCGTGGTGACAGTCGCGGGGGTGCGGTCCGGGGCCGTGGCGACGAAAAGCCGCCGTCCGTCGCGCGAGAAGCTCAGGCCGCCAGTCCGCAGCGCCCAACCGGGTTTCAGCCCCGGCGTATCGGGACCGCAGACACGAACCACCGGCGGCGGGGCTTCCGCGGTGGCTGCCACCACGGGAGCCACCAAGGCTGCCCAGCCGGCGTTGGAAATACCCGCCGGGATGCGCGGCCGACCGGCTGGGGTAGGGTTCGTGTCACGCTGCCACACGAACAGTTGCCAGCGTTCGGGGGCTTTGGGGGTGGTCGGGGTACTGGAGCTGATGCCGCTGCCAGGTTTCTGCCCCGGTAAATGCGGCGGCGGGGCAAGGTTCGCCGGCGGAACTGTGCTATCGTCGTAAAAGAAGGCGAGTTGGGTTTGCTTTTCGTCCCAGGTCAGCCCGCTGTAGCGGCCCGGACCGACCTTCACCGGGGTGGCCGCCGTGTTGAAGCGCGGATTGAGCGCATATACGCCATTTTTTTCGTCATTCTTCGAAGACACGATGTAAACCAGCGTCTTCTCATCATCGCTGAGGGTATATTCGCTGACATCAGGAATGGTGCGCGAGAAGGTGGCGGTCAGGTCGCGGATGAGCAAATCGCCCGGAGCACGAGCCGCGGGAGCTTCGGGTGAAGCGCCTTTCTTGGTACCGATGGCCCCCGGCGTAGGGAGCGACTTGGCGTCTTTCTCTTTGTCGGTTTCCGGCGGCGGTCCTCTGCGGTAGATGACGAACCCGGCCCCTGTTCCCCCGACCTGGAACGACGTAAACCCTTCGAGCCTCTCGATTTCCGTTCCCGTCGCCAGATCGACAATGGCCAAGGCCGCCTTGGGGTAGTCGTCGAGTTTGCGCTTCTCGGCTTTGGCTTGGTTGATCGCCGCTTGGGTTGGCGTCAGCGGCAGCAGAACACGTCGGCTGTCCGGGGTAAACCGCGGACTACCATAGGCCACGGAACCGTTGGGCAAGACCGTGGGTGTGCCGCGGGGGAAACGGAATTCCTTGCCGGTGGCGATATGCCGGACGACCGCTTCCCCAAAGTCTTTCCCACCAACCAGATAGGCGACATATTGCCCATCGCGCGATAGGCTAACGCCACTAGCGGTTTTCCAAATGTCGTAATCGGCAAAAGTGAGAACTTTCTTAGAAGCACTGGTCGCCGGTTGAGCCGTCAGTGGCCCGGCGCTGGCCCCGATCAGACTCAGCAAAGCGCCGAACGCGAAAACGCGCGGCCGCATGACACGCACCATAACTTCATCTCCCCTCAAGACAGCCGTTGTGTTAGGTGTATTCCGCGAAGGTAGGATAACGCTAGCGGTTTTCCCTCATGCGCCCCACTTCGCCGAGCGAAAGATTCGTTTCAACCGGCAAGGTAGGTTTTCTCGGCGTATTCGTCCGTATCATGAGAGAGGAAACTGCGCGGATGTGGGGCGTGGTATGAGCGATGTGCCGTCGATTGCTCGCGTGCGAAGTAAGCTGGACCCGTTTTATGAAGCCGTTGAGAGTGTCCTGATCGGCCAGCGCCACCTGCTGGATGGCTTATTGATCGGCTTGCTGTCGGATGGCCACGTTCTGCTGGAAGGCGTACCGGGTTTGGCGAAAACGCTCGCGGTGCGCACGGTCGCCCGCGCGTTGCAGTTGAAGTTCAGCCGGATTCAGTTCACGCCGGATTTGCTGCCTGCGGATGTGATCGGAACCCAAATTTACCATCCCCGCACCGGGGAATTCACTGTCAAAACCGGCCCGGTGTTTGCGAATGTGGTTTTGGCCGACGAAATCAACCGCGCTCCGGCCAAAGTGCAAAGTGCCCTCCTGGAGGCTATGGCCGAGCGGCAAGTGACCATTGGCGAAACCACCCTTCCGGTACCGCGGCCCTTCTTCGTTTTGGCCACGCAAAACCCCATCGAACACGAAGGAACCTACCCGCTGCCCGAAGCGCAGGTCGATCGTTTCATGCTGAAGTTGGTCATCGACTATCCCACCCGGGCGGCGGAATTGGCCGTTCTCGACCGGATGGGCGCTCTGACGGCTACGACCGACATTGCCCCGGTCCTCAATGCCGACGATTTGGAGCAATTGCGGCAGGCCACCGACGCCGTCTATGTGGATGCCAAGGTGAAGGAATACCTCATCGACATCATTCGGGCCACGCGCCATCCCAAGGACTATGGGCTGGACCTGACGGGGCTGATCCAACTGGGCGCCAGCCCCCGGGCGGCCATTGCCCTGTTGCGTGCGGCCAAGGCTCATGCCTTCCTGGGGGGGCGAGGCTATGTCACCCCGGAGGATGTCAAACAAGTCGCTGCCGATGTGCTGCGCCACCGCTTGGTAATGTCGTTTGAAGCGGAGGCCGAAGAATTGCGCCCCGAGATTCTCGTGAAGCGGGTGCTTGATCAACTGCCAGTACCGTAATTGTTCGGGGGACAGGCGGCGGCCTGTCGAAAATCGCATGCGTCAAGTGCTTTTCACTCTGCCCGATCCCTTCGGTTGGTTCGGACCCGACGGCATCCCCCTGTACGGCTTTGGGGCCATGCTGTTTGTCTGTTTTGTCGTGGTGACGCTCTGGGGGTCGCGCCGCGCCCAGCGACTAGCCCACATGCCCCCCGAACGCTTCCAGGACATGGTCATTGTTCTGTTCGTCACCGGTCTGATCGGTGCCCGCGTCTTGTACATGATCCAGTACGCCCATCATTTCCCCGACAAAAGCCTCTGGGGGCTGCTGGGGGCGTTCTTCAAAATCTGGGAAGGCGGTATTATCTTCTATGGCTCGGCGCTGGGCGGTGCCCTGGGCTATGGCGCGTTCTACTGGCTGGTGCTGCGACGCTTCCGCATCAACGGCTGGCAACTGGCCGATGCCGTAGCGCCACTTCTGGCACTCGGCTTGGCGATTGGCCGCATCGGCTGCTACCTGAACGGCTGCTGCTGGGGCCAAGTGGCGATCGAAGAATACCAAACCGTTCCCCTGGGCGCCGCCCACTTCCCACTGTTGCCCGCCCACGCCCGACAACAATTGGTCCGCGAGCAGTTCCTGCAAACCACCACCGGCTTCACCGTCGAATCGCGATCGTCGCTCAGCTTCGAGGATCCACGCAGCCGGGTGCGCGCCGTGGAGAAAGATTCACCGGCTCAACAAGCCGGCATACGACCCGGCGATCGGGTAGTGAAAGTCAATGGCGAACCCAATTGGATTTATTTGGACGTGGCCGGACCTGCCGACAAACTGCCGGCGGCTGTTGCCAGCGTCCACGATTACCATGGAACGATTCAGATCCTCTCCGAGGGCCGCCAGCGCATCACGTTTGCGGATTTCCCCCCCTATCTGGCAGCGCGCCTGACCCTCAGCCGCGTCGGCGGATTGGATATTTCCGTGACCGATCGGCTCGAAGAGCTCGTCCGCGATTGGCCACGCGGAAAAACCCACCTGACGCTCTGTGTCGAACGGACCACTACCCCGGATGGTCCACCGCAAATCCTGGACTTGCCAGCATTTGTGCCGTTAACCGTGGGTTTATACCCCACTCAACTCTATGAAACAGTCAGTATGGTCATCATCATTTTGTTCTTGCTGACCTACTACCCGTACCGCCGTCACGACGGCCAGTTGATGGTCCTCGTGATGCTGCTGTATGCACTTCACCGCTTCATCAACGAATCGCTGCGGATCGAACCGACGGTCGGTCAGGGACTGACGCTGTCGCAATGGGGGAGTGTGGTCATTTTCGTGGCCGGGGTGGCGATGGAAGCGTTTTTGTGGTGGGCAATGCCGTCGCGGTGGAGCCGTGAAACGCCTGCGCCGGTGGCTGCGGCGGTTCCCGGGGGGGTAGAAGCGGTTTCGTCGGTCGACCCGGCGGCGTCGGCGAGCGAACCCGCGCCGCCCGGCTCGTCGTCGCCTGTGGCCGAGTGATCGATGGGTCGACTTCTCCCCCGAGGGAATAGGGCTTCCCCGAGGGAATAGGGCGATGCCCGAGTGGCTTTTAGTCGCTCGTAGCCAAGTGATCTAGGAGCGGGGGTTGTTGTCCCAACCGTAGGCTTCGCGTTCAAAGCGGTTATCATAGTAGAAGTTTTTACCACTGCGCCACGCCCACCAACTTGACAGCACATACGCTGGGATGATGAACACCCCCCAGCGCTCGCATTGGCGCACGTGCACATGCTCGTGGTCGCGGGCTAACTCCAGGCTGTCGCGCTCTTGGCCAAGAATGATGTGGCCCAGGCACATGGCCTGCGCATGAATGAGCAGGCCATGCCGCAAGAAGAACCGGGCCGCCCCACCGTAGACTTCGAGAACACCACGTTCGAGCCGAACCCCTCCCCCGGTCAGCAAGGTCAGCGGGATAAAGGGCAAGCCCAGAAGCGTCACTGGGAATGCCCACACATATCGCCAGAATGTCCACACGAGTTGGCGCATCGGTATGCCAGGCTATTCAATCCCACAACGAAGTCGATTCAATTCCACAACGAAGTCGAGTCGTTGACCGTTGTTTACCTACTTTCCATCATAATTCCGCTCGACCAACCCGCTTTCTGGGGCGATCTGTGTGGGGCGGCCCAAGTAGTTCTCCACAATCATGTTGGCCCGGCCGCCGATCGTTTTAATAGCCAGCGACCGGGCTTGCGGCCGATCGTCGCGAATCAGGCAGCCACTGATGCGGGAATGGGTCACATCCTTCAACAACAATCCGACATCATCGCAGTCCAAAATCGTCACCTGTCCGACATTGATCCGGTCGCAGCGTTCCAACGTGATGGCAGCCGCGGCGGCGCGTGTCCGCGAGATCGTGAAACCGGTGAGCGTGCAATCGGTACAGTCGCGGAAGTGGATGGCGTTGGTCGTGGTGGGAGTCTCCTCGGCGGCATAGCGTGGGTTGCGGTCGAAGTTGTTCGGACCAATGGTGACGGCGGTGCTGTGTTCCACCAATACGTTGTGTTCATAGGCCGTCCAGCAGGTATTGCCGGTCATCACAACGCCGCGGGCATGATCGAGATGCACGTTCACCATCACATCCGACAGAATATTCCCGGTGATGGTGATGTGACCATCGCGAAGCTCGTCGGTGTCTTTCACCTTGTTGGCACTAGGCCCTTTCACACGGATGTTCGCGGAACCGGGAGCCAGGCGCGTATGCTGAATCGTGCAGCCGGTGATCGCGACTTCAGCATTCGATCCGCCCGTGCTGTCGATGAGGACATTGGCCGTGGGTGGTCCCTTGACGCCGTGATTGTTTTCGATGTCGCAACCGGTGATATGCAGGTTGCGCACCTGCCCGGCGCGACAGACAATGCCCCCGCCATCACAATAGCTGATGTGGCAGCCCGTGACATTGATTTGATGCAGATTGACAGCGTCGAGGAAAAGACCAATCCCGCGATTCTCATAAATGTGGCAATCGGAAATGATGATGTTTCGACTGCGCTGGGTCAGATGAATACCGTGGTAGCATTGGCGGATAAGGACGCGGGTGATGATCAGTTGCATCGTCCCGCTCACTTCGATGCCGTTGGCTTGCGCATGATCGCCGACAATCTCCAAACCGTCGATCATTGGCATCCGTTGATCCCACACTTCCGGCTTGACGGTGCGCGGTGCCGCGGTGCCCGTGTGCCCACCGACAATGCGCAACGCCGGTCCTTCCCCCTGCATCAGAAGGCGTGCCCCACCATCGCCACGCAGGGTGATGAAGCCGGTTTTCGCCAGGTCAACGACAATCGGCTTGGTGATGCGGTAAAGGCCTTTGGGAAAGTAGACGACCCCGTTGACCGCCGCGGCATTCACCGCTTTCTGAATACCCTCGGTGGCATCGGCTTCCGCACCACCGGCTAAGAAATCACGGACATTGCCGCTGGCCGGCTGAGGCGGCGGTGAGGAAACCGGCTGTTGCGGCGAAGTTGGTGCCGTCAGTGCCGTAAGTACTACCCCAAAACCCACCACAATCGCAACCACGAAAGCGAAAGTCCGACGTGACATAAGCCCTTTCCTCCTGCATCCCAACGATCCCCTGGAGGGAATCAGATATTCGCTCGAGGCTGGCGCCGCCTGGGATCATCACTGATCTCGTGTGGCGGGGCCACCCGAACTGATCAATCCGCGGGGAAATCATCGTCGTTCGACCAGCGCCGGCTGGACGCCTCGGGCGACCCGGGCGGTGGCGCTTCCCGTTCGGTCGCCGGAACGGCTTGGTCGTCGTTCGCCGGACCGACAACCTCGCCGCACACCTGGTATTTGAAATTCCCGATTTGCAGTTCATCACCAGGGTGGAGCTTCCCTTCCACCACCCGTTGGCCGTTGATCTTGACGCCGTTGGTGCTGCCCAAATCACGAACCACCAGATAATCGCCAATGTGGGCCACGACACAATGCCGGCGCGAAACCTTCTTGGAATTCAGTTGAATGTCGCACTCCTCGTGCCGACCAAACAACAGAATCGGCTTATCCAGAAGGATGTTGGGGCCATCGGCCAAAGATAAGAGCTGTGTAGGCATGGTGTGCGAACCCATCCGATATCATGCGATACGCCAACCGAGAAAAGGGTGGCGGTTTGACTGAGACACTCTGTGGGCATCGTGTGCGGACCCATCCGATATCACTCCTTATACCGTGGGCAGGGGCGGAGTGGGAGCAATTGTAGCCAAGAAAGTCGCTCTGCAGCTCTCCGCCGCAACGGCTTGCTCTTGACCGCAGCGCCGCAAACGCGATACCCTGCCCTCCTGTTGGCTTCTCGGAGCGGCCGGCATGAAGATTGGGATCGACTTACGCTCACTAGACACCGAAGCTGCCTCCGGTGCGCTTCTTGGCGCGACCCTCCGCGAACTGTTGGCCAGCGATGCCGAGAATACTTATGTCGTCTTTCACACTCTGAACAATTATCACCTCCTCGAGGATACTCCGCCCCGCGTCATACGGTACACATATTCACTATTGCGCTTCACGGAAGAATTACAAGGTCGGTTGGAGTACGAAAACGATTACGATATTCTTTTTCGGGTCGATCCCGCGGGCCGGCCCGAGCGGTTCCCACTGCAGCGGCAGATCGTCTATCTGTCGCAGTGGCCCTCGCACGAACCCCGGCAACTCACCGAAGCCCAACGCACCCGGCGGCGGGAGCTTCACGCCTACCAAACCGGCGGCGGGGCCTTCGCGGTGCCCGACGCCGCCACCTTACAGGCCCTCCAGGCCGATGATTGGACGACAATAGACGATCTGTTCGTCCTCCCCGTTGGGGCTGCCGGCGTGGCGGTTTTGCAGGCAGCATTCCAGCGTGTCGCAGCACGTGCCCGAGGGCCGTGCGTGCGGGTGAGTACGCCACCGGTGGTGTCGATTGTCACACCGTCGTTCAATCAAGGGAAGTTTATTCGTCAAACAATCGACAGCGTGCTCCAACAAGACTACCCACACATCGACTACCGGGTGGTCGATGGTGGCTCCACCGACGGAACTCTCGAAATACTCAAAAGTTACGGCAATCGGCTGCAATGGACCTCAGAAAAGGATCGCGGGCAAGCCCATGCGATCAACAAAGGCCTGGCCCAGGCCCGCGGCGACATCTTCGCCTACCTCAATTCCGACGACCTGTTACGGCCCGGAGCGGTGGCCCGTGTGGTGCAGCACTTCCACGAGCGACCCGCCTGCGATTTGGTCTACGGTCGTGATGCCATGATCGACCACAACGGCCATTATCTGCGAATGTATCCGACGGCCGACTATTCCTTTGAACGGCTGGTTCACGAATGCTGCATCAGTCAACCGGCGACGTTTTGGCGAAAACGACTGGCGAAGATCGTTGGTCCCTTCAACGAATCGCTGCATCTGATGATGGATTATGATTACTGGCTGCGGGCCGATCGCGCCGGTGGGGTTCTCGAACATATTCCTGAGGTGCTGGCGCAGACGCGGGTACATCGTGACGCAAAATCCAGCGGCGCGGGGAAAATCGAGCAATACCAACGCGAATTCTTCCGCGAATTATTTGCCATCTCCATTGAACATGCCGGCTATGTCAGCCCGCATTACATTTTGCAATGGCTGTACGCGGCCGTGTTTTACCCTTACCCGTGGACACGGCCCCACGCCGATCTGATCAACTACCTGTGCCAACGCTGGTACCACCAGCGCTACCGCTGTGGCATGAGCCGCTGGCAGACGCTGCGGATGTTAGCTCGGGAGGAATGGTGGCGGGTGCTGCGACGGCTATTGCGCCCCATGCGTTGTCTCGATCCGCGGCAGTGGTTTTGTGCCACCGCCCCAGCCGGATTGGATTTGGGACCGGATTTGTGGCTTGGTCCCGAGAACGCCTGTCCCCACCCGGGGGGTCCGCTGCGGTTGACGGGCTTTGCCGCATGTGATTGTGTCCTCAGTATTTACGCCGACCGGCAAGAATTGGCCGTCGTTCCCTTACAAGCGCAGACGCCCACGGATGTGAAGTTGGACGTGCCGCAACCAGGGGTCGTGCGCCTGCGTTTCTCGCACGCCGACACGCTCCCCGATGGCCGCCGTGTTTGCTTCAAGCTGCAAGGAACCACCCTTCCCACCCACCGCGCTGTGGCTTAGCTTCCCTCCTAGCGGCACCGGCCAGGCAACGTGCGGGATCATGACCAACGCCGTGAAGTGGACCGCTCCCCCGTGAGCCGCTGCTACGCTTAGGGCGGGCGAAGTGAGGAAGGATCATCGTCGTCCGGGGGATGTTCGGCCATACCAGGCGACCAATTTGGGCAGTTCGCCGCGGTTGGCGAGCATACGTAGGGCGAATTTTTGTCGGGCAGCGCCCAGAAGCGGGTTGAAGCCGAAGTTGTCGTCCACCATGCGGACAGCTTGGGTGATGGCATCGTCCGGCTGGCGGCCGCCGTGGGTCAATACCCGAGCTAGCCACATCGCCGCGGGAAAGGTCAGGGCCAGTGATTCCAGCCCTTCCCACACGGCCAGTCCAAAGTTCGGCGGACCACAAAACTGCAACGATTCTACTTTCACCCGATGCCATCGGGCCAACAGATCGGTGGCAGCTGCGCTGAGTTGGCCGAGTGGTAGTTCTCCCGCGGCAAAGGTGACCCGGGCCGGAAGAGCCGCGTGAACCGGCGGAATGGTGCCGCGACCGGTGGCAAACCGCCACGCCGCCAGCCACCGCCGGATCGGCCCCCGTTGGGCGAAGCCCTTTTCGGCGCCGTGGTCTTTGCGGGCGTAGACCGCAACCAGTTGCCGGAAGATGGTCCGCCCGACCCAGCCGGGCGGCGGCAGTTCGTCGGCTTGGCGGGGGACTTCATCCTCGGCGGCCTGGCTGAGAACGTGCAACAACTCGCTCAGCCGCCCACCTGTTACGGCTTTCTTGGGATCGCCGCCACCGTCGAAGGTGGCTTTCTTCAACAGTTCCACCACAAAGAGAATCTTCCGCCAGCGGCGCTCGAAGGGATCGGCCGCGTGAGCCAGAAGACGGGAAACCGCCGTCGCAAGACGGCCCAAATCATTCCACGACAGCGCCTGCGTGCCTTGCAAGGGTGGTGGTGGGGCGGTGAGCGTCCCGGGGGGGGCCGTGGCTTCAAAGAAGGTTGCGTATTCACGGGCTTCAGGGAGCTGTTCGGCAAGCGGCCGTCCTAGGTTCTGCGCCGCGGAGGGACAAGCCAAGCGCAGCCCAACGTTCCAATGATCGCCCGCGGGCACCAGCAGAAATGGGTAGATGCGGCAGGCCAGCGGTTTGGCCGCAGCGCCAAACTTGGCGTGGATGCGGCACAACTGATCGGGGCCGAGAAACACACACGAACCATCGCCACGGTGATTGAGATAGAATTCGCCGCCCCGTTGCGTGAAAAAGGCGACCTGCGCCAATTCGGGCAGTTGCTCCCAGCCTTGCCCCTCAATCCGCCGGCGCTCCTCAGCCGTCACCGGGACGGCATACGACCGACAGCAATCACCGCAGGTATGGCAATCCCAATTCTGGAGCACCGTCAGCGCGCGAACCTGCATGAGAACACTAGGGATGAGAACACTAGGGATTCGGGTGGACTTTCATAATTTCAAACGAACGGAAAAAAGGTTCCACAAAGGTTGGATCGCTGGCGGTCAGATGGCGTCCTTCGACCGACAGATAATATACCCGTCCGTCACTGACGTAGACGCGCACGACACGGACGATGTTATTGTTCAAATGCACAGTCCACTCTCGGCCCCGTTGATCGTTGGCCCACAGGGTGACATCCCGGGGTTCCGACAGCCGGCCCCATTGGGCCAATTGCTGGCCGATGGCATCGAACCAGGCGTCGTCGCCAGGCGCCGGGGCCGCGGGGGTGGCCGCTTTAGCCAGGTAGACGTATTCATCGTCGAGTTCGGTTTGGTAAGTGGCGCGGCGACCGTCGTCGATACGCCAATTCAACTGCGGCAGGGGGGAATCGGTGTGGGTTTCGATCAAACCCGGCATGCGGACTTTGAACCGCCCTTTCTCCGAGAAGACCACATGCCACGGATCGTCGGTGAACAAAGCCCGGACGCGGTCCATGAGGTCTTTCTTTAAGAAGTACAACCCGGCGGCCGCCAAATACGCCAGCCCCACCAACATGAGAACACCTTTGATGCGGGTGGTGGCGGTCCAGTCGATGGTGTACACCACCCCCATGCATAATGCAGAAGCGGCGAACGACAAGCAGATGGGTACGGCCAACGACAAAGCGGCTTTTTGCCCTGTCAGAAAAGGCGCGGCCCACCACAGAACCGGAATACCAAACGGCAGCAACGCCAACCCCAACAACACCGAAACCGGCAGACCCGCAATGGGCGGGGTGTGCGGATCGTGTTCGGGGTCGGGAATAAGGTCCGAGCCGGACGGAGCGGTTGCTTCCGCTGGCAGAGAGGTGGGCGGAGTGACTGGCATCGCCCGCGACCGTGCCGACCGGCCCACCCGGGGGGCAGGATACCGGGGGTGAATCGTTGGAATTTCTTCAATTGCGATAAACGATGCCGCACAGCGTGGGCATTGCACCACTTGGTGTAATGCGTCCGGCTCAACCTGTGATTCGCCCCAGCATGTCGGGCACCGCACAACCAACGACATCCCGCCCCTCTCCCCCGTAATTCCTCGTCCCTGGAAGCTACTCCCCCTGCCGTTATTCTATCGCCGCAGCGCGATCGACGGAATTGGCCGCGATGCCGCCAGCGATTTAGGGTGTGGCCCGGATCGCCGGGGCTTTGAGCAATTCGATTTTCTCACCGCGGCCAACGGCATACTGGAAGTTGGTGTTCTCCGTACAAGCCGCACCGATATTCCCTTGGGGGTCCAACGCGATGAAGGCGACCCGCGTGGGATGAACGCCACGGCGTGCCGTGGCCGCATGCGCTCGCCGGCACGCGATTTCGCAAGCTTCTTGCGGCGATTTCCCGGCACGCATTTGCTCGACAATCAACAGGCTGCCGCCAATGCGGATGATTTCTTCCCCGACTCCGGTGGCTCCGGCCGCTCCCGCGGTGTCGTCCACATACAAACCGGCACCAATGAGCGGGGAATCCCCCACGCGACCAGGCATCTTGTACGCCAGCCCACTGGTGGTACAAACCCCGCCCAGGTGCCCTTTGGCATCCCGAGCCAAGACCGTGACCGTATCGTGATTGAACTCAGAAATATTGATCGCTGCCGCACCGCTGGTTTC
Organism: Gemmata sp.; assembly: GCA_025055115.1. Lineage (GTDB taxonomy): Bacteria > Planctomycetota > Planctomycetia > Gemmatales > Gemmataceae > Gemmata. The sequence continues at coordinate 30,752 of JANWYJ010000060.1, forward strand.
GGTACTGGTGGGTTGTTTGTCGTTGTCCTTGGACTTGGGTCGGTCGGGGTGTTTTTCGAGCCATTCCTTGAGGCTTTCGAGAGTGTAGGGCATTTCCAAGCGGAAACCTTGCTCCAGGGCGAACCACTTGGCCGCTTCGCCCACCAGCAGCACATGGGGCGTCTTCTCCATGACGCGCCGGGCCAACGCCGATGGATGGCGAATATGTTCCACACACGCCACCGCCCCACAAGCGAGCGTGCGGCCATCCATCAGGCAGGCATCGAGGGTCAGCCGGCCCAACCGATCGGGCAGGCTGCCAAAACCGACGGAATTGCGGATGGTGGTATCGGCTTCCACCGCTTGGGCTCCGGCCAGGGCCGCGTCGAGAGCGGATTCGCCACGCCCCAGAGCTTTCATCGCCGCTTCAACCGCCGTGCGGCCAAAGGGCCAGGTGGCAATGGTGATCGGTTCAGCCATCATCGCACCGACATGAGGTGATAGAAAAACCACTATCCGCAGATTACGCCGCCAAGAAGCGATGAGAAGACGCCGACGGATGGTTTTTTCCTGCAACCAAGGATCAAGCCTTGGATAGTTTATCCAAGGCTCACAACATTCGGAGGGAAAAGATGGGCCACGAGAAGTTCGGCGAGTTCCGGCCAGGCAGGAACGCGAAGGGAAGTCGGGACGGACAGACCCGTCTAGGACACCGCCGGGAGGTTCGACTGACCGTCGGCCCGCGGCTGCGGCGGGTTGATCGGCAATAACTCTTGACGGTAAATCGGGACGTCGCGCGGGGCTTCAATTCCCAAACGAATCTTGCCACGATCAATATCAACGACGGTAATACAAATATTGTCGCCAATGAAAATCTTTTCGCCCAATTTGCGGCTCAGAACGAGCATGGTCGCGTCCCTCCGGTGTTCGTCACTCGTCCGTATAGCTCCCTAATTCTACGCCATGAATTGCCATGACGTTGCGCCGAGCGACCAAATCCAAGACCCACCTTAAGAATTGGGGAACGTATGTTCGGAATAATGGGTGCAGCGTACACGACAACGCACTCCAAGCCCCCGCGCATCGCTTGTGAATTTCTTCACTTGCCTGCGGTTTACCTATCCCCGGCCTGATGCGAACTTCAACCTAAGTGTCCAATGGGTTGAAGATTGCATCGCAACTCCTGGCATCATCCCTCGGTGTGTTACGATCGCTCAGCTGAACTCGACGGTAATAAGCCACCGCCGCACACGGCCTAGCATCATCCCTCGGCCTGTTACGATCACCCAGCAGCGACATCTTCGACGGCAGATGCCCGCGCTTACTGGACCCAACACGGCGCAAATGGCGAATATCGTCTAGAAAAGTCTATTTTCATCTGTCGATTCTGCGTTACAAAAGGCGAACTGCGCTGAACAGCAGCGCTGAACGCTTCCTATGCATCGCCGCGGCCGGTCGGTCGGTCGGCGCGATCGGCGGCCTGGTTGCCGTTTGCCCTGCCGGCGTTCTTCCTCAAATTTCCATAAAAATTTCCATAAGAACTCGTTACCTCCCGTTTTTCGTTGATCACTGTTCGTGGGAACTCTGCGGTCATTCGTTGCGTAGGCGCGGGGGGGTCCTCGGTGGTCCGGCCACGACCCTTCTCTTGTCCCGGCTGCGCCTCCCGTCTGCGATTGTTCCGCAACATTTGCCGGCGCAGCGGTTTAGGCAACACACGCCATCATGGCCGCCGCTTGTTCGCGAAGAAATTCCAGCGGCCGCGGGTCGCCTTCGTAGCGAGCATCGGCCGGATGGAACAACGCTTGCTTGAGCCGGGCACGCTGTTCCAACACTGCCAGTTTTTCGGGTGTTCCTGGCGCCGCCGTGGTGGGCACCGGTGGCAATGGCGCTTTGCCACAAAAATTGCCAATGCCTCGCCGAGCAAACTTGCTTGTGGGCGGGTATTGGTCTTTCACGCCGGGGGTGTAGTAGCAGGTCCAGCACAGCCCCCGCGGACGGTTCACTTTCGACTTGGAACAATGGCGACAAATGGTAGTCATGGTTATTTCCAGGGTGGAGTTGGGGAAAAAGTCGTTAGATAGTCCGAAACTCTTGGCAGTTGAAGCTCATGAGGTTGTGTTGGGACGGCAAACCCGCGCGTTACGACGGCAAACGCGCGCGTTACGCTGCAACGACATCGGCCGTGGGCGCAGCAGCAGCCGGTGCCAGTTGGTTCAACGGCCATCGCTCCGCCAGTGCCCTTTCGACCTCCGCAAGCAATTCCCGACGCATCTCGTCCCGCGGAGTGTCGTCGAACCAATTGAGAAACCACCGACACGCGGCCGGTTCGCCCAACCGCTGATCAGCCTCGAAACAGACCCGGGCGAAAAATTCTTCCACTTCTCCCACGGTCTCCAGATCATCCCCTTGCCAGGCGCAGTAACCCAAGGCACACGCGGCCTCGACCGGCCAATCGCTGACACACATCAACGGTGGGGGTGTGGTGGTGCTACCTTGGGTCAGTCGCGGATCATCGCTGACCAACGCATCACGCAGAGCCTGCAAACCCGCGGTGGATAACACAGGCACAAACCCCTCACGCCAAACTCGACGCCAGCTTTCCATAGTTGCCCCTCCCACGTTTGTTCGAGCGTTGCCGCTCGTCCCCGTTCGTTGTGGTCGATGGTGGTGTCGGGTGGTGGAACTCCTCATTAGCACCCGACACACGAATTTATACATATGTTCACTCACACTGTCAACACCGTAGAGGAATTTTTTTCTTTTTTTTTGGTTGCCAAATGGCCATTCATCAAATTATTAGACATTTCTAGACTTCTCTCAGAAATGAAATTAGACAAAAGTAGACATCGCTCACCCCACCGCTCCCACTTGTCGGCAGTTGCAACAACTTCCGCCAACAACGACCAACGGCGCGCAAAAAAACCGTGACCCCGGGGCTTCTTTCCCAGAGCCGGCTTTCCAAGAACCCGCTTTCCCTGACGCTTGGCTCCAACGTGGCTGAGCGAACCGACAACGTGGCTGGTGCCCCACCTCCATCTCAGCTGGCTGACGAAGCTTGCTCAGCTGGCCGACGAAGCTTGCTCAGTTGGCCGACGAAGCTTGGCTTTGGCCGACGAAGCTTGGCTTTGACCGACGAAGCTTGGCTTTGGCCGACGAAGCTTGGCTTTCTTCCAGCAACTCGCGAAGAAGTGAGGGGGTTCTCGTCTCAGCCGTTGTTCCCGGGCAGCGGTGAGAATCTCCGCTACGATGCAGCCAGAAAGCGTTGAGGAGTTAACATGAATAAGGAATTAACATGAGAAGGTGAAAGGACGTTGGAAGGTGAGAATCTCCCCTACGAGATAGCCAGATAGCGTTGGAGAAACTCGAACGATCGGCGGGCGGTGGCCACAGCATCGTGGCTGTGCCGGCTCAGTTCGACATACACACCACCGCGGTACCGCGCGGCCCGCAATCCCGTGAACACGTCGGCGAAATCGACTTCTCCTTCACCAAACATCCGGTGATCGTGAATGCCGCGAAGCATATCCTCGATGTGGATGTTCCAGAGCACCGGTTGCCACTGCGTCAGAAACCGGCTGACGGGTAACTCGCCTTGGCACACCAAGTGACCGATGTCGAGGGTGAGGCCGAAGTACGGATGATGGACGCGGTCGAACAGTTCGGCGAAGCGGTCGAGGGTATCGATGAACATACCCGGTTCTGGCTCGAAGGCCAGCCGGACATTGCGCGTCGCGGCGTACTCGGCCAGGCGGGAGCAACCATCCACGAGCCGCTGCATCAGTTCCGCAGCCGGGGCCTCGTCGGTGGGCGTTCCAGACCAGAAGCTGACGGCCTCGGCCTGTAGGTCGGCGGCAATGTCGATGCATTGTTTCAAGAAGCAGAAGCGCGTCTGGCGTTCGGTGGATGATGGGCTGAGCAGTGTCGGTTGGTGCTTGCGGCGAGGATCGAGGAGAAAACGGGCACCCGTTTCGATCACGCAGCGGAGTTGATGGTAGGCCAATTGCTTCCGCACAGCGGTGAGGCGGTCGGGTAGTTCCGGGGCCAATGGGTCGAGGTGGTGAACGTCGAGAGTGAGGGCCACGCCGCGATAGCCAAGGCTGGCGATGATGGCAAGAGCATCGTCGAGCCGGTGATGGGCAAAGCCGTTGGTGTTGTAGCCGAGAAACATACGCCCCCCGAGCTTGGCTGGTGATTCGCTTGGCTGGTGATTCGCTTGGCTGGTGATTCGCTTGGCTGGTGATTCGCTTGGCTGGTG
>JANWYJ010000097.1 GCA_025055115.1 Gemmata sp.
AAGCTTTGGGCTAGTGTTTGCCGAACCGCTCTGGGGGTCGCGGGGGGCCTTCGCGGCGATTATCGTCGGAGCCGTCCTGGGTGCCTTGGCGGCTTGGCTGGCTTTCGCCATCGCCATTCCCCTGTGGCAGGCCTGGTCGCAACGGCCTATCCGAAGGTGATCCGGATTGGCAGCGGTTTGTGGTGGCTGGGTGTTATTCGCCTTCGAGGTCCGCATCTTTCCAATCGGTGACGAACATATGGCCCGGTTTGTGGGTGATCGCCAACGGTGGCCTGGCGTGGATCAGTGCGGCCTGGGGCGTGACTCCACAGGCCCAAAACACGGGAACTTCTCCGGGTCGAATCGTCACGGCATCGCCATAATCGGGCTGATGCAGATCGCGAATGCCGATAGCCGCTGGGTCGCCGAAATGAATCGGCGCACCATGCGCACGCGGGTAGCGCGAACAAATCTGTGTTGCTTTCACCGCCAACGCTGGTAGCAGCGGCCGCATCGACACCACGAGCGGACCGGCAAACGCTCCAGCGGCCCGGCATGCGATGTTGGTGCGGTACATTGGCACGTTCACGCCTTGTTCGATGTGCCGCACGGGAACTCCCGCGGCCAGCAGGGCCTGTTCAAAGGTGAACGAACAACCGATCAGAAAGGCCACGAAGTCATCACGCCAGTAGCGAACGATATTGTCGGTTTCGCTGTCCAGTTCACCCTCGCGCCAGATGCGGTAGGCGGGCAGATCGGTTCGCAGATCACTGCCGGGGGCAACGAGTTTGGCTTCGGGGATACCCGGTTCCGTCACATCCAGCAGCGGGCAGGGCTTAGGATTGCGTTGGCAGAAGAGGAGAAAATCGAAGGCCCACGAGCGCGGTAGAATAACCAGATTTGCCTGAACGTAGCCCAGGGCCAACCCTGGGGTGGGTCCATTCCAGTGGCCGTGGCGGCATGCCGCCCGCACGGCAGCTCCGGTGGGATATCGCGCATCGGGCATGGTGAATACCTCATGGGGGTGACGACGATGGCCATAGAGTCAGGAGATTGTCTCCGTCGTTGGCAACGTCGGGGAACTTATTGGTCGAGTAGTTCGCGAATTCGTATCAGCGGTTGGATGTATTGTTCCCAACTCAAACCATCCACGGTGGCCGTCGCTTGACCGGTAACGCCATCAACCAACGGGCCTTCACGCACCATGGCCTCCAGAATCTGTTGCTCGATGGCGGGGTCGAACAATTCCCGCGGTGGGGGGGTCTGACGCAAGAGAAATAGCCCCGCGGCCACGGCATAGGCTCCCCAATTGCTGACCCCGCAAACGAGCAGATCATCCGTCGGGATACGGCAGTGAATCTGCGCACCGAGGGGAATGTTTTTGACCATGGTGGTGTGCGGAATTTTCCCCATGCCGATTTCATTGCCACCATCGCCGATGCCCAGGGAACGCAGCGGTGTGGCTGATGCGGTCAGCAACGCCGCCGGAGCAGCCGGCGCAGGGGCATGAAAGGCCGTCACGTCGCGACCACGCATGGAGTAATACCGGCCATCGGTGGCTGGTCCCACGCGTTCGATCCACACGCGATGTGTCGGTGCGGGCAGGGGTTGTGGGCGAGGAACGTATCCGGCCTCGCGCCATCCGATGTGCAGAATGGACTCCAATTCTGGCTCCACCCACAGGGTCGCGAAGCCGCCCAAGGCGGTCAGGGCACGGCTGAGAAAGAGCGTGCCGAGCGGGCCATCGGTTTCATAGGCGGGGGGGGTTGCCCAGGGAATGTAGAAGCCGGTGGTGATGACCAAGTGCGGTACGGGCGTGGCGGCGATGCTTTGGCACGCCGCGGCGAAGTCGCCCGCGGTGGCGGTGAAGAGATTATCGTGTGGATCGTGTGCCAAACCACGTTGGCCGGGGTCGGTTTGCACCGCGGCCAGAATCGCGGCCAGTTTTTCTGCGGTGGTCATGGGGTAGCATGGAGCAAGTAGGCGAAGCGGCCGCGCCAGAGTGTCGGCACGTCGGCTTTCACGGTGATGGGTTCTTTGGTGACCGGGTGCAGGAATGTCAGGCTGCGGGCATGGAGGGCGATGGCATGGCCGAAGGGATGGTCGCTGCCGTATTTCGCGTCGCCGTAGATGGGTCCCCCTCGGCTGGCCAGTTGCACTCGGAGTTGGTGCTTGCGGCCCGTGTGCGGACGCAGTTCAAGCCAGATGAGGCCGTTGTGCCGGCCTTTCACCTGCCAGAACAACCGGGCCAGTTGCGCTCCGGTGGTCTGCGGGGCAACCACTTCGACGCGGTGGTGGGGTTCATCTTTCTTCAGCCAATCGTCGAGGGAACCGCTATCGCCTTGTAGCCACGGGGCCACTCCGCCGGTGGTGTGCCCACGCCGGTTGGTTTCCACCACAGCCCAATACACTTTTTCCACCATGCCGGCGCGAAATTGCTCACACAGCCGGGCCGCCGCTTTGCTCGTGCGGGCAAACAACAAGGCCCCACTGACGGGCTTATCGAGCCGATGCACAACACCCAGAAACACGTTCCCCGGTTTCTGGTACTTCTCTTTCAAGTAGGCCTTGACCAGCCGGTCGACTGTTTCTTCGCGGCCGTCAAAATGGGTGGTCGGCCAGCCGGCTGGTTTGTTCACGGCCAGGCAGTGGTTGTCTTCGTAGAGAATGTCGAGATGGTCCGCAAACGACATACTTCCATCATAGTGGAAGGGGTGGGCGGATGATAGCACAAGTGGCTTCGAGGCGTTGCGCCAGTTGCAAGAGCTGTTCATCGTGATGGCGGCGACCGATCAACTGCACACTCAGCGGCAACCCCTCGCGACTCCAGCCGATGGGTAACGACAGCGTGGGCAGTCCGGCGTAGCTCCAGGGGGCATTGAATACCGGATTGCCGGTGGTATCCGCCGAGGGTGCGGGTCCGGGGGCAGCGGGTGTGGCGAAGGTATCCCAGCCTTTGGGGAAGGAGTGGTCGATGTCGGTTTGGAACTGGGCGTGATGCTTCAAGGCCCGCTCGTAGTCGGCGGCGGAGCACTGTAGCCCATCGCGGATCAGTTGTGACACGCTCGGGGGATAATCGTGCGGCCGTCGCTGGAAACGTTCGCCATGATAAGCAGCGGCACCCACGGCCATGAGGAGATAGTGGTAGTGCCGGACGTCGGCGAAACTCGGTGGGAGGGTGTGGTTGTGCCAGTGCCAGTCGCGGGTTGCAGTGGTGGTGCGGAATGTGGCGAAGGCCTCGGCCATAGTGGGTTCTAATAATCCAAAAGCTGCGGCATCGTTGGGTTCCAGCAATCGTTGCCGGATACGGCGAGGTGCGGTGGGGGCGGTCCGGATCGCGTCGAACAGAATGGCGCAATCGGTGGCGCTGGAGGCCATTACACCCACATGGTCCAGTCGCGGTGCCAGGGGTAGAACCCCGGTGACGCTCACGCGACCCCAGGTGGGTTTCAGGCTGACCACACCACAAAAGCTGGCCGGGCGGGTGATGGAGCCGCCGGTTTGTGTGGCCAAGGCCCCCAGGCACATCCCACAGGCGACCGCGGCGGCGGAGCCGCTCGAACTGCCTCCGGGGGTGCGTTCGAGATGCCACGGGTTGCGCGTCGGGGGGGGATCGAAGCTAGCGTAAGCCGTGGTGACCGTTTTCCCCAGGATGATCGCCCCGGCTTGCCGCAAGCGGCGGACGCACTCGGCATCGGCCCGGGCGAAACTCGTGGCCCACAGGGTCGAGCCGCAGCCGGTGGGCATGTCGAAGACGTCGATAATGTCTTTGATACCCAGAGGGATGCCATGCAGTGGCCCGCGGTAGTGGTTACGTTGCCACTCCTGGGTGAGCTGTTCGGCTTGTCGGCGCGCGCCGTCGTAATCGAGATAGGCCCAGGCTCGCACCTGCGCTTCGTAGCGGTCGATGCGGTCCCAACACTGCTCGAACAACTCAATGGGGCGGAGTTTACCGGCTCGGATGCGGGCCGCGGCTTCGTGGATGGTCAGGAATTCGCTCATGGTTGGTTCCGTGGCGCGGTGAAATATACATTACTCAACAGTGGGCCATCGATCGAGAAATGAGGGGTGTGAACATGCAGCCGGTGCGAGTAGCAATCCTGGGTGGTTCCGGTTATACCGCACTGGAGCTGATCAAAATTCTTCTCCGTCATCCGGGGGCCGCGATCGTCGCGATTACCTCGCGGCAGCAGGAGCATATTGCGGAATTGCATCCCAGTTTGCACCATCGGCTCGACCTGCGCTGCCAACCTTTCGATCCCGACGCACTCCAAGCCCAGGGCGTCGAAGTAGTCTTTGGTTGTCTGCCGCACGGAGCGAGCATGGAATGCATTCCCCCGTTACTGGAACGCGGCCTGCGGGTCATTGATCTGAGCGCGGATTACCGCCTGCGCGATGTCAGCGTCTACGAACAATGGTACCACGAGAAACACCGCGATCCGCAGAACTTGGCGCACGCGGTTTATGGCTTGCCCGAAATTTATGGTGCGGCGATCGAACGCGCCCGCCTCGTGGCCAACCCCGGTTGTTATCCACAAACCGCGATTCTTGGCCTGGCCCCTTTGCTCGCCCATCATCGGATTGAACCGGCTGGGATCATCATCGACAGCAAAAGCGGTGTCAGCGGCGGCGGACGGACACCCAAGCTGAATTTCCATTTCCCCGAATGCAATGAAAGTGTCTGTGCGTATGGCATCGGCCATCACCGGCACACCCCCGAGATCGAACAGGCCCTCAGTGACATCGCCGGTACGCCCGTGAACGTGCTGTTCACGCCCCATCTGATTCCCATGGATCGCGGCATCTTGAGTACGATCTACGCAACGCCGACCGGGCCTATCCAGGAGGCGGAGTTGCGGGAACTGTATCGCCACTATTTCGCCCGTCAGCCGTTTATTCGGATACGGAACCAGCCACCGGCGACAAAAGATACGGCGTTCACGAATTTTCTTGATATTTACGTCCAACCGGTCCGCGGCAAAATTCTGGTTATCGCCGCGGAGGATAATCTGGTCCGCGGAGCTAGCGGCGTTGCGGTTCAGAACTTCAATCGCCTGTTGGGATTCGACGAACGCACAGGGCTAGTGTGATGGAGCCATTGGCACACCATGAAGCCTTCCTCCGGGCGATCTATGATCACCCGGACGACGATACTCCGCGCCTCGTCTATGCCGATTTTCTCCACGACCAAGGCGACGAGCCACAGGCCGCCTTCATCCGCTGGCAGTGCGGCCGCGGACCCCAGCCACCCAACCTTCCTCGCGATCTCGATAACTTCCACCGCGGGTTGCCGAAGCCACAATCCACCGTCGTGCTGGCCACCGAGCAACTGGCGCAACCCCAGTCCCTGCGGTGGCAGCTGGTGCGGCATCAGGCCGGCGCGTTTGCCGCGCACGCGGTGCAATTCACCGGACGCCGTATCACCTCGGCCGAGCCGTTTGATGTTTTCTTTGACCTTGTGGCCTTCTGCCGGGTCACGATGGTGAATCTGGCCGGCGAAGAGGTCGTGGATACCACCCAGGAGGCGGGCTTACCCTTCGGTATGATCACACACTTGAAACCGGTCATCACGACGGCCGGTGTCATGGCCCTGGCGCAGCATCGCGGCGCGCGCCGCATCACAGCGCTGGATTTGCGCAACAACGACCTCGACAACGACGCGGCCCGGGCCTTGGTCCAATCACCCTATTTGGACAATCTCCAAAACCTGCAATTGCTCACGGGCAACCGTCTGCGTGGTCAGGTGTGGCAATTGGTCGTGGCCCGCTTCGGTGAAGATGTCGTGGAATAAGGAGCATATCCCATCCTGTGTTTACGAGAGATACGAAACGACTAACTTCTGGTGAAGATGTCGTGGAATAAGGAGCATATCCCATGCGTTGTCTGGTGGTTGTGGCCGTGCTGGCATTCCCGGAGGTTGTTGGAGCCACGGAGCCGAAGCTGACGGCCCATGTGGTGAAGGTGAAACCGCCCGAGGGCCTGGCCGAACCCATTCGCGCCGTCTTGGATGAATCGGCCTTGGTTGTGCGTGACGGCCACCAGGAAGTTCTGACCCTCTGGTTTCGGGCGGCTATCCCAGTGCAAGCCACGCCCGAACAAGTGAAAAATGGCCTCACCTACCAAGAAATTCCCGAGGGAGAACTCGTGGGAGTCATTCGTTTCCCCGCGAAATTCACCGACTATCGCAAGCAACAAATCCCTGCGGGTGTATACACACTCCGCTTTGCCCTCCAACCCGACATCGGCGATCACACCGGGACTTCTCCCCACCCCGAGTTCTGCCTGATGTGCCCCGCGGAGAAAGACTCGACCCTGGCTCGGTTGGACAAGGACAAGTTGATCGAGTTGAGCAGCCGGGTCAACGAGGGCCGCCACCCCGCGGTCCTGCTTCTGTGGCCCTATCATGAGAAAAACGACAAGGTCCAGATCGTCAGCAAAGGCAATGGTGTGCTGGTGGCGCAATGGCAGCGGGCGGTTGTGGCGGGTGAAGCCAAAACGACCCTGGGTTTTGCAATCACCGTGGCCGGGCAACGGCCGGAGTGAATTTCGCCTCCCGTGGGGATGCATCCCTCGACTGGATGGGTAGCTGGCTGGGTCCATGAGGTGAACCGGGGGGCCACTCCGCGCCCCTAGCGGGTGAACCCAGCCAGCGCTAGACCGGCTAACGGCCGGCCACCGTGGTGAGACGACCACTGCTGAGGTTCAGTGGAGCGGGTGTTCCGCCGAGCCGGGAATGGTCGATCTTGCCGAGCAATTCCTCATAGACGTGTTTGACGTTGTTCTTGTTCATCTCCGTTTCGACGACGCCAACCCCGGTCCACTGCTTGTACCAGGGGAAATCCAACTGCCGCGTAATCTCGTCCACGGATTGTTTCGCCGCGATGCCCTGGGCCACGGCGGCGCGCAATTCCTGGAAGTAGCGTTTTTGCCGGTCGAGCAGGTCTTTGCGCGCAGGCTTCCCATGCCCGGGGCAGATGATGTCGATGTCGAACTTCGCCATCGCCTCCAGGCATTTGATCCACTCGGCGGAATTGGAGTGACCCATGAAGTTGAAGGCCCCGTTGACGCAGGCATCCCCGGTGCAGAGGATTTTGTGCTTCGGCAAATAGGCCACGGCGTCGCCGATGGTGTGGCTGTGTCCGAGGTTGAGGAAGATGACGTGTTGCGTTTCATCCTGGATTTCGTATTTGTCGTCGAAGGTGATATCGACGTGTTTGAGTTCGCTGTCGCGGATGTCCTTGCGGGTTTTGGCCGCTTCTGCCCACGCTTGCGGGCCGGTCGTCTTCAGCAGCCGCGCGGCGGGTTTGCTGGCGATGATCTGGGCACCTTCCTTGGCCCACACGGCGTTGCCATAGGCGTGGTCGCCATGGTGGTGGGTGTCGAGAACGTATTTGATCGGTTTTTTGGTTGTTTTTTTGATGTCGGCCACGACATCGGCTGCTTCTTTGGGGAAGTTGGCATCGATGACCACAACGAACTCCTTGAAGACAATCCAAACGTGGTTACTGCCACCGAAGATGCTGGGATCAGTCGCGGAGATCGAGGCGTAGCGGAAGAAGACACCGGGGGCCAGTTCTTTCACGTCATTGAATTGCATTTCCGGAATGGGCAATGGCATGCGGTTTTCGGTGGGTCGGTCGGTTGAGGCGAATACCGCCCAGGTCATAATCCCAATCACGATAGTCAACACGGTGAACCGTTGGAGCATGGTCGGAGGTCCTCAATTCTCGCCGTGGGTGGCCGTAGGACGAGCGTACCAGCCAATCCCGAAAAAAGAAAGCCCCGGGGTTACCGAGACTTTCGGGGGAACATTCCCGGGTCGCGAATGGGCCGCGCGTTAGTAGCGGCGGCCGCCGCCGTAGCCGTTGTGGCCGCCGCGGCCACCGCCATAGCCGCCACGATGGCCGCCACTGCTGCGGGGGCGCTCTTCACGCGGCCGCGCTTCGTTGACCGTCAAGGTGCGGCCATCGAGTTGGGTGCCATGCAGGGCCGCAATGGCTTCCTCGGCTCCGTCGTGCATTTCGACGAACGCAAAGCCGCGGCTACGGCCCGTGTCGCGGTCGGCCACGACTTGCGCGCCGAGTACGGTGCCGTAGGGCGAGAAGGCCGCGACCAGATCGTCGCTGGTGGTGTTGAAGGAAATGTTGCCCACATACAATTTCTTCGCCATGAGTTGTTCCTTGGTCTTCGACCTGACAAACACACGCGCGGAACCCCCGCGCCAGGGTCACAGGTACGAACCAACAACTGCGGCCGTTTACCACAAACGGCAGAAGATCACAGTTTCGAGGCTGTTGCAGCAACGGCGCGACGGTCTTGGAGGCTGTGAGAACGTCTCAGAGGCGATAGACCAAGAGATGTCGTAGCGAGCGAGCGGCAAAGCAGTTCGTAGCTCCTGAGCGGATAGCACCCGCTATCCGTCGCTGAATCATACACCCACCAGCGTCGAAAAAAAGAGGAATTTCGCAAAAATCCACTTTTTGTTACAAAAACAGGGTCTCTTGGCGTTCGCTCCGCGGTGACAATTTCGACTCCAGCGTTGTCGGCGCTCGCTGTGCCTCCCTAGTCTGAAAGTATTCGTAAAACGAGGTGCGTTATGAACCGCCGTGAATTTCTTTCCACATCGGCCGCGGCCGCTTGGGTCGCGCTGGGGGATGGCCTGACTCGCGCAGGGCGCGCCGCCGACACTCCCGGCTACGCTTCCCCCCAGGAAGCCATGAAAGCTCCACGCGAAAAGTATCTGTTCGTGGCCTGCACCTACGCTCATACCGGCATCAAACAGCCCGACTATCTGGCCGTGATCGATGCCGACCCCAAGTCGGCGACCTACACCCAAGTGGTGCAACGGCTGAGCATGCCCCATGTCGGCGATGAGTTACACCACTTCGGCTGGAATATCTGTTCCTCCTGTCATGGCCGACCCGGTGATCGTCGTTACTTGATTGTCCCTGGCCTGGCGTCGGGCCGGATCCACATCATCGACGCCAAAGAACCGACCAATCTCAAAGTGCACAAAGTGATTTCCCCAGAAACGATCGCCCAGGAAGTGGACCTCTCGGCCCCCCACACAGTGCATTGCCTGGCCAGTGGTGAAATCATGATCTCGATGTTGGGCAATGCCAAAGGCGAAGGCCCGGGCGGGTTTTTGCTACTCGATGAGAAGTACAACATCAAAGGCCGCTGGGAGAAAGACGCCACCGGAATGAAGTTCAACTACGACTTCTGGTATCAACCGCGGCACAACGTCATGGTGTCGAGCGAATGGGCGGCCCCGAAAACATTCGCCCCCGGCCCCAATTTCGACGATGTTGCCAAAGGCAAATACGGCCAACAAATCCACCTGTGGGATTGGCAAGAACGCAAAATCCGGCAGACGTTCGATCTCGGCCCAGCGTCGATTCCCCTCGAAGTCCGTTTCCTGCACGATCCCGACAAACCCATAGGCTTTGTTGGTGCCGCGCTCAGTAGTGTGATGTGGCGGTTTGAAAAAGGCCCAAACGGCCAATGGCGTGTGGAAAAAGCCATCGAACTGCCCCCCGTGAAAAACGACAAATTCCCCGGAGGCATGGTTCCGGCCCTGATTAGCGATTTTGTCATCTCCATGGATGATAAATACCTCTATCTGTCGGCCTGGTTGCACGGTCAGCTGCTGCAGTACGACATCAGCGACCCGAAAAAGCCGAAACACACCGGCACCGTGAACTTCGGCGGCCTGATCGACAAGACCCGCAAACTCCGCGGCAAGGAACTTATCGGTGGGCCGCAGATGCTGCAACTATCCCTCGACGGCCAACGCCTCTACGCGACCAATTCACTCTACAGCACCTGGGATAACGTTTTTTATCCGGAAATTGCCAAGCAGGGTTCGTGGCTGGTGCAGATCGATTGCCAAACCACCACCGGAGGAATGAAACTCAACGAGGAGTTTCTTGTCGATTTCGGCAAAGAACCCGGCGGCCCCAGCCGCGCCCACGAAATTCGCTACCCCGGCGGCGATTGCACCAGCGATATCTTCAGCTCATGATTGGGATTGGTCATTCTGCTTTTATGGCCGGAGAGCATTCCACCAGACGAGGTATCCCCCTTGCCGCTGTGCAGAATGCAAAGACCAACCTCTCGGTGTCAATCCGTTGGTCACTTGATGCTGTTGTCCCAAAGTTCTTGGGGGATTTCAAAGACGAAATCCCCCCTTACACCCAGGGCTGCTCCTCGGAAGATGACGGTCAACTTTTGGGCTTGCTCCGCAGGCTTCTCGATAACGATGCCATCGAGAATGATACTATTGTGTGTGACAAGACCATTGGAAGGATTGACGTTGAACCCTTGACCCCGGGCTTTAGCCGCCGCACTCAACGCCGCGATTTTCTCCGCGACAGCCTGCGGACGATTGGTCCGGGCCGGATGACGCGGCACCATCTGCGGCGGATAAATCCGGCCTGTGTCGTCGCGGCAAACAAAGTGCAAACCCTCCCAACCGCCCAGGTACTCGTAGCGTGCTCCCTCTTCGGCTTGGGCATACCAAAACAACGCCAAATACGGCCCATCGGTTTGTTCGGTCCAACCGATGTGAAACAAGTCGACTCGGACCTTCTCCACGATACTCGGTTCCTTCGTAGCCACGACTGGCCGGACAGACACCGGTTCGGGTTTGTCAATCGCAACGGCCACGGGAGCATCGTTTGGAGCCTGTGGAGTTGGTGGAGGTGACGGTTGGCCACACCCTACAAGACCGGCACCAACCAAAAGAAGGATCATTGCTCGCATAGATCACCTGCTTGCTAATAACAAGATTTTTCATCGACCGTGGCCTTTCCGCTTGGCCACGGCCTCAGATAAACTGGTGCCCGTCAATGTACGCCAGAATGCCGGCCAATGGCTTCTTTCCGATACCATCTGGCCAAATAATCAGGATGGAAGTCACAAGCTGGTTCACCCTCCTCATGGAGAAACACGTCATGCGTGGGTTTGATCTTCTGGCGGCCGTTGGAGGCGCTGGTCGTTCTGGCCCCGGTGGAAGCGCAACGGCCGCGGAACGATGTCGTGTTGTATGAACACGACTTCGCCCAACCGTCAGCCGCGAACGATTTTGTCTTCAGCGACCCGGCCATGTAGAATTACGCCACCGATCAGACCGGCGCCGGCTTCCTCGAACTGGCGTACGATCGCAAAACCTATAAAAGCTCGTATCGACCCCGCACCGCAGCCCCATCCATATCGCCCTGATCGCCAACACGAAGTTCACCGATTTCGTCCTCGATTGTGAGATGCAATCCACCACGCAAACCTATGGCCATCAAGACCTGTGCATCTACTGCGGCTTCACAGAACCCCAGAAGTTTTCCTACGTTCCTCTGGCCGTCGCGGCGGATATGAACGCGCACAACGTCTTCATCGTCAACAAGGCCCCGCGTAAGAATATCGCCCGCCAAACAACCTCCGGCGTGGTGGGGAAGAAAGACACCTGGCATTCCGTGCGCGTCGAACGCCGCAGCGATAGCGGTCAGATCGCAGTCTACTTCGATGATGTCAAACAACCGATCGTGCACGCCGAAGACAAAACCTTCCCCACCGGTTACGTTGGCTTCGGTTCCTTCGACGATACCGGCCGTATCCGCAACATCCGCATTCGCGGCCCGATGATGGAAAAGAACAAGATCGAATTCTTCAAACCCCTCAGCCCGGCGATGAACAAGGAACCACAAAATGTGGCTATTTGTTCACTCTATTCACCAGTATATGCGATTATCGCCGGAAGTCAACCGAAATTTTGTCTCCTGGGCGAACGGTCAGTGTCAGCGTGCTGGCGCCCTGGGGATGATCGATGTGAATTTCCACCGGCATTTGAGTGCCGGCGGCGATGGGCGCAGTTGTAAAAGTGTGTTGCCGGCCATCCTGTTGACCCGGTTGCTTGTTGAAGGTCACGGTGCTGCCGTCGCGGGCGATGATCGTGATGGTGGCTGGTTGGGCGTCGTTGGAATCAGCCTTGGGCGCGGGCAGTGGTAACGGCGACGGGGCGTACTGTTGCAGCCGTTCGGTGTTTTCCCAATACTGCGGCTCCACCGGCGGCCGCAACTGAGGCCCGCGCGGTTGCGCCGCGGGTGGCACGGTGCGGTATTTGGGGATCGTCACTCCGATGGCTTGGCTGGGGTAGCCGAAACCATAACCCAATGCCCCATAACCCACCCCACCATAGGGTAACCCACTGTAACCAAACGGGCTGAAACCCAGGCCATAACCACTGGGGCTATAAAGACCAGTACCATAGCCGCTGTAATCGAATGCCCCAAACTGACCAATACCAAAACCGAAAAACACACGCGGCCCGGGTATCGCCACGGGTTGCGCAACCACGAGCGGTGCAGGATAGACCCGGCCGCCTGAGCGTCCGGTGTGACCGGGCGGACCGGCCCACGCGCAGGGGATAGTGCCTTCAGTTACGGCCAACACAACAACGATTCCGGTGAGAGCGTGCCGACGAAACATCGGACAACCTCATGGCCCGTGGCGAACGGTTCGTCCCATTTCCATAAGTTTACCATAGCAGTGCGAGTTCCGCACCCACGACCAGCCCCCACCCCATGACGGCCTTATTCGCGTGTTTTCCGGTCTGCTTGATGTTTGTGGGCTTGACGATTGTAGCCATTCTTGTGGTCGTTTTCGGCATGTCGAATACGGTGACGCGCTCGCCAGCGCCGGCGGCGGCCGATGCCACCTCCGGCGGCGGCGTGCCCAAGGACACGCTCGAGAGTCCGGAGAACGCTCCCACGGCGGCCGTATCCACCCCCGCCGAGCCATCTTCTCCCGACGCAAAGACAGCTTCGACTACAACCGGCCCGCCGCCACTGGGTGTCATTGTGGCGATGGCTCTGATAGCGTTCCTGGCAGCTCTTGTGCTGATGTGGTTTGGTTGGAATGAGGGGATGTAGGTGAAGTCTTCATCTTTGGCCGGTTCGTTCGCCTAACGTTCGAGTCCCACTGGAGTTAGATTTCATATCCATATGTCGGTGTGGTCTTCCTGCTTGGAATGTTCATTCGCTGCGCAGGAAAGCCGTTGCTAGTTCCACCAGCAGTCGGCAGGTGAAGTCTTCATGCGTGGAAAGTCCATTCGCTGCGGACGAAGTCGGTTGTTGGCTCCATCAGCAGTCGGCAGATGAAGTCCTGATCCTTTGAAGTGCAATCGTCTGGATGGATGGGAGGAGGAAGGAGGGAGGTATGGCCAATGATTTCTCACATATTCCAACGGCTTTGAAGTGCAATCGTCTGGATGGATGGGAAGGGGGGAGAGGCCTCGGCCGGATTCGAACCGGCGAATAACGGTTTTGCAAACCGCTGCCTTACCACTTGGCTACGAGGCCATTGCGGTCGATGTTGGGATCACGGCTGTGCTTATCATAGCAACTCTGGCCCGACGGGTAAATTGGAATACGTCTTTTTCTGCTCTGGGAGATGGATCGGACTGGCGATGTTTTTTTCTTGGGGGTGTTGCTTCTCATATCGACCCCGCTATCGGGAACTCGCCTGTCAGGAACCGCCGATACTTCGTTTTCCTGAGTGTTGACTCTGGACGGAAAGAGTCGGCAGGGATGAGCCGTGCCCCAGCTTGGTATCGGAGACCCAAGGGTGGGTTCTGAACCTTTTGTTCAACAACATCTACAGCGACAGCATTGTAACCCTGTGGGTATCGGAGACCCGGGGGGCTGAACCGGAGATGATTTTTCACCTCCTGTCATCGGTCGCGGGGTTATAAAACGGGCATTTTTCCGGCGAGGATGTCGCGTTTCCATTCCTCTTCCAGCGGCCAGGAAACCGTGCAGGTGCCGAAGTCGGCCATGTGTTGATACTGGGTCAGCCGGTCGATGGCTTGTTGCAGGATGGCCGGGTCTTTGCGGAAAACCGGTCCGTGGCTCGGTAGCAGGAATTCGGCGTCGTCGTCGCGGATGCGTTTGAGTGAGGCGATGAAACTCGGCAGATGGGAGCCGTGGTGGGCGTCGATGGCGCCCACGCAGCCGTCTTTATAGATGTTATCGCCGCTGAAAAGCAGGTTGCCCATCTTGAAGCTGAGTTGGCCGGGGGTATGTCCGGGGGTGTGCCAGACACGGAGTTTGAGTTTGCCGATTTTCAGTTCATCACCCTCCTGTAGTTTGACATCGATTTTGCAGGGGGGCATGGGCAAGTTGATATTCTGGGCGGCGATTTGGGCGTAGGTTTGCACCGCGTCGCCGGTTTCCAGAGCACGGGCGGCTTCCGGGTGGGCGGCGGTTTTGGCCTTGAGTCGTTCGCGTGCCTGCTTCAGAGCTTGGACATGATCGGCATCGGCATGCGTAGCGATCAGCAACTTGCACTTGGAAAGGGGGAAGTCCAGTTTGCGAATCAGATCGATCAGATCGTTGAGGGTTTCTTCTTGGCCGACGTCGATCAGTGCCCATTCGCTCCCACCATCAAGCAGGTAAATGTTGACGCCAAACGACTGGGCCGCTTGCAGGTTCAATTCGATCACATTCGGAAACAAGTATTTGCGTTGAAGCATGCCTCCGCTCCCACCAAGTCAGGATTCATCTTACCGGTCCCCGAGAGCGAATCAACCAAGCCACCCGCTGAAGCCAACCGCGGTTCCCATCGTGCGGCTCTCCTGGCTCCGGGGGGCCGACCAGCGCCTTTCACCAGAGAGGGGCCGACCAGCGCCTTTCACCAGAGAGACACTATCAATCGCGCCATGCCGAAGACGGTTCACTGGGACGAAGTAAGCAACCGTGCATTTTCCCGCAGATACACAACAAATTCCCGGAGGGGCTGGACCTGATGATAGCATTTGGGGGCCGAACGAAGAAAGATCATAATGTTGATTAACAATGGCACTAAATAATGGCGACCGGGTCGCTTCTCCGGTGGGGGGGTATTGCGGCTTCTCCATCGGGGGGGGATTGCCCCTGGGCCAATGCCTCCCACGAAAATTCCGAGGAGAAAAGTGTTACGGCTTGACAAGAGACCTGAAATCTTCACCTCGAAGACCGGAAGCCTCCCACGAAAATTCCGAGGAGAAAAGTGTTGCGGCTTCTCCGTCGGGGGTGTACCGCCCCTCTCACATGCATGAGCAGGTTAAAGGGACGCGGAAATGGCAAAAAGGATGTTTGCCGTTGGGGGGTATTGCCCCTCTCACATGAGCAGGGGCGAATGGGGACGCGAGCAGGGGCGAATGGGGACGTGAGCAGGGGCGAATGGGGGCGGGATTGGAGCGGGGGGTTGGTGATCCGTGGGCTGTTTTCGTGCTAACGAAACGAATGTGGTTGCTGAGGGATAGCTCTGTCGGGATAGTGTGTCATCCCACGGTGGCGTTTTCGGGTTAACGGAACGAATGGATGTTGAGCATGCGATGAGGCGTTTTCCGGGCCTGTGTTGGGAGTTCATGAGATATTTATTAAATCTTCATATCCGGACGCTACAACACCTCCGCAGGAAGGCACCGCGATCGGGTACATTGGAAGTGACCCCTAGTGTGCGATTTCGGGAGAACCCGACATGGCAACCGCCACCACCGCTCCGACGCGACCGAGCGGCTTGACTGCTCCCAATGAGGGAACAACGATGGCGCAACCGCGCATCCTGATTATTGAGGACGAACGCGGACTGACTCAGTCTTTGACTTGGTACTTCAAACGTGAGGGTTACGAAGTGACCGTGGCCGAGGATGGCCTCGAAGGGCTACGGAAGGCTCAAACCGCGTTACCCGATGTGGTTCTGCTCGACTTGATGCTTCCCGGCATGAATGGTTTGGATGTTTGCCGCGAACTGCGTGCTGGTGAACGCACGCGCGACATTCCGATTATCATGATCACAGCGAAAACCGAGGAAACCGACCAGGTCGTGGGGTATTCGCTCGGAGCTGATGATTATGTTGGTAAACCCTTCGCCAATAAGGTGCTTTTGGCGAAAGTGAAAGCTCTATTGCGCCGCGTTCAGGGGCAGAGTGATCCGGGCGATGTGACCGAACATTTGGGCGTCAAAATCGACCGCATTCGTCACCGGGTGACGCTTCATAATGAGCCGTTGGAACTGACCCCGACCGAGTTCCGGTTGCTGGAAACGCTGGTGCGCCAGCCCGGTCGGGCTTTCAGCCGCAAACAACTCATGGAGGCCGCGATCGGCGATGGTTCGGTCGTCCTAGAGCGGACCATCGACGTACACATCAAAACGCTGCGGCAGAAGCTGGCGGCGGCGGGCGGTTCCCCGGACTTGATCGAGACGGTCCGAAGCGTCGGTTACCGGTTCCGCGAAACAGAACCGGAGAAGTAGTCCTCTCGCTGCGGGGGTTCCTAGGACCTCCCCGGTCATGGCTGCGGATAATCTTTCTCAAGTGCAGCCAGCAGCAAGGGGTAGTAACGTGGAGTTTCTTGAGACCTTCCCGGTCATGGCTGCGGATGGTCCTTCAGCGACAAATCGTTGAGACACCAAGTAATAAGAAAATGAACCCCGCGGAAGTGGCGGGGTTCGTTGTTTTCAGGCCCTGGCGGATGATCTGGGGATCGTGCGAGCTTGGTGGTGATCCCCCAGTGCCGCGGGTTGGTGGTTTTCAGGGCTTGGTGGATTATCCGGGGATCGGGGCCACTGGTGGAGAGCCACCGGGGAAGGCCGGCGCTCCGCCAGGGGCTGGGTCGGGCAGGGGTGTGACACCGCCGGGGGGCATCGGTGGACGCACAGGTCCGCCACCACCTGGGGGCTTGGGTGGGCCGCCAGGCGGTTGGGGGAAGCCACCGGGGGGCTGCGGTGGGCTACCGGGGTTTCCGCCACCCGGCGGCAGCGAGATGGGCGGTTGGGAGGGAACGCCGGGGGGCTGCGGTGGGCTACCGGGGTTTCCGCCACCAGGCGGCTGTGGCGGGGTCACAATCGGTGGGAGGCCGGGCGTTCCTCCTCCACCCGGGGGTTGCGGCGGCAGTCCGGGCGTGATACCACCGGGAGGCGTTGGGTTGGGATTGGGGTTGGTTGCAGCGACAGTCCCGCCGAGGTTATTCGTCTCGAGCACCACCCCGCTTTGGAAGACCAGGAATTGGCCATCGGGCGACAGGAAGAAATGCCCGCCGAAGGGTACTTTGCTTGCTGTGCTGAGGGAGTTGGTGAGTTTCACACCGCTGGCCGAGTTCTGATCGGTCACCGCGAAAACGTCCAACCCCAGGCCTTTCCACGATGCGGCAAAGAGCTTCTTGCCCGTCGCATCGAACTTGATGTAGCCGTGATTGGCGGCCATTTTCGCGGTGCCCAAGTCCATCGCTCCGGCGATGCCGCCGCGAAGTTGGTACAGTTGAACGGAAGCATCCACTTTGGGGCCAGCGGGCTGACCACCAGGTTGGCCACCGGGGAAGCCAGGTTGGCCACCGGGGAAGCCAGGTTGGCCGCCGGGGAAGCCAGGTTCGCCACCGGGAACACCAATACCCCCTCCACCGCCTGCCGCGGCCTGAAGGGTCAATACCGACACGATGGCATCGCCGTTCACCAGTGGTGCCACATCCAGAACTTTCGCGGCCCCGTTGGGAATGCGGAAGGGGGTCACTTTCACTTCGGTGAGATTCGTCAAGTCGTAGAGGACAACCCCGGAGGTATTCTCGCGGGTGACATCCTGAATGATGTAGACATGCTTTTTATCGCCAACGGAGACCATGTCCGCGGCGACCACGGAGAGTTCTTTGGGTTTCTCGTCGACCAGTTTGCGTTTTTCCGTATCCACCACCATGATGGCGGATTTCCTGGGAGCCGACGTTGTGCTGGCGAGAACGTAAAGCTTTTTGCCATCGGCAGATAGTTCGATCCCTTGGATGCGTTTGCCAATTTCGATGGTGGCGACGGGTTTGATTTCGCTGTTGTCGGGCAGGGGTTTGCCATCCGGCGTTTTGTTGTCGCGGATGGCTTTGAGGTCGTAGATGGCAATGCGGCCGGAGGCACTGGGTCGGTCGTATTCTTGCGGTTTGAGGGTGACCCCGTTGGTGACAATCGCCGCGTAGAGCAGACCGGCTTGCGGGTCGATCACCATGCGGAAGGGAACGTGGCTGAGCTTGAACTTGGTGATGGTTTGCAGTTCGGGGTAGCTGTAGCGGCGGAGGGTTCCCTGGAAACTATTAGGCCCCACCGGGCGTAATTCGGCCGTGTAGAAGTCGTTATTCTTGGTATCGAAGGCGGCAGCAACAAAGGGGGTGATTTGCGCCTTCAGGTTTCCATCCGTGGTCGCAGGGGGATTCGTACCAGGGTTGCCGCTTCCTGGATTGGGGAAGGGCGGTTGCGGTTGCGGGTTGGGCTGCGGTTGTGGGCCGATCACCACGGCGTCGGGATTGTACGTGATCTTGACGGATTTGAGGAATCGCTCGCGCGACGCTTGTGGCCAGCGCTCTTGGTTGTTCAATTTCTTGCTCGTAGCCTCAATGATGTACAACCGGTCCTTGATCAGCACCATCTGGACGGTGGAATTTTCTGTGGGGCTGGATTCGATGATTTCCTTGGCCCGATGGCCGGACACCGTGGTGTCGCGGATGGTGAATTTCTTTTCATTCTGGAGTAATTTCAGTAGCCGGTTGTAAGTGGTTTGTGCGTGGCCATCGCTGCCGCTGCCGGGAGCTGATTGCACGATGACGATCCTGGCCCCTCCTTCATCCTTGTTTCCGGCACCCACGGCTTTGACAAATCCACCACCAGGGAGGTCTTTCTCCAGGGTTCCGATCTGTCCGGGAAACTCCGCGGAGAAACCGTCTTGGCCCACCGTGGTCCACTCGCCGAGACGGCCCAGAGAGTCAACGGCTTGCAGGATCTCCAAAATCTCGGTGGCAGGCAATTCCATCACGGAGTCATCACCCCGGTAGGTGATTTTGATGGAGTCGAGGAAGCGGCGGAGATTGTTGAGTTCTGGTTTTTGTCCAAAGGCGAAGAACAGAAAGAGTCGGTTTTTGACAGCGACAGCCCAGATGAAACCCTGGCCGTCGGTCCCACTGATTTGAACTTCTTTGCCCGCACGGCCATCGATCACCAAATCCGTGGGGGCAGTGGTTTTCACACCCGGGCCAAAGACCTGGGTCAGGCCTTGGAGTACCGTGTTGAGGCCGCCGGGCAGCGACTCAAAGGAGATTTTGGCCTTCATCACCATGGCGACATAGAGTTTCTCATTTCGTTTGGTCAGCATCGCCGCGGTGATGTCCATGTCGCCCTGTTGGGGGGATGCTTTTTCTGTTTCGACTTTGGGTTGCCCGGGCATCAAGACGGTGAAGCCTTCACCGGTGTAGGTCGCCCACGGCCCAAAGGTGCCATTGTCACCGCTCAGATTGCTTCCAATACCCCCTCCTGGTTGCGGCGTGGTACCACCGGGAGGCTGAGAAATTGGTGGCTTACCACCCGGAGGGCCACCAGGGGGCTGGGGGAAGGTTGGTTGGCCACCGGGAGGGCCACCAGGGGGTTGGGGGAAGGTTGGTTGGCCACTCGGAGGGCCGCCGGGGGGCTGAGAAATTGGTAGCTGGCCGCCGGGGGGCTGGGGAGGCGATGGCGGGTTAGGACCTTCGTTGTTGGAATTGTTGGTGGTGGTGGTTTTGGCGGTTTCTTGGGATGGGTCTTTGGTCAGGAAGTAAATCGCGGTTGCCCCACCTCCCAGGATGAGCACAACCGCCACCACGGCGAGCAAGATGAATGCCGGGTTCTTCGTTGATTTCGCGTTTTTTTTCCTCTTGCTGGGCCGATTATCCTCATCCTCGTCGGCATCATCATCGATGGCGATCACGGCTTTCTTCTTGGAGGCCGGGGGGCGTTGGGCGAGGCGTTCATCGCGATCAGCGTCATCGTCGTCATCGAAGATGACGAAGTCGTCATCGAAGTCGTCATCGATGACGACAGGTGAGACGGGTTTGCCATTCGACTTGGTGCTGGTTTTCACACTTTCCGCAGCGCGATCGAAGCTGAAATTCTCGGTGGAACTTTTGTCTTTGGGGGCGGCCTTGGACGCGGCGGGGGCCTGGGCTTGCCGGGGCCGGGGAGGGTCGAGTGACGCAAGTGCTTGTGGCACCGTCATTTGGGCTTTACAGGCCGTACAGCGGATGGTTCTGCCGGCAAATTGCTCGGGAACCTCAAACGACGCCTGACAGCCGGAACAAGTGATCGAAATGGCCATGTGCGTGCGCCTCGGTAAGACGAGAACCCCGCAGACCCGCCGCGGGTCGACCGCGAGTTAAGGAAACGACGAACCAACCACCCGGATGGATTGAAGTTCTTGGGTTGCAGACCAGAGTAGCAATTTCGGCGGTGGTCTGCAACAATCTTCTAACGGCAAATCCATCCTTGTGTGAGCACGATTTTCCCACAATCCGGACAGTCCCCGCTCCCGGGCATGGCATCGAGGCCATTTTCGCGACTAGTACCGCAACAACGGCGTCATCGTCCCTCCGGGGACGACAGGCATGGCATCAAGGCCATTTTCGCCTCACTGGTGATGATTGAGCCGGCACTGATTGCCTATTGCTGGGGACGACTGGCATGGCATCGAGGCCATTTTCGCGACTAGCACCGCCGACGGCGGGGGGTTACTTCTGGGCGTCTGGCACTTCAATGAGGACCCAAACCTTGGACAGGAGGGGAGGAATCCGGTCCGTTTTCGCTTCATAGGTTAACTGCGCCTCATCTTTGCTGATGGGCACAGGGAATTCCAAGGTGGAATACACAAAGTTGGAAATGCTGAAGATGTCGCCGCTGTTGGCTCCGTAGATGGGTTTGGCTTTCGGATCGTTGGGATTGGGAATGAACTCGCTGCCGGCGAAGACCCAGTGATGTTCGATGGGTTTTTTCTTTTTGATGTCCCAAATCCATTCCTGGGCCGGGTGCGTATGGAGTTGGCCATCCTTTTTGTAGTGAACCAAGACGTTGACGCGGCTGCCGGTGGCGGGGGTGTATTTGGGTTCGCCGTTTTTATCGATAAACCCTGTGGGTGTGCCGGGTTTTCCACCGGCGGCGATGATGGCCATGTGAATCAGTTCGGCGTCCATGTCGACGCGGAGGATGGCTTCATGTTCTTTGGTGCCTTTTTTGGTGAGAAATTGTTCCAGCGCGCCTTCGCGTAGACAAACTTCGGCCACGATGCCCACGCGGAGGATTTTGGTTTTCCCCCCCTCGGTGGTCGCTTCCGCGATGATGCTTTTGTCGCGGGTCAGAGGAACTTGTTTGTTCTTGGGGTTGAGCATGGGAAATTCCGGCAGCTCTTCCGGCTTGGCCGCTTGGGGTTGAGCGACCAACAGACCCACGCTGCTCAAAAGCAGCACCGCGATGACCGCCGACACGCATTTCATGGCTGTTCCTCACCGATGTTCTCTGTTTCAGCCGGCATACATTTCATGGGCGTTGCTCACGGGTGTTCTCTGTTTCAGACTAAACGACGACCGCCACGGGAGCAATCCCCCCGGGCGGCCGTCGTGTCGGGATTTTTCAGCCCGGCGCTGTAACCCTAACTGGTTGTTCAGCCACTATTTGCACGGGTTGGCGCACGGATCGGGGCAATGGGCGGGGGGGCAGGGATCGCACGCCAGGCGGTTGGCGCAGATGCGGCTGAGCAAGTCCCGCAAGGGTTTGGGGCGGCAGGGGTCGTTGAGGACACAACGGAGCCCGCTGCCGATACCGCAGGTGCAGAGGACTTTGCCAGCGTCGGGGCACGCTTGACCGCAGGCGACACCGGCGGGGCCGCAACCCGCCCCGCAACCAGCATGGCAAGGAACGTAGCGGGGCTTCTTCACCACCACATCTGTGGCTACTTGCACCGGCACACGCTTGGTGATGGTGCAGGGAACCATCTCGGTGGTGGTGTGCGGAACTTTCACCTTCACCGTGTAGGGCACTTGCTTGGTGATGGTGTAGGGCACACACTTGGTCACCACTTCTGGCTTCATCACCGTGACTTTCTCCGGCACGAGCCGCACCACCTCAACCGGCACCAGTTTGGTCACTTGTTGCGGAATA
This sequence comes from Gemmata sp., assembly GCA_025055115.1. Classification (GTDB taxonomy): domain Bacteria; phylum Planctomycetota; class Planctomycetia; order Gemmatales; family Gemmataceae; genus Gemmata. Next base: position 21,943 of record JANWYJ010000097.1, read on the forward strand.
CGGCGAATTTCCGTGACCGGAACGGTGCGAGTGACGTGATAGACCACATCGCGTGTCACTTGCAATCCCTCGACAAACACGCGCCCCGGGCCGTCGCTATCGTAGGTGGGGGCATCGGGCTTGGCCAACGCGCTGGGACCACCGGTGACAATTTTGGCTCCTTGCTGAGCCTGCTCGGCGGCTGCACCGGTCAGAGACGACGCATCGACATACGCCCCTTGGGCTGTGCGGCGAACCGCCACCGGAACACGAACCACCTCTTGCACCGGCACATGGCGAATCACTTGCGTGGGCACCTTCTCAACGACCTGCTGTTTCACCTGCCGCGTGACGGTCACAGGGACTTTCTCACAAACCACGGTCTCCACCTTGCGGGTCACGGATACCGGAACTTTTTCCACCACTTGCTTTTTCACCAAAACCGTTTCTTGAACTTGTTCGGTGACCATCCGGTTGCGGGTGACCTGTCGCACTTCGGTGCGGGCCGGTTCGCGGCACAGCTTCTTGCAGCAGCCGACCTGCTTGTGCACCATCGTGCAGGTGCACGGATCGAATTCGCAGCGGTAGACCGGCACATCCTTGAGCACCCAGCGGCCGGGGATACAGACCGTTTCGCACACCGTTTCCGGCACGCATTTGGTCACGCATTTGGTCACGGTGGTCGGCTCGCAAACCGTCTTGCAGACATCTTTGAGGACCGTTTCAGTCACATCTTTGCAGACTTTGCGTTGAACGTCTTTGAGGACTGTTTCGGTCACCGGAACGCAGACGGTTTTGCACACCTCTTTGTGAACGGTTTCACAAACGGGTTTGCAGACGGTGCGAACGCATTCTTTGTACTGCGTTTCACAAACGGGTTTGCAGACGAAGAACGATTCTTTGCGGCAATGGGGTTCGCAGATCGTTTTTTGAACAGTCACTGGACATTCTTTGTACACCGTCTCGCACACCTTTTTGTACTCGGTGGTGCGACATTCCTTCATGACGGTTTGGCAGACGGGTTTGCAGATGGTTTCCTGCACTTGTTTGTAGGCGGTTTCCTGCACGGTTTTGTAGCAGGTGCGTTCTTCGAGGGTGTAGGTGGTTTTGGTGACGGGTTTCATCACCGTTTCGGTGGTTGTCTGGTAGGTGGTGTGATAGCGTTTTTCGACGACATCCTCATAAACCACGCAATTACCGTTGGCGGTTGAAGCCGCGGCAAAGCTCGTTTGGGCATCGTAGCCCTCGCCGCCGCGACGCTGGCTGAATTTCGTCGTTCCCAAATGCCCCGCTAGCGCTACCGAGCCGACGCTCAGAATCGCGAACGCCGCCAGCCATGGAGCGCCTCGACGTATCGACATGTTTTGCCTCCTGCGGATCGTTGGTATTCGCTCCGGTCGTCCTTGGAGCGGGTGCCACATGAGCGGGTCATCACCTTACCCATGCGGGCCCATCGATCCTCCTGTGCTTCCCCCGTTCGTAATGACGAGCGGATTCCGAACGGTCGAGTCCCCTCATAGTTCTGCTCGTCTGCCGTCGTGTATCGGAAGGGCTGTGGGGGCGTTATCAGGCTGGCGGCCAGGGAACCCGCGATTGGTAGCGGGCCAGCGTGCAGTTACTACGCGCATGCCGACGGTGGCGCGCAAACCGGTTGTACCGCATCAGGAAATTCGGCAGAATCGTGAGGGATTAGCAGGACTGGTGGCGTGGTGGCCGGGTGCCGGCGCGGTGTGGGTCGCTGGGGTGGGTGGCTCACATGGGCGCGGTGGCTGCGCCCAAAGAAACGGGCCGGCAACTCGCAGTGGTCGCCGGCCGTGGGAACGTGTTCGTGCTGAAAAGAGGGGAGGCAGGTCCAACTTGGCGGCGCAACCAAGTTGTCGGGGGAGAAGGCGTTGTCGAAGCGCTAGCGCCATCCGCTGACCGGATCACCTTCGCGCCGCCGATCCACCGGATGGCGATGATCGTTTCAGGAGCAGTTCCCGTGCCAATCGTTGGCCGCATTGGCCATATCCTCGAAACGAGCTGACGATCGGGCGATGGGGGAAGAAAATCCTCCGCCGGTGCGGGTTAGGTAGGTGCCCGCGCTGGCCAACAGGCGATGATCGGGGCGATGGGGAGAGAAAATCTTCCGCCGGTGCGGGTTAGGGGGGATGGTGGCTTCACCAGAAGCCAAAGTCTTTTGGGCACAGTGTGAAAAAAATACCCCCCGCTGGGACTTTCTTACTGCCTGTCGAGCGGGGGGAATTGCTAAAATTGTAGCAAAGATTCCGCTTGACAGTTTCCTCCGAAACTGCGACCTGTGGAGTATGGGTTCATGGGGGTGGTTGGCTATCGTCCGACTCGCGCCACCGCCGACGCGGGCGTTGCCTCTCCCGGCCAGTAACACCGCGATCCAGTTTGGCCTGAAGGAACCAAAGGTCATGATGCACTTCTCTTGCGACTTCTGCGGCAAGGACATGACCCCGGAAGGAACCGGTCGCTACGTGCTGAAGATGGAAGCGTACGCCGCCAACGATCCAACTGAACTGACGGACGCCGACTTGGAAGAAGATCACGTCGAAGAAATGGCCCGCATCTTATGTGAACTGGAAGAAAACGACGAAGAGCCGGAACTTTTGCCGGTCTGCAAAAAAATGCGTTTCGATCTGTGCGCCAGTTGTTATCGGAAATTCGTCCGCGATCCGTTGGGCCGCGAAAATTCCGCCAAGTTCGACTTTAGCCCCAATTGATCGCCGGCATGCATTGACTGGCCCCAGCGCAGCCAGTGGCCCCAGCGTAGCCAGTGGCCCCAGCGTAGCCAGTGGCCCCATTATTGCAGCCAGTGGCCCCAGCG
>JANWYJ010000024.1 GCA_025055115.1 Gemmata sp.
GGGCCGTTTTTGAATCTGCAGCAGCAGCAAGCCAATGTCGCGAATATCATCGAATTGATCCGCAAGATTGATCCGCTCTCGTGGGAGGGTCGTGATACGGGCGGCCCCGGAAGTATTATCTACCATGCCCCGACGCAATCGCTGATCATTCGCAATTCTGCCGAAGTCCACTATGCCCTCAGCCGTGCCCTCCATGGTGTGAAGTGAGAGGATTGTGTAGTGAGAGGTTACTCTTCCGCTCCCACAACACAATCGTATTGACTCGATTCTCGTTGTCCTCAATCCGTGATTTTCTTGGGGTTCACTCGAACTTGAACAGGTTCATTGTGTCGTCGTTGTCGGTCACTATCTCTTCAATCTGTGATTTTCTCGGCGTTCACCATGGACCGACAACAAGCGTGTATGACGGACAACAAGCGTGCGTACGTGTACAACGAGGAGACGTGTATAACGGAGGAGACGTGTATAACGGAGGAGAACTGAACGGAGAAGCGAGAGAATGATAATGCTCTATCAACAGCTCAAACGACTGGATACCAAGACTTGACCAGAAATTGAACAGACCTGTCGGTAGGACCGCACCCCCGCGGGCAGATTTTTCTTGTCCGCCCCATGCCGCGGCGGGTATCATCATCGTGAGAGAATCTGTTCCCGCCTACAGGAGCCGGAGATGCGGTGGCTACTCCGCGTTTCGGTGATCGCACTTATTGGGATTGTTTTGACTCCCTGGGCTACGGCAGCAGACCCATTGCCCGAAGACTGGGCCTTCCATCCGTTTCAACGCCCGACCCCTCCCCGCCTCGACAATCCCTCTGCGGCTATTCGCAACCCCATTGATCGCTTCCTTCTCGCCAAGTTGGCCGAACACAACCTGACCTACGCTCCCGAAGCCGATCGGCACACCCTGATTCGCCGGTTGTATTACGATCTCATTGGACTGCCCCCCACCCCTGAGGAAGTCGCAGCGTTTGTTCGTGATTCCTCCCCCGAAGCTTATGAAAAACTGGTGGATAAACTGCTGGCCAGCCCACGCTTTGGCGAACGACAGGCGTTATGGTGGCTCGATTTGGTCCGCTTTGCGGAAACCGATGGTTTCAATGCCGATGGTGTTCGCCCCCATGCCTGGCGTTACCGCGACTATGTCATCAACAGCTTCAATGCCGACAAACCCTTCGACCGCTTTATCCGTGAACAGATCGCCGGGGATGAACTGTATCCCGATGATCACGACGCTTGGATCGCCACCGGTTTTCTGCGACATTATCCGGACGAATACAACGCGGTCAATCTCGAACAACGCCGCTACGAAATCATCACCGACATCACGGATACCACCGCGGCGACCTTCTTGGGGCTGACCGCTGGTTGCGCACGCTGTCACGATCACAAGTACGACCCGGTCACGCAGGACGACTACTTCCGCATGCAGGCGTTCTTCGCGGGCTTCTGGCCAGTGGAGAAGACGCTTTTCACCCCCGCCGAACAAGCCGAATACGAGAAACGACTGGCCGCTTGGGAAGCGAAAACGGCCCATATCCGCCAAGCGATCGCCAAAATCGAAGAACCGCATCGCAAAAAAGAAAGCCAGCGGCAACGCCAACGTTTCCCGGAGGAATACGCCAAACTTCTCGACATTCCCTTCGAGAACCGCACACCATGGGAGAAACAAATTGCCGCCATGGTGGAAAAGCAGGTGTACTCCGAAGCCAAAGACGTGTCCAAGAACATCAAAGGCGCAGAGAAGGAGCAGTATGAGGCACTCAAAGCTCAACTCGCGGCCTTCGAGAAGGACAAACCAGCGGACCCACCGCAAGCCATGGTGATGACCGACCTGCCCGAATCACCGCCTACGTATCTATTCAAACGCGGAGAGTGGCGGAAACCAGGGCCGCAGGTCGTTCCGGGCTACATCCACGTCATCACCCCTCACGATGCCGATCCGAAACCCCTTCACGGCTCACCGGGGCGGCGCGCGGCCTTGGCCAACTGGATCGCCTCCAAAGACAACCCGCTGACGGCGCGTGTCATCGTCAACCGTCTGTGGCAGCATCACTTCGGCTTTGGCATCGTGCGGACATCCAGCGACTTCGGCGTCGCCGGGGATCAACCCACTCATCCCGAGTTGCTCGATTGGTTAGCAAGCGAATTGGTGAACCCCACGCCACCAACTCCCGACAGCACGCCACCGCCAGCGTGGTCTCTGAAGCACATTCACCGGCTGATTGTCACTAGCGCTGCCTACCGCCAAGGCTCCCGTGGCCACCAGCCGGCCGCTGCCGAGATCGACCCAGAAAACCACCTGCTCTGGCATTTCCCGCGCCGCCGCCTCGATGGAGAAACGCTCCGCGATGCGATGTTGGCTGTCAGCGGGCAGCTCAATCTCAAAGTCGGCGGACCCAGCATCTTCCCCGAACTGCCCGCGGAATTGCAAAAGACCACCCCCGCGTGGAAACCCACCCCGGATGCCCAGGAACGCAACCGCCGCAGTATTTACGTTTTCGTCAAGCGGAACCTGCGGTACCCGCTGTTTCTGCTTTTCGATGCCCCGGATCGCAACGAGACCTGCTCGCGCCGCTTTGCCACCACCACAGCCCCCCAAGCCCTAATGCTATTGAACGATAGCGTTGTTCTGGGCTTCGCCAAAGCCTTCGCGGCACGCGTCACACAGGACGTCGGTACCGATTTCGGCAAGGTCATCGAGCGGGCCTTCCAATTGGCCATCCACCGCCCACCCACAGCCGACGAACGCCATGCGATGCGGACCTTCCTGGAGCGGCATCCCGGGCCGCCATCGGAGGCCGTTGTTGACCTGTGTCATGCCCTCTTGAACATCAACGAGTTCCTCTACATCGATTGATGGACCAAGTATTGATGGACCAAGTGAACGAACATCGGGATATGCACAGTCCAGGCTAGCGGCCTCGTCCGACACAGAACCGCGACCAACGAATCGAACAGAATACCTGAGAAACTCCTGAGAATCAGGCTATGACTCCCCACGTTCCGCGATACACGACACGCCGGGAATTCTTACAACGCTGTGGCAACGGTTTCGGTGCCTTGGCCTTTGCGGCGTTGTTGGCCGAAGAAAACCGCGCCGCGGAAACCAAGGTCGAAATCGACCCCTTGGCGCCCAAGAAACCCCATTTCGAGCCGAAGGCGAAACGAGTTATCTTCCTATTCATGGAAGGTGGCCCCAGTCATGTGGACCTCACCGATCCGAAACCCGAACTGACGCGCCGGCACGGCCAACCGCTGCCCGCCAGTTTTGGCAAAGTCATCACCCCCATGGGTACGGGCGGCAACAACCTGCTGGCTTCGAAGCGGAAATTCGCCAAATACGGTCAGTGCGGCATGGACTTCAGCGATTGGCTGCCGCACATGGCGCAATGTGCCGACGATTTCACCCTGCTGCGGGCCTGCTGGGCCGATGGCCTCAACCACGTTGGCAGTGTGAGCCAGATGAACACCGGTTCGGTCTTGGCTGGTCGGCCGAGCCTGGGGGCGTGGGCACTGTATGGCTTGGGCAGCGAGAACCGGAATCTGCCGGGGTTTGTCGTCTTCACCGAAGGTGGTGGACAAGTGTTCGGCGGAGCGCGGGTCTGGGGCACTGGCTTTATGCCGGCCACTTACCAGGGCACTCTGTTCCGCGGCGGCAAAAGTCCAGTGTTGAACCTCGATACTCCGGCGGAGGTCGGCGACCAACGGCAGAAGAACAAACTCGAACTGATCAGCGAACTCAACAGCCTGCACCGCCGCGAACGCACCGGCGATACCCAACTGGATGCCCGCCAAGCGGCCTACGAGTTGGCCTTCCGGATGCAGGCCCACGCTCCGGAAGCCGTTGATCTGTCCCAAGAAACGGAAAAAACCAAGGAGGCTTATGGCCTCAACCGGAAGGAAACCATGGAATACGGCATCCGCTGCCTGCTCGCCCGGCGCTTGATTGAACGCGGTGTGCGTTTCGTGCAGATTTATTGCGGCGCTGGCAGCCAATGGGATGCCCACGCCGACATCGAAAGCAACCACTCGCGCATGTGTCTCCGCGCCGACCAACCCACCGCGGCCCTCATCCGCGACCTCAAACAACGCGGCCTGTTGAACGACACCCTGGTGATTTGGGGCGGCGAATTCGGCCGTACCCCCATGACCGAAGGCACCAGCGGACGCGATCACAACCCCTACGGCTTCTCCATGCTTTTGGCCGGCGGTGGCGTCAAAGGTGGCTGTATCTATGGGGCAACCGATGAATTCGGCCTCTATGGCGTCGAGGGCCGCGTCCATGTCCACGACCTGCACGCTACCATCCTCCACCTACTAGGTCTCGATCACACCCGGCTCACCTTCCGTCACAACGGTAAGGATGAACGCCTCACCGATGTCAAAGGCAAAGTGATCCACGATATCATCGCTTAGTGGCCCTCGTCGGAATTGCCCACTGGGCAAACCCGCGCACCAACTGGGCAAACCCGCGCACCAGCGCCGATCCATTTCCTTACACTACACCTTACACTACACCGGCGCGTCGATGACGAACGTCACCGGGCCGTCGTTGACCAATTCCACCTGCATGTCGGCAGCAAAGCGGCCGCTGGCCACCGGAATACCCCAGCGCCGCAGGGCCGTGAGGAAGGCTTCGTACAGCGGCTCCGCCACCACGGGTGGAGCAGCCCCCGTGAAACTCGGCCGCCGCCCTTTCTGACAATCGCCA
>JANWYJ010000040.1 GCA_025055115.1 Gemmata sp.
GGTTAAGATCATCCCCGTGAAGAGTCTACCGCCGGACGTGTGTCTTGTGGCCGAGAGGATGGCATTCCTTCTCGTCATGCGCGGCGGGCATTTTTCTTCACGACCCGCAGGTTGTGAAAGCGACCAAAGGGAATAGCATGACCCCTCGTCATTTGCGGCAGGCACCCCCTTGCCGGAGGGCTGTCTTCCGACCAGGGGGATGTCCGTGAGAGTTGAGACAGACCGATTCAACCATCTTCACAGTCCTACCGAAAGAAGGACTTGCAGCCGGGGAAGACGAGCGGCGATTACTTCTGCAATTCTTTCCGCAGCGATTCCGCGGTGGTGATGACCATGGTTTTTTGATCTTCCGGCAAAGAATTTTCTGCCTTGGCCAAGCGGATGGCGGTTTCCAGTTCGGGGAGGGCCGCCGACCGTTCCCCGGTGTGGGCCAAGGCGATGCCCAGGTACAGATGCATCCGTGGATCGTCCGGGTAACGCTTGGCGGCGACTGTGAAGAGCGATTTCATTTCGGCATATCGTTCAGGTCTTTTCAGTTTGGCGTAAATCGTACCGATGGTGTCGAGAAAATCGGCGGGCAAGCGTTCAGGTCCGATCGGGCGATCCGATCCTTGCGCTTTGCGAATCTCTTCCACCACCGTCAGAGCCGACTGTGGTTGATTTTTCACCTCGCACAAAATCCACGCGAGATTATTGCCCGCGATCAAATCGCGCGGGAATTTCTTGAGAATCTCGTTGTAGATGGTGATGGCCTGATCCCAGTTTTTCCGTTCCATCGCAATATCGGCCAACAGCATCGCGATGCGGATTTGATCGGGAAACAGCTTCATCGCTTCGCGAATCCGCACTTCGGCCTCATCGTAGGCTTTGGCGCGGAAAAAGCCGCTGGCGGCGGCCAGCAGGGCATCGCGACGTGCTTCGTTCCGGAGCCGCTCGCTTTGCTCCGGAGGCAGTGGCGGTTTGACGTCGGCAATAAGCTTGTCGACTTGAGCCAGACGCTCGCGGACTAGCTCATCGGCCCGCTTGATGGCCTCAGCCTTCTGGCCATCCTCGACCAACAAACGAATCCATTCGCCCCGTGCGGCATTATCATTGGGTAACCGTTCCGCCCACGTTTTCACCCACCGCAGCGCGTCGGCTTTCTTGTTGGCTTTGGTCCAACTTTCCACCAGGCGCGCATAGGCCGAGCTGTTATTGGGGGAACGTTCGATCACTCTCTCATAAACGGCCGCAGCGCCGGCCCAATCGCCTGTTGCGGCCAAGATGGCCGCTTCGAGAAACGGCAGACGCGGATCGTTGGGGCTGTCCTTGGCCGCCGCGGCATAGAATTCTTTGGCCCGTTCGAGGTTCACGGGGGGTAGCAGGGAAAGTTCGGCCACCAACAACATCAGGGTGGGGTTGTTGGGGTTGCTGGCCTGAGCGGTGATGGCTTCGCGTTTGGCCCGGTCGATGTCGCCGGCGAGCAAGCGGAATTGGGTTTTCACCACAGCGATTTCGGGGGCGGGAATGCCAGCTTTGGCCGCGACAGCTTCCCAACGATTGGCGGCCGCATACATGGTTTTACTGGTATCCCAGTTATCGTCGGGTGAACCGATATCGTCGATGAGGAAAGCCGCGTTGGCGGCGGCGAGGAACACTGCGGGATCGTTGGGGAATTCACTGGTCAGACGAATGGCCAGATCGCGGGCTTTGAGCGGTTCGGCCTGACCATAACGAGCCAATGCCCGCCGCAAGCCGGCCCGGGCAGTATCGCGAATGCGGGTCACTTCCAAAACGGAGGCAAACCCTTGGATCGCGGCCTCGTAGCGGCCTTCTGCAAAATCCAGGGCGGCTTGATAAAGACGGAAGAAATTCTGGTCTTCATAGCGTGCGGCAGCCTCTTTGAGCCGCTGCACGTACTGTTCTTTGGTGGTGGCCGCTTCGATCAAGGCCGCGTCAATGAGTGGTTCGGGGGGCTGGGCGATGAGAATTTCTTGGGCTTTCTCCCGATCCCCCGCGCGGAATAGTGCCACGGCCAGCAGACGTTCCACGGCCGGGTCGGGGCCGCCGGGGAAGTTGGCGGGGTCGCGGAGATAGTCCACGGCTTTTTCCGCTCGGTCGGTGCGGAGGTACCACGAAGCCAGGAACAACCGCGCCGATTTGTCGTTGGGGTAGTCGCGAAGGAACTTGCGGATGAGAGCGTCGGCGGCGGCAATGCCATTGGCGTTGGGTTTTCCACCCGGTTCGGTTGGCAGGGCCAACAGGCGGCACCGTAAATTCAACACCTCCAGGCTGTCCGGATAATCGAGCGTAAGGGCTTCGACCCGGGCTTCGGCCTCCTTGCGGCGATTCGTGGCCATCATGTATTCGGCCAAAGCGATCCGCGCTGTGCGATCTTGCGCGCTGGGCGGTTTGAGCCGTTTGGCGGCTGTTTCCGCGGCCTCCTCGTAACCGGCCAGTAGTGTTGCGGGAATCGGTTTGCCGGGATTGGTGCGCAGATATTTGTTGGCGGCGTCGATCGCCGTGCGCAAGTTGGTGATGACCACATTGGCCGTAATCCCCGCGGTGCCGCCGAGGCGCTCTTCCGCCCACGCCTTGGCTTCGGCCGGCAACTCGGGATATGCATAGCGGGCTTCCACGTCACGCCATGCCGCCAACGACGCTGGCCAATCAGCCAAGGCCATGTTCAACTGGGCTAGCACCACATTGGCACGGAAGCTCAAGTCGGGATGACCTTTCGCAGTCGCTACCGCCTGCAAGACTGCTTTGGCTTTCTCCAAACGCCCCTGATTTTCCGCCACTTGCCCCTCGATGAGCAAGGCCCACAACTGGGCCCGCTGGGATGGCGATTCTTTGAGTTTGGTCACATGAACGGTGAATTCCTCGGCTTTCGCGCCCAGGAGGAAGGCCATCCGCGCGATTTCCACATGGAATTCATCGGTGACCGAGTGCGGGGCTTTCGCTTGTTCCGCCGCAGCGAGACCATCCGTCAGTTGCTTGTGGGCCTTGACGCGGAGTTCTTTGGCTCGGGTCGTGTCGTTGGCTGCGGCTGCTACTTCCGCCTCCGCTGCCAACAACCGGGCATAGGCCAACGCCAGCGTGGAGTTCTTCTTCACCGCTTCGGGGAGACGTTCGATCAGTTTGTCGATGGCGGCGGCGTAATCGTTCCATGCCACCAGGTCCGTCTTGAGCAGAAACGGTAGCGACTGTGCGACGAATTCCACACACACCGGCGCGAACTGACCCAGGTAAGCTTGCAGTTCCGCGTTATCCGCGATTTTGTTCGTGAAGTTCACAACCGCCTGGACCACCATCTTCATCGACCCGATGTCATTGGGTTTGATTCGGGCGATGGTGCTAGCGCGGTCGAAGGCGGCTTCGCAGACACTTTTCATCCCGTTGGCATCGGCGACACCGAAGTTGGTGAGTTTTTCACCGCGGCCTGCGACCTCGATCAGCCCAGTTTCGGGTGCCCAGAGCAGCTGATCAACGGCTTTTTCCGCGGCCGCGACGACCTCCGGCTTGAGTTTGCGCTCTTTGGCGGTGCGCAGTGGCCACATGAGGATGTCGATTTCCAGGCCGACCGTGCGCCAATAGGCCGCGCCCGATTGTTTGGCGGACTGGAGGTATTCGCGGGCACGGTCCATACGCTCGGCGGAGCGGCGGTTGAGCGGCGTGGGGGTGAAGCCATCGTCGCCGGGTTGTTCGTATTCGTAGCGGGCCAAATAGTAGTAGGCGCGGGCATTTTGAGGTTCCAGTTCCGTCGCCCGGCGAAGATAGGGTTCGATGAAACGCCAATCGATGGGGTTATAGGCCAATTCGGTGCGGAGCAGTTCTTTGAGAATCTCTTTGGCCAGTGCTTGGTCCGAACTGAGTCGCTGCGCTGCAATGCGGAGGGCGGTGCGGGCTTGGGTGCGGGCCTCGGCATCGCGAATCGCGTTGAAATTGCGGTAGTGTTCGTTGTATTGCGGGTCGGGGATGGTTGGCAGCGGTTTGTCTTCCTCATAGCTTTTCGCGTAGTCGCGGTCACGGATAGCACGCGCCTTCACCCACATGAGGCGGCCTTGCAAATTCTGGGCTTGCTCAGCGGGAAGTTTGTTGCCATCGAGGAGGTTTTTGAGTTCATCCATCCCTTTGTCGCACAACAGTTGGGCTTCGTCGAAACGGGTGGCCGCTTCGCCCCATTTCTTTTGGTTGAAGGCCTCGGTGCCACGTGCGAAGGCGGTTTCCGCCGCTTGCAACCGATTCGCGGGGGCCGCCGGGACCACGAACGTGCGGTAGCCCAAATACCCAGCGCCGCCCAAACAGGCCAGCGTGAGTATCCACAAAGTGACGCGATAGGTGGTCGTTTGTCGGAAGCTCATAGGGGTTCACTCAAAGTGCCAATGAAATTTCCTGAAGTCGAGGATGGTCACTCCCGCGCTAGCGCAATCGGCAGCCGTTCGCAGCCGGTTTGTGTCTGCGGAGGCAGCACCCCTTGCTGTGCCGCTGCGTGCAGCTGCGGCAAAAGCTGTTGTTCGACCGCAGCAATCGTCCGCGGATCATCGCTACCAAGCGAGACTTGGGCCGTGATACTTGGCGCGGTGATGCCGATCCGCTGATGCCATTGCTGCCAGCGCGTCAGCCCCGGTTGCGGTGCCGGTACCAGCGTGTAGTGCCAATAGTACACCACCGTGACGCGGCCGACACCCTTCTGGAAGCGGAAACGCTGCGCTTGCACTCCCTCGGGGCCGAGCGGCACCCGCCGGCGGAAACTGAGGTCTTCCGGCGAACCATTGACATCGCGAATGCAGATCTCGGGGTGGTGCTTGCGGTCTTCCCCAGCGCGGGAATACACCATGTACACATGGGCCAACTCGCCGTCGGCATTTTGGTAAACCCGCACCAAAAGATCATCCACGGGGAAGGGCAGCTTCTCGACCAACTTCTCCCGGTAGCCGGTATTGTCCTTCCCGATCCATGCCGGTTCGTTCGTCTTGGGATCGATGATGGTCAGGGGCAGTGTGTCGAGCGGGCGAACAAGGGTGGGGTAACTGGCTTCCCCAGCGACCTGAAGATGTTCATACAGCGCCCACTGCAAGCCGATGCCCACGATCATCCCCAAAGTGGCCACGACCATGCCGCGCCGCGTTGAAGACGAGAAGCGGGCTTGACCCAGCGCAGACGGTGTGGGGATGGCAATGCCCGGGGCGACCGTTGCGCTCGTACCGCTCTCGTGCGGCCCTTGATCAGAATTGTGGGCAATATCGGGGGTGGTGGGAGATTCGGGTTCGTTCGTGATACGCCGCGGCGGGGGTAAGAGGCTCTCCAGGGCACGGTCGATGAGGAAGAAGAGCACGATGCCGACCGGCAGGCTGAAGAGAATCGGGGCGTCGTGCAGAGTGCCACCGAGCCACTTCGTGCCGAAGTAAACCGCGGCGACATTCATCAGCACCACCCGCAGCGTGTTGGCCACAATCGCCACCGGGACCGATGCCAACACCAACGCCACGCGGAACCACATCGGCCGGCCGAACAAGTGACCCATCAACACCGCGAAGGCCAGAAAACACACGATCTGCCCCAATCCACTGCATTCTTCCGCCACCACCAGCGAGCTATCCACCCCGGCGATACGGATCGAATGCCCCACGCGATGGACCACAAAGAACAAACTCAGCACCGATTCACTCACCCGGCTCACGATATCTTGCAGCCAGATGGCGGCGTAACTCGTCCACTTCACCGGGGCCGGGAACATGAAGAACAAAAACACGAGCGGGAAGTTAAAGGCCGATGCCCACGCCCGACCGCCAGCGCTTGTCAATAAACCGCGGACGACGCACACCAGCCCCAAATAGCTCAGTATCGGCCAGCGGAGGATACCCACCACCAATTGCAAGAACACGCCCAGGGTGATGCTGACCAATCCCCACACTGGTTCACCGCGCAGCGGTGGACCGACGCCACGCCGTCCGTAGCGGATGTGCAGAGCCAACGCGAGGCTGATGGGAATGACCAGATAGCCGTGCGAGTAGTTTTGGTCGCGACTCCACAGCGTCAGGAGCTGGCGGAAACTGTCGGCGAACAAACCGGCCACGGCCGCGATACCAGCGGCGAGAACAAGCCAATCCGTCCAGGGTGCGGCAGCGGGGGAAGGGATCGTGGCGGAGGTTGCGGCGGGCGAAGCGGAGCGACTCATGGCAATAGGGGCGGCCATTGTCAGGGAACAAAAACGCCAGACGGGCAGGAGGCGTCCTGCCCGTCTGGCATCCTGACTCGTATCAGGTGAATTGCAATGTAGCGGGTGAAGGTGAGTTATGCAACGGGGTTTGAGCCTTTGTGAACGAATTCCGCGGCGAGCCAACCAGGGACTGGTCAGAGCGCCGCGGCAGGCATGTGGGGTTCAGGCGGCGGTTTTCAGTTTCCGCCGAACGGCCCAGCCACCAAAAGCCCCCATCAGCCCCAGCACTGCCAACGTCGCCGGCTCAGGAACCGGATCACCCGGTCCGGGCTGGTTATCACGACTGTAGGTGAAGGTGAAGCTCGCACTCCCCGCCCCACCGGAGACAGTGCCAGGTGAACCAGGAGTAAATGTGAGTGGTTGCGAGCTACCCAAAAAATCGTAAATCGTCCCGATAGGCCCAAAGTCTATCGTGGTAAACGGTGATGTGATGCTTGTCAGAGTGGCTTGACCAGAGAAACTAACAACATTACTACCCAGATTGTTGGCTTGTGTGTTGCTAAGAGTGAACGTGGCAATTTTGCCTGCATCAGCACCCGTTCCGGTCACCGTGAACTGATTCGGAGCAGTACTCGTGATGACCACCGGTCCAGGATTGGTATTAAACCCCGCTACATTAATGTTCCATGTCGAGACAACATGGGGTGGAGAGATAAATGTCGAGGGATCTCCGTTATTTTGAATATAACTTGGGAGTATACCCCCGGAGAATACGACCTGCTGTGGTGTGACTACGCTTGTACTCCCAAAGGTCACTTGGAAACTGTATACTGGTGCGGCGGTGGCGTTGCTCGCGAAGCCGAGGGCAACGACCGCGAAGAGGGCAACCGACGCGCTGCGAAACATGATGCGGCCTCCGGACGGTTTGAGGCGTTAGTTGTGGGCGATGTAAAGTGTGTTGTGGGGGGCACAACGTCGCACTTCCTTAGCCAATCCGCTAGCTAAGGCCCGCAACTGTGACTCCTGAACTGTGGCTCCTGTGAGGGTGAGAATTTCTCTTCCCGTTTGTAATCTAGTAGTTAACCGGTCTGGCTGTAATTGCAAGACCAAGTTGACCAATTTCTCCCATTTTTTGGAATTTACGCTCAGAGCTGAAAATATCGATAATCTGCCCTCAAGCGCAAACTCAGTCGGATTCACCGATCTTTCCGTAAGATCGCGGAAGTACGACAAAAGTTCCCGATTCAGTTTTTTTCAATCGAGCCTCAATCTCGGCAACAGTCGGTACCTGAGCTGCCGCGGCGACCGGGTCAAACTTCTCCCGACGCGGATGTGTCGGTTTTTCTGACACTTGGGGTGGATTTTCCAAATAACCCAAGCCGATTTGGGCGGCTCTCAGGTTGGGGTCGAGGGATAAGGCCAAGCGGTAGCGGTCTTTGGCCTCCGCGATCTTCCCCTGGGTCGCGAGTACAAAGGCAATGTTGCAGTGGGCATCCGGTTCCCGAACGGCTTTGCAGAAGGATCGATAACCTTCGTCGTATTGGCCCATCTGCGCTTGGGCCAGCCCTAGGTTGATCCAGGCTTTTTTGTGCTGCGGGTCGATCTGCACGGCTTTCCGCAAGGCGTCTTCGGCTTTCGCCCAATCGCCGCGGCAGTAGTGGCTGTAGCCGTAGTCGGTGAGTAAATCCGCATCCTTGGGATACTCTTTGAGAAGCGCTTCATATTCCGTTGTAGAACGTGTGAAATCCCCGATTTTGTCGTACAACACGGCCAAGCGGCGCGCCGCGGGCCGCTGGAGTGCCGGGTCTGTGGCCCGGGCCTGCTCATACATGCGGATGGCGTCCTCGATCCGGCCGTCTTTCTCGAAAAATTGCGCTGTGCGGAAGCACACATGCGCTTTTTCTTTCGCCGGAAGTTCTACGGGGGCCGGAGCTTTTGCCGCGGCATCCGGGCCGACCAAAAGCGGTGGGGTTTCGGTCCCCGTCAGGCCGGTGGTCAGTGCTGGGAGCTTGTCAGTTCCCT
Source organism: Gemmata sp. (assembly GCA_025055115.1). Lineage (GTDB taxonomy): Bacteria > Planctomycetota > Planctomycetia > Gemmatales > Gemmataceae > Gemmata. The sequence goes on from JANWYJ010000040.1 coordinate 8,165, forward strand.
TGCAGCCGATGGCAACCGCCCAAGACAACCCCACCACGACCCACAGTTTCGACCGCTTCATATCCGTGTGTCCCCCTCCACCCCCGGCTTCTTGGCGGGTGGCCATTCCCGACACACTACCGGGGCGCCGTGCCGGCGATTGCATCGCCGTCCCCGCTTGGTCACCCCGATGTGTGTCGATCGTTCTCGCACGGGTTGCTTGGGGCTATCTAGCTCGATGGTCCGCACAAAGAAAGAGCAATTGGAGCCACTTTCTCGAGCGGATCAGAAGCCAAAGCCCCCGATGAAGCCCCCGAAGCCACCGCCCAAGGCCCCGGCGAAGCCCCCAAAACCGGCGAAACCACCGAAACCGAAACCGCCCAAATTGCCAAAGCCACCCAGATTGCCCAGGAATCCCCCCCCCAGAATCAACCGAGGATAAATAACTACGGCTTCTTCGCCAAACAAACCTTCGGCGCGTGGACGGCCCAGAACCACCCGCTGCGGGGCATCGGTAATTCCGGCTTCCACCAACTGATTGATGACAGTCTGCAGACGGATGGTGCTCAGCAGGGGGAACTTCGGCTCGGGCTGAACCACCACCAGATGGGGACTGGTCGGCAATCGGCCAGCAATCCGAGCGAGGTGGTCGGCCCCGTATTGATTGAGCGTGGCCTGCCCATCGACCCATTCGTTGTAATAGATGACGAAGTCATCCGCTTCGGCCTTGGCCGCTTGCCGTTCCAGGTAGGCGTTGGTGAAGGTACCCAAGGGTCGCGGAATAGCCCCTTGTTCGATATCGGAACAGTTGTCGATATGCAGGTTGTGGCAGCAATCGTGTTTTTTCCACTTTTCGGCTTTGTAGGCGGTGTGGCAACCCACGACGACCGCCAGCGTCGCCAAACCCAAGCAGGCCCGCATCAGCAGCCATTGCGAATAATGGAGGAGCCGGTCCATCAGCGAATCCTCGTATGGGGGTCCACTCGGTTGCCCGAGCGCAGTGGGGTTGGGGTTGGGGAAGCGGCGAACCCCGCACGGGCAGAGTTCGCCGCGACGAGATTACTTTTTGCTCGCGGGCAGCACGTCGAGCCAACTGTTGTCCTTTTTGCCCAACGGGAAGGTATCGTCGAGAGCGGGCGATTCGACATGCCCGCTGGGGCCGACGATGAACACGTCTTCACATCGGCGGTAACGCAGCATGCGGTGAATGTCGGTCCGCACAGCACTGCGATAGTCGTAAGACCGCCGGCTTTCTAAACGGCCCGCCAGGTAGAATTCCATATCGCCGGGTTCGAAGATGTCGGCACCGGGCAGAGGGCTGAGTTCATGGGGTTCCAAGGGGTGAACCAATTCGGGCGTCACCAGGACGATCAATTCTTGCTCGCCCGCGCTGGTTTGTTGGAAGGAGGCCAGACGGCCGAGGAAGGGCAGGTCGCCGAAGAACGGCACCCGGCTGCCCGTGGCCCCGATGTTGTTCTGGATCAGCCCAGCGACGGCCATGGTTTGCCCTTCACGCAGTTCGACCGTCGTCGAGAAGGTCCGTGTGTTCAAACCGGGAATGTTGGCTCCACCAATGATGGCCGTTTGGGCATTGTCGCGCGTGCTGACGGTCGCATTGAGGGTGAGGCGAATCCGATCGCGGTCGGTAATGATCGGGGTGAAGGCCAGTTGGACACCGAAGGGAACGAACTGTACACCCTGCAGCCCCCCTGTACCACCACCGAGGAACCCGCCGGCCCCGCCTCCGAAGGCCCCAAACCCACCAATGACCGGCACGGGGAATTGCCCCCCGGCCAAAAAGATCGCTGTCCGGCCGTTGAGAGCCGTCAAATTCGGCTCGGCGAGCGAGCGCGCGTAATTGAGGGTTCGTAAGGCGTTGATGGCGATGGGAATTTGGCCGTTGTCGAGGTTCACTGGCAGGTTCACCAGCTGTTGACCCAACCCTTGCCCCCCGACCCCTCCTGCACCACCAATACCGGCGCCTTGCCCCAATTGCCCCGTTTGTTGGGCGAACACCGTTGTACCTTGGTTGTTGATAATGCTGAAGTTGAGGCCGATGCTCCGCGCAGCCGCCCGGTTCACCTCAGCGACAACCACCCGCAACATCACCTGTTGCTCACCGGGAATGCGCAGATTGTTGATGACATTCTCACTCCCTTCGACAAGGTAATCACCGACCCCGGGAGTCAGATCGGGGCGGAGGGGGTCTTGCGGCCGGCCGGTCGGCCCGATGCTGGTCAAGGGCGGCCGGGTGGCAGCTCCGGTTTCGCCCGGAGCATTGGCGCGGGCGATGCGCAGAATCTGCGTGGCTTCAGCGATGTCGTGTGCTTGCCCACTGACCATCAACTTGTCGCCTACCAGCGTGAGGCGGACACGACTATTCGGAAACGCCTTATTGATCTCAATTTCCAACACTTTGTAGATGGCTTCGAGCCGCTCCTTGGCCTCGGGATCGGGAATGACCCGGACCAGATAGCTGATGATCTTTTCTTCCCCCTTCTTGTCGGGGTCATCGAACCACAGATTCAGAACGGTGGTGCCCGCTTTGGCCCCGATGATGGTCATTTGCTGGCCCTGGGGTTCCAGTAGGCGGAACGAAGCGATCGTCGGGTCAGCGATTTGGGTGCGCGTGGGAGTGGCGTTGAGCAGCACCACACGCGCGCGACCTTCGACCAAATCCAGCGTGTTGCGGGGATCAATCACTCCTTTGACGTACTTGGCGTATTCTTTGAGTTCTTCTTCGGTGGGAATCGGGGTTAGACCCAAGCCGCCACTGCCGAGGCGCGGCAGGCGAATCTTGTCGTCGCGGAAGGGGGGGAACTGTTTGGGTTGTGGCAGCGGTTGCGGAGAGGCCTCTTTGCCACCCGGCTCTTTGGGCTGCGCGGCCGGCTGAAAAGCCGCCGGCGAAACGCCTGGATCGACCGTCACGGGGGGCAATTCCAATGGAACATAAGCCGGTGGTGGCGCGGGAACCGCCGGCATTTGGGCCGAAACTGCCTGGAGAGGGTAAGTCGGCACTGCCGGGATCAGGACCGGCGGCATGTGCGGTTCGGCCATACCGGGAGTCGCCACACGCGGTGACGGACGGGTTCGAGATTCTTCGATGACTGGAGACAGCGGTCCGGAACCCGGCGGGCGGCCTGCTTGAGCCAGTGACTCCCGGGGTTGAGCCAGCGTGACCATTCCAGCCGTGAGGGTGAGAATCCCCAGCGCCCACGACCATGGCGTTCGCCAGCCGCCCGGCAACGCCCCGCGCTTCGAGTCACTGCTCAAGGACATGGCGATTCCTCCTCAAAATCGAACGTTTCGTCCGACCGATACGTCGCGGCGAGCACCACCGTGCAACCGGCCGATGGCCACTGTGGCTCGCGGACGAATTCCCCCCGCGAAATGAACCTTGGCAGTCTTATCGGCACATTCCGAACAATCGTTGAATTTTTCCTAGGCGGCGTGAAAGTTATGACCGCGAAAAGCCGTAAATGAGGTGGACCGCACAAACGGCGTGCTCGCGCAGCGCAACCTCAAGCGCCGCAACAAGCGAACACGAACGCATGGAGCGAAAAAACCGCGTGTGTCGAAAATCGGCACAGGGCGCGGAAGACAGAAAGGAACGAAAGTAGCTGAAAGCTTGTGAAAGTTAATGTCTCAGTGAAATTCATGTGAGACAATACTTGCAGAAAATATCGAATTTTTCTCTTGAAGCGGTAAGAGGAGCGGGTTAAATTGCCCCGCAGAGTTTCAAAATAACGGCAGGGATGACAGCCAATAAATCTGAAACGCGGCTTATTTCCGGCAGGAAATAAGATTTCTGAAAAAACGAAAAAAATCGGGAACTCAAAAAAGTTCCACCGCGACCAAAAAGCGTTAAAACTGTAACAACCTGCCAAGCCCCTCCTAACGGCTGGCGACGAACTTTGAGCAAGCAACCTTGACGCGGCATCGAGTTCGGAGCAAGCACTCGCCCTCCGGTCTCAACGCCCAAAACCTAGAACACACAACTTCCGGACGCAAACCGGGAAACGCAAAAAAACAATCCGTCACGGAAACCAGGCGCCCGACATGGTTTCCATGACGGGTGGTTAGGGAATCCCTAGTGGGCCACGCTGGGGATACGAAACTGTGGAGTCGCCCAACCTTGTCAGAGTCACGATGTGTGAATCGGGACGGGACACTCCCAGCTTCGCAATCTTCGGAGGATCGCTCGATGTTTTCGAAGTTGTGGAATGATGAGGCTGGTAACGTCGCGATTGAATATCTCTTTCTGGCCTCGATTGTCGGCATTGGATTAGTCGTGGGTTTCAGCAACCTCGCCAGCGCTCTGAACGTGGAATACACGGAACTGGGCCGGGCCATCGTCACCCTCGATCAAAGCTACAACTATGTGGCCGCCTCGGGTTGCGCGGGTAGCCACGGTGGCGCCAACGTGACCGAATCTGCCGGTGTACTCACCTACGGCGAAACCGCGACCGTTGCCCCGGTTGTCACCAGCAACACCCTCAACATCAACAGCTGCCCGTGATGACAATGACCCCAGCCAGCTATAGGGCGGCTGGGGAGAACCGCAGGGCGGCCTGGGAGAAGCCAAAAACACTGGCCATCGACAGCAAAACACTCGTGAATCTGAGTCTCCGACAAAGCGTATCACTCAGATTCGTGTCCCGTATCCCAGACAGACTGGGTGTGTGAGTTGGTCGAGTCGCCCACCTTGTAGATCCGTGCTGTGCGGGTCGGGGGGTTATCCTCACCACACTCACAATCTTCGGAGGTAAGTTCATGTTCTCCAAGTTCTACAATGACGAAGCCGGTAACGTCGCGATTGAGTACCTGTTCCTGGCCACGATCGTGGGCATCGGACTGGTGGTTGGTTTCAGCAACCTCGCCAGCGCTCTGAACGTGGAATACACGGAACTGGGCCTGGCCATCGTCACCCTCGATCAGTCCTACAACTATGTGGCCGCCTCGGGTTGCGCGGGTAGCCACGGTGGCGCCAACGTGACCGAAGTCTCTGGCGTGCTCACCTACGGCGAACCCGCGACCGTTGCCCCCGTTGTCAGCACCAACACCCTCCACATCAACAGCTGCCCGTGATGACAATGGCCTGAAGGGAATCGGGCTCCGGACGTGCCGGAGCCCGATTTCTTTATCAATATCCGCGTTCTCTCGAGATGGCTCCTGTGTCGCGTGAGTTCTTCCCCGACCCGATCGTGGGATGGGTGTACTGCACCTGTATCGGGCTACTGACGGGTGTTGCCGCCTATATCGACACCCAAACCGCCAAAATTCCGAACCGGCTGAACTTCCTCATCCTCGGTACCGGCCTGATCGCCAACATCATTCGCAGTGGATGGATGGGCAGCCTCGACAAACCGCTGTGGCTGTTCGAGACCGGTTCAATCTGGTGGGGCATGATCGATGGCTTGATCTTCGCGACGCTGGGCTTCCTCGTGGCCTTTGTGGGTATGTTCGCGTTTTGGCTGTTTGGCCTGTGCGGCGGGGGTGACGTGAAACTGCTCGCGGCTGTGGGGGGATGGATCGGCTTGAGCGTCCATCTGCTCTTTGTCTGGCTGATGTCGATTGTGGCCTTGTTCCTCTGGACCCTCTTGCGCATCCTGACGCGAGGGTTTTCACCCAAAACGTTGAAGAAAACGGTCCACTCCCTCAGCCAACAAAGCGGTGCCAACGCCAACCCACGGAACCCCGTCCGCGTGACGTATTCGTTACCCATTGCCGTAGCGACCATCCTGGTGCTCCTGTGGGTGCATCGCTATGAGCTGTTGCTGGTCGCACCGCCTCAATAGGCACTGTACCCGATCCCGATGAGGTTCCGCCCATGGTATTTCGCCCCCATTCACGGAAGCGCTGGCATATTGGCTCCCGAGGTGTGGTCAGTGTCGAGTTACTGTTCACACTACCGCTCGTGGTCTTAGCGGGGTTTTTGATGGTCGGGATTGCGGATTTGGTGATTGCTGAACAGAAGCTGGACGAAGCCGCCGGCCGAGCCGGGCGGATTGTCGCGATGGGCGGTTCCGAGCAGGATGTGCGGAACATGCTCACCGCGTTCCTGGGGCCGGAACGTGCCCAACACACCCAGGTGACTCTGACGCCCCTGAAGCGGCCCGAGATTTTGCCGTCCGCGGATTCTGCCGCGATGGAAATGGAGGCCGCGAATTTTGCTGACGCCCCACCAGTTGGAGCCAAACATCGCGAGTTGATCGAAGTTCGTATTGAACTCGAAGTCCGTCATGCTACCGTGACAGCACTCGTGCCGCTGGGACGCACCGAGAAGCTGATCGGCCGTACCGTGGTGCCGCGGCACTGAGCCGAACGATCGCCCGATATTGGCCGTGCGAATCCGTTCGATCCGTACAACTACCCACCCATTGGGGTGGAGGCAGGACGCCAGGCCGAATTGGACGATGAACCGACACCGTCGGTTCATAGATCGCGACCCCCTCACTCAGGTTCACGCCCATGCGCGCAAGTACCGTCTTCATTCTGGCACTGGTTCTTTTGGTCGGTTTTGTGGCTTTGGCGGTGGCCAAGGCGGCGGGTTTGTTCAACCCCACACCGCCACCGCCCCCCGCCCCCGAGCGGCCCCCCATCAAAGCTCTCTTCTCCAAAACCAATCTCTTCGAGAAGATCACCATCACCGCCGATCAAGTGTACGTTCGCGATTTGACGGCGGCGGAAGAAGCAGCCCTCAAAAGCCGCTTCGGCGACAACTGGCAATCGAAACTCATGCCGCCCTTGGTCACCGCCGCCCACCTGCGGACGCCACGGCAAAACATCCTCGCCGACCAACCGCTGTTCCGCGATCAGTTTGAAGATGTCAATCTGCCGGAACCGATCAGCCTGCAACTCGAACCCAACACCCGGGCGGTCAACGTGAAGGTGGACAAAGACAAAGCGGTGGGCGGAGTTCTCCGCGTCGGGGAGTATGTTGATGTCTTCCTGACGGCCAAAGTCGGTATCGGCAATGAGGAGGAGCTGCGCACCGCGTGCATCGCCCGGGGCTGCAAGATTGTCATGAAACGCAATGTGATGTGGACCCTCATGGCCGGTGACCCCGACGATAAACCCCTGCACTTCACCTTGCAAGCCAACCCCTACCGGGCAGCACTCATCGCGTACGCGCAGCAAAATGGGCAAATCAGCCTTCTGCCCGGTTCGCCCCCTCTGCGGATCGGCAGTAGTTGGTCCGATCCCAGCAGCCCCGAATACGCGATGGAAGATCAACGGATCGACGAAATCAACCGCGGCACCCGCGTGGTGGGTACCGAAGACCTGGTGCGGATCTTCCAGATTCCGCCGGCGCCGCTGCCGCCCCCGCCGCCGCTGCGGATTCAACACCTCTCTGGGGTCAGCGATGCTGGCTACACCTACTTCTACCCCACGGGCACCAATGGCTACTCCAATGGCACCAATGGCCGCGCACCCTCAGCGCCGCCGCCTCCGGTCCAGCCTGCCGGTGGTCCTCAAAGCCGCCGCACACCTCCGGCGAACGCTCCCTCGGCCACACAACCGGTGAGCTATACCTTCCGCCTGCCCAACGCCAGCGATAGCGAATGCAAAACGTGTGGTAAGAATAAACAACCGGATTATCCCGTGATCCGGAACTGAGTCAGCCACCTGCCAGGCGGCCGGACCACTCTCCGGCCGCCTCCTCCGATCGGGCGGACAACGGCTTTTTCCTTGTGAGCATCTCCCATGCGCTATTCGCCCTCACCACGCACCGGCGCGATCAGCCTGATCACTCTGATCGCCATTCCGGTGTTGCTCTTGCTCGCGGGCCTGGTCATCTATGTGGCTTCGCTGCGGGATTCCAAGATCGAAGTGCAAAACGCGGCGGATGCGGCCGCTCTGGCCGCCGGATACGCCCTCGCCAGCGACGATTGGCTCACCCTGGATACCGACCGAGCCATCGCCCGCCTCGAACAAGCCCGCGCGGCCGCGGCGGCCGTGGCCGCGGTCCATTTTTCCTTCGGTGAACCCCTCCGCTTCGATCCCAATCGGGACCATCAACCCGATGGGGACATCGTTTTCGGCCACCTCGATCGGCCCTTAGGCCGGTTCCAGCCGGCCGGTGCCCATCCGCGGGAATGGGTGGGGGATCAAATCAACGCGGTACGCCTGACGCTGAGTCGTTCACCCCTGAAAGCGCCCTTGGGTGGGCGGTCGTCGTCCGAGCCGGTCCGCAGTCGGGCGACGGCCATGCTGGATTGGCACGTCATTGGCCTGGCCCCCTTGCGGGACGAGGCCTGCCCGCTGGTGCCCATCGCATTATTCACCGATGAAGCCGAGACGGCTGAGTTCGGATGGCGTTTCGCCTGCCAAAATGGCCGGGACGAATGGCGGTTCGATCCGATCGCACAGCAGTTTGTCCCTGGCCGCGATGGTATTCGTGAGGTCGAAGTGGTGATCGGCACGCCGGTTTGGGGAGCTTTGACCGTTCCGGCGGTATTTTTGCAACTGGGCGCTGAATCGGCTGAGGTGACACTGAAACAAATTCGCGCTGGTGTGAACCGGGAACATTTGGCGAAATGGGGTGGCGAATTGTCGTTGGGCATCCATAATACAGTGAGCGTTCCGGGCAGCGGGGAATGCCCACCATCGTCGGACCCGAATCGTTCCCGGCTCGATGACGCCCTGCGGCTGGCCGCACGCAGTGGGCCGCGCATCTGGCCGCTGTGTGTGGGTGTGCGTGAGGATGATGGTTCCTTCCTCATCGGCGGCTGGGCGGGGGCGCGGATTGTGACTGTGGATGCACTTGAAGGGGGAGGAATACGCTTGCTCCTTCAACCGGCGGTGGTGACTCATCCCGCGATTGTCGCCGATCCAGGCCATACCCCGCCGCCAGCTTATTGGCGCGGAAATCGTACGGTCTGCGCGGTCCGGCTGGCCGAGTGACGAAGGTGTCGCGTTCGGAGCGGTGAAAAGCTATGCGGGTCATGTTCGCGGGGGATCGGGCTTTCGACCGAGACGAAGGACGGCGTGCCGCCTTGCGGGCCGGACTGGAATGTACCGCGACCGACTGCGTGCCGCTGGCGGATATTCGCCTGCGGTTGGCCCGGGAACCCGAACCCCACATCATCGTGGTTGATCTGGGCGAGCACCCCGAAACGACAGGGCCACTGGTGCGCGCCTCTTTGGAACAGGTGAAGCAGCCGGTCTTTGCCGTCGTTCATGGCCGCCCCGCCAGCGCCCTCGATGCCGCGGCCTTGGGAGTTCGGGCCGTTTGGGAACCGCCGGCGATCCGCGAGGGATTGCTGGCCGCGGCCGACCTGCTCCGCAAAACGGGGCGCGTACCCGATACCCGCGGCCGAGTCGTGGTGGTCGCCGCGGCCCATCCAGGAGCTGGAGTAACTACCATCGCCACCGGGTTGGCCTTCGCTTTCGCTCACGCCCGCCGTGGCACCGTGGCCTTGGTCGAACTGACCAACGCGACTCCCGAAGTGGCTCTGAATTTGGACCTGCGACCAACCTACTGCTTCGGCGATCTGATTCGGGAAAGCGACCGGGCCGATGTCAGCATGTTGCGCCATGCCGCCGTCCCTCACACAGGCGGCGTCGCGGTGCTGGCCTATTCGCCAGAAACTCTGGCTCCACAAGAAGTAACGCCCGGACTGGCCCGAGACTTTCATATACTTCTGCGCAGTGCCTTCGCGTGGTCGGTCATCGATGCTGGCTCCGGCATTGACCCCGGAACCATTGGCTTACTCGCCGAAGCGGACACCAACGTGATCGTCACCCGGCTCGATCCGGCCAGCTTACGGCTGACGCGGCGTTACCTTGTCACGCTGGCCGAGCGGGAAGTGCCCGTGGACAGCGTACTGGTGGTGGCCAACCGCTACAATCAATCGGGACTCGTGAATTGGAAGAAGGCCGAAGAGGCCCTGCGGACAAAAGTTTCCCTATGGCTGCCCGATGAACCGGCGGCGGTCAACGCTGCTCTGCGCACCGGGCAACCGTTAGCCGTCGCAGCGCCACGCTGTGGCGTTCACCGGCAATTGAAACAACTAACCGCGACGTTGCTCAATCGCTGCGCCGCTGTTCATCGCTGAAAAGAACGTTGTAGAATTGATATGTGATGTGATGGAACCCGGCAGGGACGCTCAGACCGGCACCGCAAGGAGCCTCAGCGTAGACCATGCCTCCGACTCGACCCACTAGCGACTTCGACACCCGCTATCATCGGCTCAAAACCGAGATTCACAAACGCATCGTCGAAGCGCTCGATCTTTCCAAACTCAATCGTTGGGACCAGCACCGCATTCGTCGCGAGGTGCGGCATCTGGCCACGCAGTTGTGCGCCAGCGCCCCCGAACTGCTCAATGAAGTGGAACGGGAAAAACTCATCGAGGAGGTCATGTCCGAAGTTTTCGGACTCGGCCCCCTCGACCCCCTCATGGCCGACCCGACGATCAGCGATATTCTCGTCAATGGGCCGCACACGGTTTACGTCGAACGTTTCGGCCGGCTCGAACTGACTCCGGTACGCTTCTACGACGATGCCCACCTGATGCAAATCATCCAACGGGTGGCCAGCCGCGTCGGACGCCGCGCCGACGAAATGACCCCAATGGTCGATGCCCGTTTGGAAGATGGCTCACGCGTCAATGCCATTATCCCGCCGCTGTCGTTGTCCGGCCCGGTGCTCTCGATCCGCCGCTTCGGGGTGCGGCTGAGCAACGAAGACCTCATCCAAAACCGCACGATGCCGCCGGAGATGGTGCGACTGTTCCAAGCAGCGGTCGAAACACGGGTCAGTATCCTCATTTCTGGCGGCACCGGCAGTGGCAAGACCACTCTGCTCAATGCCCTGTCAGCGTATATTCCTGGTGATGAACGGCTGATTACCATCGAAGATTCTGCGGAACTTCGCCTCCGGCAAAAACATGTCGTTTCGTTGGAAACGAAAATGGCGAATGTCGAGGGTGGCGGGGAGATTCGCCAGCGCGAATTGGTACGCAACGCCTTGCGCATGCGGCCCGACCGTATCATTCTGGGAGAAGTGCGCGGTGGGGAAGCTTTGGACATGCTGCAGGCGATGAATACCGGCCACGAAGGCTCGCTGACCACCATTCACGCCAACGATACCCGGGATGCTCTCACACGCTTGGAAATGATGGTGATGATGGCTGGGTTTGAATTACCCGTGCCGGTCATTCGCCACTACATTGCGACTGCGATTACCCTGGTGATCCAACTGGCACGCCTGAAAGGGGGCCGGCGCAAGGTGATGCGCGTTTCGGAGGTCGTAGGAACGGATCCGGCCCCCTACGACATCCGCGACATCTTTGGTTATCGGCAAACGGGGGTCAAAAACGGCCACGCGGTCGGAGAATTCTACGCCACAGGTTATAAACCGCGAATTCTCCAGAAGTTCCGCGCAATGGGGGTGGATGTGCCCGAGGAGTTGTTCCGCGAACGCACCTGGCCGGATACATAAACTCCAAACTCCGACGGGAGGGGGAAACCGTGTTACTGGAGGTGGGATTTGCTGTCCTCGTGGCGGCCGCAGTGCTGGTGATCGCATTATCGATCCGCGCGATCATCACCGCCCGGGAACAGGAAGCGAATCGGCGGCTGGCGGCCACCGACGACAGCGGTGTGTCGCTCAATGTCGTGTCGTTGATGGAGAATCCGCCGCCACCGACGGCCCGACGGCGCTTCGACGATTGGTTTGAAAACGCCGTCAATCGCTCAGGATTGGAAGCATCTCCAGCCGGGGTGGTCGCGGTCATGTTGCTGCTCGCCTTATTATTCGGCGGCAGTTTGTATCTGTGGAAGGAACAACTGGGGTTGGCCGCCTTGGGAATCGTCTTGGGTATTGCCATTCCGGTGGGAGTGGTTGCATTTTACTACCGGCAATATCGCTGGAGGCTCCAAGCCCAATTGCCGGATGCACTCCGGATGTTGGCTGGCTCGGTTCGGGCCGGTCAGACGATCGAACAGGCCATTGATTTCTACGCGAAACACGGCACTCAACCTTTGGCCGAGCATTTCCAACACTGCTCCGGCTTGATGCAACTGGGAATGTCGCCGGCGCGTGCTTTGGAAGCAACCGCCGCCCGCGTTCGCCTGCTCGATTTCGACATGCTGGTTTCCACGGTCAGTTTGTACCAACAGACCGGGGGGAACCTCATCTTGCTGTTAGAACGCCTGGCTGACAGCGTGCGCGACCGCAACAACTACCTGGGGCAATTCTTTGCCGCAACCGCGCAAGCCCGCGTAGTCGCAATTGCTATTGGGGCTGCGGCCCCGCTGTTTGTGCTGACCTATGTCTTGGTCGAACCCGAGCACGTTCAAAGCTTCATGAGTAGCACCACCGGTTGGACGGTTTTGGCAGTGTGCGCCATTCTGGAACTCATCGGCCTGATTTGGTTGTGGCGGATTTTGCGCGTGGACTACTGACATTGCACCGTAACTGACATTGCACCGTAACGTCGGGGGCAACCTCAGGGCCTTGTTGACGAGGGAATTGCAATGGACGTGTGGATTTGGGCAGCGGCGGGAGGCATCGTCGCCATCATCTTCATCATCGGATTGGCCTATCTGACGCGCGACCGGCGGCCGAACACGGCCATTGCCGGGGCCGACTCATCGCCGGAATTGATTCTCGGCGACATGACGGAAATTCTGGCCGAAGGCTTGCCTGGCGAAACCCGTGACCGCGAGCAGGTTTCGCCCCTTCTGGCCCGTGCCGGGCTGTATGGAGCCAATGCCCTAGCCGAGTTTCGCGCGATCCGCGCCGTATTAATTCTCACACCGTTGTTGTTAGCCGCGGCCGCGATGCTGTTGGTAGAACCCGCGCAGATGATCTACGTTGCCATCGCCGGGATTCTCTTGGCCGGGGCCGGCTTCTCACTACCGCGGTTGTATGTCGCTATGCGGGGCAACGAACGGACCCGGGAAATTGAACGCGGTTTACCCCTCTTCGCCGATATGCTCTCCATCGCCTTGCTCGCCGGTCAAGGTTTAACCGGAGCCTTGCGGCGCGTGACCACGCAACTCCGCGAACCATTCCCTCAAATGGCCGAAGAGCTGGAAATCGTCTGCCGGCAGTCGGAGCTTCTCAACCTTCATGCCGCCTTTGAACAATGGGCCAAACGCTCCCAATCCCCCGAAGTCAGCAATCTGGCCATGCTCCTCGGCCAAGCCCAGAAACTCGGTAACGATGTCACCGATGCTCTGCTCGAATATGCCAATCACTTACGCACCACCAATCGCCAACGGGCCGACGCCCGCGCCCAGCGCGCCAGTTTCTGGATGATGTTCCCTACGATTTTGTGCCTGTGGATTCCCGCGGCTGTTCTCATCGTCGCTCCGGTTTACTTCGAATTCCGCGAAAAACGCACCAGCGTCCGCGAGCAACTGGAGAAAAATAGCGCCAACCCCCAGGTCAAAGAGTTCTTCAACCGCATGAAATCGGGTAACAACGGTCAATCGCCGAATCGGATGGGCTTCACCGACTCGCCCAACAACAACACCATCAACGGGAAATGACCCATTGGGGCCAACCTTGAACACAGCGCCCCAGGGGTGAGTCGGAATGAACCAAGTGGCTCAATACGCTATCGTGACTGCCGCGGCCGTCCTTGAACCGAGCGTCCCACGGTGAATCGGCGGCCGTCGTTGAACCGAGCGTCCCACGGTGAATCGGCGGCCGTCCTTGAATCGAGCGTCCCACCGGTGAGTGGGGGTGAATCGAGGGGCGCGGAACGACGCTCCGGCCGGTTCGCCCCCCGGTGTGGGCACGCTTGTCTCACCGTTTTCTCATTTCTTCTTCCTCATTTCTTGGCGGTCGGATGAACGACCTTCGGCCAATACGTGAAGAGGTCGAAGTTGGGGTCGTTTTCCGAATCGTGGCACGCCATACACATTTGCGCAACCCCATTGATGGCTCGCAGTTGCGCCGCGGTGAGGAACTGGTTTCGTTCTGCGGCGGGGCGGTTGGCCAGTTTTTCGAGGGTGGTGGCATCGGGAAGTCGATCGCTGGCTTGCCTGCGCCACGGGGATTGCAGCGCCAGCAGTTTGGCATCCTTCGGATCGGCCGCGTGGGCACTTCCCGGACCATGGCAGGCTTCACAACCCACATGCTTCAACCCCGGGGTGGCCAGTTCGTTGCGATAGCCGCCTTTGTAGCCAAACCCGACGGTATGGCAGACAACACATTCCCCGTCGAAATGACGCAGCGCGGGCCGCTTGGCGATCGTGGTCAGGGCATCGAACGCATGGGCGTGGTGGCTTTCGCTCCACTTGGTGTATTCCGCGGCATGGCATCCCTTGCACGCTTCGGAACCGACAAACGTCACATTCTTCTGCGGCAGGGCGACTTGGGCCGGGTGCGGACCGGCGGGGAATTTCGCGAGCAGATTGCGGGATTTCACTTTCTCCGCGTACTGGTCGAGCCGAGCGAGTGCGGGGTTGGTTCGGCTGGCAACTTCATCGGTGCCCGGAGTGTTGAATTCTTCACCCAAAGGCACAATCTGATATTTCAGGTCGAAGTCGCCGCGGGAATTTTGGAACGCACCGACGACACCGACGTAACGACCCTTATGACCGACGCGGAGGATGAGAGCGTCGGGAGCACCGGCGCGGGTGAGAATGTCGGGCGTCTCGGGAGGTTCGGCATCGTCGGACAGGCAGACGATGATGCGGAATTGGGGCCACTGTTTGGCCACGGCTCTGGCTTCGTTGAGTGTACCTTGGTATAGTAGTAGTGTGAGAGTCGGTTTGCGGGGGTGGGCGGCGAAGATTTTGGTCGCTTCACTAAGCGCATCTTTTTCGGGGGTGAAGCCGATGAGAGTTTTACTGCCCATATCGGCAACGGCTTTTTGGACGCTGGGACCGACGACGCCGGCGATTCCGACCGGCACCGATCCGATTTCGGCCACTTCGACCAAACCGACCATTGCCCGCTGACCCGGGCCGGGGAAGGCGACTTCCCGGGGCGTGAGTTTACCGCCCAATAGCCCGGCCACATTTCCGGCCAGGGTGTAGGGCGGTTGTTCTTTCTGGCCAGCATATTCTTCCAGCAATTGGAATAAACCGTTGCGGAACTCCGCTTTGCCGACTCCGACCGCGACATAACCCATTTCCCGGAGGGCCGGAAGTATGGTAGCGTATTTCAAGACCAGTTGTTCGGGAACGGCCGCGGCTGCCGGCGGGATGTCGCCCAGGTCCACCCCTGCAACGGGCCAGCCTTTCTGTTTTAAAGATTGGATGAAGACGAACCGTCGTTCCAGCCCGCCCAACTGCGGACGGCTACAACCGCAGGGCTGCAAGTAACCGAAGGTTTGCCCCGTAATAACTAATACCGCGTCGGGCTTGCGCTGCTGGGGCCAAGTGGCGAAATAATCGACCGGGCGCGACGGGGTGGTAGGACGCGGGGTGGGTTCACCACCGGCTAAAAATCCCACTACAACCACGAAAACCAGCCCGATAGGAATTGCACTCGCGAAGCGAAACGGCGATATCGAGAAAGGCGTCATGATCCGGTCTCAAAAAGAGGCGTAGGGATGTGACGATTATAGGCGTGGCAGCCATCGGCGCGAATGGGTTTCCCTGAACCAGCCGCCGCGAACACGTAGCGGATTTCCTGGCGGGTGATTCCCTATGGCGGCGACTCGCCAGTATAATCGGCGAAAGATTCCTCCATTCTGAGTTGTCACTTATGAGTATTGCCTGCCCCTACTGTAAAGCGGTACTCAATCCCAAAGGCCTGAAACCGGGGCGTTTTCAACCGAAATGTCCCGGCTGTGGGAAACCTTTTGTGTTGGTGGTGGCCGACGACGCCCGCACAGTACGAGTGCAGGCGCTGCCCACGGCCCCCCCTCCGCCCCCCAAGCGAAAACTGACACCAGAAGAACACGCGGCGTTATTGCTGGAGGGCAAGAATCCGGCCGACTACGGGGAGCCGCCCGACGTGGCCCGGCCACAACCTGCCCCCGGGGCGGGAACGATACCTGTCAAAACTCGGCCCAAGCCGGAGGGGCCACCAGCCCCAGCGCCGGTCGACCCCAACGTCACCGGGGATTTCACCGAGCCGGAAAGCCCCGCCCCATCCCCTGCGGTCCGGGCGAGCCGAACCATCACCGTCCATCAGCCGGACATGGACCCGAACGCCACCGGGGATTTCACGGAGCCAGAGCATTCCCGACGCCACAAGCTCGCGACGGCTGATCCGGGCGCCACTGGTGAATTCACGGAAGCCCAAGCGTCGTCCGCGGCATTTCACGACAAACCCACTCAGAAAGACCCAGCGGATGAGGTGATCGAAAAACCTCGGAAAAAATCCTCCCGCCCCGCCTCCGATTTGGCCGCGGAGTTCACCAGCGACGACGACAAACCGCCGCGACTGGGGGGCTACGAAGTGTTGAAGGTGCTCGGCAAAGGCGGTATGGGCGCGGTTCTCTTGGGGCGGCAGATTTCCTTGGATCGCAAGGTGGCCCTCAAGGTAATGCATCCGAAAATTGCGAAAAATCCTAGCTATGTGGCCCGCTTCACGCGCGAAGCCTATGCTGCAGCGCAACTGACCCACCACAATGTGGTGCAAATTTACGACATCGGGGAAGACAAAGGCCGCCATTTCTTCAGCATGGAGTTCGTTCAGGGCCAATCGTTAACCGACGTCATCAAAAAAGAGGGCAAACTGGCACCCGATGTGGCGGTCAACTACATTTTGCAGGCCGCCCGCGGTTTACGGTACAGTCACAACCAGGGGATGGTTCACCGCGACATCAAGCCCGACAATTTGCTCGTGAACACCGAAGGAATTGTCAAGGTGGCGGATTTGGGCCTGGTGAAGCTACCGGCGGGCGAACTCGAAAACCTCGATGCGGAAGAAACACCCGCGGAGGCCCGCGCGCCGCAACTGACCCACGCCGGCGCGGTGATGGGCACCCCGGCCTATATGTCGCCCGAACAAGCGACCGATTCGGCCTCCGTCGATGCACGGGCCGATATCTACTCCCTCGGTTGCACCCTCTATGTCCTGCTAACCGGGAAACCCCCTTTCGAAGGCAAAACCGCTTTAGAAATCATCAGCAAACATCAGACCGAGCCGATTGTTCCCCCCGATGTTGTGGTGAAACGGGTTCCTCCCGCCCTCTCGGCCATCCTCATGAAGATGATGGCCAAAAAACCGGCCGACCGCTACCAATCGATGGACGAAGTGATCGCCGCTCTTGAGGGGTTTTTGGGTCTGGAACATGCCGGTACCTTCAACCCCAAGGAAGAACAGGCCGATCAGATCGAGAAATGCGCCCATCAATACCATTTCCGATCCAAGGCAGGGCTGAAGCGTTCCCTGACGATTGGCTTTTTCGTGGTGTGCTTGTTCGGCATGGTAAGTTCGGCTTTGGCAGGGCTGCCCGGCTTGGCCGGCGGCTTCTTGGGGCTGGCGATCATGACCCCGTTGGCGTATTTCGTCGTTCACGGCCTCTTCTCCGGGTCGATTGTCTTCAAAAAGGTCCGGGCGGTCGTGTTTGGCATGCGCGGGATCGATTGGCTCTTCTGGGGCGGGGGTGGCTTGCTGTTTCTGGCGACACTATATCTGTTGGGCCTGTTGTGGTCGTGGTTGGGTTTTGCGGTTGTTGCCGTGGTTTTGGCGTTCGCCCTGTGGTGGGGCGTCGATCGCCGCGTCGCGCAGGAGCAGGAGAAACCCCTCGACGAGGCGCGCAGTCTGCTGCGGTCGCTTCGGGTGCAGGGTTTGGAAGAAGACGCGATCCGGCAGTTTGTGTGCAAGTACGCGGGGCCGTATTGGGAGCCGCTCTATGAGGCGCTGTTTGGTTACGAAGCGATGATCGCCGCGCGGGCTTCACGCAAGGGCGTGACCGGGGAAACGTGGAAGAAATGCGCTACCTGGCGTGACCCGATTGTGCAATGGGCCGATGCCCGGATGGAAGCGCAACGGCTGGCACGCGAACGGGTCCACCTCCAGAAAGTCGAAGCCCAAGCCCTGGTCGCGGAAGGCGTCAGCCAGGCCGAAGCCCAAGCCCGTGCCGAAGAAATGGCCGCCCAGATGGTGGAACAGGCTGCGGAGGCCCACCAAGCCCGCCGCGAAGGCAAAGACGTAAACATCCGCGAACTCGTCGCGGCCGCACGCCAACGCCGTCGTCCGCAGCCCGGAATGACCATCGCGGGCAAAAAACACCGCAACTTGTGGTTCAAAGATTTCATCAACAATTGGTTCGGCCGCCGCTTACGCCTGACGCTTGGCGCGGCAGTCTTCGCCGCAGGTCTATTGTGGCTGCATCAAAATAACCTGCTGAAGGATAATCAGGCGATTACAGCTATCAGCCAAGGCGATCTGGAAGCCGCCCAAAAAGCCGCCACCGCCACCAGCCGCGCCACCACGCAGCCCCTGAAAGTTCCAGGGAATATCGTCACAGTGCCCACGGAGTTGCAACCGGTCCTCAATACCTGGGCCTTGCCACTGACGGGGCTGATGTTACTCCTCAACGGTTTGTTCTACTTCGGCTGGAGGCCGACCGTGGTTACTCTGCCGGGGGCCGCAATCGCCCTTTTCGGCCCCCAATTTGGTATCCCGGACATCGACATCCTCACCGCCCAGCAACTGAGCTTGGCCATCGGGGCTGTTCTGATTTTGGTCATCGCTCGCTTCGTGCGGCAATAATCCGGGGGACGATGGCCGCTGCGACGCGGCCTACGCCCCACCAACGATTGCGTTTCTTCTGGGTCACGAACGGTTGGGCGCGGAAAAGGCCGCACGAGGGGACTTTTGCGGTATAATGGTGAGGCACCCTCGTGATGCCGCTTCCGGAGCGAAGTCATGTCCCAGGCCATCGTGGACCCCGCCGAGCTACGCCGCTTTGCCGGTAACCTCAAGCGCTTCAACGCCGATCTGCAAGCCGCTGTAGCCGGGCTACACGGGCAGTTGATGGCTTTAGGGGATAGTTGGCGTGACCAGGAACATGACCGCTTCCGGCAAGAGTTCGAAGCCACGATGCAAGTTCTCGAACGCTTCCTTGAGGTTTCGGAACAGCACATTCCCTTCCTGCTCCGCAAAGCCGAGCGGATCGAAGAATATCTTTCGCAACGGTGAGCCATGTCGGCCGATGTTCGCGCGATTGACGCCCTCAGCCAATGGCGGGCCCAACTGGCCACCTACGGCGAGCTGTTGGCTGAGGCCCTGGCCGGGGTCAATTTGGAAATCCGTCGCGTCCACGAATGGCTCGACGAACAACTGACGCTCTGGAAACGAGCCATTCGGCAGTGTGAGGAGGACGTGACCCGAGCCAAAGCGGAACTGGCGCAACGCCAATTCCCCACCTGGGACGGCCGCGAACCCGACTGCACGGTTCAGGAAAAGAATCTGCGGCAAGCCAAAGCCCGTTTGGAGTATGCCCAAGACAAAGTGGCTACCATTCGCCGTTGGATGACCCGGCTACCCCAGGTGATCGACGAAGTCTTCACTGGCCCTTCGCGCCGGCTCCAGTCGATGCTCGAAGCCGATCTGCCAACGGCCCTGGCGGAACTCAGTCGGCGGATCGCTGCTCTGGAAAGCTACGCCGGGTTGCGCCCCGATTACGCTCCCCTGGGGACAACAGCCACACTCATCAACCATCGCCCGCCACCGCCAGTAACCCACACCACCGCTTCGCAGGATCACAACACGCGCTGTTCCCCGTCGCCCGCAGCATCTCCGCCTGAAGATTCACCGCGTGAGGACAATTCATGAGATTCGGCACCACACGTAGCCAAATCTATGATGCTCAGAAAACAGCCCAAGCCCACTGGCTGGCGACCGAGGAATTTTGGACCGACGAAGTCCGCCGCGAACATGGCGAAAAGTGTGTTGTACCCCTCGATGCCGCAGTGAGCGATGTTTTACGGGCGATTGACCAATTGGCGATCATCGCCACCCAACTACGCCACGAATGCGAATTCACCGGCTGATCCACGAGCTACTTCTCGACGCTGCAGGGCAAGGTGTCTGATGTCGGAAAATCTCTTTGATTGTCAACGGGCCGCAATCGAACGGCTCCGCGAAGCCATTCGCACCCGGGCCACAGCCGAGGCGGAAATCACCACCACGTTCCACCGCGCACGCGAGAAAGCCGAACGCGAGATCGCCCGGGCACGCCAAACCCATGCCACCGCCTTGGGGCAAGAACTCGCAGAACTCGAGGCCGCCCACACCGCGACCATCGAACGCATCGCTGCTGAATACAACGCCCAACTTTTGGCTCTCGAACAAAGCCGCGACGACCGCCGCCAACAGACCACCGCCCGTTTCACCGCCGCCCAACAGAAAGGGCAAGAAGATTACAACAATGACATCTGGAAACACGATTCTCTCCTGGAAGCCGGCGAGAAAGCGGCCCACGAGCAACGCGACGCTCTCCTTCGTAAAGCTGCCGCCGGGGAAGAGCAAATTCAATCCCTCCGGGCACAAATGGAATCCCTTCTGGCCCGAGTGCGGCTCCGTTCCGAACAGATCGCAGGCCAGACCGAACTCCCTCCGCCCAGCGACGACGATCCCATTCAGCGCCTGAACAAATGGCTGGCCACAGCCCGCGAACAGCTGACCGCTCTCCAAAACGCCGCCACGCCACGATGGGGCCATCCGCGGCGGCTACCGGTGCTGATCCTGCTGGGTATGGCCGTGGGTGCGGTCGCCGGCGTCATCCTCGATAACCCCTGGATCGCGACGATCGTCGCCGCCGCCGTCGGCCTGCTTGTAGGGACGAGCCTCTGGCTGTGGCTGCGGTCACGCGGCCGAGAAACCACGCGGCAATTCGGCCAAGCCATCGCCCAGCATCTGGCCGAAGCTGCGCGCTCGGTACAACTCCTCCAGGACTTTGCTCAGTCAGAATTCAATGCCCAACTGCAACACTTACGCGACAAACATGCTCGCCGCCGCGAAAAAACCGACAACTACTACAAACCGCTGTTGGAATTACAAAAGAAGCAATTCGACGAAGAACTGTTGCGGATTGAAACGGAGTTTGCCACGGCCGCCGAATCGCTTCGCCGCCAACGCGGTCACGCCACCCGCGCCGCCGAAGACCACTACCGGACACGCAAAGAAGCCATTGAGGCTCGCCTCGGCCAGGAACTGAAAGCAGCTGAGGACGCCTATACCCAGGCCATCACCGCCGCCACCGCCGCCCGCGAGGCCGCGTGGAACGCTATGACCAGCCGCTGGCAGGCCGCGGTGACGGAAGTCGAAGCCACCTTCGCCCGGCTCCGCCAAGACGGTCAGGAATTCTTCCCACCGTGGGAACAGTTGACAGCCTCACGGGCCTGGCCACAACGTGTTCCCGCGGGAATTCGCCTCGGCGACTGGCACTTTGATACCAACATCCTTCCCGAGCTTGCCACGACCGATGGCCGCTGGCTCCTGCCGGGTTCTCTCAATGAACCGGTCCCCGCGTTCATTCCGTTTTCGGAGCGATGTTCCGTCTTGTTCCGCTGCCGCGACGATGGCCGCACCGCCGGAGTGCACGCCCTGCAGTCCCTCATGCTCCGGTTCTTGACCGGGTTGCCACCGGGGAAAGTCCGCTTCACCATTATCGATCCGGTCGGGCTGGGCGAGAATTTTGCCGCCTTCATGCATCTGGCCGATTATGACGAAAAGCTCGTCACCGCACACATCTGGACAGAAGCCCGGGACATTGAGCAGCGCCTGATCGACCTGACCGACCACATCGCCAGCGTGATCCAAAAGTACCTCCGCAATCAGTATCAGTCGATCGAGGAGTACAATCGGGCTGCCGGGGAGGTCGCGGAACCGTATCGCGTTCTGGTGGTCGCAAATTTCCCCACAAACTTTACACCGGAAGCCGCCAAACGGCTGGTGAGTATCGCGACCAGTGGCCCGGCGTGTGGGGTGTGTGTACTCACAACCGTCGATACTCGCGCCGCGATGCCCCGGGACTTCAACCTGGCGGATTTGGAAGCGGTCAGTTACACCGTGGCTTGGAAAGAGGGGAAATTCATCCCCAAAGACCCCCTCTTGGCTCCCTTCCCACCGCGGATCGACCCTCCGCCACCGCCAAGTACGATCGCGGACTTGGTCCGCCGCGTGGGGGCGGCCAGTCAAGAGGCTGTTCGAGTTGAAGTCCCCTTCGACTTCATTGCGCCTGCGCCCGATGCGGTATGGCAAGCCAGCGCCGCCAAAGGTTTCGAGGTGCCCATTGGCCGCGCTGGGGCGACGCGCCGGCAGGTTTTTTCACTCGGTCGCGGCACCGCCCAACACGCGGTCATCGCCGGCAAAACGGGTTCCGGCAAATCGACACTGCTGCACGCCCTGATCACTAATCTGGCCCTGACCTACAGCCCCGATGAAGCGGAACTCTACCTCATCGACTTCAAAGAAGGGGTGGAATTCCAATGGTACGCCACGTATCGGTTGCCGCATGCCCGGGTTGTCGCCATCCAATCGGAACGGGAATTCGGTGTCAGTGTGCTGCAACGGCTCGATGGCATTCTCCGCGAGCGTGGGGAGAAATTCCGCGACGCGGGGGTCAATGATCTGGCGGCCTATCGCGCCGCTCGGCCCGAGGAGAAAACCCCACGCATTCTTCTGGTCATCGACGAATTCCAAGCCTTTTTCACCGAAGACGACAAACTGGCGCAAGAAGCCGCTCTTTTGCTCGATCGTTTGGTCCGGCAAGGTCGGGCGTTTGGTCTCCACGTCGTGCTTGGCTCGCAAACGCTCGGCGGTGCCTATTCCTTAGCCCGCAGTACGATTGATCAGATGGCCGTCCGCATTGCGTTGCAATGTTCGGATGCCGACGCGCAACTGATTCTCAGCAAAGACAATACGGCAGCGCGGCTGCTGTCGCGCCCCGGGGAGGCGATCTACAACGACCAAAATGGCCTGACCGAAGGCAACGATCCCTTCCAAGTGGTCTGGCTGTCAGAAGAACGTCGAGAACGGATTCTCGAAGAGTTGCATCGGCGCGCCGGCGACCGGTGGCCGCCCCCCTTGGTGTTTCAAGGCCATACCTCGGCCGATTTGGCCAACAACCGTGCCCTGGCCCAGCAACTGGCAGCGCCCAGTCCGGTCAAAGTTCCCACCGCCTGGTTGGGTGAACCTGTGGCCATCAAAGAACCGACCGCGGCCGCCTTCCGACCGCACGGTGGCATGAATTTGCTCATGGTCGGGCCGAATGAAGACGCTGCTCGGGCGCTGTTCGTCGCTTCGCTGCTGAGTTTGGCCGCTCAAGTGCCCGGAATACGCCTAACGATCTGCGACGGCACACCCGATGATGCCGACGCGGCGGACTATCTGCGACGGTTCGCGGCGTATTGGCCCCACGTTGTCGCTCCCGATCGCCTCGGGTTGGCCGCCGCATTGGCCGAATTGACCAACGACATCGACCAGCGCCAGAAGGGGGCTGCCGAACGCATGCCGCGATTCCTGTTCATCTTCGGGATTCAACGCTTCCGCGAATTGCGCAAATCCGAGGACGATTTCGGCTTCGGCCGTCGCAGCGAACGTGAACCATCCCCGGCCGAGCGACTGGCGGCCATCCTCCGCGAAGGCCCC
The DNA here is from genome assembly GCA_025055115.1 of Gemmata sp. Classification (GTDB taxonomy): domain Bacteria; phylum Planctomycetota; class Planctomycetia; order Gemmatales; family Gemmataceae; genus Gemmata. The sequence goes on from JANWYJ010000040.1 coordinate 31,668, forward strand.
CTGGTCGGGATTCATACCGTGGTGTGGTGCGATTCCCTGGTGAATCTCAATCGGGCGTTCGACCGGCCGCTGGTGCGGGAATTCGGCATGCGCGTCCTCTTCCAAATGAGTGCCACCGACTCCAGTACACTGATGGATTCACCCGCCGCCGCAAAGCTCGGGCGCTACCGAGCCTTGTTTGTGCACGAAGAACAAGAACGGGCGGAGAAGTTCCGACCCTACGGATTGCCGGCCACAGAATGGCTCAACGCCGTCAGCGCCATCTTGCGTTCCCGAAGTGAACTGACCGGGGTCACGGCAGACGGGGTTTCCCGCTCGGTTTCCACCCCGGCCTGAACACCACGCCGCCATCCTCGGGACATCACACGGGGACAAGCGTCCTGGTCGGAAGGGCCAACCGCCCGAGCGATTCCGGCCTGGCCAGACGGCAGGCATAACATAACGCAAAACCCACTTGTCGGAAGGAGCGTTGTTGCTCTAAGTTGGGCGGTGAAAAGCCATGGAGGGCTACGGGATGGCCAAATTCTCCCTTCCCCGGGTTGCGATCGTGGGGGCTGGCCCCATCGGGATGGAAGCCGCTCTGTACGCGAAGGCCTGTGGGCTGCCGGTGAGCGTTTATGAGCGGGGCGAAGTGGGGGATCATCTCCGCCAGTGGGGTTATGTGCGTATGTTCACACCGTTTGGCTGGAATGTCACTCCACTGGGCCTGGCCGAACTCCGCCGCATCCGAGGTAGCCGCGACTTCCCCCAGCCCCGCGATAGTCTCACGGGTCAGGAGTTTCTCGAATCCTATCTGAGGCCCCTGGCCGAGTGCGAAACACTGCGCGGTAGCCTCCATTGGGGGCACACGGTCTGGCAAATCGGCCGGACACTGAACCGGACAAAGGCCGAGGTGAGTGAACGGGGGCCGTTCCGGCTGCTGGTAACAGATGCTAATGGCCAGGAACGGATCGCGGTGGCCGATGTGGTGCTCGATTGCACCGGGACTTGGGGCCATCCCAACTCGCTGGGCGATGGTGGCATTGCGGCCGTGGGGGAACGCGCCGCTCGGCCCCACATCGCCTGGGGGCTGGAAGACATTTGCGGCCCCAAGCGTGCGCACTACGCCGGCCGCAGCATCGCTCTTATCGGTGATGGTTATTCCGCCGCCACCACCATCAGTGCCTTGGCCGAACTGGCCGACGAATTTCCGGAAACGTGGGTATTTTGGATTTCGAACGGCCCGCGCGGAGCGCCATTACCCCGTATTCCCCAGGATCCGCTCAAGGAACGGGATCGGCTTGCGGTGCGTGCCAATGCACTGGCGACACGCGGCGATGGCAATCTCGAATTCCACCCGCAAACTGTGATCGATGAAGTGATTTGTCACAATCCTGAAGGTGGCTTCCGTATTGCCGGGCGCAGCGCAGGCCGACCGGTGGTATGGGAGGTCGAGCGTATTATCGCGAATGTCGGTTACTCCGCCGATCTTGGTTTGTGTCGGGGTCTGCTCGTCGATCCGCCTGATCGGAAGCCCGAAACGCGTGAACCGGGCTATTACATTCTGGGGGTCAAAAGTTACGGCCGATATTCGGGTTTTCTGCTGCGCGATGGTTTCGAGCAAATCCGCCGTGTATTTGCCCAGATCATGGGCCAATCGCGGCTCGATCTTTACGCTCACGCCGCATGAACCGCGCAGTTGCCCTTGTCCCGTCGGGCTGGGAGGCATTACAGTTGCGACTTGTCGATGTCCGTGTACTGATACTATCGGCCGTAGCTTGTCCCGTCGAGCCGGCAGGCATTACAGTTGCGACTCGGCTGAGGTTGGGAAGGGTGGATGATCGTGACGCCGGATTTCCTCTTTACCGAAGGACGCTCAGCCCGCGACGATGCCTGGTTCGTGGAAGTCGGGGAGGTTCTCGCCCGCGGTTGGAAGGCTTACCTCGAACGTTACCGGTATTCCCCGCCCGATATTCCCGGCACTTGGCTCGCATGGCTCGACAGTGGCCTGCCCGCGGAAGCACCCGCCTGTGCAGAATTTGTACAGTTACTCCTCCATCAGCCGCGCCCTTCACGTCTGACGGAGCAGGCCCGGGTACTGACGGCTCTGGCCCGGAGCGGTTATGCGATCCACAGCGAGTGGGCGTCGCGAATTCATGAAACGTTGGAACTTCTTTTCGATACCTGTCGCCGGGATGGTGGCTGGTGTGATGCACTTCAACCGCAGCCGCAACAGCCGAGTTGCCCGGTTGTTACGGCGTGTGTGCTGGAGGCGTTGGGGGCGTTTGGCCTTCGTTGGGGGCAACCGATGGCCCAGCATGCGGTTCGGTTTATCCTGGCGCGGCAGGAAGAAACGGGTTTATGGACTGATCTGTGGCAGGTTTTTGCTGGCTTGGCGGCCGTTGGTTACGACCTGACGGCGATCGGCGTTCGTCGGGCGGTGCGTGGGTTGAAAGAACTGCAAAATGACGATGGTGGTTGGGGTACCCCGCGTTCAACCCCGGGGGCGACAGCAGTCGCCGTCTTGGCCCTGTTGATCGCCGATGAGCCAGATTGTCCGGAAGTTCAGGCAGGGGCCGAGTATCTGGTGGGCACTCAGCGTGCCGACGGCTTCTGGCATGAAGCCACCGCCACGGTTTTGCAGGCCCTGGGGCGCTATCTCCGCGCGGTGCATGGACCAGCTCTGTCCGAACTGCTCCACGACCTCGCGCTAGGGGATTGTCCGGTGGTTCGTTCTCCCCATGCCGCCTGACACGGGATGTGCCATTCTCCGCCTGCTGCCGAGTGGGCGAAATTCACGAGCCTCTTCCGAGTAGCTCCCGAGGTTGTGCGATGCGCTGCGGATTTTTCGCCGGCCCTTTCACGCTAGTGTTGTTGGTCCCGCTTGGGCTGATGCCGGCTTCCGAACCGGTGGCCATTCCAGCAGCTCATCGGCCCAAGGCTACCGAAGTCGTGACTTACAAGGCTGGCTACCGTTATCCGCAAGCGGGGTGGATTGTAGTTCACATTGAAGGCGAACCCTACGAACGCGGTTATCAGCACGGCCGGTTACTAGCCAAGGAGATCGCCGCGCACATGCGCATGCTCGCCACAGAGCGGAGCGTCAAAGCTCCAGCCGACGGGTGGCAGTCGGCTCGGCAACTGGCCAATGCCCTGTTGTTGCGCACCATCGACCGCGAATTTCTCGAGGAAATGACAGGCATTGCCGAGGGAGCGACCGATGCCGGAGCCAGCTACGACAACCGCGACATCGACTTGCTCGACATCGTCACCCTCAATTGTTGGATGGAAATCGAATGCCTCGATGCGGCGTTGGCGGCGACCCCCACCGGCTTGGAAGGGATGAAGTTCCCCCGCGATGGCGGGCCACAAGCCCCTGCGCCCCAACCCGTCTCGCCGCAGCGTTGCTCCGCCTTTATCGCCACCAAACCGGCCACCGCGGATGGTCAGATTGTCGTCGGCCATATCACCATGGCCGGTTTGACCAGTGGCCCCTTTGTGAATGTCTGGCTCGATGTAGTGCCCAAGAACGGCCATCGCTTTGTGATGCAAGGGTTTCCCGGTGCCGTCTGGTCGAGCCAAGATTACTACATCAACGCCGCCGGCATTGTGTTGTGCGAAACCACCATCGACCAAACGCCCTTCGATATCCGCGGTCAATCCCTGGTCAGCCGCTGCCGCCGTGCCATTCAATACGGGGACAGCATCGACAAGGTGGTCAAGATGCTCTCCGAGAAGAATAACGGTCTTTATTCCAACGAGTGGCTGATCGGTGATTTGAAGACGAACGAAATCGCGATGTTCGAACTTGGGACCAAAACGCAGCGGTTGTGGCGCAGTTCCCGCGACGAATGGTTCGCGGATACCCCGGGCTTTTATTGGGGATGTAATAACGCGAAAGATATGGCAGTGCGGATGGAGGCTCAACCGGCCGACGCCACTGACGTTCGCGACGGTCTGGCGTGGAAAGCCGACGAGCGCGACAAAGCCTGGATGGCCTTCTACCAACAACACAAGGGGAAAATCGACGCCCCCACCGCCCGGAAAGCCCTCACCGATCCGGCGCTGGCGCTGCCGCACTCTCTCGATGCGAAGTACACCACCGCCAATTCCGCCAAGCAACTCGCCACCTGGGCCATGTATGGCCCCCCCACCGGCAAAGAGTGGAAGCCCACGCCAGAACAACTTCAGAATCACCCGGAAATCCAGGTGCTGCGGCCCCACCCGTGGACGGTTCTGACCATCGAACCGCCGCCGCGAAAGAAGTGAGCGCACACCAGGGCCGAGCATCATACCAAAGCGGCCACGAACTGTCCCATCAGCCACACTGGCACAATCAGCTTGACTAATTGTCGGCTAGCGGCCCTCTTGGTCGATTTGTTCGCGAATCCGATCAATTGCTTTTTTCAATTCGGGTGATGCCTTCTGGTATTGCTCGTCCAGGTAGGGCTTGGCGCTGGAACCCATGACGCGGAGGGCATCTTCCGCCATGGCGCGGACAATCGGGTCGGGGTCGAGCAATTTGGTGGCCTGACAACGGGGGCGGATGCCGGCGCTGATGTTCACCTTGGTCTCCACGGTCATCAGACGGCCCTCCTGAAAGGTCAGCTGCGCGGTGATCTGACCTTTGTCCATATTTCGCGGATCGACGCGGGCCTCACCGGTGCTGATCATCTTCACCCCTTCGACCTTCGTGCCCTGACTTTGGATGGTGAACTGGAAGTAACCATCCTGATGGAGTTCCGCGACGGCCCGCAGCCATGCTGTCGTGGCCTCATCAGCCTCGGTGGCCTTTTTCACCGACCGAGCATGTTGTTGGAAAAATTTCTCCAACTCTTTGGTATCGGTGATCAGGATGGGTTTTTGACCTTTGGCTTTGGGAATCGCGATAATATTTGTACTTTTGAGCGGTTCTGGGGCTGGGCGAGCCACAGGATAGAGCGGAAAGATGTGGGAAAAGAGGGCATAATCGGGGAAGGTTTCCGGGATTCCCTCACCCGTGAGAGGATGACTGCGGCCTGCCTCGGAGCCGGAGATACCGCGCAGGTAGTTTTTGAGCTGGGTCTGGGCATCAACCCCGTCATCCGCACGCAGGGGGGCTGTGCCTCCCAACGCAACGCTGGCAATGATGGCGAAACGTGTGATCATTTTCGTCTCCCGAAGAGAGGGGGCGTCGTTGTGAATCTACTCTGCGGGGACCTTGCCACAAGAGAGTACCGGAGGCGTGTTACATTCCCAACGCCGTACGGAAGCTTAGGGGGTACGTGGTTCAGTTCCAGGACGCGGGGGGCGGAACGGTCGGAACGGGTTCGTCGCGATGGGTTCTTAGCCATGCCTTGATCGCCCAGCCGAAGGAGATCAGCCGCAGACCGTTGAACAATAGATCGATGCAAATGAGCGTGCCAATGACCCACGCACTGGATACGGGCCACTCAATCAGAATCAGCAGACCCAACAGAAGTGCCAGAATGCCCTGGAGGAGGAACCAGCCAGCGTAAGGATTCTTCGCGATCACTCCTGTGGCGAGGCGAAAGACCCCACCCACGAGGAAGATTACACCGATCACTACCGTCAATACCGACGCGCCCGTTTCCGGGCGTAGCACAAGCAACAGCCCCACCACGGCTGTGACAAGACCGCTGAGCAAATCCAGCCAAAAACCCGACCAACCTTGGCGCAGAAGCGCAAGAACGACTTCCGCAACCCCCGCCACCAAGAATAGCCAACCAATCATCAACACGGTGACAAGGGTGGCAATGCCCACAAACACCAATCCCATGAAACCCAGCAGGATGAGCAACACGCCAAGGGCTACAAACCACCCCCAACTGCGGCGGAGAAAGTCGCATTCGTCGACCGTCAGAACGGTCAGCTTCAACAAGCTCGGCATCGGCGCGGCCTCATTCGCTGATCGTGAAACTGTCGGTAGTTACGCCATTGCTGCCGTTAGGGATTGTTGCAAAACCCGACAAAAGCCGAACGATAAGCCGTATTCGGCAACTATCCCGGTGTTTAGAAACGGCCTCTAGTCTTTCCAGACGGCCACCTGCCCGCTCCGCAGTGACTGATTGGCGAGGTGGGCCGCGGCGGCTGCACGGACACCGGCTTCCGCGGGGCAAGCCACTTTCTTGGTCCGGTCGCGGATACAACTGATCCAATTCGCCAAATGGAGCCATTCGCCATCGGGTTTGTCGTAAAAGTCTAACCCCTTCTCGCCAGTACCCAGAACCAATGAAGATGGCTCCGGTTTTTTCTTACCGCGATCCGGAATGATTTCGTAGCGGCCCCGATCCAAATACAGTGTCCCTTCCGTACCCATGAATTCGCACATCGAGCCGTGGCGATTGCTGCTGAAGGTTCCTTCAAAATGGACTTGCACTTGTTTCTCCGGGTAACGGAGGAGTGTTTGTACAGTGTCGGGCGTTTCCCAAAGCCCTTGGGCGTGGAACCAATCGCCAATGCTGGTGGCCGTTGCCGGGTGATCGAGTTCCAGAAACCAATGCACAACGTCGATCCAGTGCACCATCAGATCGGTGAAGATACCACCGCCGAAGTCCCAGAACCATCGCCACTGCCGGAAACGATAGGCGTCGAATTCTTGGGGCTTGGCGTTACCAAGGAACCGCTTCCAATCGATGGTGCGGGCATCGAGTGGGTCTTTGCCTTTGGCGGCTCGTGGGGCATTGCGGTTCCATGTACAGCGCACCTTGTGAACGGTACCGATAGTGCCCGCTTTCAAGACCTCGTAGGCCTTGAGAATGTGCGTCATGCTCCGTTGTTGGGTGCCGACCTGCACCACCCGCCGATGGCGGTTTTGCGCAGCAATCACTGCTTTTCCTTCGCTGAGGTCGTGGGTGAGTGGTTTTTCGACATACACATCTTTGCCCGCTTGGCATGCCTCCACAGTATGAGGCACATGCCAATGGTCGGGGGAGGCGATCAGCACCGCATCGACATCGGGCCGGGCGAGCAATTCTTCGTGTTTTTTCGTCGCGAAGGCGCGAGGGTCAGCGAGCTTTTTCGCCGCTTCGAGATTGTCGTCCCACACATCGCACACCGCGGTGATTTTCACGTTCGGCAACGTTGGGAACGACTTGAGCAGATGCCGGCAGCGGCCACCACAGCCGATCAGCCCCACCTGCAGGGTATCGTTCGCTGCGAATCCGCGCGACGATTCCACCGCCAGGCCCGAAGCGGCTACGACAGAGGATGCGAGAAACATACGACGGTTGGTCGTCATGGGAGAACTCCGCGCAGGGCGGCTTTCAGCAGACCGCGACTGCCGTGCAACTTTCTCAGGATTTCGGTGCAACTTTCTCAGGATCAGGTTCCCAAGAGAAGGTGCCCTCAGCATACTGCGAGTTGCGGCAAAGAAAATAAGAAACCCCGAGCAGTCATCAGTGCTAGAGGCTGATGCAGCTGAAGCATCAGTTTGACCTTAGGTGGCCAAGCCGATGGACCGCGACGATCCGGGCTCCGCAACCGAGCCGAGAAGAACAATCGTGGTTGCATTCAGTCATCGTGGTTGCATTCAGTCAACAAGACCGATGCTGACGGGAGCAGCCGGCGACACCGACCTATTCGCGCGTCGCAAATTTTTGCCCCGGGTCCTTGACTATTCGATTCTTTTGCTCATAATATACATGTGAATACTTGGCGGCAGGATGGGGTCATCAGCGTGTTTGGACTTCGTACTGGGCGAAACGCCGGCTGGCCGTGATGATTGGCTTCTCCTGCGGATCGAGGACTACGATATAACACGCTGCCCCTGGGGTATCCTCCACCAATTTCAAGGCCGTCTCGACCGGCAGCACGCTCACGGCTTTGGTCATGCTATCCGCGGTGATGCCTTGGGGGGCGATAACCGTGACACTGCGGCGGCCCGTCAAACCCAAGCCAGTTTTGGGATCGAGAACGTGGGAGTAACGAACGCCGCGGATTTCCACGAACTGCTCTAGATCGCCCGAGGTCGAAACGGCCGCGTTGGCGAGTTGGAGACGCCGTGGCTTTTGGTTTTTGGCGATGGGGGCGATGTCGACGATCCAACCATCTTGCCCGGGGGGCGGATCGCCGCAGGTGATGTCGCCTGAGGCCGCAACCAAAGCCTGTGTGATGCCATATTGATCCCGCAGCAACTTTAGGGCTTCGTCGGCCGCGTAGCCTTTGGCAATGCCGCCGAGGTCAAGTTGCATGCCGGGGGTGAGGAGTTGTACCGTCTGTTGGGTAGGGTCGAGCTTCACCTTCTGATAGCCGACTTTGGCCCGGGCGGCAGCGAGTTCTTTGGGGTCGGGCAGCTCCTGGGTTCGCCGGGCCAACCGCCACAATTGCACAACGGGACCGACGGTTACATCGAACGCCCCATCGCTTTTTTGGGACAACTCCTCGGCTTTTTGCAGAACATAGAATAGGTCGCGGCTGACTTTGACGGGGTCTGCAACGGTCTGTTCAAATTTTTTGCACAGCCGCATCAATTCGCTGTCTTTCTTGTAGTCGCTCATGATGCCATCGAGTTCGGCGACGCGGGCGAAGGCGGCGTCGGCGGCTTTTTTCGCCGTGGTGCGATCGGAGGCATACAGTACGATCCGGAACGTCGTACCCATGTGCTTCGCTTCAAATTCGAAGCGTGTGCGATCCTGAGCTGGGCTATAGCTCGCCGTCAAAAAGGGAATAAGATGGCACAAGGAGAAGAAAATCCACCCCGCCGTGTTCATAAACCACTCCATACTGTTGACAAGCTATTGTTTATCGGAGAATCTAGCAGACATGCCGCGACGATACACCCTCGGTTTGGTTGTGATAGTCATTGTGCCGTTGTGGGCGGCCGCCGTCGTACCACTGGAACATCCCACCGCTTCCTCTGCGGCCAACGAGACGAAATCCGCAAATCTTCCCCCCGCACACAAGAACTTCACCGAGAAAATCCGCGGTTGGAAGAAAGAAGTCATCGATCCAGACAGCAACCCTCCGAAATTCGAACGGGTGCCGATGGAAGCGGAATTCGAGATGATCTGGGTTCCGGGGGGAGAATTCCTCATGGGCAGCCCCGAAACCGAAGTCGGGCGCGACCCCATCGAAGGGCCTCAGCACAAAGTCCGCGTCGGCAACTTCTGGATGGCCAAGTGCGAAGTGACCTGGGACGAATTCGACATTTTCTGGCACGACGAAGACTTCCCCAAAGCCGATGATGTGGCTGCCAAGAATCTTGGACCAGATGCCATCACCCGCCCCACCAATACATTTGTCGATGCCACATATGGTCATGAGCGCGATGGCCACCCGGCCATTTGTATGACCCATCACGCCGCGATGATGTATTGCAACTGGCTGCAAAAGCGTACCGGACGGCCATATCGCTTGCCGACCGAAGCGGAGTGGGAATACGCCGCCCGCGGGGGTAAAGGCCAAACCGCCTATTTCTTCGGCGACGATCCGCAAGAACTCGGGGAATACGCCTGGTACAAAGACAACTCGGCCGACGACGACCACCCCAAAGGCACCACCCACAAAGTCGGAACGAAGAAACCCAATCCGTTTGGTCTTCACGATCTCTACGGCAACGTGTGGGAATGGACCCTCGACCAATATGATCCGGATGCTTACACGAAGTTGGCCAAAAACCCCATCAGCCTTCGCCCGGTGACGGTTCCGACCGATAAGAAATGGTCGCATGTCGTCCGCGGCGGCTCATGGGCCGATAAAGCCGACAAACTGCGTAGCGCCGCACGGCGCGTGTCAGATAAAAGCTGGATGAAATGGGACCCCCAAGAACCGCAGAGCATCTGGTGGCTGACACGCATGGACGTGATCGGTTTCCGCGTGGTGTTGGCCGAAGAAGAACAACCCGAACTCGTGGGACTCAAACCCAAGGTTGTGAAGAAATCAGAATAGGACGACAGACGCGGAGCCGAGCCGAGAGGGCGTTCTCCCAACGACCACCGGCAGCGGCTCCAATGATAGATTCCATCCACTTTTTCCTCCCCGGAGTGTTGTCATGGCGAATCGACGTGATTTTCTGAAAACCACCGCGGCGGTCAGCGGTGTGGCCATTGCGAACAACCTGTCTGTCGCCGCGTATGCTGGTGGCGGCAACGACGTGATCAAAGTCGGCCTGATCGGCTGTGGCGGTCGTGGCATGGGCGCTGTGCGCGACATCCTCGAAGCCGAAAAACGGATCAATGGCGACAATCCCAAAGTCGAAATCATCGCCGTGGCCGACGTCTTCAAAAATAAAGCCGAAAACGCGGCCAAAACCCTCACCAACCCCAAAAGCGATCGCTACGGCCCCTTTTTCAAACAGATCAAAGTCACCCCCGAAACCACGTTCGACGGCCTGGATGCCTACGAAAAACTCCTGAAAACCGACGTCAACCTCGTCATCCTGGCGACTCCCCCCGGCTTCCGGCCACAGCACCTCGAAGCCGCGGTGCGCGCCGGCAAACATATTTTCTGCGAAAAACCCGTTGCCGTGGATGCTACCGGCGCACGCAAGTGCTACAGCCTCATCGACGAATCGAAGAAAAAAGGCCTGGCGATTGTCGCGGGCACGCAGCGGCGGCATCAAAAACCCTACATCGAAATCATGAAGAAGATTCACGATGGGGCGATCGGTGAAATTCGCGCAGCCCGCTGCTCGTGGAACGGTCGCGAACCGTGGTTCCGCAAACGCGAAGAGGGCATGGCCGACAGCACCTACCAAATCCACAACTGGTATCACTTCCTGTGGACCTGTGGCGACCACATCGTGGAACAACACGTCCACAACATTGATGTCATCAACTGGGCGCTGAACGACCATCCCATCCGGGCCACCGGTTTCGGCGGCCGTTCGTTCCGCCATCCGGGGCCGCCCAAGGAGGCTGGGCACATCTGGGACCACTTCGCGGTGGAATTCGAATACAAAAATGGGATGAAGATGTTCAGTTACTGCCGGCACTTCCCCGTTGGTGGCGACGATGTTTCCGAAATGGTCATCGGTTCCACGGGGGTGGCCTACACCCGTGATGGCTCCGCGTATCAAATCAACGGCAAACCGGCCGTTGCCGACGATCGCGGCATCTCGGCGTATGTGCAAGAGCATATTGATCTTTTGAACAGCATTCGTGCCGGTGCGCCACTCAATGAGTTGAAGAACGTCACCGACTCCACCTTCACGGCTATCCTCGGCCGCAACGCCTGCTATAGCGGCATGGCCCTGAAGTGGGACGATGCCCTGGCGTCCGCGGAAGATTGGATGCCCAAGAACCTCGCACTGGGCCAACCCCTGGAAGTGTCACGCACGCCGCTGCCCGGCTCCTGGAAACTGCCGCCACGAGCCTGAGAGTGTCTGTTTCCTCCAATATCAATGAGCTACTTTCCCCGCATGGATACCCTCCGTGCGGGGAGTACTGTCAAGTAATCACACTCCCGCTTCCGTCATTGGCCGGACGCGCAAAAGTTCTATCGCCCCCCTTGTACCTTGTACACAAAACCAACTATCCCAAATGGTCCCTCACACCTGGACTCTCAGCGCGCGGGGGAGTTCGGTGTCTATCACTTCTCATCCCTCGGTCGATTCCGCATATCGGGAATAATGCATCAATGTGATATACTTGTACCGATCAGTCAGAGCGATCCGCGATAGATCGACGTGGAGTTCATTCTGGTGGCACGACATACACCCTCCGCGGCGTCGGCTGCGAGTTCCGCGGCGTTACAGAGGCCGCCGGCGCGCTGGCCCCAACCCGCACGATCTTATGGTCTGGCGTTGGTCCTGGTGATGGCGGCCCTGGTAGTGCGATGGTTGTTCGCTGCCAATGGCCTGGAATTCGGGGGGTGCATTCTCCTGGCGGCTGTAGCGATCACCGCGAGCTTAGGGGGCAGCGGTGCGGCGCTACTGGCCACGAGTCTGAGTACGGTTGTGATTTTCCTGGGGGTCGGTGCCGAGCCGGGTTCGGCCTCATTCGCGATTCTTTTCGCTCTTGCGGCACTGACGGTTGCCTGGACAGTTGCCCGTGGCCACCGCAATGAGTCGCGCACACTCACCCACCGGCATCAAGCGTTGCAAGCTGCAGGCAACACAACGCAGCAGTCGCCCACGCCCGTTGTAATGCTGGAAAGTTCGGATGTGCTTTCCCTACAGCAATTCAAACTCTTCACTGCCATTCTGGAAAACATCCGCGATGCGATCATCGTCACGGAAGCTGAGCCGCTGGACGAACCCGGGCCGCGGATTATCTACGCCAATACCGCTTTCCTGAAGATGACCGGTTATAGCCGCGACGAGGTCCTCGGCCGGTCACCGCGGTTTCTCCAAGGCCCTCAGACGAGCAGCAACAGTCGTGCCATTATTCGACAAGCCTTAGAACGGCATGAGCCTTGTCGGGTTGAGCTGATCCATTACACCAAGGATGGTAAACCCTATTGGGTCGAACTCGACTTGACACCCGTAATAGTCCCGTCACCAAACACGCGTTACATCATCGCGATACAACGTGACATCACGGCCCGCAAACAGGTTGAGGAAGAACTTCGCAAAAGTGAAATCCGCTACCGTAGTCTTGTTCATGCTGTCAGCGCGGTGACATGGACAGCACCCCCGGGTGGCTCTCTCATCGGCCCACAACCGTCATGGCTGGCCTTCACGGGGCAAAGTGACGAGGAGATGGCCAACTACGGCTGTACGAAAGCTATCCACCCGGATGATCTGCCTGTCGTTATTGAACGCTGGCAGGAAGCGCTTCGCCTGCAACGACCCTATGAAAGCGTTCATCGCATTCGCCGTCACGATGGGCAATGGCGGTGGATGAAAACGTACGCTGCACCCATTCATGATGAGAATGGCCAAGTTATCGAATGGTTTGGCATCCACATTGACATTACCTCAGAACGGGAAGCGATTGAGGAGTTAGAACGCCGCAAACAGGAATTGCAAACCCTGCTCGACCATGTTCCGGTTGTCATCTCCCGATTCGATCGGCAACTGCGGCATCTGTTTGTCAGTGGGGCGATTGAGCCTATCACGGGGCAGCCTGCCAGTGAGTTTCTGGGCAAAACCAATCGTGAATTAGGAATGCCGCCGGAGCTGTGCGACTATTGGGACCGTCTCATGAAGGCAGTGTTCCAAGAAGGTCGACCGCAAGTGGGCGAATTCACCTTTCCAAGCCCCAACGGCCCGCGACATTTTGAGATCAAGTTAGTTCCCGAACCGAATCGCGATGGATCGATCGCCACAATCCTGGGTGTGGCGATCGATGTTACAGTGCGACGGACGGCCCAAGAGGCGATCCGCCAACGGGATGAGTTGCTTCGTAAGCTCACCGATCAAGTTCCTGGTGTGTTGTATCAATACCGGGAGTGGCCGGATGGCCGGAGCAGTTTTCCCTACGCCAGTGCGGGCATTCAGCAGATTTTTGAGGTTAGTCCCGAACAGGTGATCGAATCTGGGGATTTCCTCTTCAGCTGGATTCACCCGGACGATTACGCGATGGTTCGAGACTCGATCGATGCCTCAAAAACTCATCTGCATGAGTGGCACTGCGAGTTTCGGATGATTTTGCCCCGCAGTGGCTTACGCTGGCTGGAAGGGCACTCCCAACCGGAGCGTTGTCCCGATGGCAGTACGTTATGGCATGGTTACATCCGGGACATTACTGAACGCAAAAATGCTGAACAGAAGATCCGCAGCAGTGAAGAACGTTTCCGCACATTGGTCGAGAATGTGCAAGTGGGGGTCGTGGTCGTAGATGCCCACGGGCAGATCACACTCGCCAATCTTGCAGCGGCACAGATTCTGGGTCTGCAACATCATCAGTTTCAAGGCCAATGGGTTTTTGATCCGTGTTGGGAGATTGTTCGTGAAGATGGTAGGCTCTGGGAAATAGACGAATTGCCGTTTTCCATCGCCCTGCGAACGGGTCAGCCGGTTCGCGACGTGATCGTTGGTTCGCGGCACCAAAAAACCGGGCAACGTTTGTGGCTGCAAGTCAATGCTACACCCGAGCAGGTCGGTGATGGGTCCATTGCTAGCGTCATCCTGACATTTATCGATATCACCCGTCTGAAGCAAACGGAACAGGAGCTGCGCCTGAAAGAATCTGCGATTGCCGAATCCCTCAACGGGATTATCTTCACCGATCTGAACCAGACGATCACATACGCCAACCGTGCCTTCCTCACCATGTGGGGCTATGATGGCGATCATCAAGTGATTGGTCGTCCGTTGCGTGATTTGTGGCAAGATGAGTCCACAGCGAATAGCATCAGCGCTGCACTGGCTCAATCGGGAACAATTCGCGGGGAATTTGGAGGTCGCTGTGGCGATGGTCGCAGTATTGTGATTCAACTCACGGCCAACATCATCCACGGAACTCCCCACCAAGCGGCCACGATCGTGTTATCGCTGCAAGACATTACTGAGCAAAAACGCGTGGAGTTAGCGAAACAGAAAGCGGAACAACGCCAACAACTGGCGCTGACTGCAGGCAAGATGGGCACTTGGGATTGGCAAATCGGCACCGAGCGGTTGGTTTGGGACGTACGCGAAAGTCAGATCATGGGATTTTCAGCGAATGCTTTTGATGGCCGGCTATCGAGTTTTCTTTCCTTAATTCATGTCGACGATCGACCATTGATTCGCCAAGCGTTGCTCGATGCGGCCAAAGGTCGGGGCTTCGATGGAGAATTCCGCATTGTTTGTCCGAGTGGCGAAATGCGGTGGATTCACGGCACCGGGACTGTCTACCGCGACGAAAACGATCGTTCGTGGCATTTGGTGGGTATCAATTACGATGTTACGGATCGCAAACAGGTGGAGAATCAACTGCGGCAAACCAATCAACTGTTGCAATCCCTCAGCCGCTTGCAGCAGGATTTTCTCTTGGAAGCACCGCCCCAGAATGTCTTTCAAGAGATGCTGGCGGTTCTGCTCCAATGCACCCAGAGCGAGTATGGCTTCCTCGGTGAAGTCCATCGGGATGCATCCGGTCAACCGTATCTCCACACGCAGGCCATCAGTGATATCGCGTGGGACGAAGCCACTCGACAACTTTATGCCGAGAAAGCCCGCAGCGGCATGATCTTCACGAACCTCAATACGCTCTTCGGCCATGTTCTCACGACCGGTCAGCCACTCATTTCCAACGATCCAGAAAATGATCCGCGCAGCTACGGCTTGCCACCGGGTCATCCGCCGTTGTATGCGTTTCTGGGGGTGCCCCTTTATCGCGGACATGAACTGGTGGGTATGGTGGGTGTTGCCAATCGCCCCGGTGGATACTCCGAAGCCGTTCTTGAGACAATTCAACCATTAATTTCCACATGCTCTAGCTTGATTTATGCCCACCAACTCCAGCAGCAACGCCGTGCGATGGAAGAATCGCTGCGTGCTTCGCTCCACGAAAAGGAGGCGTTGCTGAAAGAAATTCATCATCGGGTGAAAAACAATCTGCAAGTCATCTCCAGTCTGCTCAATCTGCAAGCCGAGCGCTTGACGGATGCGGCCAGTCGTGCGGTTTTCCTCGAAAGTCAAAACCGCGTCCGCGCCATGGCCTTGGTTCATGAAACCTTATACGGTTCGGCATCGTTGGCGCAAATCGAGTTGCCACGCTATCTGGAGCGACTGTGCGACTCCCTCGCCCAGACCTATCCCGGCAGCGATCGGATTACCATCCACCAAAACGCGGCTCCGATCATGTTGGATTTGGACCGGGCACTGCCCGTAGGGTTAATTGTCAGTGAACTCGTTTCGAATGCTCTGAAGTATGCCTTCCCGCCGCCGCGAAGTGGTCAAATTCGGGTTGTTGCATCCACCACGGAAGATGGTTACATTGTGCTCCAAGTGGCTGACAATGGCGTCGGCCTGCCCGATGATTTCCGGGTCGAAGGAGCCAACAGCTTGGGGCTTTATCTCGTGCAGCTACTGACGCGGCAACTGCGCGGTCAAATCGCGATTGATCGCACCTCCGGGACGACGTTCAGCCTCAGGTTCCCACTATGACGACATCCAGTCCGCTCAAAATTCTCATCGTTGAGGATGAACTGATTATCGCGGCCGATATTGCCGCGCGGTTGCACCGGCTCGGATATACCGTGGTTGGTCAGACCGACCAAGCGCAGGAAGCGGTCCGCCTCGTCGGGGAATTGCATCCCGATTTGGTGCTCATGGATATTCGCCTACACGGCGAAGGCGATGGGATCACGGCCGCCGATACCATCCGCCGTCAATACTTTGTGCCGGTGGTCTACCTGACCGCGCATGCCGATGAAGCCACCTTGCAACGAGCTAAAGTCACCGAACCCTTTGGATATGTTCTCAAACCATTCGCGGAACGTGAGCTTCGCACCGTGATTGAAATGGCGCTCTACCGCCATGCCGCCGAACGACGTTTGCAAGAGAGTGAGCGTCGCTTCGCCACCACCCTCAGAAGTATCGGCGATGCGGTGGTCGCCACCGATGCCGCGGGTCGCGTCACCTTTCTCAACCCCGTAGCCGAACAACTCACCGGCTGGAAACTCGACGATGCAAAAGGGAAACCTCTCAGCGAGATTTTTCGCATCGTCAATGAGGAGACGCGCAAACCCGTCGAAAATCCCGTGGAAAAAGTCCTCGCGACGGGCCGGATTGTCGGATTGGCCAACAGCACCGTGTTGATCTCCCGTGATGGCCGCGAATATCCCATCGACGACTGTGCCGCGCCCATCCACGACGATGCTGGACAGGTCACGGGAGTCGTATTGGTCTTTCGCGATGTCACCGAGGAACGCCGGCGTGAAGCCGAGCTGTTACAAGCGCAGAAAATGGAGGCGATTGGTCGGCTGGCCGGTGGTATCGCTCATGATTTCAACAATTTACTGACAGTCATTTCCGGCTACACCGTCTTGCTGCGCGAAGGCTTGGGAGCCGATAGCCCCTGGCGCGATGCGCTTGAACAAATCGAAACGGCCAGCCGCCGTGGCGCGGACCTGACCCGCCAATTGCTTGCATATTGCCGCAAGCAAATCATTCAACCGCGCCTCTGCAGCTTCAATCAACTGGTCAATGATAGCCTCAAAATGCTCCGCCGCGTGCTTCCCGCAACAATTGAGCTGATTACGGAATTCACCACCGCCGATACTACCATCCGAGCCGACCCCACGCAGATCGATCAAGTGATTGTCAATTTGGTTCTTAACGCCCGCGATGCCATGCCCGATGGTGGGCGCTTGCGATTGGCCACCTATCGCGGCCAGGCATGGCCGGGCCAGGACCCTTTTCCTGCGGGCGGTCCGTACGTCGCGGTTGAAGTCACCGACACCGGTATAGGGATGGATACCGCTACCCTGGCACGGATTTGGGAACCGTTCTTCACCACCAAACAGCTGGGCCACGGCACCGGGTTGGGGTTGTCCACCGTTTATGGCATCGTCAAGCAGTCGGGCGGACACATTGTTGTCAAAAGCCGCCCCGGAGAAGGATCGACCTTTACTGTGACACTGCCGGCAGTAACCGAGGCCATCGCCACCAGCCCCACACAGGGTGTCACCTCATCTTTTCCTCAAGGTCAAGAAACCATACTGTTGGTCGACGACGACGACGCGGTACGCTCCTTAAGTGCCATGGTTCTCCGCTCCTGTGGCTACAAAATTCTTGAAGCCAGTAGCGGCATCGAAGCTGCCGAAATGGTCGCTCACTACGACGACACCATTCACTTACTCCTGACCGATTTGGTCATGCCTCAAATGAGTGGGCGAACCTTGGCCGACATCGTTCGCTCACAGATCACGGGGATCAAGGTTCTCTTCATGACCGGTTATAGCGAAGTTCCGTTGACGCAATCGCCAGGCGGAGAATCCGTGTGGTGCTTGCTCAAACCGTTCACTCCACAACAACTGGCCGAACGGGTCCGGGAGGTTCTGGATCAAGTGAATCCCTCGTCCCCGGCGCGCGGATAGCCTGTCAGGCTAGCGTAAGCCTTTTTTCATACAGGGAATAGCAAGAAGATACACAAAAAATAGCAAGAAGAAAAATAGCAAGAAGAAACACGAAAAATAGCAAGAAGAAACGGCCGGGCGATGCGGGATTCGACCCGCGAATTCGCCGCACCCGGAAACGGTCCTGCCCCGTTGGCACAGAACGACGTAGTCGCACCACCTGAAAGCTCCAGGAATGAGCCGCACCAGCAAACGAGCTTTCTACGGTATCGCCACCCAGCTTCTCCCAGTCTTTCGCTTGTTTCTGCGTGTCCGTTGGCCGGCGAGTAGCTACACTGCTGATGAGTGACCTGGTGGAGAGTCTGAGCACCACAATCGCACCGCTATGCATATTCAAGATATTTTCGCGCAACATCGCACGACTTTCAGTTTTGAATTCTTTCCACCCAAGACGGATGAGGCCAGTGAAGAACTCTTCCGCACCATCGCCGCTTTGCAAACGCTTCAGCCGTCGTTTGTGTCCGTGACCTACGGCGCTGGCGGTTCGACTCGCGATCGCACCCACGATTTGGTGGTACGTATCGAACGCGAAACGAACCTGACTGCGGTTTCCCATCTGACGTGTGTCTGCCATACCCTCTCGGAAATGGCCGCGATCGTGGATCGTTACGCGGCCAGTGGCATCGAGAACATCCTCGCGTTGGGAGGCGACCCGCCGCGATCGATGCCGAACTACGATCGCTCGAAAGACGCTTTCCGCTACGCCGAACAACTGGTGCGCTATCTGCGTTCGCGCAGTGGCCCGAATGGGCGACCGTTTGGCATTGGCGTGGCCGGTTTCCCCGAAGGGCACCCCGGTTGCCCCAATCGCCTCAAGGAAATGGATTACCTCAAAGCCAAAGTTGATGCTGGGGCCGATTACATCTGCACGCAATTGTTTTTCGATAATCGCGACTTTTACGACTTCCGCGAACGCTGCGAGCTGGCCGGAATCAAAATCCCCATCATCGCCGGCATCATGCCGATCACGTCCAAAAAAGGCATGATCGCCATGGCCGAGATGGCCGCCGGTACGCGCTATCCGGCCAAGTTGCTCCGCGCCATCAGCCGCTGTGCCGATGACGAAGCCGTGGCGCGGGTCGGTATCAGTTGGGCCACCGAACAATGTGCCGACTTGCTGCACAACGGCGTTCGCGGTTTGCACTTCTACACGCTCAATAAATCCGATGCGACACTGCGGATTTATCACAACCTGGGGGTTGAAAATTCGGTCGCCCTGCGTGCGGGCTAGGAGCATCATGGTGCCCACTCTGCTTCGTTTTCCACTGATCGTCGCGTTCGTCACATTTTTGGCACCGCAGGCTGTGGCTCAGCCGAAAGCGGAGACAGTCTCGTCCCGAGGGGGGGTGGTGGTGTGTGTGTCGCCGCCGGCGGCCGAAGTCGGGTTGAGCATACTCAAAAACGGGGGCAACGCGGTCGATGCTGCAGTGGCCACAGCATTGGCGATGGCCGTGACGTGGCCCGAAGCGGGCAATATCGGTGGCGGTGGTTTCATGATGGTGGCGGTGCCGGGACGTGAACCGGTGTGCATAGAATATCGCGAAACCGCGCCGGCCAAAGCGACGGCCGATATGTTCGTCAAGCAGGCGATTGGTCCTTACGATCATCGCGTCGCGGGCGTACCGGGCACGGTTCGTGGTCTGGCCCTGGCGCATGAGAAGTTTGGCAAGCTGCCCTGGCGCCAGGTGGTTCAACCGGCGGTGGAGTTGGCCGAGAAAGGGTTTGTCGTCAATGCGGTGTTGGCGAACGGGCTTAACCGCGTACTCAACGACAAAAACACCACCAACGCAGAATTCAAACGGGTCTACGGCAAATCGGACGGCACCCCGTGGCAAGCGGGCGATAAACTGATCCTGCCCGATCTGGCCCGGACCCTGCAGCGCATCGCCGACAAAGGGGCCGACGCCTTCTACCGCGGCGAATTGGCCGAACTGCTCGAAAAAGAGATGATTCGCGGCGGTGGCCTGATCACCCAAGCCGATCTCAACGCCTACAAGGCCCACGAACGCAAAGCCATTCACACCACCTTCCGCGGGTACGACATCTACGGCCCGCCTCCCCCCAGTTCCGGGGGCATCGTCTTGGCCCAGATGCTCAACATCCTCGAAAACTTCGATCTGAAGAAACATGGCCGCTGGTCTCCCGAAACCTTGCACCTGATGATTGAGGCGATGCGGCGTGCCTACGCCGACCGGGCGCGATACTTGGGCGACCCGGCGTTCACGAAAATTCCCGCGGAATTGACCACCAAACAGTACGCCAAGAAGCTCGCGACTAGCATCGACCTTCGCAAAGCGACCCCCAGCGCCGAGGTCGCTCCCGAGATTCCCATTGATCGCGAAAGTGACAGCACCACGCATTTCTCCGTTATCGACAAGGACGGCATGGCTGTCAGCAATACCTACACGCTGGAAAATAGCTACGGCAACCGGGTCGTGGTTCCCGGCGCAGGCTATCTTCTCAACAACGAAATGACCGACTTCAACCCCCGACCCGGCTTCACAAGCTCCAGCGGCTTAATCGGCACCCGACCCAATCAAGTCGCACCGGGCAAGCGCATGCTCAGTTCGCAAACCCCTGTTATTGTCCTCAAGGACGGTCAGCCAGTTCTCATTACCGGCAGCCCGGGTGGGCGAACGATCATCAATACTTCGCTGTGTGTCGTGCTGAATGTCCTAGAATTCGGCATGCCGATTGACGAAGCTGTCAGTGCGCCGCGGCTCCACCACCAATGGTTTCCCGATGTGGTACGCTTCGAAGGTGTTCAACAGCATCCAGAGTTGGTGCAAAAGCTCAAACAACTCGGCCACAGGGTGACAGAAGCCCGACAGGGCGACGCTCATTCCATCGCCATCGACCCCCAAAGCGGTATCCGCATCGGTGCAGCCGATAAGCGCTTGGATGGTAAGGCCGTGGGGGAGTAACTCAGAGTAATTCCTTCCCCAACCCCTGTTGCCGTGCCCGTTCGACGACCTTGACCGCCAAGGCAATGTCTTCGATGCCCAAACCCAGCGATTTGAACATGGTGATATCCTGCGGCGACTGGCGCCCCGGGTAGCGACCGACCAATACAGGGGCGAATTCGTAGATGTCGCTCCAGTGCAGCACGCCTTGTTTGAGAGCTTCGACAAAATCCCCGGCTTCGAGCTTCGCCTGCTCTTTGCTATCGACCGTGACCAGGTGTGTGCGGCGAAACACTTCCACATCAACTTCCGTCTTGCCCAGGAAGTTGGAACCAATGATGTTCAGATGTTGCCCTTCGCTGAGCCACTCACCTAACAGAACCGGGTCTTTCGACGATGTCGCTGTGATGACAATATCCAGGCCTTTGGCCGCTTCTTCGGGTTTGTCCACGGGGATCACATCCACTCCGGTCTCCTGCGACAGCCGCGCCGCGAAATCCTTGCGACGCTGCTCATCACGGCTGTACACATGAACCTTCTGGATCGCCTTGGAGCGACACACGGCCAACAATTGGGTGCGCGCTTGCTTGCCGGTACCGAACAGACCGACTGTACACGCCTCGGGCCGAGCCAGTTTCTTGGTCGCAACGCCACTGGCCGCACCCGTACGGAATTGACCGATCAAATCGGCTTCGAGAAGCGCCGTTAGCCCGCCTTCTTTCGGATCGAAGAGCGTAATAGTAAACTGCGCACCGTGCTTACTGGTGGTGTAGGCCTTGAAACCGAGAGCCTGGAGTGTTTTGGCCGCCGCTGGCAGAACATGGAGCATGACATGATCGGTGCGGCAGCGTTGCCGCGGCACATTCTCGGCCTCTTCGAGGGCCAGTTTGCGAAAGGCGGCCGCGGTGGTTTCGAGCGCCAGTTCCATCGTGAGAACTTGCTCAACCTCTGCTTCGGTCAGATAGTAGATGGGCATAGGAACGTAGCCTCATACTGTCTGCGCAACTGAATACAGCCGGGGGTTCACACATCCCGACGAGTCTCTCCCACGGGGAAACTTCGGCCATGGTGAAGTCGGTGTGTCATCGCGCTGTCGCTAGCCAACTTTTGAACTTGCCAAGTCCGGTTTCGATCACGTCGCGGCTGGTGGCGAACGACATGCGCACAAAGCCTTCAGCGCCGAAGGCAACACCCGGTACCAGATTCACATGCGCTTGCTCTAACAGCGTATTGCAGAACGAAACGGAATCGGTCACTGTGGTTGTGCCGAAGTTTCTGCCAAAATATGCTGAGACATCAAAGAAGGCATAGAACGCCCCATCGGGCACGAGCAATTTTACATCGGGAATGAGCTGCAACAGATCGCAGGTCATTTCGCGGCGGGCAGCGAATTCGGCGCGCATTTCGACGACACATTCCTGCGGCCCGGTCAGCGCTGCCACGAGGGCGGCTTGGCTGACACTGGAAGGACAGCCGGTTTGTTGGCTTTGAATGGTGTCCATCGCTTGGACCACTGCCGGCGGCGCGATGGCCCAGCCCATGCGCCAGCCCGTCATGGCGTAGCTTTTGCTAGCGCCGCTGATAGTGATGGTCCGTTCTTTGAGCCAGGGTCGCAACGTTGCAACACACGTTGGCTTCGCGTTACAGTAGATCAATTGTTCGTAGATTTCATCGCTCAGGATGGAGGCGTCGGTATCGCGCATCACATCCACCAGGGCTTCCAATTCCGCCCGGGTATAGACCGTGCCGGTAGGATTGCAGGGCGAGTTGAGCATCAGCAAGCGCGTCTGCGGGGTCAGTGCGTCGCGGAGTTGCTCGGGGGTGAGTTTGAAGCCGCTGGCCAATGTGGTGGGCAGCAGAACAGGTGTGGCCCCCGTCATCCGGACCAAATCGGAATAGCTCACCCAATACGGCGTGGGGATGAGCACTTCATCGCCTGGGCCAACCGTCGCGGCCAAGGCATTGTGGATGGAGTGCTTGGCCCCGTTGGAAACAATCACATTCTCAGGTGCACAGTCGAGGCCGTGAAAGTTCTTGTACCATTTGCAAATAGCCGCCTTCACTTCGGCCGTACCGCTGGCCGGGGTGTAGTGGGTTTGCCCTGCGCGGGCGGCTTTCTCCGCCGCCTCGCAAATGTGGCGAGGTGTTGGGAAATCCGGTTCTCCCAAGCTGAAGTCGAAGACTTTCACCCCAGCCGCCTTCAGTTGACGTGCCTTGGCTCCTGCCGCTAAAGTGGCCGACGGTTTTACAGCAGCGGCCAGCGCCGAAATACGGATCATGTTGCGTTGGTCCTTTGGTGAGGAGTGTTCTCCCAGAACATCGTACCGGTTTGCAGCCCCGCTGGTATCCCCCCGGCCACGGAAGCGGCTATGCACATCGCGCAGTTTATCCATCGCTACCCACCCGCAGTGGGCGGCGCAGAGTTGTACATGCAACGGCTCGGCCGCTACCTGGCTACACACGGCGACCATGTGACGGTGTGGACGAGCACCGCGCAGCAATTGGAGGAGATGTGGCAACGACCCGTGCGCCAGCAGTCCGCCTCTTCTCCTTTCTATGAGCAACAAATGTTCAGTTGTCAAGGAGATTCCTCCATTTTCTGGGTGAAACGCTACCCACCCCTGCGATTTCCGACACGCCGCTACGTCCTCAAAGCTCTGTCGTTGGTTCGCCATCCACTCTGGCAGTGCCTCACCGCGCCGTGCAATCCCATCTGTCTGCGCATGTGGAACGACGTCAACACCACTACGCAGCCGCTGGATGCCGTGCATGCCGCGGCCTTTCCCTATTCGTTCCCCATAGCGTGTGCCTGGAAGTTGGCACGCCGTCGCCAAGTGCCCTTTCTCCTGACGCCGTTTCTCCATTTGGGCGATCCGACCGATCTGGCTGATCGCACCCGCAAACAGTACACGGCCCCCCATTTACGTTGGTTGCTCCGACAAGCCGACGCGGTGTTTGTGCAGACCCGTTGGGAACGAGAAGCGGTGGCGTCGCTAGGTGTGGCCGACGAGCGGATCGTGCAGCAGGGTTTGGGAGTGGATGTAGGGGAATGTACGGGGGGCGACCGCCATGGTTTTCGTGCCCAGTGGGGCATCACTCATGAAATTCTCATTGGACATTTGTCCAATAATAGCGCAGAAAAAGGTACGGTCGATCTTCTCCGCGCTGCCCAACACCTCTGGCGCAGCGGTGAACGATTCCGGATTGTGTTGGCTGGGCCGGAAATGCCTAACTTCCGCGCTTTCTGGTCCAGGTTCCCCGAACAACAGCACGTTCTTCGTCTGGGCGTATTGAACGCTCCGCAAAAACGCGACTTTTTCGCGGGTATCGACCTGTTCGCGTTACCCTCACGCAGTGATTCGTTTGGGTTGGTTTTGCTCGAAGCCTGGGCGAATGCCAAACCGGTGGTGGTGTATCGCGCTGGGGGACCTGCCGAATTGGTCCGCGACGGTATCGACGGACTCCAAGCGCGGTGCGGCGATGTGGCAGGCCTGGCCGCTGGCCTGCACAAGTTGCTGAAGGATGCTTCGTTGCGGCATCGGTTGGGTCTGAGCGGTTGCGCGCGGATTGCGCGTGAATTTCTGTGGCCGGACAAGTTAGCGCGGTTCCGGGAAGTGCTCGAGACGCTCCAGCGTGGTGCTAAAACTTCACGACGGCACCAAAGCGCTGCTTGAGGCGTTTTTTGCCACTTTCATTTAATCCACAATTGCGCAAGCGCAGCGTTTGTAACTGTACCGATTCGGGAGCCTTGGCTAATACTTCTGCGCCATCGTCGCCCAAAGGATTGCTGGTGAGGTCGAGAGTGTGGAGTTGGGCCAACAACGGCGTGGTGACGAACCGTGTGAGCTTCTCAGCGGTCAAGGCGTTTTTGCGCAAAGCCAGTGTGCGGAGGTTGGGAAACGATGGGCTTCGGCCAAGGGTATTCAATCCTCGGCTGTCGGGGTGAGTTTCGCTCAAATCGAGGGTCATCAGTTGTCGCAAGTGCTGGGATTGGCTGAGGGTCTGTATCCCTGCAGCGCCCAACGGATTACCCGAGACGTCCAGGAATGTCAGGTTCGGGAAGCTGGTGGATTCGGCCAGGTGCTTGGCCCCGGTGGCATTCATGCGGTTGTTGGCGATGTTCAAGCTTTGAAGTGATTGCAGATATCGGCAATGAAACAAGGCTCGCAGATCGTTGTGGATCGGGCAGAATCCGCATATGCACATTTTGTGCAAGTCGATCGTGGCCAACCGCGACAGGTATTCACATTTGGCTAACTGGTGAACCTCATTGGAGGCTTCGCGGAAATACGCTGAGCGAATGGTGGGGGCGGCATCGAAAATCTTCGCGGCATTCAGAACAAAGCTGGTCGCCGACATCACGATACCATCGAGAAAGCCCCGACGGAAGCTCCAGCGCTGAATGGATGTGATGCCGCGGAGGGGTTGGGTCCATTGCTTTTCGTAGTTTGCAAGAATCGCTTTGGCTTCGCGATTCAGTTGACGGCGTTCTTTGGGGCGGAGGGTTGGCGATTCGAGCCGGCATTGCAAGCGAATGAACGCGGCGCGGGCGGCGTCGTCGCCGTGGTTACGTTCGTCGAGCCAATCGGCGTAGACGAAGCGCGGTGTGTCATCGTCGGGATTGGCCAAGATGGCTTTGAGGAATGCGGACTCGTCGGCATGGAACATCGGCTCACCCTCCTCCGATACCACGATCTTGGCACTTCGGGGGACAATCGTGCCGCGACGATGGTTCGGTGAAAAAAGTCGCAGACAACCGATTGTTACTCCGCTGAACTAGGCATCACCCAGATATTCCGGGACTTTGACGCGCAGGTGTTCGATCTCTTGTAGGGTTTCGCCCAGATACGCCAGCAAGCGCAGGTCGTCCTTGGTGACGGAACCGCCGCTCAAAAGCCAGGAACGGACACGAAAGAGTTTATAGAGTTTCACTAATTTGCGATCGCTGATGAAGATTTTATCTTCCCGCACCAAGGTTTTGACGAGGCGTTGATACTCTTTGAAGACACTGTCGGGAAAAAACAGTCGCCGATCGTTGACTTCTTCACCATGGACGTCGGTGGTGCGGCGGGCGAAAAGGAAGGTGAGGTATCGGTTGGCTTTGAGGAAGTCGTCGAGGGTGGCGTGACCTTCACACCAGGGTTTTTGGTTCAATCCTTTGTAGGCTTCCCCTTGCAGTCCGGCGT
Organism: Gemmata sp.; assembly: GCA_025055115.1. Lineage (GTDB taxonomy): Bacteria > Planctomycetota > Planctomycetia > Gemmatales > Gemmataceae > Gemmata. The sequence continues at coordinate 57,682 of JANWYJ010000040.1, forward strand.
CGATGAGTTCGGTGAAATATTCGTCTTGAACGCTGCGGCTTTGCACTTTCAGAACGAAGCGGTCTTTGAGGGCGGCGAGTTCTCCTTGCTCTGGGATTTCGTTGGTTGCGGCAAAGAGAATCCGCAACGGGACGGGTTCGGGTCGGCCTTCTTGGTAGAATTTGCGCTCGTTGATGATGGTGAGCAAGATATTCAAAATGGCGGAGTTCGATTTGAAGATTTCGTCAAGGAACACCAGCTTGGCGGTGGGGAGTTTGCCCTCTTTGCGACGAATATATTTGCCTTCGCGCAGTTCTTTGATGTCGATAGCCCCGATGATTTCACTGGGTTCGGTGAAGCGGGTCAGCATGTATTCGAAGTAATCCCCTTCGGCGATACCAAGTGCGTCTTTGAACTTGACCACCAGATCGGATTTGGCCGTACCGGGGGGACCGATGAGAAGCAGCGGTTCTTGGGCAATCGCGGCGACGCACATTAAGTCGATGATCTCTTGCTTGTTGACGAAAAAGCGGCCCAAAGATTCGCGGAAACGGTTGATACGCTGGCGGAGGGTTTCCGCTTCCTGTTGTAAATCGGCCAAAGTCATCTCTTCGGGATTGACCGTGGCTACTGTTTTCTCTCGTGTCGCGGCAGGCATAAGTTTCGCTATCCTCAACAAATGATCATCAATGATACCCGGCGGTATCTGAGGGTTTCGCACGATGCGGATGACAGCATGATAAGCAGTTCGGCCAGCAGGGGGAATGTCGGTAGGTTCTAGGATTCGGGTTGACGGGGTGAAAGCTGCGGTTTATCGGTTTCCCACACGATTATCGGTTCCCCACACGAATGGGGACGGTCTGGAGCGTTTGCCGATGGTGCCGAGCGTTCTGCCCACAACCGGGCGATGGTTGGGGATAGGACCACAGTGGACGGATCGCCTCTGCCAACGCCTGGCGGGTGCGTTGATCGTCAGTTCCGTGGTTTTCCATCTGGCTTATCTGATCGCGGATTGCCCGCTCGATCTGTCTCCGGATGAAGCCCATTACTGGCAGTGGTCGCGGCATTGGGCGTGGAGTTACTACAGCAAAGGCCCTCTGGTGGCGTGGCTCATTCGTGGTTCGTGTGAAGTCTTTGGCCCTCTGAGCGAGGCGTTGGTGGGTTCTCCGATGCTGGCAGTTCGTCTGCCGGCCGTGGTCTGTCATGCCGCGCTTCTGGCGGGCTGGTATGTTTTGGCCTGGAGCACACTGCGGAGTCATGCGGCGGCGCTGGCAACCGTGGCGATGGCTCTCAGCTTACCGGCGGTGGCTATCGGAGCGGTCATTATGACCATTGATCCACCGTTTCTGGCGTGTTGGTGTTGGGCGGCTGTGGGCGTGTGGAAGGGATTGGAAACAGGCCGGTGGCGATGGTGGTTGTTGGCTGCGGTGGCTTCTCTGTTCGGCGTCTTGGCGAAGTATCCGATGGTGCTTTTGCCCGCGGCCGTTGTCGGGTATTTGCTGGTGTATCGACGAACCGAGCTGAAACGAGCCGGGTTTTGGCTATTCGTTGCAGGCTCCGTCGTTGGGCTGATCCCGATTGTGGTGTGGAATGCCGCGCACGGGTGGGTTTCGTTCAAACATGTCGGCACACAAGCCGTCGGCAGCGGCACCAGTGGAATTCGCTGGTTAGGCCCATTGGCGTTTGTGGGCGGACAAGTGGCTTTTTTGATCGGTGTGTGGTTTGTGGTGTGGGTGTGTGCAATATGGCGGTACAGGCGTCGCCCGGAGCCGGCGTTGGGGTTTTTGTGGTGGTGTTCAGTGCCGGTGTGGGGGGTCTTTCTGGTGGCCAGTGGGAAGGCCGCGGGGCAGATCAACTGGCCGGCTGCGGCGTACATCACCGGTTGGGTGCTGGCTGTGGCGTGGATTCGCGAACAGTGCCGCGGGGCTTATCGTGGGCTGGTGTTGCGCGGCGTCGGCTGCGGGGTGGCGGCAGGGCTGGGGCTTTCGCTGTTAGCTCATTATCCCGCCGTGATGCGGCCCGCCCTCGTCGCCATCGCCGGTGCGCCGACGGAACAGAATCCGACACCGATTCGCAAGTTCGATCCCACAGCACGCTTGCGCGGCTGGCGGACGTTGGCCGCCGAAGTGGATGCCATTCGCCAGCGCCTGCGGCAAGAAACTGGTACCGAACCCCTCCTGGCCGGGACGGTGTGGAATATTCCTGGTGAGTTGGGTGTCTATTGCAGGGGCCACCCTGAGACCTACTCCTTTGGCCTGGCGATGGCGGATCGTCACAGCCAATACGATCTGTGGCGACCCAATCCGATTGCGGACGCGCAAGTTTTCCGCGGACGCACGTTTGTGTTCGTCGGCGATGGGCTTCCCGAAGAGGCCGGTGTCTTCGAACGGATCGAACCGCCGGTCATTGTGGTTTATCGTGAGGGGGAAGTCCCGGTGGCGCGGTGGTGGGTGTGGGTGGGGCATGGCTTTCGCGGCTTTCCCCCGAAACCCTTGTATGCCCATTCGGCCCGCTACTGACATGGCCGGTGAGCAAACCGTCACAAAGAGGTAGGTGGACTGTGGGCAGCGTCGGAGTTTGGGTCATTGCGTGTCGATCGTGCGCGGGGCAGTGGAAACGCCGCGGTTCGTTGACCGATTACGAACAACTGGCATTGGAATCACGTCCCTGCCCGATGTGCGGTTCGTACACACTCTGCTGTCAACGGCCGCAGCCACAGCCTCCGCGCAGCCCACGCCCCGGGCGTTATCGTTGTGCCGCCTGAAGTTATCGTTGTGCTGCCTGAAGTTATCGCGCAATCCGCCGCAACCGGTATAATCCCACCAGATGAGTACACCACGGAGCGGCGTCATGAATACGATTGGTGGATGGCTTCCTGTCGTGTGGATCAGCTGCGGTTTTCTGGGGGGGCTTGTGGCCAGCCAGCAACTGATTGGTCAGCCTCCGGCCGCTCCCGCACCGGTACCGGTCTTACCCGGTCGTGAATGGCAATCGCTAGCCCCGATTGTCAAGCAAATCCAACCTGCTGTAGTGCTGATCGAGGGGCAGGGTCGGGTGCGGAAACCCGCCGGACAGGATACCGAACCCGGCTTCGGTTCGGGGGTCATCATCGATCCGAATGGCGTTATTCTCACCAATCATCACGTTGTGGTCGATTTTGACACGATTGAAGTCACGCTGCACGATGGCCGCAAATTCACCACGCGCGACATTCGCCGTGATCCTTCGACCGACATCGCACTTTTGACGATCGCGGCCAATAACTTACCTGTGGCCGAATTTGCTAACAGCGATGAGATGGAAGTGGGCGACCGGGTGTTGGCGTTCGGTGCCCCGTTTGGCCTGACGCACTCGGTCACCAGTGGCATCGTGAGTGCGAAGAACCGCAAGGATTTGAAACTCAATGCCGTAGAGGATTTCCTTCAAACCGATGCGGCCGTCAATGCGGGTAATAGCGGTGGGCCGTTGGTGAATATGGCCGGGAAAGTCGTTGGTCTGACGTCAGCGATTAAAACCCGCACGGGGGGCTTCCAAGGGGTGGGGTTAGCCGTTTCCAGCAACCTGGCCAAAAGAACAGCTGAGCAATTACTCAAAAAAGGCCCTGCCAAACGCCCCTTCCTGGGTATCACCATTCGCGACCTCGACGAAGCCGCCGCCCGCACAGCCGGCTATCGCGGCACCACAGGGATTGTCGTTACCCACGTGATCGACGCATCGCCCGCGGCCAAGGCCGGTGTGCAACCCGGCGATGTGGTTACGAAGATCAACGACCGGGCCATTGCTGATGCGGCTGAGGCCGCACGGATCATCGCGGCGTTGCCGGTGGGTGAAGTTGCTGAAGTGTACCTGTGGCGTGGCGGGAAATACTATGTGGGGAAAGTGAAGGTCGAGGAAGAACGACAAGCGTTCCGACCGATTATCGAGCCGCTACCCCCGGCGCCGGCCCCGCCGGTGACATCGGCGGACGTTGGCCTGGCCATGACCGACTTTACCGAAGAGATGGCGCAACAACGCCGTCTGCCTCCCGGTACCACCGGAGCGACGATCTCAGGCGTCGCACGCAATAGCCTGGCGGAAAAAGCCGGCTTGGTCCGTGGCTGGGTGGTGCTGAAGGTGGATAAGACGCCCGTCACTTCGGCTTTGAGCTTCGAACAAGCGTTGCGTCAAGCCGATCCGGCCAAAGGCGCAATCCTCCACGTTCTCAAGCCCCAAGGCGAGATTGAATTTGTCCTGCTGCGGTTGAAATGAAGGGCGAGATTGAATTTGTCCTGCTGCGGTTGAAATGAAGGGCGGGCTACTGCCTTCGGTGGCGTTTGGCGTCGCGACGCCGCGCGGCGGTTCGCGTGTTCACCATCCCCACAGGCAGCAATTTGGGCCGGGGGACGATCACACCGATAATCCCCCCGTAGCGGCTCCACAACTCACGATACCCCCCCTGGAGAAATTCATAAATTTCCGGCTGAGGATGCTGTGCCAAGTACCTTTCGACAAGTTCGCTCATCAGCCGATCGTAGTTGTCTTTCGAACGGCTATGCAACGTACAGCGCCCCGGATGCCGACGCAGATCGCCATCAAACTGTGGACTCATGTGATAAAGTTCGTGAAAGACCGTGATCAACTTGTCGCGAAAGGATTGATCTAAGAAGCGCGGCAGGCAGAAGGTGAGGATGTACAGGATTTCCTGGTTATTGACAAAAAACCGTTGGATTTGATACGCGGTGCTGCCTTGGTGACGCTGCAGTTGGCCATCGCGAAAGCGCAGGGGGGTGAGCCGGGCTTGCAAGCCATAGCGACTGCGATTGCGACAGAGTGTGAAGGTGACTAACACCTGAGCCATCTGAATGTGCTGCAAGACGGGACAGCGGGCCGCGACATCCTCACACAGTCGGAGCATCCGCTCGCTGAAGTTCAACGCCGTCACTGCCGGTCCATTCGGCCATGGTCGCCGCAAGAGGCGCCGGGGGGCGACCCACCGGGTTGGTAGGGGCCGCTGCTGATCCCAATGTAACTCCCAAGGCCAATCGTGCGGGTGGCTCAACTTCGGTGACGCAGTCATCCTCAAACTCTGCTCTTCCACGCTATAACCTGCAGATCATCCTACTACTACAGCGGTTCCTGCGTTGTGTTCAATAGCGCTGAGGGTGGCTACGCGTATTTGCGCGATGGATCTGCGGAGCCAGCGCTACGACTGCTAGAGCTGATACGACTTCGCCAATTCCTACGGAGGACGCGACGCAGGCCGTGTAGGATGACTCAGCCGGCGTGGATGTGTTCAAACCGCGAAGCGACGGTAGTGAAGGCTGCAACTAACGTGGGGTCGAATTGCCCCGGGGAATCGTGGACAATCAGCCGCACGGCCTGGGCATGACTTAACGAAGGGCGATGGGGTCGGCGGCTCCGTAAGGCTTCATACACGGTCACCAGTGCCACCACGCGAGCCGACAGCGGAATTTCTTCGCCCATCAATCCTTCCGGATAGCCGGTCCCATCCCAGCGTTCGTGGTGGCCGCGGGCGACTTCAGCGGCAATGTCCAGCCCTGGAACTTCGCCACCCAGTGTCTGGGCCACGCTCATCAGCACTTCGGCACCGATGGTGCAGTGAGTTTGTACGATGGACCGTTCTGCCGCATCGAGCCGATCAGGCTTCAACAGCGTATGCCGAGGAACACCTAACAGGCCAATATCGTACACAGGGGCCGCGGTCGCCAACAGTTCGATATAGCGGGGGTCGTGCAAGCGGGCATATTCGCCCTGTTCGGGAACCGCTTGGGCCAGCGCATAAACATAGCGGTTGATGCGCTGCCATTGTCCGTCGGCAATCAGTTGGGTTTCGGCGAGGAGTCGGGAAACTGTCAAGGCGAGGGTTTCGATGGCCAGGGGGCGGGGATTGGCCAACGGAGCCGGTTGGATGGCATGACATTCCGAATTGCGCGATGGGCGACGAAGGATCAGTGCTCGCACCCGGGAGAGGAATTCCACAGGAGCGAAGGGTTTACTGATGAAATCGTCGGCCGATGACACCGACAGGCCGCCTAATGCCTCCGCCGGCAGCTCCCCGGAGGTGAGCAAGATTTTCATCCGTTCGCTGTCCAAACCGGCGGCACGGGCTTTTTCAATCAAGTCCGGACCGTTCAACCCCGGCAAGCCGACATCAATGACGGCCAGGTCGGGTGGGTCGCGCAGCATCTCGGCCAAGGCGGTTTCGCCATCTTCGGCTTCGCGAACTTCACATTGGTCGTTCAACAGGGCGGCCATCAAGGCCCGCACACCCGGGTCGTCTTCGACGAGCAAAACTCGTGCCAATACTGCCTTGTTGCTCCGCGACGGCGCGGGCACCGGCGTGGTCTGCTGCGGCAACCACAGCGTAAAGCCGGTCAGAGCCGCGGAGACCGTACGGGCGTTCGGATAACGCATCTCCGGGTCCGGGTCCATCAACTTGGCTACCAAATCCGAGATTTCCGTGGGAATCTCAGGGCGGAGCCGTCGGACAGGTTGCGGGGTGGTGGTGAAACGCCGGTGGAGGTCTTGCAGCGGATTGCCACTTTCCGGGTAGGGATCACGACCCGTCAGCGCCCAATACATCGATGCCCCGAGGCTGAACAGATCGGCGCGGTGATCGACGTTGTGCGGATCGCGGGCTTGTTCGGGGGCCATGTAACCGATGGTACCCAAAACCACGCCAGGTTCGGTCATCTGTTGCGTTGGCAGTCGTGCCAAGCCGAAGTCCAAAACCTTGGCCTGCCCGTCGGGGGTGACCAGGATGTTCGAGGGTTTGATGTCGCGGTGAACCAAACCGTGCCGGTGGGCTTCACTCAGAGCATCCGCCACTTGCCGGAAAATGTCGCACACCCGCAACGGGTTCATCGGTCCGCGGTCCCGCACCAGTGTGAACAAGTCTTGGCCCGAGATCAGTTCCATGACGAAGTAATCCCGGGTGGGACAACCGGGTTTCACCTGCCGTCCGGCATCCAAACAGGTGACAATGTGTGGGTGTTGCAGCCGGGCGACCGCCCGAGCTTCGGCATAAAAGCGGTGAATCAGCCGTTGGTGGATATCGGGCGAGCGGGCCATCACTTTCAACGCGACTTGCCGTCGCAGTTGGATGTGTTCCGCCTGGTACACCGTGCCCATGCCGCCCTGACCGAGAACATCCAAGAGACGGTAATTGCCCAAAATCAGGTCGTCTGCGGCTCCTTTACGAATCATCTCAGCCTGATAGGCCGTCAACAGCCGGAGTGAGACCAAGCGGTTCAACAAGGTATCGGTGGTGGTGGTGTCGGCGAGCTTTTCACGTTCCGGCAGTGGAATTTCTTCCCACTCTTCCGGCAGCACGACATGCATGGCCAGCAGGCGGGCCAGTAACGATTGGGCCGGAGGTAGCGCGGCCTCCATCGTGCCGGGGCCCGTTGAGGCCGATGACGTTGTTCGTTCGCTGTCAGCGACATCGACAACAGGACTCATTCAGCTCTCCCGATGACGAACCGCGGATCATCCACCGCCGGTCGGAAGCTCGACACCAGCGGGCTGCATCTTGCGGCTGCTTCCGAAACCTCCCCTTCAGGAACTTGGTTTACAATTGCGGCTCTGACAACTCCGGATGTGCGGGAAGTTGGCTCTCAAGGATATGATCGTCCGACTTCCCATCAGTTGGCTGAAATCTCAGCCCGGACCCGAAGCACCGCTTCGGGCACGACGAGAAGTGTGCGCTGGGCCGGGAACGGCCAGGCGTTGGCACGGCGGGCGTTCCAGCCACCCTGGCCACGATGGCACGGCGATGGGCGACTGGCCCGCGATCCCGTGGCAGGAATCGACTTTCGGGTCACCAATTCTGTTGTGGTGAGCCGACGACGGTTCCCCTCAACCAGCCGCTTGGCGGGAGCAGATCGAGAATTTCGTTCATGGATCCGTTATGAGCCGACGACGGTTCCCCTCAGCCAGCCGCCTGGCGGAGGACTTCGGCTTTGTCGGTTTTTTCCCAGGTGAATTCGGGTCGTTCGCGACCAAAGTGACCATTGCGAGCTGTTTCCCGGTAAATCGGCCGGCGTAGATTCAGGGTTCGGATAATCCCCTGGGGGGTCAGCTCGAAATGTTGCCGAATCAGCTCAATCAGTCGCGCTTCCGGGACCCGCGCGGTCTGGGCGGTATTCACCCAAATGTTGAGAGGCTCCGGATAGCCAATCGCGTAGGACAATTGGACTTCACATTCGCGTGCCAACCCAGCAGCAACGATGTTTTTGGCAATGTAGCGGCACATATAGGCTGCGCTGCGGTCGACCTTGGTGGGGTCTTTGCCGCTGAAGGCTCCGCCACCGTGCCGCCCGCGGCCGCCGTAGGTATCCACGATGATCTTGCGGCCTGTCAAGCCGCAGTCGCCATGTGGCCCGCCGGTGAGGAAGCAACCGGTGGGGTTGATGTGGCAAGCGATATCGTGGTCGCCGAGCCGGGGCTGCGTTTGCCCGGGCGGAATCATCACCAGACGGCCTTTGATGAGGTCGGGACGTTCCCGTTGCAGCACCGGTAAGAGCAGTTGGTCGATAATTTGCTGCCGGGCATCGTCGGTGAAGTAGTCGAGGTGGTTTTTGCAGGTCATAACTTCGCGGGTGTGTTGCGTGCTCAGAACAATCGTGTGGATGCGGTGGGGGGTGCCATCAGCGTTGTATTCCACCGTCACTTGGCTTTTGGCATCGGGTCGCAGCCAGCGCAGTTGCCCACGTTGGCGGAGTTCAGCGTGATATTCCACCAAACGGTGGGCCAAGTGGATCGGCAGCGGCATGAGACTTTTCGTCTCTTCACAGGCGAAACCGAACATCATGCCTTGATCGCCAGCGCCGCCCGTATCAACCCCCTGGCTGATGTGGGGACTTTGGGCATGAATGTGGTAGTCAATCCGGCACGAATCGGCCGTAAAACCCATTTCTTCCGCTTCTTGCGGCGAATGGGCCACATACCCGATTTCCCGGATGACCTCCCGCACCAACCGCTCGACCGTTTCGCGCGTCAGGGGAGCTTGGGTGGTGATTTCTCCCGCCACAACCGCCAAATTGGTGGTGACCAGAGTTTCGCAGGCCACACGGCTTGCGGGATCAGACTGCAGGCAGAAATCGAGTACGGCATCGGAGATTTGATCGGCCACTTTATCGGGGTGGCCCATCGACACAGATTCACTGGTGAACAAATAGCGGCTCGCGGTCACGGTCCTGGTCTCCCCTGTCAGCGTCGCGGTGCGGAAGAATGCTGAGTGTTATAGCTGAGTGTTATAGGTATGGGAGACAACGACAGCAATTCGCCCTCCAGCGTTCTCATCAGCCACTTCCCGGTGCCGCTGGCAGCTTCTACAATCACAGTTCCAAGCAGAGATGAACCCACGGCGATTCGGCGGCTTGGACCAGGAGTCGCTTCTGCTGGGCCAGAATCGCCCCCAAGTGCCCCGGGGACCCAAGACGGTGGTCGAACTCGATAACCCCACCGCTCCCGCGCACGGAGTCACGAATCATGGCGACGAAAAACAAAACCAACAAAAGCGTCAAAAAACGCATCAAAGTGACCGCAACCGGCAAATTGAAGTACGCCAAAGTGGGCCGACGACACCTCAATGCCCACATGGCCCCCAAACGGAAACGGCAACTGCGGCGAGCCGGTATTATCGCCGGACGACCCCGGGTGCAGAAAAAGTACAAAATCGCCTTGGGTCTGCTGTAAACGCCACCTGCTCTGGAGGGGGCGAGAAACGGTCGCAGTGCGCCGGGGCGTGAGGGCTACGTCCCCGCTACGTTCAATCACTCTATCACTTTATTCATTGAGATAGTGAGGTTTCGGCTATGGTTCGTGCTCGTAGTAAAGCGCCCACGTCGCGTCGAAAGAAACGGCTCCGCCGACTGACGAAAGGTTTCCGCGCCGGTCGCCATAATCTGTACCGCCAAGCGATTGTGACACTCATTCGCGCGCGGGTGTTCGCCTACCGCGACCGCCGTACAAAAAAGCGACAATTCCGCCGCTTGTGGATTATTCGCATCAACGCGGCCTGTCGGATGCGCGGGTTACGCTACAGCGAATTCCTGCACGGCTTGCAATTGGCGAATGTGGCTTTGGATCGGAAGTCGTTGTCGGAACTGGCGATCCACGATCCGGCGGCCTTCGACCAGATTGTGGCCTTGGCGCGCCACCATTTGTCCTCCGCACACGGGGTGAAGACGTAAAGGCTTGTTGAGTCAAGATATCGGGCGATGCAGGGGCCGAGGTGGCGGCCCTGAAGGCCATGGTGAGACGATTTAGCCGACAGCTGAGCGCGGCTCGAGACCAGCGATTGTCACAAGGGCGCTGGGGTTATCGACGACGAAATCGGGGTTGCCGCTGCGTAACAGGTCCGCGGTGTGGAAGCCCCACGTCACGGCCGCGACGGTAATTCCCACCTTGTGGGCCGCCTCGACATCACGCAGTTCATCGCCAACATAAAGAATCCGATCTTTCGGCAGACGCTGCGCGCGCAGAATCCGCTTCAGGGCTTTCGCTTTGCCAAAGAGGCGGGGATAACCCACCACGAAGTCGAAATGCTCTTCGACCTGATTGGCGCGCAAACAACGACGGATATTATCCTCCCGGTTAGAGGATAGTACGCCCATGCGCACTCCAGCGGCGGCGAGTTGGACCAGCGTGGCTGCCACGCCGGCGACCAGTTTGAGTTGATCGGCCTCTTCGGCCGCAACGGCTTGATAGCGGCGCACCAGCCGGGCCAATCGCCAGAACGAAATGCCGTGTTGCCGTAAGAACTGCCGTGTCGACATTCCCCGAGCGGCTGTCAGGTCGTAAAGCGGCTGAAATCCCATTTCCGCGGCCAAGCGGTTGAAAATACGGACGGCGTTTGGCAATGAATCGGCCAAGGTGCCGTCAAAATCCCAAATGACCAGTGGGAAGCGCATCGTCAGGCTCCTCAATCCGAGCGGTGGTCAACAGCGGCTTCTGGGCCGTGGCGGCTGCTCGTTCCGGATCGCTGCGGTGGAGTTGTCGGGAAGAATACTCTGTACCGATCACCGTTAGCGAGGCCACCTGCGCTCGGGAGAAGGCCAGTCACAGGAGATGTCCGGAGTTTTTGGAGCGTGCTAAGGCGGCAAAACGACTGGTAATGGGTGATGGCCAGCACGCGTGCAGCCATGCGACGGCTTTCTCGGAGTCCCAGCCAGCGTTGGTATCGAAGCGAACCGCGGCGGTGAAAGCGCAGGGACCGGTGCCGACGATCTTTTCCCGAATACCAGGTTCCAGGTCAATCCAGGTTCCTTCGGCGGTATCTACCACTGGCCAAACCGCCGCTAGGGCGTCAGCCTGTTGTTGCCATTCTATAGGGCCGCACGGTCGCAAGAGAACCTCGCCCAGGGTGTGAAACAGGAAAGTTTTGGCCGCAGGCAGGTCCATTTCGGGCGGGAAAGCGATTTCGGCTAACAAGGCTTCGCCGGTGACTTCGGAATCGATGAAGCGCAATTCGATGGCGGGTCGGTCGGCCAGAGGTTCGCGCGTCATGGCTGGCCGCTGCAGGGGGGACACATAAAGCAACCGGCAGACGAGGGCATCGTTTTCCCAGGTCCATGTTTCGCGGTCCAGCCAGGCGGCCAGCCGCGAGATGAAGCCATATTCCGGGAAACGCCCATGGCGGCTGGAGGCACGCAAGTGCGTGGGTCGGTGATGATCGGCCGGGGGCACATCGGCAACGAAAATCCAGCGTTCGGCCCAACGGGACAGCCGGATGAACTCGGCCTCGGGCAGTTCTTCGGCCCGGTCGAAAATGAGCCAGCCAAAGGGAGTTTCCCCCGATAAGGCGGTGAAAAACGGGTCGTTCTCGAGGGCCTGGGGCGTGGCAACGACGATGCGGGTTTCACTGGCCATTTGAGTGAGAACGTGTTGTAGGGCCAGCGTTGTTTCCGCGACTTGCTGGCGGGCTGTCGTGAGTTCTTCTTCCGCCAAGCGGGGATCATCGCCCGGGGCGGCCTGGGCGATGACGGTGCGTAGAGCCGTCCATTCAGCCTCGGCGCGCGTGCATTCGGCGGTGAGAAGCGCGATTTCAGCATCGATGGCGGCACGGCGATGAGCGATCTCGTCCGCCAGAAGTTGGTCCCGTTGACGGGGGAATGCTGTTTGTTCTGCGTCCCGTTGCGCTTCGAGTTCGGCCACACGAGCTGCTAGGGCGTCGCAATCAGCTGCGAGGGTTTGCCGTTGTTTGTCGAGTTCGGCGGGGTCGGGTAAACCGGCAGGAGCTTTACTGCCGAACAGACGGGCCAACAAACCCGGTTTGCGGGACGCTTCCGCCAGTTGCTGTTGAATCTGTTGAAGTTGGGCTGTTTTTTCCCGATAGCTGTCTCGCTGGGCGTCGAGTTCGGCGGTCAGGCGGCCGAGCCGTTCGGCATATTCAGCTGCCCATTGTTGGCAACGGATGGCAAATGGGGTGCCGACTTCGTCGCGCACCTCCTGCTCCAACTGTTCGCGACGGGCCAGACACGCCGCGCGGTGAGCCTGTTGCTGAGCCAGGATCGCTTGCACCTCTGCGAGCCGCGCGATGGCTTTGGCGACGGGGGCGAAAGCCGCCATTCGTTTTTCGGCTTCGGCCAAACGTGTGACAGCCTGCTGATACTGTCGCTGCACGTCAGCCAGACCTCGGGCCAGCGAGGTCACACGGCTAACCGCTGGGGTTTCCCGCAGTGGGTTTTCATCCTCGGCCAACGCGCGAACAACCGCCACATCCCACTGGAGCAATTGTTCGCTGATCCGGTCGGCCGCGGCGGAGTAGGGGGTGAGGATGAGAACACGCGGTGCCGGGGAGGGTGGGGCCGGCGGGGTGAGCACGAGGGTTCGTGCCAGTTGGGCAATGAGTGACGCACTCCGGAGCGGATCGGCGTGGATGAGAAAGCCATCGGGGCTGGCGGCGGCCCGGGCCATCGCGTCATATTCGGCCGGCTGAGCGGGGGGATGGGGAAGGGGCGACGGCGTGATTTCACTGAAAGGGTATTGGCCTGCGAACAGTTGATCGAGCCATTCGCGGGCGCGGGGAATTCCGGCATGTCCCTTCACGGATGAACAACCGCAGGCGGAACTGATGGTTCCGCTCGGAGGAGTCGGGGGCGAAGCAGGCAAAGTGGCAATCATCGCGGGCATTAGTGAGCCGTGCGATTCGCGAATCGGTTGCGCTGACGAAGACAGCAATGCGTGCGACCGGGGGGCTGACGCACCCGCCGCCGGGATTGGTCCGTTCCCCTGTGTCATTCCACAGCCCAGAAATTGACCAGCGCGACCATCAGGACCTCACGAATATTCACGGCTGGAATGAATTCTCCACGGTCAACAAGAACGGTCCCGTACGGTCAAAAATCTCAATCCCGCACTTCCCATCAGCAGTCTGCCCAAAGTATAGACGGAGTACCCCGGCGAAGCTATGCAATATCGAAAATTCATTCGCCTGATTGTTAATATTTTGTGTGTATCGAATTATGGTTCTACCTGCTGCACACGGACACTCGGCTTGGCGGACAAGACGCGTAAGACCGGCAGCAGTGGAGCGAGGGTTTTTTCTTCATGCCAACTGTGATCGGCGATTTTTACATGGCCCGGGCCGACGCCACCCAGGCCCAAGGTGGGGTCTAGGGGAAGCCATTGCCCCTCGGCGTACGCTTCTAACCACATGTGGTAGGCCAGATAGGGCTTACCGTCTTTGGCCGGAGCATAAACCAAGCCGAGGACTGTTCGCGAGGGGATGCCGACGGCGCGGCACATCGCGGCGGCGAGCATGGCGTATTCCGTGCAATCCCCGCTGAGATTTTTGGCCACTTGGTCGGCGGTGGCCATCGCTTGCGAGAACTCGAAGGCCTTCATATTTTCGTTCACCCATTTCTCGATCGCCACCGCTTTGGTCCATGCAGTCGCGTTGGCGGGTAGGTGCTTGGTGGCCTGGGCTGCGTGTCGTTTCACTGCGTCGTTGTCCCAGTTGATGAAGTAGTTGCTGGCGGTGAATTCAGGACCCGGAGCCGGCTGGGCCGCAGCGCCTTTTTCTGGACCGCGCCGTTCGCGGATGTGCAACTCCAGGCTATGGGTTTGGCGATCGAAATTCCGGATTTCCTGCCGCGCATCGGAAGCAAACAGCGTTGTCGGGTCGTCGTCTTGGGGAGCCGACACCTTATAGACGACACGCCGGGCCTTATGTATTCCAGGAATTTCGCGATCGAGTCGAATCGATTGGGCATTGAATAATTCCAAAGGCCGTGTGACCGGAAGGGTGGCGGCTTCCTGCGTGGTGCGAAGGAAACGGACGCGGCCCCCAAAGCCGGGGAAATCGAATTCCATTTTCAGGGGTTCGCGGGTTTCGGCATCGACCCAAGTCGTCGCGGGGGGCAGTCGGAAGTTCGCCACCGGTTCCATTTTCGTGACATATCGTAGCAATTTGCGTGCCGGTTCTTTGGCCCAGAGCGTGTGGGTTTCTTCATCTTCCAAGGTCACCGTCATTTTCACGACGCGATTGACCACCCCGACATAGGTGAGATAATCGAACGATTCCCCAATCTTTAAGGGTTGTTGAAACAGTTTCGGTTCGCGCACACACCCCACGACCCCCGCCGGCCACGGTGTGTCGGTGGCCCCCTTGGCCACTCCTTCGCCTTGAATTTTGAGCGTGTTGCCTTCCACCAGGCCGTTGAGAATCAGCATCTGGTCTTTGCCAATCCCTTGCCGCATCCCAGTGAGGAGCACTTCCCCCGTGGGCGTTTCGACGGTCGATTCTTCGCCCCATTGGTTCACCGTTTGGCCGAAGCGCGCCACCGTGAAGTTCTGATACTTGACCCCAACCCACAGCTCCCGGTCTTGTTTCTTGACTTTTTTCGCGCTCCAATGGACGTAGCCGATCCGTTGCCCCTCGACACTGGCCACAAACCAATAATCAAAAAGCGTATCGGCGGGGAGTTTGTCGCTCGGCGGAGGGACGGCCAGGCCGTGGTGGGTCAGTTCTGCGGATTGTGGGGGCGGTTGCGATGAGGCGGGATCGGGCGGACGAACCGCCAACGATGGCGGCCGGCCACCGGGACGGATGACGATAAACCCCGGCCGGTCCAATGGATCGGCCGGTTTCTGGGGCGTGATGCGAATGGTGGAGGGGTCCGAAGAGGCTGGGGGTTGGGCCGTTGCGACCCACGCTCCCAGGATTACGAACACCAGCGTTCCGCCTACACCCCAAACCCAGTCACGCATCATTCCGCCCTCGCACGCAGCAGCCAATTCATGCCTGACATCGGAAACCGCCGTGAAACCGTGAGCGACTTTTCTTTTTTTGCCATCGGCTTTTGACTCCTCCGCCACTACGGCCCTTCTAGTGTTGCAGATCGCCTCCCCTCCGACAACCCGGATAGTCGGTTTTTGTGTTAGTTTCCCACCGAGTGGACTCATGGGGCGATGTCCGTTGCGTAAAATGAGCCGGGCACGGAAGCCAACGACCGAACGAGAGAGTAGACTACGATAACCCGGAGCTCTCTTCCGACTCAGCCCGCCACGACGCGACACCCCGAACCGAGGACGGGTGAAGAAACGGCCCCCTGCGACGGCCCTTGGTGGTGAAAACCTTCTCAGCATACGAGATGCTGGGGAATTTCCTACGGGCCTGGGGAGAGCCTGCATCCTTCACAACTCCGGGCAGACCCTATGTTGTCGCGCGAGGTTTCCCGTGACCCCCCACCGGCTCTTCCCTTGGCTGGCGAGCAAAACTTACGGCACTTTCACTCTGACGGACGCTATCCGACCCAGTGAACGGCACCCGCTCGTGCCCCGCCAGGGCTATCGCATCGGGGTGTATCGTGATCCACGCGTCCCGCTGCGCTGGCCGATGCTCTCCGCGGCGGTTTCGGCGGAACGGCTTTTCGATACTTTCTTGGCCCTCCTGGAGCCTTTGGGCGATATTGTTCATGTCATTCTCGAAAGTAGTCACGATTCCCAGGGCGTAGGCCACGTCGACTATCAGCGCACTCACATCGACCGCCCGGTTCTGGCCAGTCATCTGTGCGATTTTGAGGAAATGCTCCTGAACGATGGCTGTACTGGGCTGGCGGTGCTCGCCGATGGCCAACCGATGGAAGTCCAATTCGATGAGCATAAACTCTTGCACGTCTATGCGCCTCATCTGAAACCGTTTCGCCAGGTTCTTCGCCGCTGGGGCATTCGCCGTCGCCGAGTATTGCCGCTCATTTCTGAAGCCGAACATCTGCACCACACCAGCCCCGACTATGCGACCGCGTTTCAGCAACTGGCCTTACGGATCGGTGTTGGCACGCCTCGCCGTGTCTTCAGCGATTGAGAAATGGTGCACAATGGCTTGAGGAGAACTCCGCGTACACCGCGAGTTAGGGCAGCGGGATATCCCGGAATTCAAAGGGTACTTCTTCGGTGACGGTGAGCCATTGTTGGAGAATGAGTTTGGCTGGTGGACCTAACGTCTTCTTCTGGCCACGAACCGATCGGCGGTCCTCGGGGCCAAAGACCACCGTCAGTTGGACGGTACCGGTACCGTTATTAGTGTTGTTGGTTGGCCCGTGGCAGTAGTAACGCTGACCTTGGGCATCGATCAGCTCGAGTTTCTGCCAGATGCTATTACCCCAATTCCAATCTTCGCCAGCATTGACACCTTCCGGTGACCTCCGGGTCAGCTTCAGCGCCACCGTGTAATTCCCTTTTTGGTTGGTATCTTCGGTCACAGATTGTAATTCGAGTTCGACTGAGCGGCTCCGGTAGGTCTGTTTTTGCGCTTTCAACGGTTCGGGAATGACGATGTCGGCAACTGCCCCGGATAACAGGGTGATGCCCACACGCCCTTTGAGAGATTGGATGAGTTTCGCTTGGGGGTCGCTCCGCTTCAAATCGATGCTAATGTGCGTGTTATGGCTGCGAAACCCCGAATTGTAGTAGCCTGGGTAGTAGGCATTGCGTGGCTGGCGTGGCGGTAAAAGGTTGCCACCCCGATCGTCCTTAGCTTCCGTCAGCTCCGGTTGAGTCACGCCAATCATCGGGTTTTTGGGTTCCGAATGTATCTGGACGCTCAGGTTGACGACTCCGTCAGACCGCGGACCTTCGCCGCGCCGGGGTAGACCGGCCAGTTGAATAGACCGAGTCGAATAGATGCTCGTGGCGGTCAAACGAAATGGACCGCTGTAAGCCACATAGGGGCTGACGGTCTCTTGGGGATAGAAACGGATGACTTGGTCTTCGTATTCGGGATAAATACCCAGACCGGCGGTGTTGGCCAATGCATCGACGGCTTGCCAGAACGGAGTATTCTGAAAGTCAAACGTGTACTTCGCCTCGGCCTGAGGGCCGAAGGCTTGAAACTCCATCCGGTAACCGGTTTGTTGGGCCATCGCGTCGAGAATCTGCTTGCACGTTTGGTCTTGGGCCTTCAGAGTGATCCGTTTGGGTTCCACCAACACCGCCCGTTCCATGCGACGGACCAACACCAATAGACGCTGCCGGACTTCCGGGTTATCGCCATCCAGCAGGGCTTTACGCAGATAGGGAAGGGCTTTTTCCCCTAACGCGGCCAGTTCGCGACTGGCCTTTTCACGCATACGCCAGTCGTCAGAACCGAGTTCCTCGATGAGCTTTTTCGTGGCCGGTTCCGGCGCATCCTCGGCGACTCGCGGTGGCGGCGTGGTTGCGGCAATAGCGTAATAGTCCGGTTCCGCTCGCGCTACCACCATCAGCGCGGTCACCAAGACAAGCCCCACGACAAGTAACCCACTCGCGGCACGCATGAAATTCCTCGCGGTCAAGTCGCAGGAGTTACTCCGGTCACACCCACAGCATGGAAATTAGCCTAGCAGCGGATAGCACCAGTCACAAGGAGACAACTGACACGTTGTTGCGCAAATTCCCCAAAATTCTCTCAAGCTCGACGCATCCCACAGAATCGTTGGGTTGCTCCGACTCTGTCGATTCCACGGGAGGAGAGAACCATGCCATTGGGAGGAGAGAACCATGCCATTGGGAAGCACAACCGATTGGTAACCAGTTCTCGGTGGCACTTGCCGGTTCCGAGCAAGGTGGGTTTCAGTCGGTTCCAACCAAGCTTGATCGAAAATCTCACACCTCAGCCGTTGGCACAACCATCACTAACCCTCAGCCGTTGGCACAACCATTACTAACCAACTCTTCCATGCGAAAGGAAATCTCCACCAGCATGCCCAGTCGCTACGGTGGGGACCTAAAGGGGAATTCCGCGTGGGCCAATTCGGCATACCCCGTGCGGTACCGGCACACGGGCTACGCCCTCATCATTTCCTGAGTCGATGCAATCCTGGGTTTCTGCTGCGCAGGGATACTGTGGCGGGTCTACACTTTCTGGAAGAAGACCCCACTGCAGGCGGAGTCCGTCGGCGCACAGATCAGCCTCAATAATCTAATGAGCACTGCGAAACGATGGTAATGAGCACTGCGAAACGATGGTAACGAGCTGGCTGGCACGACGATTGCTCCAATGCCATTCCATCTCGCAATCAGGACTAAGCTATCATGACCTGCCTGGGAGTAACTTCGATGTTCACGATTCGGTCAGTAGCCATAACCGCCGTTGCAGTTGTAGCGTTGGTCGTGGGTCCGGGTGTGGCGCAGCCCCCCAAACCTCCAGGAGTTTCCGATTCACTGCCAATTCCGCCCGAAAATGAAGCTATGAAGGGCAAACTCAAAAATGCCCACGCTGTTCTCGATGCCCTCGCACTGGCAGACTACGAAAGCCTGCGCCTGAATGCTGACGTGCTCAAACACATCGCCGAAATGCGCGTGTTTGTCACCGCGTACCGGAGCGAGGAGTACAAATTCCAAGCTCAAGCCTTCAAAATCGCCGCCGAGGATCTGATGAAAGCCGCCCGGGCCAAAAACCTCGACGCCGCCACACTCGCCTACAACGATATGACGCGCACGTGCGTGAAATGCCACGCCACCTTCCGCCCGACACGCAAGTAATACGCCGTACAACCCTCCAACCCTTGCCCGAGGGTATCCCCGCGACGTATCCCTGCGACGGCGGAGCTTCGCCCAATTTCAAAGTCCTCGCCCAACTTGAAGAACTTTCGTTCGGAACTAGAATAAACGTTCATTCGGAACCCTGAATGAACGATCGCTCGGAACACCGCACACCGGTTCGCGGTGGACAATCAAGGTTGTCATCCGCGGCGAATTCGCCAACAGAAATTCACCAAGCCAACAGAAATTCACCAACAGATACGCAGGCGATCAGCGCTCCTCCTCCATCAGCGCTGCCCCGCTGAAGGCGGCGTGTCCACAAATGGATACTATTGTATACTTTCGTATAGTTACAATTGCGCATTCCTGTGGTGCGGAAGAATTTGACTTATACGTTAATTCATCCTAAGAGCAGGCCTGATCAGGGTTTCAGCGCGACATTCTAACATTCGCCGACGTTCCACGTGGAACATTTCGCCAAAAGTCGACATCTGCCCCTCGGCATCGGCTCACGGCCACACCCGTGATGTCAGGGCCGCTTCCTGCGACCGTTCCTGTCGAACTGGTAACGTACACCCTCGGCATCGGCTCACGGCCACACCCGCGATGTCAGGAGTCGATTGAGTGCTTCGGCAAGGCTTTCTCCTCACAAAGCCCCCCCGAGCACAGGGTCGTTGTTCGTGTCAGTAGTCGATTTGGCACTTCGGCAAGGCTTTCTCCAACTCCCTTACGCCCGCGGCGGTGATTTTCGTATTGCGGATGGAAAGCCCCCACAGGTTGGGAAATCCGGCCAGGGTTTTGACCGAAGCATCGGATATCGTGGTACCCGAGAGGATGAGCAGTTCCAACTGGGTGAGTGGTTTGAGTGGTTCGATGGCCAAGTCGCTGATGTCGTTGCGGGCCAGGGAAAGCTGTGTCAGTTTGGTGAAACGGGCGAGGTGGGCCGCGCCTGCGTCGGTGAGGCCGACGTTATCGAGCTGAAGAGTGGTCAGGTTGGTCAGGGGGGCCAGATGCGCTAACCCCGCATCGCCAATGGTAGTGTGATCGAGAATCAACGTTTGCAGATGCGTGAACTGTGCGACCTCCTTCAGACCGATGGCGGTAATCGCCGTGCCGGTCAGATTGAGCGTGCGGAGTTCCTTCAGCGGGGTCAGTGCTTTCAAACCGGCGTTGGTGATGAGCAATCGGGATACGTCGAGATTCTTGAGTGTGGTGATTTGGCCCAGGGACGCCATGCCGGCGTCGTTGATCGGTGTGGTGCTGATATCCAGGGCCGTTAGCGCAGGTAGCTTGGTCAGTTCGACTAAACCAGCGTTGGTGACACGTGAACGGCTCAGATTGAGGGTGGTCAGTTTCTGCATCTTGGCGATCGAGGGCATTCCTTCATCGCTGACCCAGGTATTCACCAGGTGCAATTCGCGCACAGCGGGCAGTTCCGCCAGTGGCTTCAACCCCGCATCGGTAATGTTGTTGCCGTAGAGGATGACGATTTCCAACGTGGGGATTGTGGCCAGATGGGCCAGCCCCTCTTCGGTGATACCGGGAGCGTTGATGGTGATAGCGCGAAGGCCGGTGAAGACCGACAACCGCTTCAAGTCGTGATCGCGCAGTTGTGTGCCGATAAGCCGGATGTCGGTGATCGTTCCCGCCGTGGAAGTGAAATACGCTCCCAGCGGTTCCAAATAGACGATGGCCTCACGGAGCGGATCGGGCGGTGCTACGGCCGGGGAGCTATTCGGATCAGCCGAGGAGGGTAATGGTGCTGGTGCGGATTCGCCGCCCGAACAACCAGCGAGAGATAGTATCAGTAGCCCGACGGGCAACCACCGCATCAGCGTACCCCTGAAAACCAGCATCATTCCCCTAGATTGAGCCTATCGCGAGCTCTGGCGAATCGCAACGTGATCAAGATTTTCTCATCGGTGGTTTCTGCCGCTTCTGAGAGTGCGCATTTTCGTATCTTGAAGGCAGACATTCCGGAGGGTTGGCTATGAAAGCGGTTGTGCTGCAAAGTGGTTTCGGATTAGACAATATCGCCGTAGTCGAGCGCCCCGAGCCGACACCGCAAACGGGGCAAATACTGGTGCGGCTGCGCGCGGCTTCGCTGAATTATCGCGACTTGCTCATCGCCAAAGGATTGTATAACCCCAAACTGGCGCTGCCGCGGATACTCGGTTCCGACGGGGCTGGAGAAGTGGTTGCGGTGGGTGCTGGCGTGAGCCGATGGCAAGTCGGTGATCGTGTTGCCGGCTGCTTCATGCCACTGTGGCAGGATGGCCCCATTTCCGAGGCCGTAACGAAAGTGACCTTGGGCAGCGAACGGGATGGTACCTTCGCGGAGTATTTAGCGATTGAAGAAACCGCCGTGGTGCGAATTCCCGAGCACTTGAGCTTTGCAGAAGCGGCCACGCTGCCCTGCGCGGCGGTCACCGCGTGGAATGCGCTGGTCGAAGCGCAGACCGGTCCTGGCACCACGGTGCTACTGCAAGGCACCGGTGGCGTCTCGATCTTCGCTTTGCAATTCGCCAAAGCTCTGGGGGCGAAGGTGTTGATCACTTCCAGCAGCGATGCGAAGCTGGCCCGAGCCATGCAACTGGGGGCCGACGCGACTACCAACTACACAACCAACCCCGATTGGGACAAATGGGCGCGGCAGCAAACCGAAGGCCGCGGCGTCGATGTGGTCGTTGAGGTCGGCGGTGCCGGAACACTCGAACGGTCGCTGAAGGCCGTTCGTACCGGGGGGCATGTCGCCCTCATCGGCATTCTTGCAGGAGCGGGCAACTTCAACCCGCTGCTGGTGTTGATGAAAGCGGTGCGGCTCCAGGGGGTTTTCGTGGGTTCACGGGCAATGTTTGAAGCGATGAATCGCTTGATCGCCGACCACCAACTTCGCCCTGTGATCGACAAGACTTTTCCACTGACGCAAGCCCCGGCCGCACTCCACCATCTCGAAAGCGGTTCGCACTTCGGCAAGGTCGTGCTGACGATGTGAGCGGCTTAGCATCTCCCGGGGAACCGCGCCATAGGCTCATCGCCAAGGCCGTTCATTGCAAGCGTTGGCGGTAGGCCTGAAGTCCACTGGCGGTAGGCCTGAAGTCGACTGGCGGTAGGCCTGAAGTCGACTGGTGGTAGGCCTGAAGTCGACTGGCGGCTTTGTGATCATCAAGGTTCATCGTCAAGGCTACTCATCGTCAAGGCCATTCATTGCAGGGCCTGGCGGAGCTGAGCTTCCAGCTCGTCGGCCCGTTCAATATTCCGGGGCCGAAGGTCGTTCACCTCCCAGCGGTCGTCGGGTTTTTCGAAGAGCATGGGTGCGCGAGGTGGATCGCCTTCAGGAACCCGTGTCGGGACTAGCAAAGCCCACTCATCGGTGCGCAGCGCACACTCCGCAGCGCCGCCGACTTCGAGCGCTGTGACGGCGTATGGGCGTAACGATGCCGCTTCACCACGAAGCAGTGGGAGAAGGTTGAAGCTATTGTCGTCGCTGGTCGGCGTGGAACCCAAAAGCGCCAACAGTGTGGGGTAGAGGTCGGGTGGCTGGGTGAACCCCGCGACACGCCGGCCGCATTGCTCGGCCCCCGGAAGCCGCACGATCAGCGGTAAGTGAACCAACTCCTCATGCAACCACGGCCGGTACAACCCCACCTGACCATGTTCCCCCAGCGGCAACCCCCAGTCGGAAGTCACGATCCATACCGCCGACTGATCGAAGCCTTTGCGGCGCAATTCGTCGAACAGTTGCCCCAATTCGGCATCGAGTTTCGTCACAACCGCCGCGAAGCTGCGGTGCAGATAATCCCAAGCGTCCAGGTCTTTGGGATCGAAAAAACCGATGGGGGGATCAGCCCAGGGCGGCACCGGTTCATCGGCCGCGGCGGATTCGGCCGCAGCAGCTTCAGGTGAGTCACGTTCCTCATTCGTCGCTTCGGTTTCCTTGTGGTGCTTCTCTGTTTCCGCCGAGGTTTCAGGTTCATCATGAAGGTAGGCTTCGAACACCTCGGCCGGTACGTCCCAGGGTGGCAGGAGCCGGTCGATTTCGATGACCAGCAGCAAGTCGGGGATATTAGCCAGTCGGTCGAGCCAAGTGGGGAAGCGGCGGAGCAATTCCTCCAAGGGCGACGAATCATCCGTTTGCGGTCGGGCGTCGAACACTTCGCTCCAGTGGGCGTAGTACTCATCGGGCAGGTCCGTATCAGGGTGATTGGCGCGAATGAGGAAGGTGGGGCAGGGGAAGCGGTGGGGGCCATCGCGGAGCCAGGCGCGCCGAGCGGCGGCTGGCTCGGGGCAGTCACTGATGTGCCGGTCGAAGACAACACCTTCCGACGCCAAGCGGTCGAGGTGTGGAGTTCCCACCCAATCGTTGCCGTAGGTTCCCAGCCAACCAGCCGGGCCGCCGTGGATCGCAAAAAGAATGACTCTCATCGAGCGGATTGTATGCCGGGTTGCGAAGATGGGCTATCCGGTGGCCATCCCGACGATAAGCTAACCGAACAGCTTGTGGTTCGGGAGGTTGTGGAGGTTCGCGTGCTTGGCCCGATTTTTTCGCGCGAAGTGGTGACGGTACCCCGCCGCAGTGGCCACTTCGCGTCGCGGATGGCTTTGGTGGGGCTGCTGGGGATTCTCGGCATCACAACGTGGCAAGCAACCATTGGCTTTGCGCGCGACGCTACCTTAGGCGAAACGGCCAGCGTCGGCCTGTTGTTATTTCAAATCATCGCCTATGTTCAACTCTTGCTGACGCTGTTTTTCGCGGCTCTTTCCGCGGCCAGCGCAGTGTCCCAAGAGAAAGATCGCCGTACCTTCGTGCTGCTGCTGCTCACGGACATGCGCGATTACGAAATTGTCCTGGGCAAGCTGCTGGGGGCACTGTTGCCGATTCTTATTCAGTTGTTCATTATCACTCCGGTCTTGGCGATGTTGCTTTTGTTGGGTGGGATTGCGCCCAGCCAAGTTGTTCAGGCCGTCTTGGTACTGTTAGCCTCGGCAATCGCGGCCGGTTCGCTGGGTGGTTTGGTCGCCCTGTGGCGTGATAAAACCTATCAGGCGTTGGCGTTATCGGTACTGTTTTTGGTGCTGTATGTCTGTGTCACTCAGGCGTTGAGTGTCGTGGGGCCGTGGCTGGCCCCGGGTGTCGATTGGGTACTCGTGCAAGCGTGGTGCGATCCATTCATCGTGATGCAAACGGTTCTGGAACCGGGGGTGGATGTTGCCGGCACGATTCCCCCCACCTATGGCTTTGTGGCCGTGATGCTGCTGTGGTGCGCGTTACTCAACGGTGTGGGCATCTGGAAATTGCGGCGATGGAACCCCAGCGGCGAGCCAATCATGCAACGGGAAACGATTATTCCCGAAGAGCAACTCGATGAGGCGATTGAAGCGGAGAAACGCGCGCGGGCGCATGCAGCCCCTGGCCCAGCGCGGGAAGTTTGGCCCAACCCCATCCTGTGGCGGGAAATTCGCACCCTGGCCTATGGCCGGCGGCCTCTTCTGGTCAAACTCGCCTACGGCATCGTGTTGGCACTCATTTTGTACTTTGCGATCAGTGAACTGAATCGGCCTGGGGGAAGGCCAGCGTTTGCGGCGGCCTATGGGTTGGTACCCGTCGCCGTTTTGAGTTTGCTGCTCGTGGCGGCCCAAGCGGTCACGTCGGTCACATCCGAACGCGATGGCGGTGCCCTGGATGTTCTGCTGGTGACCGATATTTCCCCTCAAGAGTTCGTGTTCGGAAAGTTCCTCGGGGTTCTCTACAACTGCAAGGAATACATCGTTCCGCCGTTGGCATTGGCGATCTTTTATGCCCTGCGCGGAGCGTTGGCGCGGCCGGCGGCCGGTGGCGATGCATTAGCAGCCCAATTCGGCCCCCTGGTGGCGGTCATGGGCGCCTTGGTGGTACTCTTTCTCTTTGCTGTGACGTTGGGGCTGCACGTTTCCCTGCGAATCACGCAAAGCCGCGTGGCGATTGTGCAAACCCTCGGTACGATCTTCTTCCTGTCAATCGGTACCTTGATCTGCATTTACTTGATCGTGATCAACGGTGGTAGCTTTGCCAATCAGTGGCTCAGCTTCATTGCCTTCCTCGTGTTGGGCATCGGCGGGCTGTTGTATGTGTTGAGTGCCGATCGACCGTCACCGGCGTTGACAGTGGCCAGCGTGATTTGCCCACTGGCGATGTTCTACTGCATCGTCAACGTCCTGATTGGTCGCCCCGGAACGGAGGAATCCAGTGACCCCCTCGTGCCCTTTTTGGTACTGGGCGGATCATTCGGCTTCGCCATCGCGGCGATGCTTGTGCCTCTTCTGACCGAGTTCGACGTTGCCTTGGGCCGAACGGCACAGCCGAATGAAAGCTGAGACGAAGCTGGGCCGGCGTCTGCGGCTACCATCTGCCCACCGAGGTCATCAGTAGTTCTATCAAAGGCCGAACACCCCCTGTCGACCGTCCTGATCAGGGTCAATCAAACCATTCGTCGGCCGGGTTGAAGGGCGGAACGACGATGTTGAGAATGGTCATAGGACTGAGAGCGCGATGGCGCACACCGGGAGGAATCAAGACCGCCACGCCCGGTTTCACAGGAACCCGCACACCGTCGAGTTCCAAGGCCGCATCGGCACCGCATTCGAGAATCACATACGTTTCAGTCTGCTCTTTGTGGTAATGGACACGGGCATCGTCTAGAATCTGGACCCGATGCACACTCAACGGCGCGCCGGGCAGCTCTGTGAAGGCTCGTTGCGCCCACCCACAAGGGCAGCGCAGCGCTGGCACGGCGGTCAAATCAACAACAGCGGCCGACGGCATTTCAGGCACACTGAGAGAGTCCAATAAAGGCAGGGTTACATCGGGGCGACGTTACATCACGCGGTCGTGGGCCCAAGCCCAGCGGCGGCCGGTGAGGAACTCTTTGTATTCTTGGTCTGTCGGTTCGTGAAGAGTGGCCGGGTCGAAGGCGGCATTGACCAATCGCAACAACGGCACGATGTCGGCGTCGCGGTAGCCGATGCCGCGGAGTTCAAAGTAGTCCTTGTTGACATCGATCAACTGGTAACGGTCGAGGAACACGCGAACCATCCACAGTTCGCGGAGTTCCCACCGTGTCCGTTTGACGAACTGAACAGCCGCTATCAGGTCGGTGAATTCAGCACTAGCAACAAGGTGACTCATACTTTCATCACTCGTTGGCCTTGGGCCATCGGTTGCAGGTGGCGGCGTTGCAGGCCCTTCTGGCCTTCTTTCGCGTCAGGACTTCCCAAGGTCTGGACTGACTCCACACGGCCAGCCGGCGGTTATCCGCCGACATCTGTGGGGTTGAGGGTAATCCGGCCAATTCCTGTAACAGCTCTTGCCAGCGACTTGGCAATCGCTGACTTACCAAGTGGGGTTTAGCGTAATCCGGCCAATTCCTGTAAGAGTCGCCAGTTTTCCAGGCGGTCCTGTTTGGCGGCTAAGAGTGTGGGTGATGGGTTGCCGTCTTTGTCGAAATGTTTGACGAAGCGGCCTTCACTGCGGGCGAAATCGATGAAGGTAATCTCTTGCCCGGTTTTGGGGTGGATGTACCAATCGCCGGTTTTATTGGGGTTGCCATCGAGGGATAAGCGACTTTTGATGGTGTCGCCTTTGCGGGGATCGTAAATCAGCAACGGGAAGGCGCGGGTATCAACGGCTAGGCGGGCTTGTTCGCCAGCCATGTTGTCGGCCACACCATGTTCCGGCTGGCAGGTGGTGTAACAACAGACAATCGCCGGGCCATCGAATTCCAACGCCCCCAGCACCGATTTGTAGAAGTGATTGACGTGCGCGGCGGTTGTTTGGGCCACATAGGTGCGTGGGTGCATCATCGCGATTTGGGCGATTTCCTTGCGGCGTTCTTGTTTGCCCCCGAAGACATGGCCATGAACGCTCATTTTGGTGTTCTGGCCGGTGAAGCTGGCTGTACTCGCTTGCCCGCCGGTGTTGGAGTACACCTGCGTATCGAGGACGAACACTTTGATGTTCATCCCGCTGGCCAACATCCGCGAGAGGGCTTGGAAGCCGATGTCGTACATGGCCCCATCGCCACCGATGACCCACAGGGGTTTGTCCTTCCAGCCCATCTGATCCCAACGCATGCGCACGCCGATGGCATAGGTCGGGGCATTCTCAAACAGAGAATTCGTCCACGGTACCATGTACGGATTGTAGGGGTAGGTGGAGGTGTAGACGGTGTTGCAGCCGGTGGCGGCGACAATGCCCCATTGATCGGCGTACTTGGAGCCGGTCGCGGCACACAGCATCCGCAAGGCGGTGCCTTCGCCGCAGCCTGCGCAGGAACCGGCCCCACCGGTATAGATGTGGGCTTGCTCTTTGAGCATGATGTCGATGAGGAGGTTGCCGCTGATGAATTTCTCGTTGCTAGGCCCCATGTTTTTGAAGTAGCGGTGGCTTTTGCGCGCTTTGAGCATCACGGCATCGGTTTTGGGGACCATTTTGAGGGCGTCGTCGTCGCAGACAGTGACACATTCAGCGCACCCTTTGCATTTCGAGGGGGCGATGATGATTTGGAACATGCCACCGACGCCCTGTTTCTTCACCCCGCTGTCGTAGTACTTTTTGGTGCGTGCCCATTGGGCGCGGTACATGGGGCGATCGGCTTCGGGAATGGTTTGCAGTTTCGCTTCCCATTCGTCTTCAGCTAACACCTTGCCCAAAATGGCCGTATCGGGGCATTCGGTGACGCAATCCATACAGCCGGTGCAGTTCTCGGGTTTGTACTCGGGAATTTCGGGCGCGATGTAGGAAAAATCCCGCA